>DATLTT010000028.1:0-95320 GCA_035533455.1 Acidimicrobiales bacterium | reverse complement strand
CAAGGTACTGCCCCATCGCCGGGGAAATGATTTGCCAGGAGACGCCAAACTTGTCCTTCAGCCATCCGCATTGGCTCTCCACTCCACCGTCGTCGGTGAGAAGCCCCCAGTAGTGGTCGATCTCAGCCTGGTCGGAACAGGGTATTCGAAAGGAGATCGCTTCGTTGAACTGGAACATCGGTCCGCCGTTCAACGCCATGAAGGGAACCCCGAAGATGGTGAAGTCGACGACGACCTCGCTGCCGTGCTCGTTGCCCGGCGTATCTACCGGAGCCATCCAGTTGTCGCCGAGGTGGCTCTCGGGAAAGTTCGCCACGTAGAACTCCGCGGCTTCACGGGCGTTTCCGTCGAACCAGAGACAGGTGGTTAGTGTCATATCGCGACGGTAAGGGGGCCGACCGGGAACGGACATCAGGACGCGGCGTTGAAGTCGACGTCCTTCGTCGCAACCGTGCCCGCCGTTCGTCCTGGCGCCGACTGGTAGGTCCAGTAGAGATTGGTGTGGGCGATGACCTTGTCGGGAGGAGGCGCTCCCCATTCCGTCGCGTCTTCTGTCGTGTGGGCGTCGCTGACGAGCGTGGCGTCGTAGCCCCTCGCGAACGCTCCGTGGAGCGTCGAGCGAATGCACTGGTCGGTCTGAGCGCCGACCACGACGAGCCGGCCCACACCAAGGCCCGAAAGCACGTCCTCGAGGTTCGTGTCTTCGAAGGAGTCACCGTAGTTCTTCTCGACGAGTGGTTCGGCGTCGTCCGGCTCCAGTTCGGGGACGATCCGCCAGTCGTCGCTGCCTCTCGCTAGCCCTTCGTCGGAGTGCTGGACCCAGACGACGGGGATCTGCTCACTCCGTGCCTTCTCGACGAGGCGGTTGATGTTCGCCACGACCGCGTCACGCTCGTGGGCCCCGGCGACGACGCTGTTCTGCACGTCGACGACGACGAGCGCGGTGTTTGGTCGGTTCTTCAGTGTGGTCATGGTCTCTTCTTACTCACGCGTCGCCCCGATGTCAACCTCGACGGACCAGCACCAGAGATCGTTGACGTTCACGCGTCGCGTTCGTGGCCCAGCAGCGACGCGGGCTCAATACGCCTAAGGACCGAGACGCGACGCGCCAGCGTCCCCTGGGAGCGGATCCCGAGAGAGTGAGAACACGATGAAGCGCAGAACTTTAGGAGGCTCCGGCATATCCGTGAGCGACGTCGCGCTGGGCACCATGATGTTCGGAGCGCGGGGCAACACGGACCATGAAGAGTCGGTTCGCATGATTCACACGGCGCTCGACGCGGGCGTCAACCTCGTCGACACGGCGGACGTCTACTCCGTTGGCGAGAGTGAAGAGATCGTCGCGAAGGCGCTGAAGGGACGTCGTGACGAGGTGGTGTTGGCGACAAAATTCGCTCTCCCCATGGGTCCGGACGCGAATGAACGGGGCGGATCACCGAGATACCTCAAGCGCGCGATTGATGAAAGTCTGCGTAGGCTGGGAACCGACTACGTCGATCTCTATCAGATGCGTCACCCGGACTACGAGACGGACATTGACGAGACGTTGTCGGCACTCTCCGATCTGGTTCGCGCTGGCAAGGTCCGAGTCATCGGTTCGTCGATGTTTCCAGCCGAGTTAATGGTCGAAGCACGTTGGCGCGCCGAGACCGGGGGCCATCACCGTTTTCGAAGTGAACAGCTTCGCTACTCCGTGCTCTCTCGAACGGCGGAAGCTCACGTGTTGCCCACGGCGCAACGCTACGAAGTGGGCGTGCTCTCGTTCAGTCCACTGAGTGGGGGCTGGCTGTCCGGTCGAAGCGACCCCACGAAGGGCCACCGGCCGACCGCGGCGGCTAAGGACTTCGACCTCACCAATCCCGCCAACCAGGCCAAACTCGAGGCAGTCGAGAAACTGACGGACCTGGCAAGTGAGGCCGGGATAGCGCTCGCGCATCTCGCCATTGCGTTCGCCCGTTCGCACCCCGCCGTCACGTCGGTCCTGATTGGTCCGCGTACCCCCGAGCAGCTCGACGATCTTTTGGCGGGCGCGGACGTTGAACTGAGCCAGGACGTTCTCGATCGTGTCGACGACATCGTCTTACCGGGCACCGAACTTAACCCCGACGACAACTATTTCTCGACGCCGCCCGCCATTCTTGACAAGTCGCTACGGCGTCACCCATGACGAGTAGCGCGACTACGACGTTCGTGCCTCGAGTAGAGCCCTTTGACGTTTCGTCGCGACACAGCGGTAGGCGTCCTCGCAGTACATCTCGATCTCGTCGAAGTCGACGGGTCCGTCGAGACGAACGCCAATCCACCCGCGCGCGCCGACGTAGGGGGGTCGAAAGATTCGATCGGGGGACTGGGCGATGAGATCTCCTTGAGCACCGGGCGCCGCGGCGCACCACAAATGAGCGAAATCGTGATCGTGATGACCGTGGGCCCAGAGCATGACGAACTGTTTCGCGGCGAAGAAGGCTGGTGACCCGTGGCTGGTTCGTTCGGTCACTTCGGGCAGGCTCAGACAGATGCTTCGCACGCGCTCTTCGAGGTCTCGCTGGCCCACGAGGAGACACTAGAGTCCACCCGTTGTTCGTGCGTGACACGGCTCGGCGAGGAGTTCAAACGAGAGTTCCAGAAGCGAATGAGGGCCAGCGTCCGCGATGACGTGGGGCCACGTCCAGGAAACGATACGTGCCGTGCCTCCGCGAAGAGTCAGAGCGCGTAGCGGTCGAAAGAGGTGGACTTTTCAATGTCCACCTCCTCGGTGCAGCCGAAGACGTCGTCCGAGGGGACTTCTTGAAGCGGTGGAATCAACGGTGAGCGTCCCCTGGCTTAAGGTCGTGGCGTTCGCCCGTCACGGGCGTTCCTTGACCTCATTACAGGAGAAGCGCGTATGGCAGTGACCATTTACGGCCTCTGTGCCGTGACGTTCATGATGACGATGTACGCTCTCGAGCGCCGAGGGCGCCTCTTCATCGCGGCCTTCGCGGCGGGCTGTCTCCTCTCCAGTGCGTACGGGTTCCTCGCGGGGGCGTGGCCCTTCGGACTGGCGGAGATCGTGTGGTCCTACATCGCGTGGCGGCGCTTTCGCCTCACCCGTTAAAGACGACATGCCTCATCGGTTTTATGAGATTTCTCGAAGGATTGAGCGCCCCTATTGGAGCTTGGGCCTTGGGTATAGTTTTCACCAATGGGCGGATCTCTCGACATGACCGACAGTCCGAGCGCCCAAATGCCTTCGTCGACCGCCAAGGGTCGTGAGGTGGTGGCGTGTCTCGAGCACGTGACCAAGGTCTTTGAGGGCGCACCCGCCGTCGACGACCTCAATCTGGAGATCTACGAGGGTGAGTTCTTCAGTCTTCTTGGGCCCTCCGGGTGCGGCAAGACGACCTCACTGCGGATGCTGGGTGGCTTCGAAGAGCCGACGAGTGGACGGATTCTCCTCGGCGGACGAGACGTCACCTACCAGGCGCCGTACCACCGCGACGTCAACACGGTGTTCCAGTCCTACGCACTCTTTCCCCACCTCAACGTCTTCGAAAACGTGGCCTTCGGCCTTCGTCGCAAACACCTCGACAAGGCCGAGGTCGCCCGACGCGTTGGGTCACTGCTCGAGATCGTCGACTTGCCCAACTACGAGAAACGTCGCGCCTCGCAGCTCTCCGGCGGGCAACAACAGCGCGTCGCACTTGCGCGGGCGCTCGTGAATGAACCCAAGCTGCTGTTGCTGGACGAACCGATGTCGGCGCTCGACGCCAAACTCCGACGTCAGATGCAGATCGAACTCAAGCGCATCCAAACGCAAGTCGGCATCACCTTCCTCTACGTGACGCACGACCAAGAAGAGGCGATGACGATGTCCGATCGCTTGGCCGTCATGCGCAGCGGCAAGATCGAAGGAATTGGTTCGCCTCGAGACGTCTACGACAGTCCCTCCACGGAGTTCGTGGCGTCGTTCCTCGGTGCGTCCAATCTCTTGTCGGGTGAGATCACGCGCACGGGAGGTTCCTTCGCCACCGTCACGTTGAGCGACGCGTCGACGCTGTCGGTTCCCTCGGATCGGGTGCCAGCGATGAGTGGCTCGACGATCGTCAAGGTGGGCGTGCGCCCGGAGAAGATCAGCATCGGGGCCACGAACGCCGTCGCACCGCCCGGACACAACGCTCTACGTGGTCAAGTTCGAGTGTCGACGTTCACCGGCGTCGGCAATCAGTATTTGGTGGACACCGTGTCGGGCGTCGAAGTAACGATCTACGCGCAGAACATCGGCCAAGAGTCCGCGCCGCGAAGTGGGGAGAACGTGACGCTGACGTGGCCCATCGAGCACACGTTCGCCGTGCGGCCGATGCTCGGCGCGCAAGGTCAAGAAGATCAATCAATTGAAGAGGAGTAAGCAATGGGATCCAACGACCACAATTCGTACGAGGGCGCGATCGACCCGTCATTCTTGCGAGGACTGACCCAGAGGCGCCTTTCGCGGCGCCAGGCGCTCACGGCGGGCGCGGGTGTCGCGTCGTCGCTCTTTCTCGCGACGCGCGGTGGCGCGTCCATCGCGAACGCCGGGGTTGGCACGAAATCATGGTGGGCCAAACAGAAACTCCACCACGACGTCAACTTCGCCAACTGGCCCTACTACATCGACGTTCTGAAGGGGAAGCACCCGACACTCGATCACTTTACGGCCACGACGAAGATAAAGGTCAACTACCAAGAGGTCATCCAGGACAACGCCTCGTTCTACGCGAAGATTCGTCCTTCGCTCGAGGCCGGACAAGCCACCGGCTACGACATCATGGTCATGACGAATAACAACCCCGAGCTCGGTTACCTGATCGAACTGGGCTGGCTCATTCCGCTCGATCACGCGAAGACGCCGAACTTCAACAAGTACGCCGGACCGCTGGTGACGAATCCGCCCTTCGACCCGAAGAACAAGTACACGATGGCTTGGCAGTCGGGTTGGACTTCGGTGGGGTACAACTCGAAGGTCGTGAAGAATCCCGGTGACAGTGTGCAGATTCTCTTCAACAAGAAGTACGCCGGCAAGGTCGGCATGTTGAGCGACCCCTTCGAACTCGGCAGTGTTGGTCTCCTCGCCATCGGCGTCGAACCAGCAAAATCGACCGAGTCCGATTGGGCCAAGGCCGCCAAGAAACTCCAGCAACAAAAGAGTGACGGGATCGTCGCCGCCTACTACGACCAGAGCTACATCCAGCACCTGAAGAACGGCGACACCGTGGTTTCGCAGTGCTACTCGGGCGACATCTTCCAAGCGAACTTGAACAGCAAGTACAAGGACCTGGTGCTGATGATCCCCAAGGAGGGGTTGATGATCTGGACCGACAACATGGTCATCCCGTTGCACGCAGCGAACCCGCTCGACGCGCTCACCTGCATGGACTATTTCTACAGTCCCTTGACCCAGTCGGTCGTCGAGTACTACAACGACTACATCTGTCCGGTGCCCGCCGCGAAGCAACAACTGCTGCACCCGACGGGTTGGAACGCGGCGGCCCTCAAGGCGTTGAAGCCCGAGATCGGTCTGGCGACGTCGGTCAGCGCTGACTCGCTCGTCGTCTTCCCCTCACCGGCGCGAATCAAAGCATCCCACCCCTACTACCCCTTCAAGAACCAAGAGGAGATCACGGCGTGGACGAATCTGTTCTTACCGATCATCCAAGGGGCGTAGAGAAGCAGCGCCACTCTTCTGGTTGGGGAAAGAAACTCGCACCGTATCTCTTGAGCCTGCCGTCGGGCGTGTGGTTGCTGTTGTTGTTCATCGTGCCGCTGTGCATCTTGTTGATCCAGTCGCTCGAGACGTGCAGCCCGGCGACGGGTCAGTGCGTGATGACGTGGAGCTGGGGCGAACTGCCGAGCCAGGTGAATCTCTACCACCAGCAGTTCATCACCAGTTTGATCTTCGCCGCGTTCGCGACCGTGATCGATCTCGTCATCTCGTTTCCGATCGCGTACTGGATTGCGTTCTACGGAGGGCGGCGCAAGAACTTCTTCCTCATCATGTTGCTGGTGCCGTTTTTCGTCTCGTTCATCATCCGCACCATCGTGTGGGAGTTCATCCTCTCCAACAACGGCTTCATCTTGACGTTCCTTAGGAACCAGCACCTGGTTCCCGCTGGATTCCACGTGCTCGGAACCAGTTACGCGGTGATCGCGGGGTTGGCCTATAACTACCTACCCTTCACGGCGCTGCCACTCTACGTGGCGATCGAACGCATCGACCGGCGCGTCCTCGACGCCGCGTACGACCTCTACGCCAATCGACGAGAAGCGTTTCTGCGCGTGATCTTGCCCCTCTCGATGCCGGGCATCTTCGCCGCGTTTCTCCTGACGTTCATTCCGGCCTTCGGTGACTACGTGAATCAGGAGATCCTCGGCGGCACGTCGAACACGATGATCGGGACGGTCATTCAGAACTCTTTCCTCGTGAACTTCGACTACGCCGGGGGCGCCTCACTGTCGGTGGTACTCCTCGCGGTGGCGCTCGTGGGCATCTGGCTCTACGCCCGACTGCTCGGGACGAGCACGATCAACGAGTACCTGTGAGTATCGACACGTCACGCGACGTCGCAACGACGACACCCGAGCGCCCTCTCGGGCGTCGGCGTAAGGTCGGTCGCTTCGCGCTTCCCACCTACTCGTGGCTCGTCATTGCCTACCTGGTCTTTCCCATCGCCATCATGATCGCCTACAGCTTCAACCGCGTGATCGGCGGGCTGCAGCTGGTCAGCTTCTCCTGGAACGGCTTCACCACTTTGTGGTACCAACAGTGGAGCAACGTCCCGGGCCTCACCCAGGCCTTCTGGCTCTCGATTCGACTGGCCCTCGTCTCGACGCTCATCGCCACGGTGCTCGGCACGCTCCTCGCCATTGCGCTGGTTCGTTACCGCTCGACGAAGTTTCGGGGCAAGGTCGCCATCGAGCAGATCCTCTTTCTCAACATCGCCGCGCCCGAAATCGTGATGGGTGCGTCGCTGCTTGGACTCTTCGTGACCTTGAACGTGGGGCGAGGATTCATCACGCTCGTGCTCGCGCACGTGATGTTCTCCATCGCCTACGTGACCGTGACCGTGCGGGCCCGCTTGGCGGGATTCGATCGCTCACTCGAAGAGGCGGCGTACGACCTCGGCGCCAACCCGTTGACCACGTTTCGACTCGTGACGCTGCCGCTCATCATGCCCGGCGTCATGGCGGGCGCGCTGATGGCCTTCGCCCTGTCGATCGACGACTTCGTGACGTCGAACTTCGTCAGTGGCTCGAGCGATCCCTTCCCGGTGTGGGTCTACGGCGCGACGCGCGTCGGCATACCGCCCCAGGTCTTCGTCTTCGGCACGTTCATCTTCATGGTCGGCATCGGCTTCGCCTTCATGAGCATCGTGCTCGCCCGCAAGAAGTCTTGACCGCGTGACGTCTGGTCAGCCCTCGAGTGAGAGCCCGAGGCGCGCCAGGTACCCAACGCCCATCACCGCGGCCTCGCAACCGACGCTCTCGAGCGCGTCCACGTCGTCGTCGTCTCGCACGCCGCCGGCGGCGACGACGGGTATGCCACTCGCGCACGTCTCTTCGTAGAGCGCGAGGTCGGGTCCGCGCATCGTGCCGTCACGTTCGATGGCCGTCACGTGCAGACGGGCGACACCCGCGCGCTGACAGCGCTCGAGCGCCTCGCCGACACCCATTGGCGAGGCGCTCGTCCATCCACGAACGGCGAGACGGCCATCCTTCACGTCGATGGCGGCTACGAGTCGGTCGCCGAAAGCGCCGACGAAGGAGTCGAGCGTCGCCACGTCACGCCAAAGGGCCGTGCCCACGATGACGCGAGCGGCTCCGGCGTTCAGAGCCTCGCGGGCCGCGTCCACGGAGCGCAGGCCGCCGGACACCTGCAGTGGGGTGCCCTTCGCCGCGCGTCGACAGCGTTCGATGACGTCGGGGCGCAGGGCACCGTCGCGAGCACCCTGAAGGTCCACCACGTGGATGATCGCTGGTCCGGTCGCCACCAGGCGATCCATGAACTCCTCGAGTGGCCGGCGAAAGAGCACGCGACCGAAATCTCCCTGTTCGAGACGTACGGCCTCGTCACCGAGGACGTCGAGGGCGGGGATGATTTGCATAGTAGCGAATTAGCATACTAGCATGTAAGCATGACCAGTGGAAAAGTAGTACCGGCCGACGCGAGTCCCGAAACGGCGACGCGCTTCGACGAACTCGTCCGGGCCCTCGCGCGCCTTCGTGACGTGGACGTGGTCGCGGCCTTCTTGCGCGACCTCTGCACGACGACCGAACTCGACGCGATGGGCCAACGCCTCCAGGTGGCACGGCTCGTCGACGAGGGTGTCTCGTACCAAGAGATCTCACGTCGCACCGGCGCCTCGACCGCGACGATCACGCGCGTCGCGCAATGGCTGCACCACGGCGAAGGGGGCTACGGCGCCGTGTTGAAACAGAGCCGACGATGACCCGGCGACTGACGATGGCGCTGCCCTCGAAGGGTCGACTGCGTGAACCCTCGTGGGCACTCTTAGAGGCCAGCGGCGTCTCACCCCAAGAGCCGGGCGAGCGCGTGCTCCAGGCCCACTGTCGAAACGCCGACATCGACCTGTTGTTCGTACGCGCCGACGACGTTCCCGAGTACGTCCAGGACGGGGTCGTGGACTGTGGCATCACGGGACTCGACCTGGTCTACGAACGCGAATGCAGTGTCGAGGTGTTGCTCCGTCTCGGCTACGGGACGTGTTCGCTGCAGGCCGCCGTCTCGAGCGAGGACGCCGCGACGCGCGTCGAAGACCTCGGAGGTCGTCGGATCGCCACCTCGCACCCGCGCATCGCCGCGAAGGCGCTCGCCGAGCGAGGGGTCAGCGCCGAGATCATCCCGGTCGCTGGTTCGGTGGAGATCTCACCGCGGCTCGGACTCGCCGACGCGATCATCGACCTCGTCTCCACGGGCAGCACGCTGCGAACGAATGGACTGCGCTCCGTTGGCGTCCTCTTCGAGTCCGAGGCGGTGCTGGTCGGTCGCGTGAACTCCAAGGACTTCGAAGCTCGTCGCACCCTCACGACCGTCTTGGGTTCGGTCATCAACGCGCGGGCCAATCGGTACCTGCTCTGCAACGTGTCGAGGGATCGTCTCGACGAAGTGACCGCGGTGCTGCCCACGACCGGCTCACCGTCGGTGATGGACTTGGCGACCCCGGGCGTGGTGGCCGTGCACGCCCTCGTCCCGGCGGCCGACATCTGGTCGCTGTTACCCCGTCTCGAAGCGGCGGGTGCGAGTTCGATTCTCACGTTGCCGATCGAACGGATGGTTCCGTGAGCACCCCGGTGAAGACCGACGCCGCGGTATCGATCGAAGAGATCGTCAACGACGTTCGTGAGCGTGGTGACGCGGCCGTCGCCGAGTGGTCCCAGCGCTTTGACAAGACGACGTCCGACAAGCCCGAGCGCGCGGTCGCCTACGGTGACATCCCGACGGCCGCGGTGCTCGCCGCCGCCGAGGCGGTTCGCACCTGGCACGCGGCGCAGCGCCCCGTGGACCTCATGATGGAGGTGTCGCCGGGCGTGACGCTCGAGCGACGTTGGACGCCGCTTCGCTCCGTTGGCATCTACGTGCCCAAGGGCCTTGTCTCGTCGCTCATCATGAGCGCCGTCCCCGCGCAGGTGGCCGGCGTCGAACGCATCGTCGTCTGCACGCCGCCGAACGGATCCGCCGCCGTGGCCGCGACCGCGGCCCTCTTGGGGATCGACGAAGTGTGGGCGATCGGTGGTGCCCAGGCGATCGCCGCCATGGCGTACGGCACGGCGTCGATCGAGGCCGTGGACAAGATATTCGGACCCGGGAGTGGCGCGGTCAACACGGCGAAGTTACTCGTCAGTCGCGACGTCGCGATTGACTTACCAGCGGGACCGAGCGAGATCGTCGTCGTCGCCGACGAGGGGATCGACGAAACGCTGATCGCCCAAGAGATCGCCGCGCAGATGGAGCACGGTCCCGACTCCAAGGGTCACGTCGTTCGCGTCGGCGACGACCTCGACGACGCGTTGGCGCAGGTGGAGGCGTACGCCCCCGAACACGTCGCGCTGCTCGGAGCGCGCGCGGAGTCCTTGGCCGGGCGAATTCGAAACGCCGGCGCGGTCTTCGTGGGTCCGTACTCGCCGGTGCCCGCGGGAGACTACGCCACGGGCGGCAACCACGTCCTGCCGACGGGCGGCTGGGCGAAGTCGACCGGTGGACTCGGCCTCGAGGGGTTCATGAAGACGGTGACGGTGCAGCGCGTGACGAAAGAGGGTCTGGAACGTTTGGCGCCGACCATCGAGGCGCTCGCGGAACTCGAAGGCATGAGCGCGCACAAGGCCACGGCGCGCCGATGAAGCCCGAAGCCCTCGAGGCCTACCAGTGGCCGCCCTCGACGGCCGTCATCGCCGAACGCGTTGGCCTCGACCCACGGGCCATCGTGCGCTTCGACGGCAACGTCGCGGCGACCCCGCCGCCGAGCGCGCGACCCGCCGCGTTGGCGCGGGCACTCGCCAACGTCAACGAGTACGATCGCGGTCGCTACCACGAGCTTCGTGAAGCGATCGCTCGTCACCACGACCTCGACGTCGATCGCGTCGCGCTCGGGGCGGGAAGCGACGAGTTCATCGTGCTGCTCGCTCGCATCTTCGCCGAAGGCGGAACGATCGCGACCGTTCCCTCGTACTCGTACTCGATGTACCGCTACGCCGCGATCATGGCCGGCGCGACGCTCGTCGACGACCCACAAGTGGCCGACCTCGTCTTCGTCTGTCGCCCGAACAACCCAACGGGCGAGCTGCCCGACGTCCCCGACGTCCCCGGACAGCTCGTCATCGACGAGGCTTACGCGCAGTACGCCGGAGTCGACGCGCTCGATCGACTCGACAGCGGCGCGATCGTGTTGCGCACGTTCTCCAAGGCCTTCGGACTGGCCGGCGCCCGGGTGGGGTACGCGCTGGCGAACGCCGAACTGACGAGCGTCATCGCGTCGCGCCAGGCACCCCTTTCGGTGTCTTCACTATCGGCGGCCCTGGCGCTCGCCGCGCTCTCGACGCCCGTCGACGTCGCTTCGACCTTGCGAGAGCGCGATCGGCTCTGCGTTGAACTCGAAGCACTGGGTCTCAAGCCCCTGGGTTCGTACACGAACTTCCTCTTCATCCCGATGGACGAACCCGAGAAGCTCGTGGAGCAACTGCTGCCCTACGGGGCGGTGACGAGGGCGTATCCCGGCGGCGTGCGCGTCAGCGTGCGCGACGAACTCGACAACGACTTCTTGTTGGACGCCCTACGTGGGGTGCTCTTCGACACGCCCATGCCGATACCGACCCTGCGCTACGAACGCAGCACGGCCGAGACACTGATGAGCGTGCGTCTGCGCGTACCCGGCCAGGGTCGGGTCTTCGTCAGTACCGGCGCGGGTTTCTACGATCACATGCTGCAACAGCTGGCGTTTCACGGCGGGATGGATTTGCGCCTCGAGGGGGTGGGCGACCTCGAGACCGGCGACCACCACACGGTCGAGGACATGATGCGAACCTTCGGCGAAGCGCTCGATCTGGCGCTCGGTGACCGCAAGGGTCTGACGCGCTACGGCGAGGCGCGCGTGCCCATGGACGAGGCGCTGGCGCACGCCGTGGTGGATCTCTCGGGGCGCGCGACCGCCAACGTCTCGATCACGCCCGACGAGGGCATGGTGGCGCACGCCTTCGAGTCACTGGTCCAGACCGCGCGCCTCACCTTGCACCTCACCGCGACGGGGGAGAACGCCCACCACGTCGCCGAAGCGTCCTTCAAGGCGGTCGGGCGCGCGTTGGCCCAGGCCCTCACGAAGGACGGATCGCTGGTTCGCTCCACCAAGGGTTCGTTGTGAGTGACGTCCTCGTCGTGGACTACGGTGCTGGCAACACCCGCTCGGTTCGCGCCGCGCTGACGCGACTTGGTCACGCGAGCGTGGTCTCGAGCGACGTCTCGGCCATTCGCGACGCCGACTTCGTGGTGCTGCCGGGCGTGGGTTCGGCGCGCAGCGCCATGCAGCGTCTCGACGACACGGGCGCCGCGGAGGCGCTCCGTCAGCGCTACCGGGAGGGCCACGCGACGCTCGGCATCTGTCTCGGGATGCAGCTCGCGATGCGGAGCAGTGAAGAGGACGGTGGCGTGAAGGGGCTCGGGCTACTTAGTGGCGACGTCGTACGTCTGAAGGAGGGACGCGTGCCACGCCTCGGTTGGTCGGTCGTCGAGCCGTGGGGTCAGGCCTACTACTTCGCTCACTCCTACGCCGTGCGCTCGATCGACTCGGTCGCGAGCGTCGAGGGCGTCACGGTCGCCGTTCGTCGCGACTCCTTCCTCGGTGTCCAGTTCCACCCGGAAAAGAGTGGACCCGCGGGTCTCGATTTTCTCGATCAATGCCTCTCGCTCGTCTGATCCCGTGCCTCGACGTCGCGCACGGTCGAGTCGTGAAGGGCGTGAGCTTCGTCGGGCTTCGCGACGTCGGTGACCCGGTGGAACTCGCCGAGCTCTACAGCGACGGCGGCGCCGACGAGTTGGTCCTGCTCGACATCACGGCCACGCCCGAGGACAGCGCCACGATGACCTGGGTCGTCGAGCGCGTCGCCGACGTGTTGCAGATCCCCTTCACGGTGGGCGGCGGCGTTCGGTCGGTCGACGACGCGTCGCGCCTCATCGAATCGGGTGCCGATCGGGTGTCGTTGAACTCCGCGGCGTTGGCCGATCCTTCGCTGATCACGATGATCGCTACGCGGTTCGGCTCCCAGGCCGTCGTCGTGGCGATCGACGCCGGCGCCGGCGTCGTGCACACCCACGGCGGGCGAGTCGCCACCACGACGTCGACCGTGCCGTGGGCCGTCGAGGCCTGCGAACGCGGGGCGGGCGAGATCTTGTTGACGTCGATCCGCCAAGACGGTCAGCGAAGTGGCTACGACCTCGAACTGACCGTCGCCGTTCGAGACGCCGTGACGATCCCGGTCATCGCATCGGGCGGTGCTGGCTCGGCACGTCACGTCGCCGACGCCCTTCGCGTCACTGACGCCGCGCTCGTGGCGTCGATCGTGCACGAGAACCCGACGGGACTGGCGGGACTGCGCCGCGAGATTCAAGCGTTGGGAATTGAGCTACGACCACTGGAGGAGCCGTATGGCTGAAGAGCTGCGTGCCGCCATCATCCAAGACGAAGAGACCAAGCGCGTGCTGATGCTGGGCTGGATGGACGAGGAAGCCCTTGCGCTCACGCGTTCGAGCGGGATGGTGCACTTCTTCTCTCGTTCGCGCCAGCGGCTCTGGCAGAAGGGGGAGACCTCGGGTAACGCGCTGCACGTCACCGACGTCGCGCTCGACTGTGACGAGGACGCCGTGCTCGTGAGCGTGCACGCCGACGGACCGACCTGTCACGACGGATCGACCTCGTGCTTCACGCCGTGGCTGTGGCGCACGATCTTGCGACGCGAGAGCGAGAACGCCGAAGGGTCGTACGTGGCCGCCCAGCTCAACGCCGGCGTCGCGCAGAGTGCCCGCAAGGTGGGCGAAGAGGCGGTCGAACTCGCGGTGGCCGCTCTCAGTGAAGACGATGAGCGGGTCGTGAGTGAGGCCGCTGACCTGTGGTTTCACTACTTGTTGTTGCTGCGAAGCCGGGGTCTGGACCCGGCGATGGTGGACGACGAGCTGCGCCGACGGGCGCGCTAAGGGGCGTCGCGCTCGCGCGGAATCGATACAAAGAGTTTGGTATCCGTAGCCGGGCACGTCACGTTCGCGTAAGGCGGGCGTCTTAGAAATGCACCCATGAACTTTCAAACCAAATCCACCCATGTCCTACGGCAACGAGTGACGCTGGTGGCCCTCGCGGCCACGCTCGCCTCGATGTCCTACGTCGTTGCCGCTGGCTCGGCCGGTGCCTCGTCGAATCCGGGATTCGTCCTCTATTCGTCCCAGGGCTACGACCACGCGTCGGTGACCGCCTTTAACGCCACGCACCCCGGCTTCACGGTGACGTTGAACGACAACTCGACGGGTCCGCTTCTGCAGCAGATCCAGGCCGAGGGCAACAACCCCAAGTGGGGCGTGCTCTGGGTTGACGGCGCCTCGGCGTTCGCGCAGCTCGACGGCGAGGGCAAGCTTCTTCACAACAGTGTGCCCAAGGTGAAGTTCAACGCCCTGGGGTTGCAGAACGTCCCCAAGGACGGCAGTTTCGCACCCACTGGCCTCACGGTCACGGGCGCGCTCTGCTACGACTCGTCTCAGATCACGGCGGCGCAGTTGCCCAGTACGTGGGCGCAACTCAACAGCGCGCAGTTCAGGGGCAAAGTTGGCATGAACGACCCTTCACAGTCCGGTCCCACGTATCCGATGATCGCGGGAATTATGCAGTACATGGGTAAGTACAAGAGTGGATCAACGGCGAAGGCCGTCGCGGCCGGTGAGTCGTACTACAAGGCACTGAAGGCCAACGGTCTCGTGGTCAACTCCACGAACGGACCCACCATCGCGGCTATGGAAGCCCACACGATCTCAATGGCGACCGTCCAGAGTTCCGCTTGTTACGGCGCCGCCCTGACGAACTTCCCGAGCATGAAGGTGAAGTACCTGAACCCGTCCATCGCCCTGCCCAGCGTGATGGGCATTGACGGCAAGCAGCCCAAGATGGTTCGCGAGGACGCCCAGAAGTTCGTCGACTGGGTCTTGTCAGCCAGGGGACAGCACGTCATGCAAACCGGCGACCCTCAGGGTGACTCGCTGTTCTGGCCAGTGATCAAGGGCGAGAACCCATCGAACGCCATCATCCCGCCGCTTTCGAGCACGCACGCGATCTCGACCAACCCCTACACGTGGGGCAAACTGGAGACGCAGGTCAACACCTGGTTCGACAGCAACATCGTCAACGGCTAGTACGTCGTCTCACTCTTTTAACTACCAACTCGGCGCCACGGTTGTCTCCCCGACCGTGGCGCCGAGTTTTCTAGAAAGGTAAGTGATGGCGATCGCCGCGCTCGAGACGGTTGCGCCCGCCACGTCGTCGTCGACGCCACCGAAGAAACGAGGATCACTCGGAGGAGTGATCATTTGGCTCGTCCTCACCCTGCTCATCATCGCGCCGGTAGCGAGTTTTCTCATTTTGGGCGTCAGTCCGCGCGTCTTTCAACAGGGGTCGCAGTGGTTCACGCTCACGTACGTGCGCCAGGCCCTCTCGAGCTACTTCGGCCGAGGCATCTTCAACTCCCTTTGGGTATCGACGACGGTCGCGATTCTCTCCGTGAGCCTGGCGACGGCACTGGCGTGGTTGATCCATCGAACCAACGTCGGAGGACGTCGCTTCTGGGCCCCGGCGATGTGGTTGCTGCTCATGATGCCCACCTGGATGATGACGCTCGGTTGGTCCGATCTCCTGCAACCCTTCGGCGCGGCGCAGGCCCTCGGGATCAACACGCACTGGATCTACGGAGAGTTCTTCGGTCCGATGGGCATAGTCATCGTGCTCACCAGCGCGGCGCTGCCCTTCGCCTACTTCATCGTCTCCGCTGGCCTCCAAGGGCTCGGTCCCGAGTACGAAGACGCGGCGAGGATTCACGGCGCGGGGCCGCTGCGCAGCCTGCAGACCGTCCTGCCGATCATCGCGCCCGCGCTGTTGAGCGCCCTCGCGATCAGTTTCGCCGAGACGATGAGTGACTTCGGGGTGGCCTTCACCCTTGGGTACCACTCGAACTTCCCCATGGCGACGTACGTCCTCTTCAGCGCGATAAGCAACTTTCCGGCGAACTTCTCGGTGGCGGCGGTGATCGCGGCCGTACTCATCGTCGCCACGATTCCCCCGATCGTCCTTCAGTCGCACGTCATGAGAAAGCGCTCGTACGCGGTGCTCTCTGGTCGCACGCGCGCGCCGCGCCGCCGAGAGCTGGCTCGGGGTCCACGCGTGATGGCCACGACCGCCGTGGCGGCCGTCTTCGCCGTGGCCCTGGGCGTGCCGATCCTCGGCGCGGTCATCGGATCACTCGTGAAGAATCTCGGCATCGACTCGCCGAACGGCGTCCATTGGACCCTGTCGTACTACGCGCAGATCTTTAAACCTTCCATTCAGGGCGACAGTTTGGGTGCACCGCTGTTGCTCTCCAATCAACTGGGCCTCGTCGTGGCGACAGGTACCGGGGTCTTGGCGGTGATCCTGGCGCGTCGTCTCGTCGCGAATCCCGGGAGTTGGAGTCAACGCGTCACCGACGTCTTCCTGCTGGGTTCGGTCGCGGTGCCCGGTGTCGTACTTGGCGTGGGCTACATCTTCTTCTACAACCTCAGCTTCATCTCACATAACGTGATCAGCATCTACAAGACACTGCCCTTGTTGATGTTGGCCCTCGTGGCCAACGCCGTACCGGGGCAGACGCGGTTCATGGCCGGCCCGGTCAGTCAGATTCAACCGTCGCTCGGCGAAGCCGCGCGCGTCCACGGGGCGGGGCGCCTGCGCGCGTGGCGCACCACGAATCTTCCTCTGATGTCGCGTGTGCTCTTATGGGGGTGGCTACTCACCTTCACGAAGACCATCGCGGAGTTGGCGATCTCACAGATCCTCTACCCACCCAGTCAGGAACCAGCGTCGGTGTCAATCCAGTCCTACCTCGCGAACTTCGCCCCCAACACCGGCACGGCGATGACCGTCTTGACCCTCTTCGAGATGCTGGCGGTCATCGGCATCGCGCTGTCGGTCTACCGACTGGTCACGCCCAACGGATGGCGCCGCGTCGGATGGAGCGGGGTTCAGTCGTGAGCGAGTCAATGCGACGCGCGGTAGGCGTGTCGGTGAACGCGCTCGCCAAGGTCTTCGGCGACAAGCGCGCGCTCGACGACGTGAGCATCAGCGTCGAGCCGGGGACGTTCCTCGTCCTGCTCGGACCTTCGGGCTCGGGAAAGACGACGTTGCTGCGCTGCGTAGCCGGCATCGAACGACCGTCGAGCGGAACTATCTCCATTGGGGGCAACGTGGTCGTCGGGGGCAAGACCTTCGTGCCGCCCGAACGTCGACGACTGGCCATGGTCTTTCAGGACTACGCCCTGTGGCCTCACCTCACCGTGCGTAAGAACGTGGCGTACCCCTTGGCCACGTCGTCACTCGAGAAGAGTGAACGTGGCGCAAGGTGCGACGACCTCCTCGAGCGCGTGGGCATCAGCCACCTGGCCGATCGATACCCCAACGAACTCTCCGGTGGTGAACAACAGCGCGTGGCCCTCGCTCGCGCCTTGGCCGCCGAGGTGGGTCTCATCCTCTTCGACGAACCACTGTCGAACCTCGACGCCGACCGCCGAGAGCAACTGCGCATCGAGATCGCGACCCTGACGCGCGAGGCCGGCGCCACCGCGATCTACATCACGCACGACCAGTCCGAGGCGTTCGCGCTCGCGGATCAGATCGGCGTCTTGAACCTTGGTCGACTCGTACAGTTCGACACGCCCGAGAACATCTACCGACACCCCCACGACGCCTTCGTCGCTCGCTTCACGGGCGTGGCCGGCGAGTTTCCGGTCCACGTCAAGAGATTGTTGGGGGACGATCGTGTCGTCGTCGCGCTGCCCTTCTCGTCGAGCCACACGATTGAGGCGTCGAGCAACGAATCTCTGAAGCCCGACGCTGACGTGAGCCTCTTCGTTCGAGCCTCGGGAGTGTCCTTAGCCGCGCCCGCGCACGACGAAGGTGTTCGTGGGCTCATTCGTGATGTCGCGTTCAACGGACGTGGTTACGATCACGTAGTTGACGTGGGCGAGGGCTTCACGTTGACCAAGATCTTCGCAACGACGAAGTTCGATCGCGGACGAAACGTTAAAATCTGTTTCGATCCTTCGGCGTGCTTCGTTATGGATCCAACCAGGGAGGTGTCAAAATAGTGTTAGGCGTCACGGTTTCGTCGGGAGTGCTGGTGCTGGTGGGAGCGGTCTTCCTCGCCAGCGCGGTGGAGATGATCGAAGCGTTGACCATCGTGTTCGCGGTAGGTCACACGCGCGGATGGCGTTCCGCCTTCGAAGGGACAATCGTGGCCCTACTCGCGCTCGGCGCGCTGGTCGCGGCCTTCGGGCCGGCCCTCGTGCACGTGCCCCTGGACCTGCTCAGGCTCATCGTGGGCGGAGTGCTCTTGATCTTCGGTCTGCAGTGGCTCCGCAAGGCGGTGCTCCGTTCGAGCGGTCTGAAGGCCAAGCACGACGAGGACGAGATCTACCGCGAGAAGGTCGCGCAACTCTCGGCGCAGCCAACGAACGCCGGACGCGACCGGGTCTCGTTCGTCATGGCCTTCAAGGGCGTGTTCTTGGAGGGACTTGAGGTCGTGATCACGGTGCTGACGCTTGGAACGTCCGCGCACCGACTCGGACTTGCCGTGATCGTCGCCGCCGTTGCCGTGGTGCTCGTGGGTGTCGTCGGCGTTGTCGTCGCGAAGCAGTTGTCGAGCGTTCCGGAGAACGCGATGAAGATGGCCGTCGGGGTCCTGCTCGTCAGTTACGGCACCTTCTGGACGGGCGAGGGTCTCAAGGTTCGCTGGCCCGGCGGCGACACGATGTTGGTCGCGCTCGTCGCGCTCTATCTCGCCATCACCTGGCTCTACGTCGCGTGGCTTCGCTCTACTACCCCCAAGCAGCAGAGTGAGGTCTCCGTATGAAGAAGCAGCCGCCACTCCTCGTACGCGTGGTGAAGGGCTTTGGCATGTTCTGGTGGGACTTCTTGGTGGGCGACACGCCCGAAATCTTCGTAGCGGTCGTCGTCATCATCGGCGTCGTGGCCCTATTGAGCGAAAGCGGACACGACAACGCCGCCGCGGCGATTCTGTTGCCGGTGCTCGGCGTGGGCACGCTCGGCGCGTCGCTGTGGCGTGCCAAGCGTGCCGCCCGCAAGTAGGGCTCAGTCCCCGGCCAACTCGTAGGCGGTCATCGACAGCGATCCCATCTCGTAGCCGTCGATGAGCGTTCGCGTGGGCGTGGTCGCGGCCGCGGAGAGGCCCGCGACGTAGGCGAGGGGCAAGAAGTGGTCGGGCGTCGGGACGGCGAGGGCGTAGTCGGCGTGCGCGCTGGCCAAGCCGAGATTCGCCGGGTCACTGGTCATGATCGCGCGCGTGGCGTCGTCGAAGCGGTGGGCCCAGTCCTTGCCCTCACCGGCGGAGTGCCAGTCGATGAGCCGGAGGTTGTGCACGACGTTGCCGCTGCCGAGGATCAAGACGCCCTCACGTCGCAGCTCGTGAAGCTTCACGCCCAGGTTGAAGTGATAGTCGAAGGGCATCTCGGCGTTGATGGAGAGCTGCAACACCGGCACGTCAGCCTCGGGGAACATGTGCGCCAGGACCGACCACGTGCCGTGGTCGATGCCCCAGGAGTCGGCGTCGAGTCCCACGTAGGTCGGTTCCACCACGTCGATAACGCGCTGGGCGAGTTCGGGATCGCCCGGGGCTGGGTACTCCACGTCGAAGAGAGGCTGAGGGAAGCCGTAGAAATCGTGGATAGTGCGCGGCACCTTCATCGCGGTCACCGCCGTGATGTTCACGTACCAGTGCGCGGAGACGACGAGGACCGCCTTGGGCCTGGGTAGCGACGCGCCAAAGGACGACCACGCGTCGGTGTAGCGGTTGTGATCGAGCGCGTTCATGGGACTGCCGTGGCCAATGAACGCGGCGGGCATCAACGTGGACATCGTGACCTCCTAGACAAATCACAGGCTAACGGCGTCCTTTTCTGAAGGAGCCCTTCTAGCCTGGATTGATGACGAAATTTCGGATGACGGGCGGCGCGTTGGTGGTCGCGTCACTCGTCGTGGCGACGGCGACGACCGCGACGTCGTCGGTCAACGCGAACTTGACCTGCGCGTCGCAGGTGGTCGCCCAGTGGAGCGTCGCGAGACTGGCCAATGAGACGATCGCCGTGACGATCAACGCCGAGAACATCGGCGCCATGGGTCCCGCGGCGCGCGCCGGCTACGGGGGGATACTCCTCCTGGGCTCCGCGGCGCCCGCTCATTTCGCGGGCGTCGTGGCCACGTTGCAGCGCGAGACGCCCGACAAGTACGAGATGCTCGTCATGACCGACGACGAGGGCGGGGCGGTGCGACGCCTGACGAACGTCCTCGTGACCGCGCCGTGGGCGCAGACCATGGGAAAGAACTTGACGCCCGCGCAGATCACCGCCGAAGGCAAGAAGGTTGGGCTCTCCCTCGCCTCGGCCGGCGTGAACACCGATCTGGCACCCGTGCTCGACGTGGACGGGCGCGCGGTGTATCCCGGCGCGACGAACCCTGACGGGTACCGCTCCTTTGGAGGTGTGCCCACCAACGTCGCGAGTGACGGCGTCGCGTTTCTCAACGGCCTTCGTGAGGCCGGTGTCACGGCGGTCGTCAAGCACTTTCCCGGTCTGGGCGGCTCCACGGGCAACACCGACTACGGACCGGCCGCGACGGTGCCGTGGGCGACACTCAACAAGACCGGACTCGTTCCCTTCGCGGCCGCCGTTCGTGACGGCGCAACGGCCGTCATGGTCTCGAACGCGACGGTGCCCGGTCTTTCGACCCTCCCTTCGAGCATCTCGCCGGTCGTCATGCAAGTCCTTCGCCAGCAGCTGGGATTTGGCGGACTCATCATGACCGACGCGCTCGGCGCGGGGGCGCTCAGTGCCATTCACCTGGGCGTGCCCGCCGCGAGCGTGCGGGCACTGCAGGCCGGCGCCGACCTCACGCTGGAAAGTACGCCGCCGTCACCGGCGGCCTCGCTGCGAACCGCCCAGCTGACCTCGAACGCGATTCAAAGGGCCGTCAGCGATGGCGCACTTTCACTGGCCACGCTCCAAGGCGCCGCGGCGCAGGTCTTAGCGAGTCGAAACCAAGTGAGCTGTCCGGGCGTCGCCGTCACTACCACGACGACGTAAGTACTCGTCGAAGCTGGTTCGACGCGCGTTAGCGGGCCAGCGCCGACACGACGACGTTCACGATGGCTTCGGGGCTTCGTCGGATGTCGACGCGCAGGCCACGCTCGTCGTCTTGAGGCACCTCGAGGATGTCGAACTGGGACGCCAAGAGTGACCCGCCCACGATCTGTCGGCGTCGAGCCTCGATCCTCGCCTGAATGACCTCTCGCGAACCCTCTAAGTAGACGAAGAAGGCGTCGGGAACGTAGAGACGCAGAAGGTCGCGGTACGAGCGTTTCAACGCCGAACAGGCGGTGACGGTACCGCGCTGAATCCGCGACTCGCTCTCGATACGCTGTCCCACGGCGTGCAACCACGGCGAGCGATCGTCGTCGTTGAGGGGGTGTCCCGATGACATCTTCTCGATGTTCTCGGGCGAGTGCAGCCAGTCCGCGTCGATGAACTCGTAGTCGAGTCGGGCCGCGAGCGCCCGCGCGACCGTGGACTTACCCGAACCGGCCACGCCCATCACGACGATCGAGCGGACGGCGGGGAGGGACTGGTCGGCGACGTTCATCGCACGGCTTACGTGGCGAAGGACAACGACGTCGTCAGCGGCCCGATCGCTTCGTGGGCGTCGTGCGCCCTGGTGCGGGCTTCGCGCCCTTTTTCGGGTCGCGTACCAGCCGTTCGACGAGTTCGCGAACCTCCGCCGGCGTGAACGCCAAGGTCGCGTCACCAACGTTGAACTCGATTCGTTGCAGCGACGCACCCTCGGACGCGAAAGGGCGAGCGAAGGTCCACACCTTCTCCTCGCGCGCCATGGCGAGGGCCCGCGCGCGCAGGTCCCGCACCCCTACGTCGAGGCGAAGGTGCATCATTGGTGACTGCACCGGGTAGGGAAGGACCTCGACGCCCGGAAGATCGTAGAGCGCTCTGCCGATGGCGACGGCGCGACGGTGGTACTTCGGCATCAACGGTAGGCGGCGCTCGAGTACCGTCAACGCTGACGCCGCGTACGGCCACAAACCAAAGAGTCGCCCTCCGTGTCGCGTACGCCACGTCGAGACTTCTTCGATCACGTCCCTTTCTCCTGCGACACAACATCCACTGATGCCACCGAGTCCCTTGTAGAACGAGACGTAGACCGTGTCGAAAAGAGCCGCGATCTCGGCGGGAGACTTCTTGTAGTGAGGCGTCGCTTCCCACAGTCGCGCGCCGTCGAGATGCACCGCGGCACCGTGTTCGTGAGCCCAATCAACTTGCGCGTTCAACTCGTCCCAACTCGGCAGCACCCCGCCGAGGTCACGTTGAGGTAGCTCGATGAGTAACGCTCCGACGGGCTCGTGCACCTGTGCGAGGCTCTGGATCGAGAGTGGCTCGTTCCTGGGTCCCACCGGAACCGCGAACAGACCGTGGAGCTTCTGATACCCGCGTTCTTCGTGGGTGTCGAGGTGGCACGCGGGGTGAAAGGCCACCGTCTTCGAACCGCGGCGTTCACCCAGGACCCGCAAGACAATCTGTTGGGCCATGGTCCCACTCGGTACGAAGAGGGCCGCGGGCTTGGCGAGAAGTTCCGCCACCTTCGCCTCGAGGTCGCGCACGACCCCGCCGACGCCGTAGTAGTCAATCTCGGTGTCGGGCGCGATCGTCGTGAGTAGATCGCTCACGAGACGCGGCCCGTGACCACTCAGGAACGAGGTGCACGTGCGCATCGCTGATTCGGCTTCGAGGTCGCGAGCGAAAGGGAGAGGGCTTTGACGGGGCCTTCGACGTGGCGACGGCGAGAGAGGTCCACTCATCGAACTCATCCTATTGAAAGTTCGAAAGCGCGACGTCGAGCGCGAGGGATCCCTGTCCGTTGCGCCCTACCTTTACTGTCGTGTCCTCACCCTGCGCATCGAAGATTCGACGGGGGGCGAGCTTTCGACGCGCGTTGACGCGCCGTCGCGGACCTAAGTACAGTGGCCCTTGGTACGTAGTCGGTCGGTGGAACGCTGCTTCCCTCCGACGCGACTTACACGTTGAAAGGTTGGATGAACCATGTCGAGGAACCCCTACGAGGATCTGCCCGTTCTTCCCTCCTTTGAATTGACGTCCGAGGACCTCGCCGACGGCGCGATCCTGGCCAAAGCCCAGGTGAGCGGAATGATGGGTGCGGGTGGTTCGGACACGTCGCCGCAGTTGTCGTGGCGGGGTTTTCCCGAAGGGACGAGGAGTTTCGCCGTCACCGTCTACGACCCGGTGGCGCCTACGGCGTCCGGGTTTTGGCACTGGGCCGTCGCTGACATTCCGGTCACGACCACGTCGCTTCCCTCGGGTGCTGGCGACAGCGAGGGCAGTGGCCTTCCCGACGGCGCCGTACAACTGGCGAACGACGCGAGCATGAAGCGCTTCGTGGGAGCGGCACCGCCCCCCGGTCACGGCGCGCACTACTACTACGTGGTGGTCCACGCGGTCGACGTGCCAACGTTGGATCTGCCCGACGGCGCGACCCCCGCGTACTTGGGATTCAATCTCTTTACGCACGGCATCGCGCGCGCCATGCTCGTTGGCTCCTACGAACAGGTCTGGAGCGATCACTAGGTCGACTCGCGAGGTCTCCCTCGTACCGCGTTGCCCTGTCGATGAGGCGATTGGGGCCCCGATGACGGGCGGTGAGTCGGTGCGCGACGTTTCGCGAACATCGTTCGCCTGCCTTGACTGAGGGTGAGGGCTCGCTCTGCGTTGGGCCAGCTCCATCGTCTCACTCGGTGACGAACTTCCGGTCCCGGTGTTCGCGGAGGGGATCGAGACGCCGCCGTGGGAGCGTTCTCGCCGACTCGGTTGTCGGCACGGACGGGGTTTTCTCCCGTTGCGGGCCGTGGCGCCAGCGAAGGGGATCGAACTCTCCGTCAGGTTGTGCGAAAGGGGGGACTCAGGCAGAACCTCGTCGGCGATCGAACGTGGCCGTGCGTTCTCGTCGGATGACGTCACGCACGGACTAGACGTAACGGGACCTCAAAGGTAGTGAGGCGGCTTCTCGTCGCGGTCGCTACGCAGGCGGGCAATCTCGGCCTTCAGCCGTACGACCTCGTCACGGAGCGCACGAATGACGCCCTCAAGTTCCTCGTGTCGAGCGTCGTCGTTTCCCACCGTCCAACCTTTGCACACGGTGTGCCTCGCTTCACGGCGCATCGTGCGGTGCGTACGACAAAGGGGGATTTTGTACTGCGAGCCCTCGTCGCACTTCGTCGACCGCTCGGGGTCGTACGTAACGAGAGGGAACAGCGGTCGCCCGACAAGTTTTCTGGGACGATTTCGGTCGCGACCGAGGTCGCTCGCGTCACGCCGACGTCGACGTGGCACGCGCGAACGTTACGGGAAGAGCCCGCGCAGTTCGGTCGCCTCGGCGATACGTTCGACACCCACCACGACGGCGGTGTCGCGCAGGGGCAGGTCGAGCTGGTCGTGGCGTTCCCACACCGCATCGAAGGCGTCGTGCATGGTCTTTTCGAGACGCTGTCGAAAGAGCTCGCCCTCCCACATGAAGCCCTGGAGGTCTTGGGCCCACTCGAAGTACGACGCGACGACGCCACCGGCGTTGGCCAAGACGTCGGGGACGACCGGTATGTCACGACTCCTGAGCACGGCGGCCCCTTCACCGGTCGTAGGCCCGTTCGCCGCCTCCACCATCGCTGACGCGGCCATGGTCTCGGCGACCTTTTCGGTGATCACGCCGCCCAACGCGGCGGGTACCGCGACATCGCTCGGCAGGGCGAAGAGTTCGTCGGCGCGGATCTCCTCGCTGCCGGGGTAGCCCATGATGGACTTGGCTTCACTGAAGTGCAGCGCCATCTTCTCGTCGTCGATGCCGTCGGGCACGTGAATCGCGCCGTGGATGTCGGCGAGGCCCACAACCTTCATGCCGCGTTCACTCAAGAGCTTGATGAGTGGTGCTCCCACTTTTCCGTAACCCTGGATGACGACGCGTTCACCCTGGGGGCTTCGGTTGAGTTGCTTCAAGAGCGCGATGGTACAGATCGTCACGCCGAGTGACGTGGCGCCCGCGTGGCCGAGTGACCCACCGATCGCGAGCGGCTTGCCCGTGACGACACCGGGCATGTTGTGCCCAGCCAGCATCGACACGGTGTCCATGATCCAACTCATCACTTGGGGGTCAGTGTTGATGTCGGGGGCCGGGATGTCACGATCGGGCCCGATCATGGGCGAGATGGCGAAGGCGTAGCGACGAGTGAGTCGCTCGAGCTCGGCGTGTGAGAGCTTCGAGGGGTCGACCTTCACCCCGCCCTTCGCGCCGCCGTAGGGAATGTTGACGACGGCACACTTGATCGACATGTCCGCGCTGAGGGCGGCGATCTCGTCGACGTTGACGCTCGGATGAAAGCGGATGCCCCCCTTGCCCGGACCTCTCGACGTGTTGTGTTGAATGCGCCATCCAGTGAACATGTCAATCTCACCGGAGTCCATGCGCACCGGTACCGCGACTTCGAGGATTCGTTCGGGGGTGACGATGCGCCGGATCATTCCCTCGTTCAGGCCGAGCAGTTCACCGGCCCGTTCGATTAAGGACGCGACGTGAAGCCACGGATTGAATTCGTCAGGGTGTGCTTCGTGAGGACGCGTGACCACGGTCCACCAGCCTTTGCGATGGGAAAGCGCCGTTGCTTTCACTGTCCAGGTTACGTGCGCGGGACCCGGGGGTGGGGCCACGGGGCATCTTTCCCCCGCCACGAGGTCAGATACTGTGACACTCAGCGCGTGAAAGGCCAACCATGAAGATCTCGACGATGATGGGCTACGCCGGGGGCTTCAAACAGGCCGCCCGCGACGTGGCGGAGATGGAAGAGGCGGGGCTCGACCTCGTGTGGGTCGCCGAGGCCTACGGCTTCGACAGTCCGTCGCTCATGGGCTACCTGGCGGCCCTCACCGAAAAAGTGGACATCGGCGCGGCGATACTGCCGATCTACACGCGCACCCCGACGTTGCTCGCCATGACCGCGGCCGGTATCGACGCGCTCTCCGACGGTCGGTTTCACTTGGGCCTCGGCGCTTCGGGCCCCCAAGTGATCGAGGGCTTTCACGGCGTTCCCTACGCCAACCCGCTCGGAAGAACGCGCGAGATCGTCGAGATCTGTCGCGACGTCTGGAAGCGCGAAGCGCCCCTCGTGCACCGGGGAAAGAACTTCACCTTGCCGTTGCCGCCCGAGGAGGGGACCGGTCTCGGCAAGCCCCTCAAGATCATCGCCCACCCCGTTCGAAGCGAGATCCCGGTGTGGATCGCGTCGCTGGGCGAGAAGAACGTCACCTTGACGGCCGAGATCGCGAACGGGTGGTTGCCGATCCTCTTCATACCCGAGCGGGCCGCCGACGTGTGGGGAGCAGCGTTGCGCGCGGGTCAAGCGAGGCGCGACGCGGGCCTGGGTGATTTGATGATCAACGCGGGTGGGCTTCTCGCCATTGGTGAGGGTGACGACGTCACCGCGTTGCGAGAGTTGCAACGACCGATGGTCGCGCTCTACGTGGGGGGTATGGGCGCCAAGGGCAAGAACTTCTACAACGAACTGGCCGTTCGCTACGGCTTCGAGAAGGAAGCCGAAGTGATCCAAGACCTCTACCTCGAGGGCAAGAAGCGCGAGGCCGAGGCGGCGGTCCCCAGTGAGTTCCTGGAACTGACGACCCTCTGCGGACCAAGAGGCTACGTGCAAGAGCGCGTCGAGGCCTTTCGAGCGGCCGGCGTCACGCATCTCCAGGTCCAACCCGTACCCATGCCCGGCCAAAGTACCGCGACACTCATCGAAACCGTGAAGGGGATGGTCTAGGCGCCCGCGCGCGTCGCGTCGCGTCCGCCCGAGGCGAGCCACGCGTCGTACATGGTGGCGTACGCGCCGCCGGCCGTCAGGAGTTCTCGGGGCGTGCCCATCTCTACGATGCCGCCGTCGTCGATCACGACGATGCGGTCGGCGCGTTGGGCCGTCGTGAGGCGGTGCGCGATGAGGATGGCCGATCGTCCTTCGAGGAGGCGGTCGAGCGCCCGCTCGATGACGGTCTCGCTGCGCAGGTCGAGCGACGAGGTCGCCTCGTCCAAAATCAACACCCGCGGTCGGGCCAGGAAGGCGCGCGCCAAGGCGAGTTGTTGTCGTTCGCCGGCCGAGAGGGTCTGGCCGCGTTCGTGCACGGGCGTGTCGAGTCCATCGGGGAGCCGCTCGACGAGCTCGCGCAGTCCCACGACGTCGACGGCCGTTTCGATGTCCTCGTCGGTCGCGTCGAGGTCACCGAAACGTAGGTTGGTGCGGATCGAGCCCGCGAAGAGGAAGGGCTCTTGGGGCACGACGCCCAGCTGTGAGCGAAGCGAGCGCAACGTCACGGTGCGCACGTCGACGCCGTCGACCAGCACGCGACCCGAGGTGGGGTCGTAGAAGCGATTGGCGAGTTTGGCCATGGTGGACTTGCCGGCGCCCGTCGGCCCCACGAAGGCCACCGACTCGCCGGGTTCGATGACCAGGTTGACGTCGTGCAGGACGAGCGTGTCGGGGGTGTAGCCAAAGCTCACGTTCTCGAACGTGAGGCGTCCCTCGATGGCGGGCAACGTCACGGCGTTCGGAATCTCATCGACGGTGGGAGCAGTCTCTAAGAGCTCGCGAAGGCGGATGATGGACGAACGACCCTGTTGCAGGCTGTTGTACTGCTGGACGAGCAACTGGATGGGCGCGAAGAATCGATTCAAGTACAAGAAGAAGGCGATGAGGTACGCGACGTTTAGCTGGTGGTCCAACACCATTCGCCCACCAATCCCGAGCAGCAGCGCTTGACCGAGGATGCCGATCATGAGCGTCGACGGCCCGTAGATCGCGTTGACCCGTCCGGTGTAGACGTTGGCGTCGCGGTACGCGCCAACGACATGACGATGGTTGCGGATATTGCGCTTTTGACGGTTGTTGGCCGTCACGACGCGAATGCCGTAGAGCGACTCCGAGAGATCGGCCAACACCAGCGCGATACGGTCGCGACTGAGAAGATAGCCCCTCTCCGAGGCGTGATGGAACCACACGGTGAACACGAAGAGCAGGGGCACGATAAGGAGCACCGTCCACGCGGCCAACACGACGTTGGTCTTGAAGAGGATGGCCGTGATGACGATCATGGTGAGGCCCTGTAGGGCGAACTGACTGATGCCGTCTTGGACGAGCTGTTGCAAGTTCTCGACGTCACTGGTCATGCGGCTCATCAAGACGCCCGCCTTCTCGTCCGTGAAGAAGTCGAGACTGAGTCGCTGGAAGTGGGTGAAGACTCGAATGCGTAGGTCGTGCATGACGCGCGACGAGAGCTTTCCCGTCACGTCGACTTGCACGCGCTGGAAGTAGACGCTGACGAGCGCCAACACCAAGTAGAGGACGGCGCACGCGGCGATGACCTTGAGATCGCGGTGGCCCGGCTCCATGCCGTCGCGAATGGCGAACTCGGTCAGGAGGGGGCCAGCCTGGAGGGTCAAGCTGATGATGATGACGAGAAGTGAACCAGAGACCACCCACTTGGGATAGACCTTGATGAGGTTGGGCAGCGTGAGGCGTTCACGCTCCTTCTCACTGGGTCGCTGGGTGAAGTGGACGTTCGACTTCGGGTGCTCGGGCTCACTCGCGAGGAGTTTCGTCGCCTCGTCCATCAACTCCGAAGGTATTCCCCCGAAGGGCAGACCGGCGCGACCACTCGCGGCGGACGCACTGCCGCCGAACATCCCCCCACCGCCGCCGAAGCCGCCGCCCCAGCCCATCAGAGCTTCTCTCCGTCGGAAGCCTGCGCGAGGATCTCTGAGTAGAGCGGCACGTGAGCGATGAGTTGGTCGTGGGTGCCACTGGCGACGACCCGTCCTTCGTCCAGCAAGAGCACGCGACTCGCGAGAGCGATCGTTGAGATGCGGTGCGCGATGACGATGGTGGTGCGCTGGGTGAGCAGACCCTGCAGGGCTTCGTAGATTCCCGACTCCACGTGGACGTCGATGGCGCTCGTCGCGTCGTCGAGAATCAGGATCGGGGGATTAAGGAGCAGGGTTCGGGCTATGGCGATTCGTTGACGCTGGCCCCCGGACAGGGTGTAGCCACGCTCGCCGACGACCGTGTCGTACCCCTCGGGAAGGCGGACGATGAACTCGTCGGCGTTGGCCGCAAGAGCCGCCGCTTGCACCTCCTCCAACGTGGCCCCGGGACGGCCGTAGGCGATGTTCTCGCGAATGGAGATCGAAAAGAGGAAGGGCTCGTCGAGGACCACGCCCACGTTCTCACGCAAGGAGTTCAGCGTCAGGTCACGAAGGTCGTGGCCGTCAATCGAGATCTCGCCGTCGCTGACGTCGTAGAAGCGAGTCATGAGTCGAGCGACGGTGGACTTTCCAGAACCCGTACGACCGACGATGGCGACCGTCTCACCGGGTTCGATGTGCGCGTCAAAGTCCGTCAGTATCTCGACGCCGTTGCCGTAGGTGAACTTCACGTGACTGAAGTCGACGGCGCCGTGGACCCTATCCAGGTCGTACGCACCCGGGCGATCAACGATCTCGGGGTTCTCGTCCAAAATCTCGAAGATCCGCTCGGCGCTGGCTTTGGCGCGCTGGCCCATCATGACGAGTTGGCCGAGCATCATGAAGGGTGCCTGCAGCATCAAGAGGTACGCGTTGAAACCGAGAATCTGTCCGATCTGAAAGGACCCCTGTAGAACCATCCAGCCACCAAAGAACAGGACGAGGGCGAGTCCGAGTTGGGGCAGGTTCTGGACCCAGGGGGACCAAATCGCCCGGATGTTGGCGTCCTTGATGTAGGCCCACGCGACTCGTTCAGCGGCGTCGGCGAGGCGGTTTATCTCCGCTTCCTCCTGGGCGAAGGACTTCACGACGCGAACACCGTTCACGTTCTCGTCCACGACCGTGGCGACCTCGGCCAAGCGTGCCTGCGTGATCCACGAGATCGGGAACATGACTTTTCGCATCTTGATGCCCACGACGTACAAGATCGGCATCACGACCATCGCGAGCAGGGCCAGTTTCCAGTTGATGACGAGCATGAAGCCAAAGGCGATGATGCCAATGAAGCACTGCACGACGATGAGGGGCGCGAACGTGGAGTACATCTGCACGCTGCGGATGTCGCTGTTGGCGCGACTGATGAGCTGTCCGGACTGGACACGATCGTAGAAACTGAACGAGAGCCACGTGAGGTGCTCGTAGATCAGCGAGCGCAAGTCGGCTTCGACGTTGTAAGCCGTCGCGTACACGTACTGGCGCGAGACGATGCCGGTCACGCCGGCGAGGAGTCCGACGACGATGATGGCGATGACGTCGCCGTGCAGTGAATTAAGGTGTCTTTCCAGCGTGTTGTCGATGTCGGTGCTCAACATGTACGGCACCAGCACCTGGAAGATGAGGCTGACGAAGGAGAGGCCGATCGCGACGATGAACGCGACGCGGTGCGAGGCGATGACCGGGAGGACGCGTCGCCACCACGGCAGTCTCTGATCGCGGGAAATCTGTGCCCGCGGGCCCGGGTACTTCGAGGTCACGCCGCCGAGGGGGTTGGAATCACTCTCTCGAACGCGCGCGGGGCGCTTCGAAAGGGAAGAAGACATCAAACAATTCTACCGACTCACGTGTCACGTTCGGCCGCGACGTCGTGCCCGACGGAACGCGCCGAGCGGCGTCTTACTCGGTGGTGTCGACGATGAGTACGGAGCAGTTGGCGCCGTGCACGACGGTGTTGGGCACGCTACCCAGGACCCGACGGACGCCCTTCATTCCACGGTTTCCCACGACCACGAGGTCCGCCGAAATCTCGTCGGCCTTGCTGATCAAGACGTCGGCCGCGTCGCCCTTGACGGCGTGGAGTACCGGCTTGAGGCCGTGTTTTGTCGCGATGAATGAAAGCACTTGGAGAAGATCGTCGACGTCGCCTTCAATGGCCACGGGCTTGAACGAGGTTTCCGAGGAGGCGGTGCCGTAGGATTTGGCGCCGAACGCGGACACTATGTGAAGTTGGCCCTCCGACATCCGAGCGATCTCCGCCGCGGTCTCGACCGCGCGGCGCGCGGTCGGTGAATCGTCGGCTCCCACAAGGACTGTGTTGAACATTGTTCGCACCTTCTTTGTCGTGGCACTCAGATCGCCACCGTGGCCGACGTACCTACGAGCATTACTTCTAAAGACTAACGGTGGAGCGCCTCGGCGTTCTACTCAATCGGTGGCGGCGTCGGTCACCTGGTTGAGTCGGTCGAGCATCGTCGCCGCCCCGATCTGCACGAAGATGTCGCGCGCTTCCTTGGCGACCGACGCGCTCGGATGGTTAGCGCCGAGCACGAGTACGAGATCGAGTTCGCTCAGGGCCAGGTCGAGAACGCTGTCGACGATTCGCCACTGTTCGATCGCGTCGACGTAGATCTCCGCCGCTTCGTCGACGCGGCCCTCCAACGCGGCGAGGCCCGCTTCAGCGGTGCGCCGCTGCGCGGCGGACGCGCGCCCGCGTAGCCGTTGCATGGGCACGAGCAACTCGCGTAACTCCTCGCTCAGGCCGAGCCAGAGTGCCGCGCGCGCGGCGATGCCCAGGGCCGAGTTGCTGTTAATGCCCATGGGATCGAGATCGACGGCGTGTCGAGCGTCGCGATACGCGCTGGGCAAGTCATCTGAGGCGAGCGACGTGAAGGCCATCGAAACGAGTCGAGTTGTCTCCGAAGCCAGCTGGGTATTGCCGTCGCCCCCCGACACTTCGATTTCTTGCAGACCGAGCGCGAGCAGTTCTCGAGCGTGCTCAGCGTCGCCGCTCATCGCTACGAGCATGGCCTCGAGGCCAAACAGCCACTCCCTATGCCACGGCACTAGGTCACGTTGCTTGAGTTCCTCGAAGGCGGTGCGCGTCTCGTGCCAAAGACCTAGGTAGAACGACGTCTCCGCGATGTTCAACAGATTCGTAATCTCCATGCCGCGCCGGCCCCCACGTCGCGCGAGTTCTACCGCTTCGCCCGCCGTCACGAGCATGGAGCGAGGATCGTCAGGCAACATATAGAGACTGAGTCCCGTTCGGGCGCGTGCCTGTTCGAAGAGCGCACCGGCTTCGTCCGCAATGGTCGCCATACCGCGACCCAAGATGACCGCTTCTCGGTGTCGCCCGAGGGTGAACAGCGCTAGCGATCGCGCGCCGATGGCGCTCGCCAGAAGAACGCTGTCGTCGAGTTCTTCCGCGAGGCTGAGGGCTACCTCACACCATTCGAGCGCTCGTTTCACCTCGGCGCCGTGACACAGCACGCTCGCGATGGTGTCGGCCAGACTGGCCCGGACGAGGAGATCACCCTCGCCCACGAGTTCGTAGGCCCGAACGCACCGTTCCACGCCTTCGCTGGCTCGACCAAGGAAGGAGAGTTGATGGCCGATCAGCGCTATCGCTTCACTCGCCGCGTTAACGTCATCGAGTGATTCGTAGATCGCGATCGCCTGTTCGAGGTAGTCAACGCACCGCTCGGTCTGCTGGAGGCGACTGGCAGATTCGCTCGCGCGTTTGAGGAGCGTGGCGCGCGTCCGATCGTCGAGCGTGAGTTCGAGGGCCTGATCGAAGAAGACGGCGGCCTGCTCGGGCGAGCCGAGCGAGAGAGCCCGTTGACCAGCCCGCTCCAGCCATTCGAGCACGCGAGGGATGAGTTGGTCGTTGTCGGATTCTTCCGGGGTCGCTCGGTAGGCCTCGAGGTAGTGAGCGGCGACGATGCCCACCAACTCCTCGTCGTGCAGGGACTCCGCGTAGCGCGCGATGGCCAGGTGCTTCGCTCGCCGATCTCGTCGCGCCAGCGTTCCGACGGCGACCTCGCGAATCACGCCTTGGACGAATCCGTACTGCCCGCGCTCGGGGGAGCGCGGATCGTTGTCGGCGAAGACGTACTCCTTGCGCACGAGGTCACGCAGTTCCGTCTCGAGTTCTTCGGCGCTGGCGCCGTTGACGACTCGCAGGCTCTCGATCGAGAACGTGGATCCCACGACCCCGGCGTCTTGAAGCAGCACGCGTTGCCGAGGTGGGAGCGAATCGAGACGCGACGCGATGAGCGCGTGGAGCGTTTCGGGGATCTCCAGCGTGCTGAAGTCGCCCTCGACGCGGTAGCCGTCATCGGTCTGGATAAGGACACCGCGGTCGACCAACATGCGGATCGACTCCACGGCGTAGAGCGGCACTCCCTCGGCGCGCGCGAGAACCTGGTCGGAGACGGACGGGGAGAGTCCGTGCACGAACCCGTCGAGTAGTTCGCGCATGGCGCGTTCTGAAAGAGGTTCGAGGTGCAGTGACGTGAAGTTGCGAAGTCCCGCGCCCCACGAGGGGCGCCGTTCCATCAACTCGGGCCTGGAGAGCGTGACGATGAGCAGGGGGAAGTTCTTCGACCACTCGAGAATCGACTCGATGAAGTCGATGAGCCCGGCGTCCGCCCACTGAAGGTCTTCGAAGACGAGCACCGTCAGTCCCACGGCGGCAATGCGTTCAAAGAACTTACGCCACGCCGAGAAGAGTTCTTCGCGGTCGCCCGACGAGGTGTCGCCCAGTCCGAGGAGGTGGGCGAGTCGTGGCTCGAGCCACTGACGTTCTTCGACGTCGGGCACGAACTGGCCGAGCGAGGCGCGCAGTTTCTCGAGTGTCGAGGCCGCGTCTTCAGCCTCGAGTATTCCCGCGCGCATTCGAATCATCTCACCGAGGGCGCCGAAGGTGACGCCTTCGCCGTACGCGCGCGAGCGGCCCTGGTGCCAGTAGACGTCGTCGGCCAATCCGTCGACGTACTTGAGGAATTCCCACGAGAGCCGACTCTTGCCGATGCCGGGAATGCCCGTAACGGACACCAATCGGGCGCGCTGCTCGCGAGCGGTGGCGTGCAAGAGGTCTTTGATGAGTCGAATCTCCTCTTCGCGCCCCACGAAGGGAGGCTCGAGCCGCTCGGTCCGGCCCAGCCCCTTTCGTTGAGCGACCACTCGAAGTGCCTTCCACGCCTTTACGGTGACGGACTTGCCCTTCAGTTCGAGCGCGCCCACCTCTTCGAAGGCAATCGCGCCCGACGCCGCGCGCCACGTTGATTCGTCCACGAGGACGGTTCCAGGTTCCGCCACGCTCTGCACCCGTGAGGCCGAGTTAACGGTGTCGCCGAGCACCATTCCTTCGCCCACCTTGCCTATCGTGATGGCCACCTCGCCGGTGACGACGCCGCCACGGGCTCGGAGACCGTCAAGTCCAGTGTCGCTGCCAAGTTCAGCTACCGACGCCACCAGGTCGAGGGCGGCACGAACCGCACGCTCCGCGTCGTCCTCGTTGGCGGCCGGTGCGCCCCACACCGCCATGACGGCGTCGCCGATGAACTTCTCGACCGTTCCGCCGTAGCGATCGATGATCCGCTGGGCTCGATCGAAGTACTGCGTGAGGAGCTCTCGAACGTGCTCCGGATCGCGAGATTCGGCCATCGGCGTGAAGCCGACGAGGTCGACGAACAACACGGAGCACAGTCGACGCTCCGCCACTGACTCCACGGCGGGGTCGACGCTCGGTGAACCGATACCTCGGCTTGAATCGATCGCGTTGACGGGGGGAGATACTGGAGAAACAAGGGACCCGCAACTCGCGCAAAAGGGCTTTCCCTCTAGGATGGGCGCGCCACACGAGGGACAGCGTTGCGCCACTCGCGCCCCGCAGTTGGCGCAGAACGGCTTGTCGCTTGGAGTTTCTCCCTGGCACGCCGCACATTGCATCGTGGCCTCCTTGGCTCGGGAGTCTACGACGCCGAGCCACTCGCGTGTCCATTTTCGCCCGTTCACGGTCCTTCGCCGTGGGCGCTCGTCAGCGTGGCGGCGCTTGATTGGCTGGCGTTCGTGCAATTCACGTCGGCGCCATCCGACCTTCGTCGAGTCGGCGGCCGAATTTGATTCCGGCGTAGTGTGACCTCGTGGATTCACTACTCGTACTCGAACATCCCGTGGTTGCCGACAAGGTCCGTCAACTTCGAGACGTTCGAACGTCTAACGCCGACTTTTTACGATTGGCCGGCGAGATCTCTCGTTTCGTCGCCTACGAAGCCTTTCGCGACACGCCCGTCGCGACGACGACCGTCGACACGCCGGTCACGAAGGGGGCGCCGGCGCTTCGTATCGACTCGGAGTACCTCATCGTGCCGATCCTCCGTGCCGGTCTCGGCATGAGTCCGGCGGTGCAAGAAGTGCTGCCGCTGCACCGAGTGTGCCTCGTCGGACTGCGCCGAAACGAAGTGACTCTGATGCCCGACGTCTACCTCGACGGCCTCCCCGAGTCGCTGGCGGGGGTGCACGTGGTTCTCTGCGATCCGATGCTGGCGACGGGTGGCTCACTCGACTGCGTACTGAAGATGCTTCGCGAGCGAGGCGCCGGCGAGATCACGGTGCTCTGTCTCATCGCGTCACGACCCGGCGTCGATTTCGTACTGTCGCAACACCCCGAGATCAAGATCGTGGCGGCGGCCCTCGACGCCGAGCTGAACGACGTGGGTTACATCACGCCGGGGCTCGGCGACGCCGGCGACCGGCTGTTCGGACCGCCGGCGCGCTGACGCCTAGAGCCCGATGTCCTCGTGCCAGAGCTCGGGGTGAGCATCGATGAACGTCGAGAGCAGGGTCGTGCACGCGCGATCGTCCAAGAGGACGATCTCCACGCCGAGTTCCTGGAGCCACTCGTGGCCCCCGTGGAAGTTCCGCGTCTCGCCGACGACGACCGCGCCAATGTTGAACTGGCGCACGAGACCCGAGCAGTACCAACACGGCGACAACGTCGTGACCATGACGCATTCGGGGTAGTCGCGGCGCCGACCGGCCTTTCGAAACGCGTCCGTCTCGGCGTGCACGGACGCGTCGTCTTCTTGCACGCGGCGATTATGGCCAGAACCGAGCAGCGTTCCGTCACGCGTGAAAAGTGCCGCGCCGATCGGGATGCCACCTTCACTCAAGCCGAGCCGCGCTTCGTCGTAAGCCGTCGCGAGCATCGTGGTCGCGAGCGTCGAAGGTAACGGTGTTCTGGAGTTCACCACGGAGTAAGTATGCTCCAGCACCGTGACCAGAGGCACGTATTCCGTCGACATCGGCTCGCAGAGAGTCGACCTACCCGTCGTCTCTCTGAACGAGAATCTGGCCCTCGCGCTCCTCATCACCGTCGACATGGGCGTGTCGTTCATGGCCCAAGCCGGCGAGGAGCTGGCGGAGGTACTTGCGCCCTACGACCTCGACGTTGTCGCCACCGTGGCCACGATGGGGATACCACTGGCCATCGAGGTGACACGTCACCTCGGACTCGACCGGTACGTGGTGTTGCACAAGACCCCGAAGATCCATCTCGCCGACGCCGTCACCGAACGGGTGAGGTCGATCACCACCGACGCCGAGCAACGGCTGCTCTTCGACCGAGCGCGCATCGCTGACGTCGACGGAAAGCGCGTCGCGATCGTGGATGACGTCATCTCGACCGGCGCGTCGACCGGCGCGTCGCTGCGCCTGCTACGTGGCGTCGGGGCGAACATCGTCACGATCGGCACGCTCGTGACCGAGGCGGGCCTGTGGCGCACGTCGCTCGGCGACGACGCCGCCATGGTACGAGCGTTGGGCTCGATTCCAGTGTTTCGTCCCGACGGCTCGGGTGGACTCATCGAAGACTGGAAGGGCTGAACGCCACGACGCACCCCGAGCGGGGCGCGTGCCCAGCTCGGGGTGCGTCGTGATCGAATCGTTACCGCGTGGTCTCGAGCTCTTGTTGGCGCTCCACCTGACGTTTGACGTTTCCCGCAAGCTTCTCGAGTACGAAGTACACCAGTCCGGCGATGATGATGCCCGTCGGCACCGAGAAGTCCGCGCCGCCGTACCAACCGTACGTGCAGAGGCCGTGCACCAACTTGGCTCCGCACGCGGCCCCGTAGTGATTGGACACCGGGGTCATCCAGTGGAAGGGGAAGTTGACCGGCGGTGGCGCCTTGGAGAACGCGAGGGTCGCGCAGACGAGTCCCGCGACGAAGGCGATAATGGCGTTCCAGTTGACGCCACTCTTTCCCGAGTAGTAGAGACTTCCGCTGTCGCGTCGTTGGAGTTCGGCGGCGTTGTAGCGATACTTGCGCATCATCCAGTCAACGAGCATGATCGCGAACCACGGCGCGATCCAGACGATGATGACCCCGACGAACTCCTTCATGTAGAGCGAAAACGTGGACTGAAACTCGGCCCAGATGGTTAACGCGCAGGCGAGGATGGAATCCAACACCACCGCCTGGTAGCGCTTGAGCCGCAGACCCATGGCCTGGAGTGACACGCCCGAGGAGTAGAGGTCGAGCGAGTTGATGCCGAAGAGTTGCACGATGGCGAACAACAAGAACAACACGATCACCCAACTGGGTATGAAGTGCTGGCCGTGCAGGGCCTCGAAGGGGTTCGCGCCGTTCCACGCGGCGAACTGCGCCGGGGAGTTGAGGAACGTGAACGTCGCGGCGCCCAGGACCATCATGATGATCTCGGGAATCGCCGTACTGACGAAGATCCAGCCGACGACGGAACTCTTCTTTGCGTCACGGGGCAAGTAGCGCGTGTAGTCGTTGCCGCACTCGGTCCAGCCCAGTCCCGACAGCGCGATCGTGAAGGCAAGACCCGCCGTGTAGAGCTCCCAGTTCGCGAACGGGCTGCCCTTAAAGTTCGCTGAGCCGTGCTTCAAGTCGTAGACGGCGAGCAACACGAAGATCGCGCCGAAGGGAATGATCAACGCGCGAAGCACCTTGACCATCGTGGCGTGGCCGAAGTACGGCATCACCGCCTGAATCGCGGCGGCCAGCACGATGAAGACCACCTTCAGTGGGCTCGAGACGTGCAGACCAGCCATTTGGCAAAGGACGATCGCGGCCCCGACGATCAGGATCAGCCCCTCGGTCTCAAAGCCCAACTGCGTGATCCAGTTGAAGAAGCTGACGAGTCGCGATCCCTGCGTTCCGAAGGCGGCGCGAGAGATCGTAAAGGCCGTCGTTCCGGTTTCGGGGCCCTGCAACGACGCCAGTCCTAGCAGGAAGAAGGAGAGGTTGCCGATGATGATGATGCTCAACGCCGTGTAGAAGCTGAAACCAAAGCCCATCAACAGTGCGCCGTAGATGAAGTATTCGACGTTGATGGCCGAGCCGGCCCACAGGGCGCCTATATTTCTCGGTGTTGCCCAGCGTTCCGACTCTGGAACGAAATCGATGCCACGCTGCTCGATGTGAAATGCCGGGTCGCCCGGTGATCCATCGTGCGATTCGATAGTTGTCGCCACTTTTGTGGTCCTCCCTGATAAATAGTGTCCCCGCACGACGCCGTGAACCGCCAGTCGTACGCGCCCAGTATGCCCGAAACCAAAAGAACACGAGGGGTGTTGAAAACTAATTCTTTTCTAGTTAACAAAACTCGGATTTAGGGGCTTCTTATCCTCATCCAATGGCCAGCACACAGTGGGGCGTCAGACTGTTAGACATCAAGAAGCAGTACTCGTCAAATGATGAGAGAAGGTCCCGCGATTCGCTCAGCGGAGAAGGAAATAAAGTCTTTTCTTCTCGGTGGAGATCCCCAAGGGACCGATGGGTGACGGCAAACCCGAGACGTAAACGCTGTTGATTGCCCCGGTTTTCAGGATCCGGGCGGCCCTCCCTCCGCCCGGATCCTGAAGTAACTCTTCCCCCGCCGAGCCCTCAAGGGTGTACTGGCCAGTAGGACCTTTCTTGCTAAGTTTCGCGCAGTGGAGAAACTCACGACGAGTACTCCGGGGGAAAGCAGGACAAAGATGTCGTCAACGTTCGATCGTCGTTCGTTCCTTACGCACTCTGCGACCACGATTGGCGGCGTCGCAATGGCTGGCTCCGTGGTCGACGGTCTGCTCGCCAACGTCGCGGGGGCGACCGTTGGCATTAATAAAGGCAAGCCGAAGCTGGGTGGCTCACTCACGGTCGGTTTGATCTCTGACGTTCCCAACTTCCACGTGTTCAATGGCTCACAGGGTAAGATGGACGTCTCGGGTTTCTGCGTGGCGAACGCTCTCTACGACCCCTTATTCGTCATGTCACTCAGTGGCAAAGTGGCACTGCCCATGCTGGCCCTGTCGGCGACGCACAACGCCAACTTCACGGTGTGGACGATCGCGTTGCGCCAGAACGTCAAGTTCACCAACGGTGACCCCTTCAACGCGGCCGTCTGCGTCGCGAACTTCGAGGCAGCCCAAAAGGACGTCACGGTCGGGCTTGCGGTCCAACCGATCATCGCTTCCGTGACCGCGATCGACGCGTACACCGTGGCGTACAACATGGTCGTTCCCTTTTCGGCGTTCCCGGTCACGCTCGCCGAGCAGCAGATCGCCTACATGGCCCACCCGTCGTCCTTCGTCTCCACCTACGCCGGTAACCCGATCGGCACCGGTCCGTTCAAGGTGAAGTCCTGGCAGGTCGGCGTCGAGTCGCAGTTCACGAAAAACGCGGGCTACTGGCGTAAGGACGGCGCGGGTCGCCGGTTGCCCTACCTGAGCGGTATCAATTTCAAGACCATCGTCGACGACGCGTCACGCAACCAAGCGCTGCAGAGCGGCGGCGTGGACATGATCCTTCAGCAGTCCGGCGCGCAGATCGCCGCGTTGAAGAAGATGAAGGCCATCCACTACGTCACGGACGTCGACGCCCCGCGTGACCCGTCGGTGAACTGTCTCATCATGAACACGACGGGCACCTTGAACCAGTACTTCTGCTGGGCGGGCGAGTTTGCCGCTCAGGGCGTCCCGGGTACGTTGCCGTACTACACCCCCGGGACGACCGAGTACACGGCGAGCAAGAACGCGCCGCCCGCGCAAGTGCAACTCGCCGACTACCTCGGTACGTTGGGCGCGGTGAACCCTTCGACGATGCAGTGGGACACGACGATCAAGCCCGTCGTCAACGACGTCTCGATCCGCAAGGCCTGCGCAATGGCGATCAACCGCAGCACCTACTTCAAGGTGATTGACGGTAGCGTCGGCGCGGTGGCCGACGGCATTTACCGCAAGACCTCGCCGTTCTACCGAAACCCCGGTTACCCGGCCTACAACCCGGCCAAGGCCAAGGCGTTGGTAAAGGCGTACAAGTCGGCCAAGGGCGTGTCCAAAGTCGGTTTCGTCATCGACACCGTCTCGGGCAACTCGACGGCGAACCAGGCCTTCGCCTTCTTCCAACAACAGCTCGCCGCCGTGGGCATCACGGTCACCCAGCGTCAACTCGTCCAGAGCACGTTGATCAACAACGTGATCTACGGTCAGTACGACTGCTCGACCTGGAATCAGTTCGGTGGCGTCGACCCGTCGCTCAACTACGTGTGGTTCCTCTCCTTGAGCGCGACGGCGTCTCCGGCGGTGGGCGGGCTGGGAATGCCCGCACTCCCCGCCGGCACCAACATCGCGGGCGCGGTGAACTTCGCTCACCAAGGAGACGTCACGGTGGAGAACTCGATGTTGCGGGCTCTCGCCGCGACGCCGGGATCGGCGTTGCAAAAGTCGTCTTGGGAAACCGTCAACACCCAGTTCGCCCGAATCTTTCCGTACCTTTGGATAGACACCCTGGTCTCAGCGTTCGCCGCACGAAAGAACGTGCAGAACTGGGTCTCGGGGACGGCGGCCGATGGCACGACGCGATGCCTTAGTCCCGACGGTGGCTCTGCTCGTTGGGATCAAATCTGGAAGTCGTAGTTCGACGTCTCGCTACTCTCCTCGATAGGCGGCGCGAGGACGCCGCTCGGCCGGGCTTTACGTCGCCGGCTCTGGTCGGACGTTGCCCCGCACGTTTCGCCACCAGAACAGCGTCGTCACGGCGAGCAGCGCCGAGACGAACGCGAGTAAGGAAAAGGGCAGCGCCGAGTCAATGGTGAAGAGAAATCCCGACACCCCGGCGGCGACCGCCAACGAAGCCGTGTTGGACATGGTGTAAAGGCCCTGACGACGACCGAGTTCACGATGCACCGCGCCTTGACTCATCAAGGACGAGATCGAAGGCAACGACAGTGACGAGCCGATCGATTCGCACGATCCAAGTACCAGTATCAGGTTGTTGTTGTGAATATGGGGGTAGAGCGCGAGAAAGAAGGCGCCGCTTAAGAGTCCGGCCAGTGCGATGACGCGGCGATTGGCGTGGTCGGCGAGCCAACCACCGAATCGCGAGAGCACGATCCACGGCACACCGAAGAAGGTCCAACTGAGACGGATTTGGAGGGTGCTGGCGTGGTGCGCGTGCATGAGAAGACTCCAGCACGTCTCGTAGACGCCAATCGCGAGGCCGGACGCGGCGGCCGCCACGAGGGCGCCCGTGAGTTGCGAGCTCCACTGCAACTTCGGCAACGGTGTCGGATCGTACGCCACGTCGCCGAGATTGGTGTTCAGAGCCACGAGGGCCGCGACGAGACTGACGAGTCCCGTCACGAAGAAGGCCCAGCCGAGGTCGTTCACCGACGCAACCACGCCCACGACCGGGCCAATCGCGAGACCGAAGAGTTGAGCCGCGAAGATCTGCGACACCGCGCGACCGCGCTCGGCTTCGGGAAACAGCGACGCGACCGCCGACAACGAGGCGACCTCGATGGCTCCCGCCGCGGCTCCTTGGAAGGCCCTCGTCAGCGCCAGCCAGGGCGCGGCCACCGGCAGGAGAAACGTCATGCTCGCGAGACCGTAGGTCACGAGACTGCCCACCAGTATGCGGCGTCGGCCGAACCGGTCGGCGAGGTGGCCAAAGGCGAACTGGGTGAGGACGCCGGCGACGAAGAACATCGCCTGGACGATTCCCACTACCGAGGGCGTGCCGCCACGATGCTCCAGGTAGAGGGGAAGGAGGGGAAGTCCGAGCGTCGCGCCCATCCACTGAATGGCCACGATGACCGTGAGTCGACGCAAAGTTCGTTGCGCACCACTTTGTGCCATGACGACCACGCTACCGGTCGAACCACGCGCAGTTCACGGGAACGCGTTAGATCGTGCGGCACTCGACCAAGATGAGTACGCCGAGGAACACGTACACGTAGGGCATGAACGCCGTGGCGTGTTGGCTGCCCCAGTTGACGACGCGAGGATGTGTCGCGACGCGTTGCGCGCCCAAGAGAAAGACGATCTCTAAGATCGCGAACGCAGCGATCGTCACCATCGCGTGCGCGAAGCCGTTCGCGCGAAGAAGTGGTATCCACACCCCCAGATTGTCGCCGCCCAGTGCGAACGTCATGACGAACGTCGTGAGGGCGCCCCGGCGAAACTGTTGGCGTGGCGCGGCGCGATGGCGCCACGTGTGCCACGCGAACGAAAAAGGTGCCACGGCAAGTGCGCCAACCCAGCGCACGGGGATCGGGGCGAGCAGCGAGCCGAGTCCTCCCGCGAGGGCGATCATCGACGCCACCGCGAGTGCCTGGGCCCAACTCACTCGACGGAATCGATCACGCCGGGTGACCAGGAGCTGCGCCGCGAAAGCGAAGTAGTTATCGACCATGGTGCCCACGAACGCGAGCGTCGCGACGACCACCACGCCGAGAATCGTGTGCACCGATTGACCTTACTTGAGAGTACAAAAGCTTGAAAAAAGTTGCGCGTAGGCTGAGCGAGATGATTCGTCACGTGCTGCCCCCTACGACCGGTCAGCTGGAGCGCGCGCGTGAAGTCGTGGCGCACTACTTAGAACCCACGCCCACCGTCACGATTCTGGTGCGTGGCCGAAAGGTTTTCGTCAAGCTCGAGAGTCTGCAGGTCACGGGCTCGTTCAAAATACGTGGCGCTCTCGCGGCGGTTGACGCGGCGCATCGCGACGATCCGAGCGGCGCGGTCATCACGGCCTCGGCTGGCAACCATGGTCTGGGTATTGCGCACGCGTCGTCGCTGTTGGGCGTGCGCGCGACGGTCGTGGTACCGGCGAACGCGTCGGTCGCCAAGGTGAAGAAGCTCTCCACCTACGACATTGAACTTATTCAATTTGGTTCTTCCTACGACGACGCGCAAGCCCACGCGAAGGACCTCGCCGAAGAGCGAGCCATCAGGTTCATCTCACCTTTTAACGACAGTGACGTCGTTGCCGGCCAGTCAACGGTCTTTGACGAGATGCTGCGTCAGGCGCCCGAGATCGATCACGTCGTGGTGTCGGTTGGCGGCGGCGGCCTGGTCTCGGGAACGCTCCTCTCGCGCGACGCGCAAGGAAGAGCGGACATCCGCGTGACGGGCGTCCAACCCGAAGAGAGCTCGGCCCTCTATCACGTACTTCGCGGTGCTTCGATGAGCGACGTCGTGCATCGCCCAACGATCGCCGACGGTCTGGCCGGGGGAGGCGACGACGGCGCCATCACCAACGAGATCGTCGCCAAGAGCGGCATCGACCTCGTGCTGGTGCCCGAGGTCGAGATCCGTCGCGCGGTGCGCGAAATTGCCGAGAACAACGGGCTGGTGATGGAGGGTTCGGCCGCCGCGTCGTACGCGGCGATCGCCGCCAATCGTGTCGACGACGAAACCTCGCGTATTGGCTTCATCGCGAGTGGCCGGAACATCTCACACGAGTTGCTGCTCGAACTCCTGAGCGAGCCCTTGGTGTCGCGCCCTTAGGCTCATCGAGGACGAAACGGTAGGGTGATGCAATGGCAGTAAAGAAGCGCTTCATGGCCCTCGCGCTCGCCGCCGTCGCTCTCGCGCTTACCGTCACCGGTGTGGTTGTCGCCGCCACCGATTCGAATCCCTCGGGACTCACGAAGGATCCATTGGTCCTCAACGGCTATCCGCCCTCGTCAGCGCAGTTGGCGGTGAGCGTGTCAGCCGGCTCGAATTTCGAACTCAGCGCCAACGTCGCGGTGAACTTCACGGCGAACAAGGTCGACGCGGTCGTCAGTCTTCCCACCGTCGTCTCGTCGGCCGCGATAGAGCTTCGACTCATCGCGGGTCACCTGTACGCGCGTTCCGCCTCGCAGTCCAGTGGAGCGTGGATGGACGCGAAGGTGAAGACGCCGTCGCTGTTCGGCGTCGCGCTCGAGCTGACCAAACCCGACATCAAACTCATCACGGGTTTTCAAGAGACGAAGACGAAGAGCGGCCACTCGACGACCTACGTCTTGTATCGCAACAACGTGGCACTCACGAACCTCTTCGGATCGTCCTCGACGTCGGTCCTCGGTTCCGTTCGATGGACCATCACCGTGGGGAGCCAGGGCGAAGTTTCGATGAGCAGCGTGGTAGTGAAATCGAAGCACACCACCACCGCGTTAAGCGTGACGGTGTCGTCGTACAATCACCCCGTTCACGTGGCGACACCAATCAGCGTGAAGTTGATCCCGCTCGCCGAGATCGACAAACTCCTCACCAGCGCGAGCATTCCCACGTTGCTGATTCCTCGCAGTCTCACCTCGCTCTCACAGGCCACGCTGAGCTAGATCGACGCGTGGAAGAAGATCACTCCGAACCTCACTGGCCGGCGTCATTGGCCCTCTTGGCCTGCGCGGGCCTCTTCGTCTTACTCCCGAGTCGCCTCGCCGTAGGGCCCAAGTGGCTCTTGCCGGTCCTGGTGATCTTGCCGCTGATCCCACTTTCGGCGAGGACGCACCGTCACCCTGATGACGCCCCGTGGGTGCGCAACCTCTGCGTGAGCCTCATCGCCCTGGTGACCGTGGCCAACATGGCCTCGGTCGGTCTCCTCGTCGCGCGCCTCTTGAACGCGCACGTGTTGCAAGGTCGTCAGTTGATCTTCTCCGCGGTGTCGATCTGGCTGACCAACGTCATCGTCTTTGGACTGTGGCTGTGGGAGATGGACCGAGGTGGCCCACAACGGCGCGCGGCGTCCAACACGCTCATGCCCGACATTCAATTTCCGCAGATGGAGAACCCCAGGATGACCGCGCCCGACTGGCGCCCCCAGTTCTTCGACTATCTCTACACGTCGTTCGCCAACGGCACCAGTTTCGCGCCTGCCGACGCGATGCCCCTGTCGACACGAGCTAAGGCGCTCTTCTTGGCTGAGTCAATCGCTTCGCTCATCACGATCTCCATCGTCGCGGCTCGAGCGGTCAACATCCTGCACTAGGGCGGAAACTGATTGAAGAGTCGATCGAGCCAGTGACTGGCGCGACTCTCCTGGTTCTTTCGTCGTTCGACCCGGTCCGCCCAGGCGGCCAGCCCGAGGCCCACGTTGATACCGGTCCAGCGCAGCGGTTCCACTTCCCAGCGCTTGCTCCGGTGTTGCACGAAGGGCAGGGTGGTGAACGACGTCTCGGTGTCGGGCGCACTGATGAGATCGGCGAGGCTGTTCGCGGCGAGGTAACTCATGACCACGCCGTCGCCGGTGTACCCGCCGGCACTCGCGAGTCCCGTCGTGTAGTCGACGAGTACCGAAGGTGAGAGGTCGCGCGGCATCGCCAACGGCCCACCCCAGCGATGCGTGACGCCGCCCGTCATAGAAGGAAAGAGTTCGCGAAGCGTCGCTTCGAGGAGAGTGAACACCTTGGGGTTCTGATCGAAACGCTCTTCCACCGTTGAGGCGAAGTGGTACGGGGCACCGCGTCCACCAAAGGCCACACGGTCGTCGTTGGTGCGTTGGCCGTAGATGATGAGGTGACGGTCGTCGGCGAACGTCTCGTAGTGAGCGAAGCCCATCTCGTCCCAGAACGAAGCGCTTTGGGGTTCGGTAGCGATCATGAGTGAGTAGATCGGCGCCACGCTCCGTCGTTCGCCGGGCAGCGTCGAGGTGAAGCCCTCGGTCGCTCGAACCACGAAGCGTGCGTGCACGCTGGCTTGGGCGGTGACGACTTCGGCGAGAGCGCCGTCGCGGCCGCCGAGGATTCGCGCGACGGTCGTGTTCTCGAAGATGGTGACCCCGAGTCGCTCGTCCACTTCGGCCAGCCCTCGTACCAGTCGCGCGGGGTTGATTCGCGCGCAGTGGGGCGTGTACGTGGCGCCGAGCACGTCGCTCAGCGTTCCGCGCTCTCGTGCCGCGCCCTCGTCGAGCCACGCGAGGTCGTCGGGCCCGTAGCCGCGTTCGTGAGCGGCCGCCACACTGCGGCGTAGTCGCGTGGCTTGCACCTCGCTACGAGCGAAGTGCAGCGAGCCCCCTTGCACGAAGTGGGCGTCGATGCCGTCAGCCGTGATCGACGCGCCGAGAGAACGAACGGCCCCTTGGAGCTGAACGCGTAAGCGGTCGAAGGCCCCACGTCCATGGCGAGCGATGACGGCGTCGTCACTCAAGGGATAGAGCGCGGACGCCCAGCCGCCGTTTCGACCCGAAGCCCCAAAGCCGCAGACGGACTTTTCGAGGACGGCCACGCGCAGCGAGGCGTCACGGCGCTTCAGTTCGCGCGCGGTCCACAGGCCGGTGAAACCGCCGCCCACGACGGCGACGTCAACGTCGAGGTGTTCACGAAGGGGCGCTCGAGGCGTCACCGCTTCGTCGAGCGTCGACCACCACAGGGAGTCCGGTGGTCGCACTAGATGTTGAGCTTGGACGCTCCGGTGAAGACCTCACGCAAGACCCCGGCCATGAAGTCGATGTCGTCGCGAGTCGAGATCAACGGAGGTGCGAGCTGCACGACGGGGTCGCCCCGGTCGTCCGAGCGACAGATGAGTCCCCGCCGGAACATCTCCGGCGACACGTAGCCTCGCAAGAGGCGTTCCGCGTCGTCGCCGACCCACGTCTCCTTGGTACCTTGATCCTTCACTAGTTCAATGCCCCAGAAGTAACCCGTACCGCGCACGTCGCCGACGATGGGGATGTCCTTCAGGGATTCGAGACTCTGGTGGAAGTAGTCCTGATTGGCGCGAACGTTCTCCAGGACCTTTTCGTTCTCTAAGATCTCGAGAACCTTCAGTGACACGGCACACGACGCCGGGTGACCGGCCCAGGTGAACCCGTGCAGGAAGGCTACGTCGTCGTGCATGAAGGGTTCGGCGATGCGGTCCGAGACGATCATCGCGCCGAGCGGGGCGTACCCGGCGGTGATGCCCTTCGCGCAGGTGATGACGTCGGGGACGTAGTCGTACTTCTGACCACCGAACCACGTGCCGATGCGTCCGAAGGCACAGATCACTTCGTCCGAGACGAGCAACACGCCGTAGCGGTCACAGATCTCGCGGACCTCTTTCCAGTAACTCAGGGGCGGCGCGAAACAGCCGCCGGCGTTCTGGACGGGCTCGAGGAAGACCGCGGCGATGGTCTCGGGACCCTCGCGCAGTATGGCCTCTTCGATCTGGTGGGCCTGCCAGAGGCCGAAGGCCTCGAAGTCATCGCCGTGTTGTTCGGCTCGGTAGAAGTTGACGGCCGGGACCTTGACGGCGCCCGGCACGAGCGGTTCGAAGGGCGTGCGGTAGGACTCGAGCGACGTGATCGTGAGCGCTCCGAGCGTCGTGCCGTGGTAGGCGACGTCGCGGCTGATGACCTTGTAGCGATCGAGGTCGCCACGCATCTTGTGGTACTGACGAGCTAGCTTCCACGCACTCTCGTTCGCTTCAGCGCCGCCGGTAGTGAAGAAGACGCGATTGAGGTCACCGGGCGAGAGACTCGCCAAGCGTTCGGCCAGTTCGATCGCTCTCGGGTGGGCGTAGGTCCAGATTGGGAAGAACGCCAACTCGCTCATCTGCTTCGCCGCGGCCTCGCCAATGTCACGGCGTCCGTGACCGAGTGCGTTGGTGAAGAGCCCCGAGAGTCCGTCGAAGTACTCGGTGCCGTTCGCGTCGTAGACGCGCGTACCCTCTCCGCGCACCATGATCGGGACCTCGTGGAGGTCGTTGTAAGCCCCCATGCGCGACATGTGCATCCAGAGGTTGCTTCGCGCGCGTTCGGAGTATCGATGACTGGCGTGTTTCTCGTCAGTCACCGTGATCCCGTCGGTAATGGCCTCGTGAAGTGTCACTTTGTCCCCCATGCGTAGGTCTGCTTCGCTAGTTTCAAATACAAAAAAGTCTCGACCTCGGTCACCCCAGGGATGGAGCGGATCGAGTCATTCAAGAGGTGCACCAGGTCGTTGTCGTCTTCAGCGATGACCTCGGCGATGATGTCAAAGCTGCCCGCGGTCATAACGACGTAGTTCGCCTCGTCGATCGCCGCGATCTTGTCCGCCACGAGGCGCACGTCGCCGTGCACGCGAATACCGATCAGCGCTTCGCGGCCGTAGCCGAGTTGCAAGGGATCGGTGATCGCCACGATCTGCATCACGCCCGAGTCCTTCAGACGCTGCACGCGACGACGCACGGCGGCCTCGGAGAGTCCGATCTCTTCGGCGATCGCGCCGTAGGCGCGTCGGCCGTCTTGTTGCAAGAGACTGATGATCTTGCGATCGGGTGCGTCAAGGACCCCCGGCGCACTGTTGATGAGCTCAATGTTCGAACGATCACCGTTCGCTTGACTCTGTCGCTGTGGTTTGGGTCCTGGCATCGGTTGCTCCCGGTCCCTGGCTTTAGCGGCCCCGGACTGCGGATATGGACAGTATAGGGGAGAATCACGACGGATTGCGTCGTCATATGTGCTTCGGGTGACCTTTTCCATAGTTTGTTGTTGCGAAGCTCAAGCAAACTCTGGCAGAGTGGCGTGGGGCGCTGTTGGAGAACAGCCTCATTTTAGGAGGGTGTATGCATCGTCTAGCCAACTTCATCGGGGGCGAATCGCTCGCGCCAAAGAGCGGGAAGTACGTGGAGTTGATAAGTCCCGTCACCGGTCTGCCGTTCGCCGAGATGCCCGTGTCGGACGGAAGTGACGTCGACCACGCGGTCCAGGTCGCCGCGAAGGCCTTCGTCTCGTGGAAGCGCACGACCCCGTCGCAACGCTCGCTGGCCCTCTTGAAGATCGCCGATCTCCTCGAAGCCAACGCCGAGGAGCTCGTTGCTATCGAAACGGAGAACACGGGCAAGATCATCGCACTCACGATGAGTGAAGAAGTGCCGCCGATGATCGACCAGATCCGGTTCTTCGCGGGGGCCGCGCGGCTGTTGGAAGGACGGGGTGCCGCCGAGTACATGGAAGGAATGACGAGCTACGTACGTCGCGAACCCGTAGGCGTGTGCGCTGCGGTGACGCCGTGGAACTATCCAATGATGATGGCGGTGTGGAAGTGGGCGCCGGCCATCGCCGCCGGCAACACCATGGTCTTAAAGCCCGGTGACTCCACGCCCGCGTCGACGCTGTTCATGGCGAAACTCATGGCTGAGGTACTGCCCGAAGGCGTCTTCGGGGTGGTGTGCGGTGATCGTGACACGGGTCGAGCGCTCGTCGAGCACCCGGTACCGGCGATGGTCTCCATCACTGGTTCGGTCCGCGCCGGCATGGAGGTCGCGGGCTCGGCGGCGAAGAATCTCAAGCGCGTGCACCTCGAACTCGGCGGCAAGGCGCCGGTGGTGGTCTTTGACGACGTCGATCTGTCGTCGGCCGTCGAAGCCATAGCCATCGCTGGCTACTTCAACGCCGGTCAAGACTGCACGGCGGCGACGCGGGTCCTGGCTGGCGACAAGGTCTACGGTGACTTCGTCGACGCGTTGGCCGAACAGGCGACGAACACCGTGATCGGTCCGCCGGAGAACGACGAGGCCCTGTTTGGCCCCGTCAACAATCGTGCGCAGTTCGAGCGGGTGACCGGCATCTTGGGGCGTACGCCAAAGCACGCGTCCGTGATGGCGGGTGGGTCCCAGGTGGGCACCGACGGATTCTTCATCGCGCCGACGGTGGTCGCCGGCCTGCGGCAAGACGACGAGATGATCCAGAACGAGATCTTCGGTCCGGTCATCACCGTGCAGAAGTTCTCTGACGAAGCCGAGGCGCTTTCGTGGGCGAACGGCGTGGACTACGGATTGGCGTCGTCGGTGTGGACGAGGGACCACGGACGCGCGCTTCGCTTCGCGCGTGACCTGGACTTCGGCTGCGTGTGGGTCAACACGCACATTCCCCTCGTGGCCGAGATGCCCCACGGCGGCTTCAAGAAGTCGGGGTACGGCAAGGACCTCTCGATCTACGGCTTCGAGGACTACACCCGAATAAAGCACGTGATGCACAACCTCGAGTTCTAGCGTCACCCGCGTCGGTGCGCGACGCGCCCAGTTGTTAGCGTGACAAGGGCCAGCAAGAGTGAAAGAGTGATCAACGATGATCATCGGCGTAGCCAAAGAGATTAAGACCGACGAGTACCGCGTGGCGTTGACGCCAGCGGGTGCTCGAGAGCTCACGGGCGCGGGACACCGCGTCCTCATCGAACGCGGCGCCGGCGTTGGTTCATCCATTGCGGACGCGAGCTACGTCGCGAACGGGGCCACCATTGTCGAAAGTGCTGACGACGTCTGGGCCGAGAGTGAGTTGCTCCTCAAGGTCAAAGAACCCGTCGCCGCGGAGTACCAGCGTCTCGCGGCCCACCGCCATCAAGTCCTCTTCACCTACCTGCACTTGGCGGCGTCGAAGGAGTGCACCGACGCGTTGGTCGCGGCCAACAACGTCGCGATCGCGTACGAAACCGTTCGTCTGCGTGACAACTCGCTGCCCCTCCTCACGCCCATGAGTGAGGTCGCCGGACGCATGGCGCCGCTGATGGGCGCGCACCACCTCATGAGGCCCGGTGGTGGACACGGCACGCTGATCTCGGGCGTACCCGGCGTGGTCCCGGCCAACGTGGTCGTCATCGGCGCGGGCGTTTCGGGACTCGCCGCGGCGACGATGGCCGTGGGGCTGCACGCGAACGTAAAGATACTCGACCGCAACCTCGAGCGACTCCGTCAAGTGGACATCCACTTCGACGGTCGGGTGGAGACGATCGCGTCGTCGACGCTCGCCATCGAGGAAGCATGTCTCGACGCCGACATCGTCATCGGGGCCGTCCTCGTCGTGGGCGCGAAGGCGCCGAAGTTGGTGAGCAACGATCTCGTCGCTCGGATGCGTGACGGTTCGGTGTTGGTCGACATCTCGGTCGACCAGGGTGGCTGCTTCGAAGCAACGCGTCCCACCACGCACTCTGATCCGACCTTTGAGGTCAACGGATCGATCTTCTACTGCGTGGCCAACATGCCCGGCGCCGTGCCGGCGACGTCGACGAAGTCGCTCTCGAACGCGACGTTGCCCTACGTCCTCGAACTCGCTCGTTACGGCTGGCGTGAAGCAGTGGTCGCCGACGACACCCTCGCCGAAGGGGTCAACGTCGTGAACGGCAAGGTGACGTACGGCCCGGTCGCGGAGGCGTTAGGACGTGACTTCACGCCACTTCGCTCACTCCTCTAGGTAGGGGCAGTGACGACAACCGCTTTCGCAACACGTGCCACGCGCGATATGCGTCGCGACCGTTAAGACGGTGAGACCCGTCGAGGGGTCACGATAACTCGGCTGGCCCAGAGTGACGGCTTCCTCGTGCGCGTCCAGTATGGCCCGGTAGTCCTCTCGACTGGGATCGCAGCGAGAAACGTGTGGGCGCGGCGTGTTGGGCACGTCGCCAACTTAACGTGACGCCCAAAGTGAGGGCTCAGCCCGGCGAGGTGATGGTGCTCGAGCGCGTCGAAGTGAGGCCATTCGACGTGGAGACGTGCTCCGCGTGGACCGCCCTGCTTCTTTCGTCGCTGCGACTAAAAAGGTGCGTGCGCCAGAACCGTGAACGTGAGCGGAACGCGGGGACGCCCCTCGGGCACGACGAAGTGACCCGTGGTGCTCTCCACCAACCACGGGTACTGCTGGAAGACGGTCCAGTCGTGTTCCGTCAGTGAATCGAGGACCAGACCACGAGCGCGCAACGCCGAAACAACCTCGCCAAGGGAGTGATTCCACTCGTAGGTTCTGGTGGACCGGAGTCCCTCCCCGTCGGTGTAGGTGAACGCGCCGTCGTCGACGTAGGGACGATCGATCTCCTCGAAGTATCCGTAGACGAGTCGATCTCCGTCGTCGTCGAAGCACGAGGAGAAGGGGTGCACGTCGTGCAGGTAGAGCTGGCCCCCGGGGTTCAACAACCTCGAAACGACCTCACCCCAAGCGTCCACGTCCGGCAACCAGCAGAGGGCCCCGAGGTTCACGTAGACGACGTCGAAGCGCTCGCCCGCAAGAGCCCGAGGCGCGTCGTACACGTTGGCGCAGACGAAGGACGAACATTCAGCTAATCCAGCGCGCCTGGCGAGTGCGATGGCTTCGTCGACCGCCAACGGTGAGAAATCGAGGCCCGTGACGAGGGCGCCGGCTCGGGCCCATCGCAACGTGTCCATGCCGAAGTGGCACTGCAGGTGCAGAAGAGACTTCCCGGCAACGTCCCCGAGCGCCTCCAGCTCGTTGGCGTCCGGTCCCGGAGCGTCACGCAACCAACCGTCGACGTCATAGAACCTGGAACGAGCATGGATCGCGACGCGTTCGTCCCAATTCTCTCGGTTCGATTCAAGGCGCGGTTCCATGGGTGAAGAGTACCTTCGAGATGGGGCGACCGACCGCTCCTCACACCTCGCGTCGACGCCGCGCTGGCACGATCGTGGGTGGCAGCGGGGCCAGCCGCTGCGCCTCGACGCCGATGGTCCCATCGCACCGACCCCGTGAGCACGATCGTGGTTTCAGGGCGGCTCAATCGTTCACGAGCAGAACGACTTTGCCGAACTTTCCGGGTTGGCCGAAGTAGTCGTACGCTTGGCCGGCGTCACGCAGGTCGAAGGTCTTCGCAACGGGTACCGCGATCTCGCGCCGTTCCCAGAGCGACGCCAGCGCTTCGCGAACGAGTTGGGCGACGGTGGCCTTTTCTTCACGTGAACGCGAGCGCAGTGTCGATCCGGTAAGTGTGGAACGCGCGCGCATCATGGTGAGAAGATCGATCTCGACGCGAGCTCCCGCGCCAACGCCGATGACCACGGCGCGAGCGTGGGGACGGAGGATTCGCTGCGCCACGCTCAGGTTCACGGATCCGAGCAGTTCGAGCACGACGTCGACCGGCGCTAGTGAACCCACCTCGTCGATCGTGACCGTTTCGTTGGCGCCGAGCGCACGAAGGGCGACGTGATGCTCGTCGTTTCGAGTGACGGCAACGACGTCCGCGCCGATCGCGTGGGCGATCTGGACGCCCGCGGCGCCGACGCCCCCCGCGGCGCCCGAGATGAGGACTCGTTCTCCCGCTTGGAGACGACCCTGGGTGACGAGAGCATCGTGGGCCGTCGTGAAGGCTTCGGGAAAGCCGCCCGCTTCCGTCCAATTGACGTGGTCGGGAACGAAGAGCAGATGTTCGCTGGCCACCACACAGTGGGTGGCTTGGGCACCCCCACCGACGAGTGCGCAGACTCGACGACCGACCAACGCCGCGGACGCCCGCTCGCCCACTGCGGTGACGACCCCTGCGAGTTCCATCCCCGGCACGTCCGCGGGAAAGCCGGGCGGCGCCGGGTACAGCCCTTCACGTTGCATGAGATCGGCCGCGTTGATGCCCGCGGCGCGCACCGCGACGAGCACGTCGTCGGGACCGGGTTCGGGTGTGTCGCGCTCGACGACCTCGAGCCGCTTGTCATCGATGGTGAGGGCCCACACGCGAAGAGCCTACGTCGAGCGCTCGGCGGACTATCGCCGTTAGGGTCTGGTCATGACCATTTACGATATTCCCGTGAACACCCTCGCGGGCGAGTCAAGTTCCTTGGCTGGCTTCGAGGGCGAAACCATCCTCATCGTCAACGTCGCCTCGAAGTGTGGGCTCACGCCACAGTACGAAGGTCTCGAAGCGTTGCAGAAGAAGTACGAGGGCCAAGGCTTCAGCGTGGTCGGCTTTCCCTGCAATCAGTTCGCCGGGCAAGAACCCGGGAGTGCGGAGGAGATCCAGACCTTTTGCTCGACCACCTACGGCGTGACCTTTCCGCTCTTCGAGAAGATCGACGTCAACGGCGACGCGCGCAGCCCAATCTACGCCGAACTCGAAAAGGTGGCTGACGCCGAGGGCTACTCCGGAGAGGTCCGATGGAACTTCGAGAAGTTCCTCGTCGACCGCAAGGGCAGCGTGACGCGCTTCGCCCCTCAGGTGACGCCCGAAGACCCTGCTCTCGTCGTCGCGATCGAGACGGCGCTGAACTAACCCGCCCCAATCGTGCGATGAAGTCGCACGTAGGTGGGACGAAAGCCGTAGCGAACCCAGAAGTTGCCGGCGCGTCGATTGGTGACGCGCCAGTTCGTCTCGGCGTGGCGAAACCCTCCGGCGACGGCGTCGTTCAGCGCGTGATCGATGAGCGCTCGCGCGACGCCACGGTGCGCGTGTTCGGGTCTCACCGCGACGGCACTGACGTGCAGGGTGTGGTCGAAGGACCCGCGGCGCGCTTCGAGGGGGAAGGTCAGACACTGGGCGACGCCGGTACCCGAATGCTCGACGACGTAGTGATGGACCTCGTCGTCTTCCAGCACCTCGAGTAGCTCCTGCGCGCGCGACTCGCGTTCGAACGAGACAGCAAAGCTCGGACCTTGTCGCTGCGCCTCATCGAGCACCTCGTCGATGTCAAGGGCGAGTTGCGCGTCCTCAGGTCCGCCGCGACGAATCGTGTAGCCCGGTGGCAACGGGTGCGATCGTTCCCCGTTCAGATCCAAGACGCCGCGAACGTGCATACGCGCGAAACCGAGCTCGTACCACGACGAGGTGTCGGCAACGTCGTCGAAGATCCACGCGTAGTGCTCGAGCGCTCCCTCGGCGATCCACGCGTCAGCGGCCGCGCTATAGAGCGCGGCGAGCTGATCGGTGTCGTCGAACGAGACACCGTCGGGGCCAATCCAGACGCCCCTTCCGTACTCGGAACTCTCGAGCAGAGCACCGTAGAGATGGCCCACGAAGCGTTCGCCTTCGAGGGCGACCCACGTCTGGTCCCTCGCGTCAGCGAGGGCACGAGAGAAATGCTCGCTCGAGAAGTCGGGACTCAACAGAGGGTTCCTACGCGCGTCGTCACCGAGACGTTCCTTCACCCTGGCGACGACCGCGTCAACGTCGCGCGGCTCGAGCGGACGGACGATCACTGAGTCACCCTACTTCGAGGTGTGTAAAGGTTGCGTGGTGACGTTACGAGCGACGCTCTTCGACATGGACGGACTCCTCCTCGACTCCGAGGTCCTCTGGCACAAGGCCGAGGTCGAGATCTTCGGGTCGCTCGGCGTTCCGATCGCCGACGCTGAAGGACGATCCACGAAGGGTATGTTCGTCAACGAGGTCGTCGACTTCTGGTACGCGAAGTACCCGTGGTCAGGTCCTTCGAGCGACGACGTCGTGAATCTCCTGCTCGGTCGCGTCGGTGATCTCGTCGAGAGCGAAGGTCGACTGTTACCCGGAGCGCTACGCGCACTCGACCTGACGGGGGAGTGGGGGCCCCTGGCGTTGGCGAGTTCGACCCCGATGGCGCTCATCCTTCGATGCCTCCAACACTTCGAACTGCTCGAGCGCTTTTCGTCCATCCATTCCGCCGAGTTCGAGCGCTACGGAAAACCGCACCCCGGTGTCTTTCTCACCGCGGCGGCCTCGTTGGACGTGGCCCCGAGCGTCTGTCTCGTACTGGAGGATTCGGCCGCCGGGGTTTTGGCCGCGAAGGCGGCCCGCATGACCGTCGTCGCCGTACCGACCCACGACGATCGTGGCCACCAGGAGTTCCTCCTCGCGGATCTCGTCCTCGATTCGCTCGAGGACCTGACGCCCGAGTGGCTCGACGAGCGATTCGCTTAAAGGGCCTTGGTGAATCGATAAGCGCCGGGGTACGAATAGGCGCCCGACGGGTACTCGTGCACCGAGTTCCAGTTACTGCGCCGGTAGAGTTCGACCGCCTCGGGTTGGGCGTACCCGGTCTCGAGGTAGAGCCGGCGGAATCCCATCGCTCGAGCGCGCGCTTCGGCCTCGTCCATGAGGCGAGCACCCACCCCGCGTCGGCGTTGGTCGGGCCGCACCCAAAGTCGCTTGATCTCGCCGATCAAGAGTGCGGGATCGCTGATGGTACGAAGTCCAACACCGCCCACCGGGTGAGCGTCGAGGCGAGCGACGAGAAAGAGTCCGTGCGGGGGCACCAACTCATCGGTGCGTAAGTGGCTCCCTTCGTCGCTGCCCTCGTAGCGGCGATTGAGTTCGTCGACGGCGGCGTGATAGACGCTGAGCGCACCGTGCGACGTTATGGGCTCGTCGCCGACGATGAGTTGTGACACGCCACCACAGTAGGCGCGGGTTCGACGGCTTCATCTCGTTCACTACGATGTGAGAGTTCATTGAAGGAGATACATGTTCCGCCCCGTCAGCGCCGAACTTGAGTTCGTGGCTCTCGAAGAAGCCGAGCTCGCCCGTTGGAAGGCCAACAACGTCTTTGAACGCTCGATGAAACTACGCGAGGGTGCTGAACCCTGGGTCTTCTACGAAGGTCCGCCGACGGCGAACGGCATGCCGGGACTCCACCACGTCTGGGCGCGCGTTTATAAGGACCTCTTCTGTCGCTACCACACGATGCGCGGTCGCTACGTGGCCCGCCGCGCCGGCTGGGACACTCACGGCCTTCCCGTTGAGGTGCAAGTCGAAAAGCAACTCGGCGTTTCGGGCAAGAAGATGATCGAAGAGAAGGTGGGCGTGGCCGAGTTCACCCGACTCTGCCGAGAGTCCGTCCTTACCTACGTCGGTGAGTTCGAACGCCTGACCGAACGCATTGGCTACTGGACCGATATGGAGCACGCGTACTACACGTTTCACCCGACGTACGTGGAGTCCGTGTGGTGGCACCTGAAGCAACTCTTCGACAAGGGACTGCTCTACGAGGACTTGAAGGTCGTTCCCTACTGCCCGCGTTGCGAGACCGGGCTTTCGTCGCACGAACTGGGCCAACCTGGCGTCCACAGCGACGAGACCGACGAAAGCGCCTACGTGACGCTCGCGCTCACGGACGCGAGCGAGCGACGAGATCTGGCCGGCGCCACCCATCTGGCCGTGTGGACGACGACGCCTTGGACGTTGCTCTCCAACGTGGCCGTCGCGGTCAACCCCGACGTTACCTACGCCGTCGTCGACGGCACGGTGGTCGCGCAGGATCTGATGGTGTCGCTCTTCGGCGAGAACGCAACGCCGACGGGAACCTTTCTCGGTCGTGCACTCGTGGGCGTGCACTACCAGCGCCCTTTCGCCGACGTGGCACTGCCCGACGACGTCGACACGTGTTTCGTCGTCGCGGCGGACTACGTCACCACTGAGGACGGCACGGGCCTCGTGCACCAGTCACCGGGTTTTGGTGAGATCGACCGCGAGATCGCTCGAGAGAACGGGCTGCCCACATTAAATCCCGTCGCGTCCGACGGCACGTTCAGTGCGGCCGTGCCGTGGCTCGAGGGCCAACACGTCCGCGACACCAATCACGAGATTAACGACGAACTCGATCGACGTGGTCTGTTGATGAAGCGCTACGCGTACACCCACTCGCTGCCTCACTGCTGGCGTTGCGGCACGGTGCTGATCTACTGGGCGAAGCCCAGTTGGTACGTCGCGACGAGTCAATTCAGGGAGCAAATGCTCGCGGAGAACGCGACCGTCGACTGGCACCCCGCACACATCCGAGACGGTCGAATGGGCGAGTGGCTCGAGAACAACGTCGACTGGGCGCTGTCGCGCGATCGCTACTGGGGCACGCCGCTACCCATCTGGCGCTGCGGTGACGACCATCTGACCTGCGTCGGCTCTCGCGACGAGCTTTCGGCCCTGACGGGTCGAGATCTGAGCGATCTTGAGCCTCACCGTCCCGAGATCGACGACGTTGTCTTTCCCTGTCCGCAGTGCGCCAAGCAGGCGCGTCGGGTCGAGCCGGTGATCGACGCGTGGTTCGACGCCGGATCGATGCCCGCCGCGCAGGTGGGCTACCCCCACGTGCCCGGTAGCGCCGAGGCCCTGCAGTTCCCCGCGCAACTCGTCGCCGAGGCCATCGACCAGACGCGCGGCTGGTTCTACACGCTGCTCGCGGTGAACACGCTGGTCTTTGGCGCGAAGCCGTACGAGCACGTGCTCTGTCTCGGCCATATCGTCGACGAGTCGGGTAAGAAGATGAGCAAGTCCGTGGGCAACGTGATCGACCCGTGGGAAGTGCTCAACACGCGCGGGGCCGATCCACTTCGCTGGTGGATGTTCTCGCAAGGTTCGCCGTGGACGTCGACGCGCGCGGGACTGGGTCCCATCGACGCGTCGTTGCGCGAGACGCTCGCGACGCTGTGGAACACCTTTAGTTTTTTCACGACGTACGCGTCGCTCAACCGGTTCGACCCACTCGACCCGGAGATCCCGTCCTTCGAAGAACGCAGCGCCATTGACCAGTGGATACTCTCTCGCGTCGAGTCCGTGACCCAGACGGTCACCGACGGCCTCGACGGGTACGAGCCCCTCGGGGCGACGGCGGCGTTGGCGGCGTTGATCGACGATCTTTCGAACTGGTACGTGCGGCGTAGTCGCCGCCGTTTCTGGCGTACCGACCCCAGCACCGCGCCGTCGGACTCCCTGGCCGCTCAGGCCACTTTGTTGGAGGCGCTCCAACGAGTGACCTTGCTCCTCGCGCCGTTCTGCCCTTTCGTCACCGAACGGCTTTACCAAGAGCTCAATGACGTCAGTGACAACGACTCCGTGCACCTGGTTGACTGGCCCAAGGCTGATCTCACCCGACGCAACGTCGCTCTCGAGAGCTCGATGGACGTCGCACGACGGCTCACCTCTCTCGGCCGCGCCGCGCGCGCCGAAGCAGGCGTCAAGGTGCGCCAACCCCTCGCGCGCGCCCTCGTCTTCCTAGCGCCCAGTTCACCACTCCCTCCCGCCGGTGTCGTGGAGGACGAACTGAACGTCGACCTGCTCGAATACGGACGAGAGCTGGCGGACGTCTTGACGTTCGAACTGGTGCCGAACTTTCGCGTCGTGGGACCGCGACTCGGCGAGGCCGTCAAGGAACTCAAACCGGCGCTCGCCGCGCTTGACTCCGTCGCGGCCGCGACCACCCTCGAGTCCGGCGGTGTCGTGCGCGTGACGCTCTCGACGGGCACGTTCGAACTGAACGGCGACGACGTGGAGCTTCGCGTGAAGGGCCAAGGGGGCTACGCGGTGTCGCGCGACGGTGCCGAAGTGGTTGCGCTCGACCTGGCGCTCGACGACGATCTCCTTCGTCGCGGCTATCTGCGTGACGTGGTGCGCCAAGTCCAAGATCTGCGTAAGAACTCGGGATTCGACGTGGCCGATCGAATCGTCTTGAACGTGAAGGGACTCGATGACCTGGTCGACGGGTTCTTGACGCTGGCGAGCGAAGTGTTGGCGGTTGAGGTGCTCGCGGTCTCGGGTGACGGTGAGGGGACGCGGCTCGATCTCGACGATGGTCGCGACGCTGTTGCTTGGGTGAAGAGGGCCTAACGCGCCACGTTGAGTTTGCTCAGCAACCCAGTGAGTTGCTCACGCTCAGCGCTGTCGAGACGTGCGCCTAGGTGATCGTTCAAGTAGTCGAGGTGCACGCCCAGCGCTTCGTCGAGCTTTGCGTTTCCCTCGTCCGTGATGGCGACGAAGATCGAGCGGCGGTCGTTCGGACAGTGCTCACGTCGAACGAGGCGCGCTGCTTCGAGTCGATCGATAAGTCGTGTCGTGCCTCCGGTCGAGTGGACGATGGCGTCGGCCATCTGACTCATCTTGAGGCGACCATCGGCGCTCTGGCGCAGTTCCAGCAACACGCCAAACCAGGCGAGGGGCAACTGACACGACGACTCGAGAGCCGCGCCGAGTTCCTTCGTGAGCCGGGCGTTCGTCTCGAGCATGAGCCCGAAGAGGACCACCTTCTCGTCACCCGAGGGGCACACACTCGACGAGATTGACATGGGCACAGCATACCATTTAGTTGCTTGTTAAGTTACTTCTTGACAAGTAATTGCAAAAGCAACTATGATGGGGTCGACAACTACCTGTCCATATATATAGGAGATCCATATGAGCAACGTTCCAGCTCCCGGTGTTTACACCATTGACCCCGTCCACTCGACTTTTGGCTTCATGGCCCGGCACCTCGTGGCCTCGAAGGTGCGCGGCCGTTTCACCGATTTTTCCGGCACCCTCACCATTGGCGAGACGGTCGAGGCCTCGCACGTCGAGGCTGAGGCTGAGGCCGCCAGCATTTCGACCAACAACGAGATGCGTGACAATCACTTGCGTAGCGCAGACTTCCTCGAGCAGGAGAAGTGGCCCAAGTTGACTTTCAAGTCGAAGAAGATCACGCCAAAGAGTGGCGACAAGTACGAATTGGTGGGTGACCTCACGGTTCGTGACGTCACCAAGACCCTGACGTTCGACGTGGAGTACTTGGGAAGTAGCCCTTCCATGCTCCCCGGCGTGACGGTCGTGGGCTTTGAAGCGACCACCGAGATCGACCGCCGTGACTTCGGCGTCAACTTCGAGGGTTCCCTCGAGAACGGCAGCCTCATCGTCAGTCACAAGATCGTCCTCGAGATCGCCATCGAGGCCTCGAAGCAGGACTAACAAGCGTCAACCGCCGAGCGAACGCCCGGGGCGACGAGCCCCGGGCGTTCGCTCGGTACGATGGAGCCGTGGCCGACAAGAGCAGAGCGAAGACCGTCAAATCAAGTATCGGGGTCATCGGGGCGTTGGCGACGATCGTCTCCGTGTGGTGGTTCGCCCTTCGGCCTCGTCACAAGGAAGAGTCGTCGCCCGAAGAGTAGGTCGCGCTTTCACTGAACCCGGTAGGTTGATAAACAATGGCGTTGGCTTCGTTGGCTCCACTACGACATCGGAGCTTCGCACTCGCGATGACCTCGTCGTTCGTTTCGTCGACCGGCACCTGGATGCAGAGCGTGGCGCTCGGTATCTATCTCACCGAGACGACGAAGAATCCCCTCTGGCTCGGACTCTTGACGGTGGCCGCGTGGACGCCAGCCATCATCGGTGCCCCGATCGGTGGCGTCGTCGCCGATCGGTGGAGTCGCCAACGGTGGATTCAACTCAACAACTTGATCATGGCCGCCACGGCGAGTGCCCTCGCGCTGGCGGCGCTGACGCACCACCTCTCGCCGTCGTTGGCCTGTTATCTCGCCGTCGCGGAGGGACTCTGCGGCTCGGCGTCGTGGTCGGCGTGGCAGTCGCTGCTGCCCGACCTCGTCGACAGTGACGAAGTTCTGGCCGCGGTGTCGCTCTCGTCGGCGCAGTTCAATTTGGGTCGCATCATTGGTCCGGTGTGCGCGTCACTGGCACTGGTGCTCGGGTCGGTGGGTCTCTGCTTCGCGTTGAACGCCGCCTCGTTCATCTTCGTGTTAGTCGTCTTCTCCTTCGTGCGAACGCCACCGAGAGAGAGAGTTTCCACCAAGGTCCGCTTCTTCGCCGAGACGTGGTACGGCGCGAAGCGCGCCTGGGGCGTGAAGGGATGTCGCAATCCAATCCTGGCCATAGGAACGGTCGCCGTTGTCGCGAGCCCGTTCATCGCGCTCGTACCCGCGATGGCCATCATCGTCTTGCACTCGGGCCGGATCGGCACCACCTGGCTGGTGACGGCCCAGGGCGTGGGCGCGGTGACGGCGGCGTTGACGTTGCCGACGATCGCCAAACGTACGTCGCGTTTGAGGGTCCTACGGGCCTCGATTGGCGTCGTCGCCGGGGCGCTCGCGCTGTACGCGATCTCGCCCAACTTGGGATGCGCGGTGGCGGCGATGGTCATCTTGGGTGGTGCCTACATGGGCACACTGACGGGACTGAACACGTCGGTCCAGGTTCACGCGCCGCGCGCGGAGCGCTCGAGGATACTCGCTCTCTACACCCTCTCGCTGTCGATGTTCTATCCCCTCGGGGCCTTCGTCCAGGCCGACCTCGCGAAGAGTTTTGGCGTTCGTCACGTGACGCTCGTCGGGTCGGGATTGCTCGTCCTGGTCCTGGTCGGCCTAAAGTTTTTTAACCCCGATTTCTGGGTCGAAATGGGTTCGCCCACGACGCAGTCGGCGGTTTTACTGGCAGACTAGTCCTATGCCCTTCGTCGCCATAAACCCAGCCACCGAACAAGTCATCAACGAGATCGCGAACCACACGCCCAAGGAGATCGATCAAGTGCTCGACACTGCCTCACGGGCCTTCGAGAGCTGGAAGAATCTGTCCTTTGCCGAGCGAGGTCTAGTGATGAAGAGCGCGGCCGATCTGCTTGACAGCGAGGTGCCAGTCGTCGCCGAGCTTATGACGAGCGAGATGGGTAAGACCTTCGCCGCCGCCAAGGGCGAGGCCATGAAGTGCGTGGCGACGATGCGTTACTTTGCCGAGCACGCCGAGTCGATGTTACGAGAAGAGAGTCTGCCCACCATCGGTTCGCGTAGCGGCGTTCGATTCGATCCCATCGGCGTGATCTTCTCGGTGATGCCGTGGAACTTCCCGTTGTGGCAAGTGGTTCGCCAGGCCATACCGGCGATCATGGCCGGTAACGTCGTCGCCTTCAAACACGCGTCGAACCTTCCTGGATGCGCGAGCTACTTGGAGGACCTCTTCATTCGTGCCGGCTTCACGCCAGGCGTGCTCAGCACGCTCTTCGTCGGACACGCCGCGGTGTCCGACATCATCGCCGACCCCCGCGTCGTCGCCGTGTCGCTGACGGGTTCGGACAAGGCGGGGCGTTCGGTGGGCGAACTGGCGGGCAAGCACTTGAAGAAGTGCGTCCTCGAACTTGGCGGCTCCGATCCCTTCATCGTGGCGAGCTCGGCGGACATGGAGCGCACCGTGCCGATGGCGGTCACGGCGCGAATCCAGAACAACGGGCAGGCGTGCATCGCCTCTAAGCGCTTCATCGTCGTTCGCGACCGGGCCGATGAGTTCCTCGAGCTCTACGCGACCGCGATGGGCGCCGTACGGATGGGTGACCCCATGGACCCCGCGACGGAACTTGGACCCTTGGTGTCGAGGGCCCAGCGCGACGAGCTGGCGGCCCAGGTCTCGGCTTCGATCGACCAGGGCGCGACGGCCCTGGTCGGTGGCTCGGTGCCCGATCGAACGGGTTGGTACTATCCCGCGACGGTGTTGACGAACGTGCCGCGCGACTCGCGCGCGGGCTGCGAAGAACTCTTTGGACCGGTCTCGGTGGTGTTGGTGGCGGACGATCTCGCCGACGCCATCCGCGTGGCCAACGACACGCCCTGGGGCCTCGGCGGTGCCGTGTGGGCGAAGGACGCGATGGAGATCGACGAAGCCATCAAGGGTCTTGACGTCGGCACGGTCTTCGCGAACGCCATCGTGGCTTCGATGAACGAACTGCCCTTTGGCGGGACGAAGCAGTCGGGCTACGGCCGTGAACTCTCGACGTTCGGCGCTCGCGAGTTCACGAATCAAAAGTCTTTCTTTGTCGCATGACCGAGCAGTACTACTTCGATCACGCCGCCTCCGCACCGCGGCGTGACGAAGTCACCGAGGCCATGGCACCGTGGCAGCACGGCGTCGTAGGGAACCCGTCGGGAAGCCACCGCGCGGCGCGTGACGCTCGGCGGGCCGTCGAAGAGGCGCGCGACGTGGTCGCGGACTTCGTCGGCGCCAAACCAGGCGGCGTCATCTTCACGGCGGGCGGCACCGAGTCGTGTCACCTGGCGATCGTGGGGGTGACCAACCACCATCGTCGCACGAGCGCTCATTCCGAGATCGTGATCTCGAAGATCGAGCACCACGCCGTCGCCGACGCGGCCGAGATGATGGCGCGCGACTACGACGACGTCAGCGTTCGCTACGTCGACGTGGACGCGGACGGCGTCGTGGACCTCGACTCCCTGCACGAGCTCGTCAACGCCAACACGGCGCTGGTGAGCGTGATGGCGGTGAACAACGAAACCGGTATTCGCCAACCGCTCGACGGAGTGAACGCCATCGCGAAGAGTGTCGTCACGGGTGGGGTCACGACACACACCGACGCCGTCGCGGCCGCCCCGTGGCTGAGTCTGTCCACGATCACCGCGACGTCGGACATGATCTCGATCTGCGCGCACAAACTCGGTGGTCCCGTCAACGCCGGCGCCCTCGTCCTTCGTGGCGACGTGGTCCTCGACGCGGTGACGCCCGGTGGAGGACAGGAACGTGGTCGCCGCGGCGGCACGGTCGACGTCGCGGCGGTGGTGGGCCTCGCGACGGCGCTTCGCGTCGCCAAGGACGAACTGTCCGAAGTCACCGATCGCGTGCTCGACTACCAGTACAAGTTGACGGCGGCGCTGAGTTTCCTGCCCGGCTGTGCGATCACGGCGCCCAGCGCGTCGCGCGTGCCCGGGACGGTGCACGTAACGTTCGAAGGTCTCGCGAGTGACGAGTTGCTCTTCTTGCTAGACCAAGAAGGAGTGTGCGCCTCCGCGGCCGCGAGCTGCTCGAGTGGCGCCGCGACCCAGAGCCACGTCCTCGAAGCCATGGGGGTCTCACCCGAGCGCGCTCGCGGATCCGTTCGATTCTCGATGGGCGCCGAAACCACCGATCGCGACGTCGACGCGTTGATCGGGATCCTTTCCGAGGTGGTCTATCGACTGAGGGCCGACGCGTAGGCGCCGCTTCGCCTGGCAGACTGGTGGGGTGAAAGTCCTTGTGGCGATGAGTGGCGGCGTCGACTCGTCGGTGGCGGCCGGTCTCTTGATCGAGCAGGGTCACGAGGTCGTGGGCGCCACGTTAAAACTCTGGGGCGGCGTGTCTGATTCGGGGTGTTGTTCGGTCGCGGACGTCGACGACGCCCGTCGCGTCGCGCAGACCTTGGGAATCGACCACCACGTCTTCAACTACAGCGAAGAGTTTGAACGTCACGTGGTAACCCCCTTCGTGAACGGACACCTGGCCGGTGCCTCGCCGAATCCTTGCATCGAGTGCAATCGTCACATCAAATTCGAACTTCTCTTTGAGCGTGCGCTGCGTCTGGGCTTCGACGCGGTGGCGACCGGGCATCACGCCCAGGTAGTGAGTCGCGACGGCTCGCACTACCTCGTTCGAGGCGCCGACGACCAGAAGGACCAGAGTTACGTCCTGGGCTATCTGCGCGAAGCGCAACTCGCCATGTTGCTGTTGCCGATTGGCCATTTGAAGAAGTCTGACGTGCGCGACCACGCGGAACGGCTGGGACTACGCACGTGGGACAAGCCCGACAGTCAGGACGTCTGTTTCATCGAGGCGTCGAAGGGCCGTGAGGTCTTCTTGCGTCAGCGCGCGACGCTCACGTCGGCCACCATCGTTGACGCGCTGAGCGGTGACGAGTTGGGGATCAGTCCCGCGGCCGAGTTGATGACCGTCGGACAGCGTCGTGGCGTTCTGCCCGGACGCGACGGCGAGAAGCGCTACGTCTCGCGCGTGGACCTCGTGGCGAAACGAGTGGAGGTGGGACGTCTCGACGAGATCCTCATTTCGTCACTCGACCTCGACGAGGCGTCATTGACCTTTTCTCACACGGCACTGGGTGACGGCCACACCGTTCTGGCGCAGTGCAGCGCGCACGGGCGAGTGCAACTCGCCACCCTTCGTCACGACGAACGTTGGTGGTTGGAGCTGCACGCACCTTCGCGGCCCGTCGCGGCCGGTCAGTCCGTCGTCCTCTACTCTGTCGATGAACCCACGATCGTAGAAGGTGCGGCGATCGTTTCGATCTCGTGACTTCCGCCGAGCGCGTTGCCTGGTTGCGTGACGAGATCGCTCGTCACAACGAGGCCTACTTCATCCACGACGCGCCGAACATTCCCGACGCCGACTACGACACTCTGACGAAAGAGCTCCGCGAACTCGAGGCGACGTACCCGGAGCTTCGAGACGCGGACTCCGTTTCGGCCAAGGTCGGGGCACCAACCACCAACCTGTTCGCGCCGGTGGTGCATCGCGAGACGATGTTGAGTCTCGACAACGTCTTCGACGCCCACGAGTTGCGCCAGTGGAGTGCGCGCGTTACGAAGACGCTGAGCGCCGACCCCGCGACGTTGCGCTTCGCGGTCGAGCCGAAGATCGATGGACTGGCGCTCTCGATCACCTACGTTGACGGAACGATGACCCAGGCCGCGACGCGCGGGGACGGTCGCGTGGGCGAGGACGTCACGGAGAACGTGAAGACCATTCGCAACGTGCCGCGCACCTTGAAGAACGGTCCGCGCGGCCACGTGGAAGTGCGCGGTGAGGTCTTTCTCGCGCGTGACGACTTCCTCGAGATGAACCGACAGCAAGCCGCGCTCGGGGCCAAGGAGTTCGCCAATCCCCGCAACGCCGCCGCGGGAAGTCTGCGCCAGAAGGACCCGGCCGTGACGGCGAAGCGCCCGTTGTCGTTCCTCGCCTACCAACTCGTCGACCTTGACGCCACGTTGTCGTTCACCTCCTACAGCGAAACGATTCGCCGAGTGGCCGACTGGGGCTTTCTCACCGCGAACGAGTCCGAGCTGGAAGAGGGCGTCGAGGCGATGATTCGTCGAAGTGACTGGTTCGAGGAACACCGACACGATCTCCGTTACGACATTGACGGGGTCGTCATCAAGGTCGACGACCTCGCCCAGCGTGAGCTACTGGGTTTCACGAGTCGCGCCCCGCGATGGGCGATCGCGAGGAAGCTTCCGCCCGAAGAACGCACGACCCGACTATTGGCCATCGAAGTCTCGATCGGACGAACCGGTCGCGCGACGCCCTACGCCGTGCTCGAGCCCGTTGTCGTCGCCGGATCGACGGTGTCCATGGCGACGTTGCACAACGAAGATCAAGTCGTCTTGAAGGACGTGCGCCCCGGTGACCTCGTCATCGTGCGTAAGGCGGGCGACGTCATCCCCGAGGTCGTCGGGGCCGTTGGCGAGCCGGGGAAGCGTCGTGCCAAGAAGTGGTTCTTCCCCGCGTCGTGTCCCGAGTGCGGCCAACCCCTGGTCCGCCGGGGCGAGGAGTCCGACACCTACTGCGTCAATCCGACCTGCCCCGCGCAGCTGCTCGAGCAGATCGTGCACTTCGCGTCGCGCGCCGCGCTCGACATCGAGGGACTCGGTGAGCAGCGCGTCGCGCAACTACTGGGAGTTGGACTCATCGGCGACGTGGCCGATCTCTTCACGCTTCGTGTCGAGGACCTCGCCGATCTCGAGGGATTCGGGCAACTCTCGGCGACGTCGCTCGTGCGAGCGATTGAGGACGCGAAGTCGATGCCGCTCAGTCGCGTGCTGGTTGGACTGGGCATTCGACACGTCGGGCCCGTCGCCGCGCGCGTACTCGCGAAGCGTTTTCATCGTCTCGGCGCGTTGGCCGAGGCGCCCCTCGAAGAGTTGGAGACCCTCGACGGCGTCGGTCCGGTCATCGCCCAGTCCGTCTATCAATACTTTCGAGAAGAGGATAATCGCGAGCGCCTCGCGCGCCTCAACGCCGCGGAACTGGCGCTCGTCGAGCCCGGCGAGGATGCAGGCCCCGACTTGACGCTCGAGGGCAAGGCCGTCGTCGTCACCGGTTCTCTCGAGGGCTACTCGCGCGACGAGGCGGAAGCGGCGATTCTCGCGCGGGGCGGGACGTCGCCGGGGTCCGTGTCGAAGAAGACGTACTGCGTCGTCGTGGGCGAGTCGCCCGGCGCGTCCAAGCTCGCCCGGGCCGAGGCGCTCGGCATCCCCCTGGTGGACGCGGACGAGTTCGAAACACTTCTCGCGACCGGCGATTGGAAGGACACACCCGCCTAGGACTTCCTTACTAGGGTTTAGCCGATGGCGCCTACCTTCTCACCCGACCACACGCTCGCTGGCCGCTACCGCATCCGTGACCTACTCGGGGTGGGCCAGACCGCCGAGGTTTACGTCGCCGAGGATCTCTCGTTGCACCGTCGGGTCGCGGTAAAAGTTCTCCTCGCCGATCTCGCGGCACACGAGCAGATACGACGAGCCTTTCGCGACCACATCATCCGGGCCGCCACGCTCAGCCACCCCCATCTCGCGCGCGTCTTCGACGGCGGGCAAGAGTCCGGGGCGATCTTCATGATCAGCGAGTATTTGAGCGGGGGATCGCTCGAGGACGTCCTTGGTGCCGGACGCCGGTTCAGCATCGACGACGGCGCGCGCCTCGGTCGCGACGTCGCGAGCGCGCTCGCGTACGTCCACGAGCAGGGATTCGTGCTCGGCTCGCTTTCACCCTCGAAACTGCTCTTCGACGCCGACGGCCAGGTTCGCGTGAGCGACGTCGCCCTCGCCGGACTGGCGGCGAACTACCGCGAGCGCATGACCCTCGACGACGCCCGTTACATCTCGCCCGAACAGGCGATTGGTGAACCCGCCACCTCCGAGAGCGACGTCTACGCGCTCGCCCTGATTCTTTTCGAGGCCGTCACCGGCAGCGCGGCCTACGAGGGGACGACGCCCGAAGCGATTCTTCGGGCGCGACTCGACACGCCGCTACCCGTCCGACTGGAACTCGGATCTCTCGACATGGTGCTGGCCCAGGCGGCCGTGCCCGATCCAAGGCTTCGCCTCGACGCCGAACAGTTCTCCGCGCGACTCGGCGCGGTCGTCAACGACGCCGCGCCCGTCGTCGTTCGTCCGGGAACTGAGGAGCTACCACTGCTCGCGAATTTCGCGCCACAAGAACCGCGCAGTTCGATCGGCTTTCAAGCTCCTTCGGCCGATCAGATCGTGGGCGCCTCGCGCGACGCGCCAAGTAGTTTCGCTCGCGTCGCGCGGCCCCGCGCCAACGTCGGAGCTGGCGCGTTCTCACCCAGTGGCCCGCGCGGACCGGTGGGGCGCACGCCGCGATTCGAGCGCGCTCAGTACGACATGCCGAGTGATCCACGTCGATGGGGTCTCATCATCGCGGCGCTCGGGCTCGCCGTCGTACTCATCGCGGTGGGAGCGGCGTGGAAGTCCGGACTGTTCACGAAGAGTCACGTCGTTCCCAATCTGATCGGCCACAGTGTCGCCCAAGAGTCGACGGTCCTCACGGCCGACGGGTACACCCTGAGCGTCACGAACCACGTGTTCTCGGCAAGCGTGCCGGCGGGCAACATCGTCACGCAGTCGCCAGCGGCCGGAACCTCAGCCAAGTCCGGGTCGACCATCACGGCGAGCGTCTCGAAGGGGCCCGTCCTCGTCACGATGCCGACCAACCTGGTGGGCAAGTCCTGTGCCGCGGCCGCGGCGCAACTCTCGGCGCTGCACGTACGGGCGAGCTGCCCGGCGACGGCCGCGATCTTCTCGCCTACGGTGCCGATCAACGGCGTCGCGCGCGTGCTCTACAACAAACGCCAGAACCCTCTCGTGGTGCCCTTGCACGCCGCGGTCGTGCTCTCGGTCTCGAAGGGTCCTTCGCCGTCGTCGACGACGACCACGACGACGACGCCGACGACCACGACGTCAGGAACACCCACCACCACGACGACCCTCGCCGGTCAGGGTCTGCGGGCCGCGCCGAACGTGGTGGGCGACAATCAGGCTCAGGTGATAGCGGCGTTCACGAAGGCCTCGTTGTACTACAAGACGGTGGGACACAACTCGAACTCGTCGAAGTGGACGAAGGTCCTCTCGGAGAGCCCGGCCGCCGGCACGATGGTGGCCTACAAGTCCACCGTTACCTTGACCGTTCAATGAGCGCGGGCTGCGAACTCTGCGCGGCCGCCGTTGTCACCAAGCGTTACTTCGAGGACGAGACTTGTTGGATCGGTGACTGCGAGATCTGCCTCGTGCCCATGGTCGTCTGGCGCGTACACGACGCCGTGCCGTCGCCCGAGGTCAAGCGACACCTCCACGAGGTCCTCGCCAACGTGGCCAACGAGGAGTTCGCCACGACGCCCTGGACAATTGACGACCACATGCGCAACATTCCCGACCACTACCACGCGCACGCGAGGCCCCCGTACTTTTGGCGACGAGGCCAGCTCTAGGAGAACAGCGTTCGTCGGTACACTCGATGCACCACACCTTTATGAGGAGGCAGTATGGGAGCGCTTGACGGTCGCGTCGCCATCATCACCGGCGCTGGTCGCGGCATCGGACGTGAACACGCCCTGCTCTTCGCCGCCGAGGGCGCCCACGTGGTGGTGAACGACCTTGGCGGTGGGCTCGACGGATCCGCGGGCGAGGCGACGCCAGCCGAAGAGGTCGTCGCCGAGATCGAGGCGATGGGTGGTCAGGCGCTGGCGAACCACGACAACGTCGCGACGTGGGACGGTGGGGAACGATTGGTGAAGAGCGCCCTCGAAGCGTTCGGCGAGCTTCACGTCCTGGTCAACAACGCGGGTATCTTGCGCGACCGTGTGCTCGTGAATCTGAGTGAAGCGGATTGGGATGCGGTGATCAACGTGCACTTGAAGGGTCACTTCGTGCCCTTGCACCACGCGGCGAACTACTGGCGCGAACGGGCCAAGGCCGGTCACCCCGTACGGGCCTCGGTGATCAACACCTCGTCCACCTCGGGACTCCTGGGTAACGTCGGCCAGTCCAACTACGGTGCCGCCAAGGCCGGCATCGCGGCGTTGAGCGTCATCGCGGCCGAGGAACTCGGACGCTACGGCGTGCGCGTGAACGCCATCGCTCCCGCCGCGCGCACGCGCATGACCGAGTCGACACCGGGTCTGTCGGACTACGTGGTGAAGCCATCCGACGCCGCGGTCTTTGACGTGTGGGACCCGGCCAACATCTCGCCCCTCGTGGCGACGTTGGCCATGGAGGACTGCGCCGCGACCGGGCAGGTGTTCTTCGTCCAAGGCGGCACCGTTCGCAAGTTCCAGAACTGGACGATGACCACGACACTGGAGAAGGACGATCGCTGGTCGGTGAGTGAACTCGCGGCGCAGCTGCCCACGCTGTACTAGCGAACGACGAGCGCCCGCGGGCGCGCCTCGATCGCGAGAACACCGACGATCCCTCAACGTGCGAAGCGACCTCGTGCGTGGGGCCCTCGCCACACGAACACCGGCGCGTTTCTGCTCGCGACGTCGCACGTGTCCTTCGTCATCGGAGCGAGCGTGGGCGCCGTGGGGCACGACGCCGCGAAGTTCATCCGAGCGATGCCGCGGCGTCGCCCCACCAAGGCGGTATAAATCTGCCGGTAGTCTGGAGGCCTATGACCGATGAAGTTATGCCGGGCTGTGAGCCCTTTTCTCACCAGGGTGGCCCGTCGGGCGTGCTGGTACTGCACGGATTCACCGGCAATCCCACCTCGGTGCGCTCGATCGCCGAACGCGCGGCTCAGGCGGGCTACGCCGTTGAACTCCCACGTCTTCCCGGACACGGCACCACGGTGGAGGACCTGATCTCGACCACCTGGGCCGACTGGTCGACGACCGCGGAGGTGTCCTTCGACGAACTCGCCGAGCGCTGCGAGCGCGTGGCGGTCGTGGGCCTGTCGATGGGTGGGGGACTGGCGGCGCACGTCGCCGAGGTGCGTGCGTCGGTCGTCGGTTGCGTCTTGATCAACCCCCTCGTGAAGCCTCCGGGACCCGAGATGCTCGAGGGAATCCAACTCCTGCTCGACAGTGGTGTCGAGACCATCGACTCGATTGGCTCGGACATCAAGCGCGAAGGTGTTATGGAAAGTTCCTATGCCGCCACGCCACTCGTACCCGTGGTGAGTCTCTTCGAGGGTGTCGTCGCGGTGCACGAGCACCTGAACCTCATCAGCGCGCCGACTCTTTTGATCTCGAGTCGCGAAGACCACGTCGTGACGTCGGACAACGGTGACGACGTGGAGGCGATGGTGTCGGGTCCCGTCGAGCGGGTCTGGCTCGAGAACTCGTACCACGTGGCCACGCTGGACAACGACCAAGAGCTCGTGGAGTCGCTGACGCTGGACTTTCTTGCCCGGGTGCTCTAGTGACCTCCCCGCTGCGTCGTGAGGACGTCGCCAAGGTCGCCAAGCTCGCGCGCCTGTCCCTGAGTGAGGCCGAACTCGACGAGTTCACCGCTCAGCTCGGCCAAGTTCTCGAACACGCCAACGACATCGCCGCGCTCGATCTTGAGGGCGTCGTCCCCACGGCGCACCCCTTCGGTCTGATCAACGTCGTGCGTGAGGACGTGCGACGCGCGAGTCTCGCGCGCGACGACGTTCTGGCGATGGCCCCCGACGCCCGAGACGGCCGTTTCGCCGTTCCGCGCATCATGGGCGAGGCACCGTGAGGAGTGCCCTCGACATTGCCCGTGACGTTCGAAGCGGCGCGACGACGGCCGAGCGGGAGACGGCGTCGTCGCTCGCGGCCATTCGTGAGAGGAATGACGAGCTCAACGTCTTCCTCTTCGTGGACGAAGAGGGTGCCCTCGGCGCGGCACGACGCGTCGACGAACGAGTGGCGCGCGGCGAAGAGGTCGGCAGTCTCGCCGGGGTTCCCATCGCGTTGAAGGACAACCTCTGCCAGATGGGCGTACCCACGACCGCCGGGTCGAAGATCCTCCAGGGTTGGCGTCCACCCTACAGTGCGACGGTCATCGGGCGCATCCTCGACGCCGGGGCCGTGCCGATGGGCAAGACCAACATGGACGAGTTCGCCATGGGTTCTTCCACCGAGACGTCGGCCTACGGTCCGACCCGCAACCCCCTCGACGTCGATCGAGTGCCGGGAGGCTCCTCTGGAGGATCGGCCAGCGCGGTGGCGGCTGACATGACGCCGCTCTCGCTCGGCTCGGACACGGGAGGTTCGATTCGCCAACCCGCCGCGCTCTGTGGCCTCGTCGGTGTGAAGCCGACCTACGGGTTGGTGTCGCGCTACGGACTCATCGCCTTCGCCAGTTCGCTCGATCAGATCGGGCCGTTCGCGAAGAACGTCACGGACGCGGCCACGTTGCTCGAAGTCATCGCGGGTCACGATCCGATGGACTCGACGTCGTTACCGGAACCGGCGCCGTCGCTGGTGCGTCACGTGAACGACGGCGTCGCGGGTCGCCGGGTCGGACTGGTGCGCGAACTCTTCGAAGGTGCTGACGACGAAGTCGTCGCTGAAGTAGGTCGCGCGGCCACGGCGCTGCGCGACGCGGGCGCGACGATCGTCGAGTTGTCGATCCCCGAGATCCATCTCACGCTCAGTGCGTACTACCTCATCGCTCCGGCTGAGGCGTCGAGCAACCTGGCGCGTTACGACGGCGTGCGCTACGGGCTGCGCGTGGACGGCGATGACGTCGCGGCGATGAACGAAGCCACGCGTACCGCTGGCTTTGGCGCGGAGGTCAAGCGTCGCATCATGCTCGGCACGTACGCCCTCTCGGCGGGCTACTACGACGCCTACTACGGCCAGGCCCTCAAGGTACGAACCCAGTTGATCGACGCGTTTCGTCGCGCGTACCTCGAAACCGACCTGCTGCTCGGCGCGACGACACCGTCGGTGGCGTTCGCGCTTGGCGAGAAGACGGCCGACCCGATGGCGATGTACCTCTCCGACGTCTTCACGATTCCCACCAACTTGGCCGGTGACGCTGCGATCTCGGTGCCCTTTGGCGTGGGGCGCGCGGGCCTACCCATCGGCGTGCAACTGCTCGGACCTGGACGAAGTGAGGCGCGACTCTTCGCCGCGGCGCGCGTCCTTGAGGTCGCGGACGAACGATCGTGACGCTACGCGATGGGTGGGAGATGGTGGTCGGACTCGAAGTCCACACCGAGCTGAAGACCACGACCAAGATGTTCTGCGGGTGCGCGAATGAATTTGGATCCGAGGCGAACACGAACGTCTGTCCGGTGTGCCTGGGGCTTCCGGGCTCGTTGCCCGTCTTGAACGTGCGCGCGGTGGACCTGGCCATGGCCATTGGCTTCGCCCTCCACTCGACGATCGCCTCTTCGACGTTCCATCGCAAGAACTACTTCTATCCCGACATGCCCAAGGACTTTCAGATCAGTCAGTACGACCTGCCCATCAACTCGGGGGGACACCTGGACTTACCGGACGGTTCTCGCGTCTCCATCGAGCGCGCGCACCTCGAAGAGGACACCGGCAAGTCCACGCACCTCGGCGGCACCGGTCGCATCCATGGCGCGGATCGCTCTCTCATTGACTACAACCGTTCTGGTGTTCCCCTGGTGGAAATCGTCTCAGGTCCCGACATTCGAAGTTCCGCCCAGGCGCGTGCGTACGCGTCGGAGCTTCGCGGCATCTTGATAGCCACGGGCGCGTCCGATGGTCGCATGGAAGAGGGCTCGATGCGCATCGACGCGAACGTGTCGGTCCGTCGACCCGGCGATCCCCTCGGGACTCGCTGCGAGATCAAGAACCTGAACTCGCTACGAAGCCTGCAGCGCGCTATCGACTACGAGGCCCTGCGTCAGGTCGAACTGATCGAAGGGGGCGCCACGGTCCGTCAAGAGACGCGTCACTGGGATGAGAGCCTCGGTGAGACCTCCACCATGCGCACCAAGGAAGAGGCTGAGGACTACCGCTACTTTCGAGAACCCGATCTCGTGGACCTCGTTCCAGACGTCACCTGGCAGGAGCGAATTCGTGGCGAGCTGGGACCCATGCCCGCGGCACGGCGCGCCGCGCTGTTGGCCCGACTCACAGATCCCACGTCCGCCCAGCTCGACGCCTTGGAAGTCGTCGTCGATCTCGGCTTCGACGACATCGTGCTGGCCGCGATCGACGCGGGCGTCGAGCCTTCGCTGGCGTTGGCGCGTGCCGCGAACGAACTCGCTTCGGGTATCGACGACATCGCCAATCTGACGACGGACGCGTTCATCGTGACGCTCACGATGGAACAAGGTGGTGAACTCTCGGCGACCCAGGCGAAGACCGTCTTGTTGGAGATCTTGGCCCACGGTGGAGATCCTCGTGGCGTCGCCCGGGCGAAAGGTTTCGAGCAACTCTCTTCGGACTCTCTCGGTGAGACGGTGGCGGCGCTCATCACCGAGCACCCCGACGAGTGGGCTCGATACCGAGAAGGCGACGAGAAGTTGGCGCAGTTCTTCATTGGTCAGGTCATGAAACTCACCAAGGGCCAGGCCAACGGCAAGGCGGTGATCGCCGAGTTGCAACGTCGACGCTGACGTCAGGTCAGTTCGCTCCATCCCAAAGGGGCCGACGATTCTCCTTTCCAAATTCACGCTAGAATTATGTACATGAACACCATTCCCGTGGCGGACGCCCGGGCGAACCTCTCGAAGCTGATCGACGAAGCCAGTACCACGCACGAACGAACCGAGATAACGAAAAACGGGCGCCGAGCCGCGGTCCTCATCGGCGCCGACGACTACGACGCGATGCGCGAGACCATCGCCGTCCTTTCGGTGACCAACCTCCTGCGCTCGCACGCCGAGGGCCAGCGGGCGCTCAGCAACGGCGACACCCTGAACGCCGGTCAACTCGACCTCGCCATCAAACGGGCCGGTCAGCGTGTCAACCCCTATTAGGGCCCGGTATCGGCTGCTCGTCGCCGCGCCCGCGGCGAACGCCCTCGCCAACGAGTTCACGAAGAAGGCCGCCGCCGCCGCCCTCGAATTCATCAACGGCGCCTTGCTCGACGATCCCCATCGAGTGGGCACGTCACTTGAGGCGTCGTTGGCCCCCGCGTACTCGGCCCGTCGCGGGGACTACCAGGTCCTCTACCTCATTGACGATGACGCACGAACCGTCAGCGTGACGGCCACGCGACACCACGCGGACGATTTTCATTCGTGAGCGGTGCCTGCCGTGTCGTCGTCGCTTCACCAGCCGTTCGCTGGCGATGACCCAGCCCCCGGCGCACCTCGCTTGGCGCTGAACGTCGACGCGAAAGGGCGGCATTTCCACCTCCTGGGGCTCGCTCTTAGACTTTGTCCATGACGAACCACCCCACGCCTCGAAGTTCTGCCGTCACGCTGGGCAACGGCCGCGCGCCCGCGCGCGCGATGTTGCGAGCCATGGGCCTGAACGACGACGACATGACCAAAGCGCAGATTGGCGTCGCCTCGAGTTGGAACGAAGTGACACCTTGCAACCTCCCACTCGATCGATTGGCGAAACGAACCAAGGTCGCGATTCGAGACGGCGGCGGCGTGCCCTTTGAGTTCGTGACCATCTCCGTCTCCGACGGAATATCAATGGGTCACGAAGGAATGCACGCGTCGCTCGTCTCACGCGAAGTCATCGCCGACTCCGTCGAAGTGGTGATGCACGCCGAACGATTCGACGCGATGGTGACGCTCGCGGGTTGTGACAAGTCGCTGCCGGGCATGTTGATGGCCGCCGCTCGATTGGACGTGCCGAGCGTGTTCCTGTACGGCGGCACAATTCTCCCTGGCCACCTCGATGGTCGGTCTCTCGATATCACGTCGGTCTTCGAGGCCGTGGGCGCGAACGCCGTGGGCGCGATGAGTGACGAGGAACTAAGAGCTATTGAGTGCGCGGCCTGCCCCGGCGAGGGAAGTTGCGCGGGCATGTTCACCGCCAACACCATGGCGAGCGTCGGAGAAGCGCTCGGGATGTCGCTGCTCGGCAGCGCTTCCGCGCCGTCGATCGACGACCGTCGCGACCAGTACGCCTACGACTCGGGGCTGGCGGTGCTCAATCTCTTGGATCAGGGCATCAACGCCCGTCAGATCATGACCAAGAAGGCCTTCGAGAACGCGATCGCCGTCGTGATGGCACTCGGTGGTTCGACCAACGCGGTGCTACACCTCCTCGCCATTGCCCACGAGGCGCGCGTCGAGCTCGAGCTCGACGACTTCAACAAGATTGCCCAACGCGTGCCCCATATCGCCGACACGAAGCCCCACGGCAAATACCACATGAGCGACCTCGACCGCATCGGTGGACTGCCAGTCGTCTTGCAGCACCTCTTCGAGAACGATCGCCTCCACGGCGACGTGATGACGGTAAGCGGAAGGACGATGGCGGAGAATCTCGAGATCTACCGGGCGCCGCAACCCGACGGCGACGTCGTGCACGACATGGAGCATCCCATCCACGTCCAAGGCGGCATCGCGGTCCTTCGCGGTTCACTCGCGCCAAAGGGCGCGGTCGTGAAGGTCGCGGGGATCGACAACCTTCGCTTCAGCGGAACGGCCCGCGTCTTCGACGGCGAGGACCAAGCGATGACGTCCATCATGGCCAACGAGATCGAACCGAACACGGTCGTGGTCATCCGTTACGAGGGACCTAAGGGTGGCCCGGGCATGCGCGAGATGCTCGCCGTCACGGGTGCCATGAAGGGTGTCGGTCGGGGAGCGGACTGTGCCCTCGTCACTGACGGGCGATTCAGTGGTGGCACGCACGGCTTCTGCGTCGGTCACGTCGCGCCCGAGGCGCTTGACGGCGGACCCATTGGCCTCGTACGCGACGGCGACCAGATCGTCATCGACGTCAACACGCTCTCCATCGAACTGTTGGTCGACGAGGCGGAGTTGGTCGAACGCGCAAAAGTGAAGGCACCGTTTACTCCTCGGTACGCCACGGGAGTCTTGGAAAAGTTCGCTCGTCTGGCCCAGGGCGCCGAGAAGGGCGCGGTCACGACGCGGTAAGGACCTGGCGCGTCGTGACGATCTGTGTTTAGACTGGAGACGTGACCACGCATTTCGAGATTCTGGTAGTAGTAGGCGCTCGGCGCCGGTAGTCACGCGTACACGTACACCGGAGGCCTCCCACTTAAGGGAGGCCTTTTTTCTTATCTGACACCAAAAGGAGCATTGTGCAACTCACCGGAGCGCAAGCACTCATCAAGAGTCTCGAACAAGAGGGCGTCGACACCATCTTCGGCCTGCCCGGTGGGGCAATTCTGCCCGTGTACGACCCCATCCTCGACTCCTCGATCCGTCACATTCTCGTGCGGCACGAACAGGGCGCCGGTCACATGGCGGAGGGCTACGCGCTCGCCACTGGAAAGGCCGGCGTCGCGATGGTCACGAGTGGTCCCGGCGCCACCAACATCGTCACGCCCATCGGCAACGCGCACATGGACTCGACGCCGCTCGTCGTCATCACCGGACAGGTCGCGACCGCCTCGATCGGCTCGGACGCCTTCCAGGAGTGCGACATCACGGGTATCACCATGGGCATCACCAAGCACAACTTTCTGATTCAATCCGCCCACGAGATCCCCCGTGTCGTCGCTTCGGCGTTCTACCTCGCCACGACCGGGCGTCCGGGTCCGGTGTTGATCGACCTACCCAAGGACATCTCGCAGTCGACCATGGAGTGGTGGTACCCAGAGTCGATCGAAGAGTTGGACCTGCCGGGCTATCACCCCGAGATCGAGGTCGACCAACACGCCGTGGCGCAGGCGGTCGAACTCATCAGTCAGTCCGAGCGCCCGGTGCTCTACGTGGGTGGCGGGACCCTCAAGTCTCGGGCCCACAAGGATCTCCTGACCTTCGCCGAACGCACCAAGATGCCCGTCGTCACGACGTTGATGGCGCGAGGGGCTTTTCCCGATTCGCACGACCAACACCTCGGCATGCCCGGCATGCACGGCATGTACAGCGCGGTGATGGCGATTCAAAAGTCCGACCTGTTGATTTCTCTGGGCGCGCGCTTCGACGACCGCGTCACGGGACAGATCTCATCGTTCGCCGCGAAAGCGAAGATCATTCACGTCGACATCGACAAGGCCGAGTTCAACAAGGTCCGCCGCGCCGACGTCGCGCTCCAAACCAACGTCGCCTCGGCCCTGCAAGCGCTCGACGCCGCGCAGGCGACACCCCAGAACCTCGACGTCTGGTGGAAAGAGATTCACACCTGGCAAGAGCGCTTCCCCCTCGTCTACGACGAGCCCACCGCCGAAGGACCGTTGCGTCCCCAGCACGTCATTGAAGCGATTGCCCGAATGGCCGCGCCTGGCACCATCGTCGCGGCCGGCGTCGGACAGCACCAGATGTGGGCCTCGCAGTTCTGGGAGTTCGAGGAACCTGGCACGTGGGTGAACTCAGGCGGCGCGGGCACGATGGGCTTCGGCGTGCCCGCGGCCATCGGTGCCAAGGTCGGCCGACCCGATCGCACGGTGTGGTGCATCGACGGCGACGGCTGTTTTCAGATGACGGCCCAGGAGCTCGTGACGGCGCGCGCCGAGGGCATCCCCATCAAGGTCGCGATCCTCAACAACGCCTACCTCGGCATGGTCCGCCAGTGGCAAGAGATGTTCTACGAAGAGCGCTACTCCGAGGTGTACCTCAGCGCCGACCTACCCGACTACGTGAAGTGGGCCGAGGCAATGGGGTGCGTGGGCCTTCGCGCGACCAACTTGAAGGAGATGCACGACGTGATCGACCGGGCCAACCAGATCAACGACGTGCCCGTCGTGATCGACTTTCGCACCGACTCGTCGGAGAAGGTCTTTCCGATGGTGGCGGCTGGGGCCAGCAACGACGACATCATCGTGCACCCCCTTCTTCGAGGAACCAACCAATGACCCCCGAGCCCTTCCTCGGCGTCACGGAGCGCACCCCCGTTCGACACCACATTCTGTCGGTGTTGGTCGAGAACAAGGCGGGAGTGCTCGCGCGTATCGCGGGCCTGTTCGCGCGGCGCGGCTTCAACATCTACTCCCTCGCCGTGGCGCCCGCGGAGGGGAACGCCCGATTCTCCAGGGTCACGATCGTGGTCGACGCCGAGTCGGCGCCCCTGGAACAGATCGTGGGTCAGTTGGACAAACTCGTGAACGTCGTGGCCATCAAGGACCTCGCCCCGCGTGACGCCCTGGAGCGCGAACTCCTACTCGCGACACTGAGCGTCGACAACGCCAATCGCGCTGACGTACTCGACGTCGCCGCCAACACCGGCGCCTCCATCGTCGACGTGAACGCCACGTCGGTGACCGTGATGTTGGCCGGTACGCCCGGCGCGTGCGATCAACTCGAGAGGGCCCTCGAGAGCTTCGCCGGCGTCGAATTGCAGCGAACGGGTCGCGTCGCACTCCCTAGACTCGTTCAGACGGCTTCGGCCTAGTCCCCAAGAGGATCCCCCAAGAGAAAGATGTAAACGATGACCACGATGTACTACCAAAAGGACGCCAAGCCCGAACTCCTGAAGGCGAAGAAGATCGCCATCTTGGGCTACGGCTCGCAAGGTCACGCGCACGCGTTGAACCTGCACGACAGCGGCTACGACGTACGCGTTGGTCTTCGTATGGAGTCGTCGTCGGTGGAGAAGGCCGAAGAGGCCGGACTGCGCGTTCTCTCCATCGCCGACGCCTGCGCCGAAGCCGACGTCATCATGGTGCTCGTGCCCGACACCGAACAGAAGCGCACCTACGACGCCGAGATCGCGCCCCACCTCACGACGGGTAAGTGCCTACTCTTCGCGCACGGCTTCAACATCCGGTTCGATCTGATCAAGCCGCCGAGTGACGTCGACGTGGCCATGGTCGCGCCCAAGGGTCCCGGTCACCTCGTACGCCGCACCTACCTCGAAGGTGGGGGCGTGCCCTCTCTCATCGCGGTGGAACAAGACGCTACAGGTCACGCACACGACATCGCCCTGGCCTACGCCGACGGCATCGGTGCGACGCGCGCTGGTGTGTTGGAGACGACGTTCTCCGAAGAGACCGAGACGGACCTCTTCGGCGAGCAGGTCGTCTTGTGCGGTGGTGTCACGGCCCTGGTGCGCGCGGGGTACGAGACGTTGGTCGAAGCTGGCTATCAGCCCGAGAGCGCGTACTTCGAGTGCTTGCACGAGTTGAAGCTCATCGTGGACCTGATGTACGAAGAGGGCATCACCGGCATGCGCTACAGCGTGTCGGACACGGCCGAGTACGGTGACTTGACGCGCGGACCGCGCGTGATCAACGAACAAGTCAAGGTCGAGATGAAGAAGATCCTCGGCGAGATTCAAGACGGCACCTTCGCCGCCGAGTGGATCCTCGAGAACGAGATCGGACGCCCGCGCTACCGAGAACTTCGTGACGCTGGCAAGCGTCACCCGATCGAGCAGATCGGTGCCGAACTTCGTGCGATGATGCCCTTCGTCTCGGCGGGTAAGCAAAAGGTCGCCGAGGTCTCTGGCGGCGACACCGACTAGGAGAAACCTCAAGTCTTCGATGAGGGCCTGAGCTTCGTTCTAATTTGTGAAGAGTTTCGTGTGCCCGTTTCAACGCCTGACGGGGAGAGTCACGGCTTCGTGCCCCTAGGGCACTACAGATTTCCGACGACGTAGTTTACGCACGCGAGGAGTGACGCCACGTCTTCGGGGTCGACGCTCGGGAACATCGCGATGCGTAACTGGTTGCGCCCGAGCTTGCGGTAGGGGTCGGTATCCACCACGCCGTTCGCGCGAAGGATCGCCGCGACGCGCGTGGCGTCGACGTCGTCGCGAAAATCGATCGTGCCCACGACGTTGCTTCGCTGGGCGGGGTTCGCCACGAAGGGTGTCGCAAAATCGGACGCCTCGGCCCAGGTGTAGAGAATCTCGGCGGACTGACGCGAGCGACCGCAGGAGAAGGCGAGACCCCCGTTGTCGTTCATCCACTTGATCTGAGAGGCGAGAAGGTGAATCGTCGCCAACGCCGGCGTGTTGTAGGTCTGGTTGAGCCGCGAGTTATCCAGTGCGATCTTCAAGTCGAAGAAGGCTGGCGTCCAGCGGTCGGACGCGGCCAGTGATTCGATACGCTCGACGGCGGCCGGGGAACACAAGGCGAGCCAGAGCCCGCCGTCGGACGCGAAGGACTTCTGCGGGGCGAAGTAGTAGCAGTCGAACTGCGTGGGGTCAACCATGAGGCCGCCAGCGGCCGAGGTCGCGTCGACGGCGACGAGGCCCTTCGCGCCCTCGGGGCGAAGGATGGGCATCATGACGCCCGTCGAGGTCTCGTTGTGGGTGAAGGCATAGAGGTCCACGGCGTCGTCGACGACCGGTACCGGGTGGGTGCCGACGTCGCTCTTGATGATGATGGGCTCACCCAAGTGCGGCGCCTCCTTGGCGCAGCTGGCGAACTTCGAAGAGAACTCACCGAAGCTCAGATGTTGTGAGTGGCGCGCGATGAGGTGAAACGTCGCCGCGTCCCAGAAGCACGTGGTGCCGCCGTTGCCGAGGAGTACTTCGTAACCATCGGGCAGATTGAAGAGTGCCCGCAGGCCGTCACGGACCTCGCCGACCTTGTTGCGGACGGTGGCTTGACGGTGCGACGTACCCATGTAGGTGGTGCCACTGTCGACGAGTGCGGCCAATTGTTCGACGCGAACCTTCGAGGGGCCTGATCCAAATCGTCCGTCGCGCGGCAGAAGGTCGGAGGGAATCGTGAACGTGTCGGAAGAACTCATAGACTTATTCTTACGGAAAATGATCGGAGTTGAATCAGTGAGTGCCAGAGTCAGTGACCTGTTAGGCGGCTTAGCCCCGAGCGCCACCCTCGCGGTGGACGCGAAGGCCAAGGCGCTCAAGGCCGCTGGCGAACCCGTCATTGGCTTCGGCGCGGGCGAACCGGACTTTCCTACACCCGTGCACATCGTCGAAGCGGCTGCCAAAGCCTGTTACGACCCGGCCAACTACAAGTACACGCCCACGGCCGGTATCGGCGAACTCCGTGAGGCCATCGCCGCCAAATCCCAGCGCGACAGCGGGCTCGTGACGTCCGCGAGTCAAGTGCTCGTCACCAACGGCGGCAAGCACGCGGTCCTCACGGCGTTCATGAGCGTGCTGAACCCCGGCGACGAAGTGTTGATTCCCGCGCCGTACTGGACGACGTACCCCGAAGCGGTCTACCTCACGGGCGCCACCGCCGTACCCGTCATGACGAGCCAGGCCAACGGTTTTCGCGTGACCGTCGACGAACTTGAGCGCGCTCGCACCAAGAAGACCAAGTTGCTCGTCTTCGTGTCGCCGTCCAACCCCTCGGGCGCCGTCGTTCGACCCGAGGACGTCGCCGCGATCGGCGCCTGGGCGGCGCAACACGACATCTGGGTTCTCTGTGACGAGATCTACGAACACCTGGTGTACGGCGACGCCACGCACGTGTCCTTGCCCGTGGTCACGCCCGATCTCGGCGATCGTTGGATCGTCGTCAACGGCGTCGCGAAGACGTACGCGATGACGGGCTGGCGGGTGGGCTGGATGATCAGCGCGCCCGACGTGATGAGCGCGGCCGTGAACTATCAGAGCCAGAGCACGTCGAACATCTCGAACATCTCGCAGCGCGCGGCCCTGGCGGCTTTGACCGGCGACCTCATGGCCGTGGCCTCGATGCGTGAAGCCTTCGACCGCCGTCGAAAGACCATGACGGCGATGCTGAACGCGATCGACGGTGTCAACTGCGCCGAGCCCGAAGGCGCCTTCTACTGCTTTCCGGACGTCAGTGGACTCTTGGGACGCTCTCTGGGGGGCCGCGTGTCGAACACGTCGAGTGAACTCGCGGACTCGTTGCTCGAGTCCATCAAGATCGCCGTCGTGCCGGGCGAGGCTTTCGGAACGCCAGGATTCTTTCGACTGAGTTACGCGCTCGGTGACGATGACCTGGTCGAGGGTATCGAGCGACTCGGCGGTCTCGTCGCCGCGGGCTGAGCCCTTTCGGCTTTCCCTTAGGCTGGCCCCTATTAAGTGAAAGGTTGTCCGTGGCCCGAGTACTCGTGACCGAAGAGATCGCTGAATCCGGTCTCCAAAAACTTCGCGACGCTGGCCACGAGGTCGACGTTCGCCTCGGGCTCTCGCCCGCGGAACTTATCGACGCGGTGCCGGGCGCGCACGCACTGATCATTCGATCGGCGACCAAGGTTGACGCCCCGACGCTCGAGGCGGCGACCGACATGGTCGTCGTCGGACGCGCCGGAATCGGACTCGACAACGTCGACGTCGCCAGGGCCACCGAACTCGGCGTGATGGTCGTGAACGCGCCGGTCTCCAATATCCTCTCCGCCGCCGAGCAGACGATGGCCCTGTTGCTCGCGCAGGCGCGCAATATTCCCCAGGCCCACTCCGCGTTGAAGAACGGCAAGTGGGAACGAAGTAAGTGGGAGGGCGTCGAACTCTACGGCAAGACGCTCGGCGTCGTCGGACTGGGCAAGATCGGCGCTCTCGTCACCCAACGCGCCATGGCCTTTGGCATGCGACTGATCGCGTACGACCCCTACATCTCCGAGGATCGCGCTCGTCACATGGGCGTCGAGTTAGTCGACCTCGACGCGTTGCTCGCCGAGAGCGACTTCATCACGATTCATCTGCCAAAGAACAAGGAGACTACGAACCTTCTGGACGCCGAGTCACTGAAGAAGACCAAGCCGGGCGTTCGCGTCATCAACGTTGCGCGTGGGGGCATCGTGAACGAGGCTGATCTGGCCGACGCGATTCGAAGTGGCCACGTCCAGGGCGCCGCGCTCGACGTCTTCGAAAAGGAGCCCACGACCGAGTCACCACTCTTCGAACTTCCCTCGGTCGTCGTCGTTCCCCACTTGGGCGCCTCCACGTTCGAAGCACAGGACAAGGCGGGTGTCACCATCGCCGAACAGGTCGAGCTGGCCCTCGCGGGTGACTTCGTGCCCTACGCCGTCAACGTCTCCGCGGGCGAAGTCTCTAACTCGGTGAGCCCCTTCATGAGTCTCGCGGAAGTCCTCGGCCGCTTCATCGGAGGGCTCCTCGACGGCAAGCCCGCCGACCTCGAAGTGATCTACCAAGGAGAACTGGCCGGCGCGGGGACGAAGATCTTGACACTCTGCGCGCTCAAGGGACTCTTGAGTTCGACGGGTCACGACGGCGTCTCGTTCGTCAACGCGCCCCAGCTGGCTGCCGACCACGACCTCACGTTCAACGAAGTCTCGTCGATCGAATCGGCGGAGTACGTCAACCTCATCAAGGTGCGCTCGGACGGTCACGAAGTGTCGGGAACGCTCGTGACCATCGGCACGAGAGTGGAGACGCGCATCGTCGGCGTCGACGGCCACGCGGTCGAGATTCCACCCACGGCGTCGATGCTGGTTGTGCACAACGACGATCGTCCCGGCATGATCGGACTCGTCGGCGTGGCCCTCGGCGAAGCCGACATCTCGATCGTGTCGATGGCCGTGGGACCCGACCCCGAGTCGCAGACCGCGCTCATGGTCCTATCAACCGCGTCGCCGACACCGGCGTCGGTGATGGAACGACTTCGAGACACCGACGGCATTCAAGACATTCACTTGATCACGCTGCGCTAGTCCCGGCTCGACTCCTCGCGAGCCGCAGCCCGCCACGAGGGTGTCCGACGTGGACGGCACTCGGGCGTCGAACGCGAAGGAGCTCGTTACATCAAACTGACGAGGTCGACGCGCTCCATCACTTCGTCGCTCAGCAGGGGAATAACGTCGAGCGCGGTCATGTTCTCGCGAACCTGATCGGCGGTGGACGCTCCCGTGATCACCGTCGAAACGTGGGGATTCTTCGCGCACCAGGCGAGTGAGAACTGGGCGAGGGAGACGTCGAGATCGTCGGCGATCTTCTTCAGTTCGGCGACTTTCTTGTTCTGCTTCTCGTCGGTCAGCATCTTGCGAAGCCACTCGTAGCCCGGGAGCGTCGCGCGCGAACCTTCGGGCACGCCGTTCAGGTACTTGCCCGTGAGGAGCCCCGACGAGAGTGGTGACCAGATCGTCGTCCCGAGTCCGATGTCCTCGTAGAGGCGGCTGTACTCCTTCTCGACGCGGTCGCGCCACAGGATGTTGTACTGCGGCTGCTCCATGAGGGGCTTGTGGAGATTGTGGCGATCAGCGACGTCGTAGGCCGCACGGATCTCGTCGGCCGTCCACTCCGACGTGCCCCAGTAGAGCGCTTGTCCCCGTTCGACCATGTCGCTCATCGCCCACACCGTCTCCTCGATCGGGGTGTTGGGGTCGGCCCGGTGGCAAAAGACCAGGTCCACGAAGTCGAGGCCGAAACGTTCGAGCGAACCTTCGATGGCTTGGCTGAGGTATTTGCGATTGAGCGTGTTGCGCATGTTGGGACCCTCGTGCAGCCCCCAGAAGAGTTTGGTGGACACGACGTAGTCGTGTCGCTTCCAACCGAGCTCCTTGAACGCGGCGCCCATGACTCGCTCGGACTCGCCGGCGGAGTACGCCTCGGCGTTGTCGTAGAAGTTGACGCCCGCGTCGTGCGCGGCCGCGAGACACTCGGCTGCCTGGTGGGCGGTTTCGATCTGATTGGCGTTGGCGAAGGTGACCCAACTGCCAAAAGACAAGACACTCACCTTGAGACCTGAACGTCCGAGTCGACGATATTCCATCTCTGCCATACCTGCTCCTTGGTTTGTGAGCGCGAGCGCGCTGAGGACTTACGCCTCGGGATTACGCGGGACGCTCGGCCACTCGTCAAAGGAGATCGGGGTGTCGTCCTTTGGTCGCTTGACGAAATACACGACACCGGCCACGACCGCGCCCAACATAAGAAGGAACATCAGTTTGAGGAGTGTTTTGAGCAAGCCCATGAACGTCCACGTTAGTGCTCCTCACCCCTGGACATTTCGGGCCGCGGCGATAGGATGGTGGGGTGACTTCTGGCCAGAGCGAACTGCTGCTGTAAAAGGGCGAGCCGCTGCTCGCCCTAGCCCCCGCGCAGGCGGGGGCCCTTTTTGTTTATCGCTGGCCTTGACGAAAGGATGGACGTGCGCGACAACTCCCAACAGCCGAGTCCCATGGCCTACACCAAGTACCGCGCGACCGTGCCCGTGGACCTGCCCGATCGCGCGTGGCCCGATCGACGGCTGAAGAAGGCGCCGCGTTGGTGCAGCGTGGACCTGCGTGACGGCAATCAGGCCCTGATCGATCCGATGGACCTCGAGCGCAAGAACGCCATGTTCACGCAGTTGGTCGAGATGGGCTTCAAGGAGATCGAGGTAGGCTTCCCGTCCGCCTCCCAGCCCGACTTCGACTTCGTTCGCCAGATCGTCGACGAGAAACTGATTCCCGACGACGTGACGATCCAAGTCCTCACGCAGTGCCGCGAGGATCTCATTCGTCGGACGTACGAATCGTTGCACGGGGCCCGACGCGCCATCGTGCACTTCTACAACTCCACCTCGACGCTGCAGCGCCGCGTGGTCTTCGGGCTCGACAAGGCGGGCATCAAGAAGATCGCCACCGACGCCGCGGCTCTGTGCCTGACGCTCGAAGCGACCTCGCCCGACACGGCGTTCCTCTACGAGTACTCGCCCGAGAGTTTCACCGGCACCGAGCTCGAGTACGCCCTCGAGGTCTGCAACGACGTCATCGGCGTCATCGATCCCACCCCTGATCGTCCGTTGATCCTGAACCTTCCCGCCACCGTCGAGATGTACACGCCGAATCTTTACGCCGACGCCATTGAGTGGTTTGCTCGCCACGTCGATCGTCGTGACAGTGTCGTCATCTCACTGCATCCCCACAACGACCGTGGCACGGGCGTGGCGGCGGCCGAACTGGGCGTCCTGGCCGGTGCCGACCGAGTGGAAGGGACGCTCTTTGGCAACGGCGAGCGCACGGGCAACGTCGACGTCGTGAACTTGGCGCTGAATCTCTTCTCGCAGGGCATCGATCCCGAACTCGACATCCGCGACATCGACAAGGCTCGCCACGTCACCGAGTACGCCAATCGTCTACCGATCCACATGCGCCACCCCTACGTCGGCGAGCTCGTCTACACCGCCTTCTCCGGCTCGCACCAAGACGCCATCAAGAAAGGCATGACGGCCATCGGTGACACGTACGACGTGTGGGAGGTTCCGTACCTACCCATTGACCCGAAGCACACCGGGCGCACCTACGAGGCCATCATTCGCGTCAACTCCCAGTCGGGCAAGGGGGGCGTCGCCTACCTGCTCAGCACTGAGCACGGTCTTGACCTCCCGCGCGCCATGCAGGTCGAGTTCTCCAAGCAGGTCCAAGAGGTCACTGAGGCCAAGGGCACCGAGATCTCACCGGCGGAGATCTGGGACGTCTTTACGACGACGTACCAGCCCGAGAACCCAACGATTCAGCTCCTGTCGAGCGAAGTGGCGGCCGATCAGCACTTGACGCGTATCTTCGCCCAGTTGGTCGTGAACGGTCAACACGTGACGGTGAAGGGCGAGGGCAACGGACCCATTGACGCGCTCATGGCCGGGCTCGCGAGTGAGATGGACGTGAAGTTCAAGGTTCGCGACTATCGCGAGCACGCGCTCACCGCGGGTTCGGAAGCCTCGGCGGTCGCCTACGTTGAAGCTGAAGGTCTCGACGGCCAGACGTGGTGGGGGGTGGGGATGAGTTCGTCGATCCTCGACGCGTCGCTCGAAGCCGTCATCTCCGCCGCGAACCGACGCCGATAGAAGAAGCGTTCGCGCTCATGTCGTGGCGTCGCGCCACGTCGACGACACCTGGCGCGGTTTCGTTCACGCTGATTTAGCGGGCGTGTCCCTCGCGGTCGAAGACGCCCACCAGGCTTGGCGCGTCGCTCGTCGCTTCGAAGCGCGTGATCGCGTCTCCACGGCGAAGACTGATGCCAATGTCGTCCCAGCCCTCGAGTAGTCGCTCGCGGGTCATGGGATCGAGCACGAACGCACGGTGCCATCCGGCGTCGGGTACCTCGACGGAAAGTCGTTCGACGTCGACGACGAGGAGTCTCGACGGGTCGTCCTTCACCATCGCGTTGAGGTCCTCGACGTCCTTGGCGGTGAGTTGCACGGTCACGAGTCCCTGTTTCGACGAGTTGTTGCGAAAGATGTCGCCGAAGGACGAAGCGATGACGGCCTCGAACCCGTAGTCCATCAGGGCCCAGACGGCGTGTTCGCGCGACGAGCCCGTGCCAAAGCGTGGACCCGCGAGCAAGATGGACGCCCCGGCGTACTGGGGTTGATTCAAGACGAACGTGGGGTCGTCACGCCACTCGCTGAAGAGTCCGCGTCCGAATCCCGTCCGCTCGACGCGCTTTAGCCAGTCCGACGGGATGATCTGGTCGGTGTCGACGTCCGAACGTTCAAGGGGTACGCCGCGTCCCTCGATGACGTGCACGGGCTTCACGCCCTGACCTCCTCGGGCGAGGCGAATCGCCCCATGATGGCCGTCGCGGCGGCGACGACCGGTGAGACCAGGTGCGTGCGGCCGCCGCGACCCTGGCGCCCTTCGAAGTTGCGGTTCGACGTCGACGCGCAGCGTTGACCGGGCGTGAGGATGTCGGGATTCATGCCGAGGCACATGGAGCATCCCGGTTCGCGCCACTCGAAACCGGCGTCCAAGAAGACCTGGTCGAGTCCCTCCGCTTCGGCTTGGGTCTTCACCCGACGCGATCCCGGGACGACGAGCGCGCGAACGCCGGGGCCAACCTGACTGCCCTTGACGACGGCGGCGGCGGCGCGCAGATCCTCGATGCGCGAGTTGGTGCACGAGCCGATGAAGACCACGTCCACGGGAATCGAACGCAGCGGCGTGCCGGGCGTAAGGTCCATGTAGTCGAGCGCCCGTTGGAGTGTGTTCTTCTCGTCGCTGTCGGGCGCGTCCTCGGGTGAGGGAACGACGCCGTCGAGAGCGACCACCTGCGCGGGATTGGTGCCCCAAGTGACGAACGGTACGAGGTCCGCGGCGTTCAGCGTGATCTCGAGATCGAAGTGGGCGTCGTCGTCGGAGACGAACGAACGCCACCGCTCGGCGGCTTCGTCGAACTCGTCGCCCTGGGGTACGCCGGGGCGGCCGCGGAGGTAGTCAATGGTGGTCTCGTCGACGGCGACGAGACCGGCGCGCGCGCCGGCTTCGATGCTCATGTTGCACACCGTCATGCGCCCTTCCATCGACAGTGCGCGAATGGCTTCGCCGCGGTACTCGATCACGTAGCCCGCGCCACCGCCCGTGCCGAGACGTCCCACGATCGCGAGCACGATGTCCTTCGCGCTGACGTCGGGCGGAGGAGTCCCCTCGACCGACACCGACATGGTCTTCGCCTTTTGTTGCGGCAGCGTCTGTGTGGCGAGCACGTGTTCGACCTCACTCGTGCCAATGCCAAAGGCCAGCGAGCCGAGGGCACCGTGCGTCGACGTGTGCGAGTCGCCACAGACGATGGTCATGCCGGGTTGCGTGACGCCGAGTTCTGGTCCAATCACGTGCACGATGCCTTGGTTCTCGTGGCCCCTCGGAAAGACGGTGATGCCGAACTCCTTGCAGTTCTCGTCGAGCGCTTCGAGTTGGCGCTTCGAGATGGGGTCGCTGATCGGCGTCGAGAGGGGATCGGTGGGGACGTTGTGGTCGGCGGTTGCCAGTGTGAGGTCGGGACGACGAACCCGACGGTCGTTGAGGCGCAGGCCGTCAAAGGCCTGAGGACTCGTCACCTCGTGCACGAGGTGCAGGTCGATGTAGAGCAGCGTCGGCTCGCCTTCGGGGGCCGCGACAACGTGGCGCTCCCACAGCTTTTCGTAGAGGGTCTGGCCGGCCACGAACTAACCGAGCCCGACGATTTTCACCTTGAGCACGCCCGAGGGGGCTTCGTACTCGACGGTCTCGCCGACGCCGCGCCCGAGAAGGGCCTCGCCGAGGGGCGAGGTGGGCGAGGCGACGAGCACGCCTTCGGGCTTCTCCTCGATCGACCCAATGAAGAACTCCTGGAAGTCGCTGTCGTCGTCGCCTTCGTAGACCACTTGGACGACGGAGGCGTGTTGCACCTTTCCGGCGTGCTCGTCGCGCTTGACCAGTTCGTGGTTGCGAATGACGTGGTCAATCTGGCGGATTCGTGACTCCATTTTCCCCTGCTCGTCCTTGGCGGCGTGGTAGTCGCCGTTTTCCGAGAGGTCGCCGAGCAGTCGAGCGACCTCGATGACCCGGGCGATCTCCGTTCGCCCGACCGTCGTGAGGTGGAGGTACTCGGCCTCGAGCTTTTCCAGTGTCTCTTTGGTAATGCGGTGAATTTCGTCGGCCATGCCGCAACCTCAACTCGTAGAGAGTTCCAATTCTACCGTCGAGGTCTTTAGATCCCTCGCGGGTTTGCTCATCCGACGTGCCAGCGAGCAAAATAGAGAAAAGAGGGAGAGCCGGCGATGAGTAAGCAAACGAGCCATCGCGTGGCCGTTATCGGTGGTGACGGCATCGGGCCCGAAGTCACCGCGGCCGCCCTCGACGTCGTCGCGGCGGCGGGCGTCGACCTCGAGACGAGGTCCTTCGACCTCGGCGCGGCGCGCTATCTGCGTGACGGTTTCGTGCTCGACGACGCGACGCTCGAAGAACTGCGCGCCTTCGACGCGATACTGCTCGGCGCCATTGGGCCCGCGATCGGCGACACGCGCATCGCCGGCGGAGTGCTGGAACGCGGCCTCCTCTTGAAGATGCGTTTCGGACTGGATCTCTACGTCAACTACCGGCCCTTTCACGGCGTCGAGGGTTCCCTCGCTGAGGGACTCGACTTCGCGATCGTTCGTGAGAACACCGAAGGTCCGTACGCGGGCGAGGGTGGCGTCCTACGCTACGGCACCGCTCACGAGGTCGCCACGCAAGGCTCGGTCAACACCCGCTTCGGCGTCGAACGCTGCGTGCGTTACGCCTTTTCTCGCGCGAATCTACTCAGTCGCAAGAAGTTGACCCTGGTGCACAAGACCAACGTGTTGACCTTCGCCGGTGACCTCTGGCGTCGTGTGGTCGCCGAGGTGGGGGTCTCGTTCCCCGACGTCGTCGTCGACTACCAGCACGTCGACGCGGCCTGTATCTACTTCGTCGAAAGTCCCGAGCGTTACGGCATCGTCGTGACCGACAATCTCTTCGGCGACATCCTTTCCGATCTCGCGGGGGCGGTGACGGGCGGGATCGGCTACGCCGCGAGCGCCAATTTGAACCCCGAGAAGGCGAGCGCGTCGCTCTTCGAACCCGTCCACGGCGCGGCGCACGACATCGCCGGAACAGGGAGAGCGAATCCGCTGGCCGCGATTTCGTCGGCGGTTCTTATGCTCGAGCACCTCGGCGAAGTCGACGCCGCTCGGCGCCTCGCCGGCGCGGTGGCAGACTTTGATGGTGACGTCGCCGCGCTCGGGACGCTCGGGGTCACGAGATTGATAACAGAGAGGTTGTAAATGCCCATTACCCCCACGAAGAAGATTTGGATGGACGGCAAGTTCGTCGATTGGCCGGACGCGAACGTTCACGTACTCACCTACACGCTGCACTACGGGACGGGTGCCTTTGAGGGCATACGCGCGTACAAGACGCCCAACGGCGTGGCAATCTTTCGCCTGAAGGAACACATGGAGCGGCTCCTTCGCAGCTGCAAGATCTTGATGATGGACGTGCCCTACGAACTGAAGGAACTCTGCGAAGCGGCCGTCGAGATCGTTCGCGTGAACGAACTGCACGACGGATGTTACATACGTCCCCTGGTCTACTTGGGCTACGGCGAGATCGGCGTGAATCCCATCGGTGCGCCCGTCAACGCGGCGATCGCCGCGTGGTCGTGGGGCCCGTACCTGGGCGACCACGGCGTGGAAAACGGCGTACGGATGAAAATCTCGTCGTGGGCCCGTCATCACCCGAACGCCATGCCGACCGCGTCGAAGACGGTGGGTGGCTACGTGAACGCGAGCCTCGCCAAGGCGGAGGCCGTGAACGCCGGCTACGACGAAGCCATCATGCTCGGTCCCGACGGACTCGTGAGTGAGTGCACGGGCGAGAACCTCTTTATCGTGCGTGACGGACTCTTGATCAGCCCCCCGCCCTCTGAGGCCGGGGCACTGCGTGGCATCACCCAAGCGAGCATCGTGAAGATCGCCAACGACCTGCAGTACGACGTGAGCTTCGAGACCCTTCGTCGAGACGATCTCTACCTCGCCGACGAGGCCTTCATCACCGGCACCGCGGCCGAGGTCGTCCCGATTGCGTCGGTGGACGACCGGCTCGTCGGTGACGGAAGGCCCGGTCCTATCACGACGGTCATCAAGACGACGTACCATCAAGCCATCCGTGGTGAGCGTCCCCAGTACGAGGAGTGGCTGACCAGAGTCTGAGGATCTCCCCGGAGCGGTAACCTCGAACGCGTGGCCCAACCGTCGTTCTCTCCCGTACCCCTCGCCGGTGAAGTTCGACCGACCATGACGACCCCGACGCCCGAGCTCGGCAGAGCGCGCAAATCCGGTCTCGAAAACTCAGCGCACCAGGTGAGCGGTGCGGGGCTCGGCACGCCCGCGCCGGGCGAGGGCTTCTCCCTCACGATCGCCGACCGCGAGTGCAAGAAGTTGACCTTCGAGCACCCCGAAGACCTACACGACGTGATCGTGGGCGTGGCCGCCGTCGCGGCGAAGCGCGCGAGCGTCGTGGGACGTGGTCCCACCCTCTCTGACGCGCACGTCGCTATGGATCACTTCGGACTTCGTGAGACGTCGCCCGTTTCACGAGCCACGACCAAGCCCTTTCGGGGTCTCGCGCACAGTTACGCGGCGCAACGCCGTTTCGTCGACGCCGTTTCGGCGCAGTTGCTGACCACGGGCGCGAACGGCGCCGCCTCGGCGCACTAAGCCCTTCAACGCAGTTAAGGAACGCAATGAGTTTTGACCTCACGGATGAACAACGAAGTTTTCGTGACGCACTGCGCGGTTTCGTGGACGAACGTGTCGCGCCCAACGCCGCGCGCTACGACCGCGAGCAGGTCTACCCCCAGGACAGTTTCGACGCCTGCGTCGAGCTCGAGCTTACGGCCCTCGGAGTGCCTGAAGCGTACGGTGGCGCGGGCGCCGACATGGTGACCCAGGCCATCATGGCCGAAGAGCTCGCGCGCGGTTGCGCGTCGACGTCGGTCACGATGTTGATCTCGAAGTTGGGCATGCTGCCCGTCATGAACTTCGCCTCCGACGAACTCAAGCGGACGTACCTGCCTCGCGTCGCCACGGGCGCGATACAGGCGAGCTACTGCCTTTCGGAAGCGGACGCCGGATCGGACGTGGCGGCGATGCGCTGTCGCGCCGAGCGTGACGGTGATGATTACGTCCTGAACGGTTCGAAGTACTGGATCACCAACTCCGGTATCTCCGACACGTACACGGTGTTTGCCAAGACCGACCCCTCGGCCGGCGGGCGCGGTATCAGTTGCTTCTTGGTGGAGAAGGGCTGGGGCGTCAAGTTCCCCAAGCACGAGGACAAGATGGGTCTACGCGCGTCACCCACGGGTGAGGTCGTCTTTGACGACGTGCGCGTGCCGGCGACGCACCGGATTGGTGAAGAGGGCGACGGCTTCAAGATCGCCATGCACACCTTGGATCGTTCGCGTCCCACCATCGGCGCGCAGGCGGTGGGCATTGCTCAGGGTGCGGTCGACTACGCCGGCCAGTACATGAAGGGCCGAAAGGCCTTCGGGGCCCCGATCGCCGAGCTTCAGGGACTTCGCTTCATGTTGGCCGACATGGCCATTCGCACCGAGGCGGCGCGAGCGCTCGTGTACCGTGCGTGCGCGACGATTGACGAAGGCGACCCCGACGGCACGCTCGGTTACCTCGGCGCCGCGGCCAAGTCGTTCGCGTCGGACACCGCCATGAGCGTCACCACCGACGCCGTGCAACTGCTCGGCGGCTACGGGTTCACCAAGGAGTTCCCGGTGGAGCGTTTCATGCGTGACGCCAAGATCACGCAGATCTACGAAGGAACGAACCAGGTCCAGCGCGTCGTGGTCGCGAAACACCTGCTCAAGTAGATATTCTGGGCGAAATTTCGGCTCTCGAACGGCCGAAATTTCGATTTCATCCCTACTTCATCCCTACAGCACGACCGTTGGGCGACGTGGAACCATTCGTGAACGCCGCCCGGGCGTCTGGGAAGTCCGCTCCTTCGCGGGGCGAGACGAGAGCGGCAGACCCGTCCAGGTGAGCCGGACTGTGCGCGGGACCAAGAGGGACGCGCAACGCCTCGCCGCGGAGATGACGGTCAGAGCGCCCACCGCTTCGCTGGCGCGGGTCTCCGTTTCCGAGATGCTCGACTTATGGGCTGAGAATGCACGGGCAACCTGGTCGCCGTCGAGCGAAGAGAACCAGTTCAGTCGAATCCATCTCGTGAAGACCGATCGCATCGCGTCACTCAACCTGACGAAACTGACCGCGGTCGAAGTTGACCAGTGGCACGCGCGCCTGAAGCGTCAGGGCTTGGGCGAGGCCGCCATCCGTCATCGTCATCTCGTGCTGCGCGCCGCAATGACGCTCGCGGTGCGCTGGGGATGGGTCCCGACGAACGTCGTTGCCGTGGCACGGCTCGGAAAGCGCAAGGCCCGACCTCGAGGGACCCTGAGCAACGACGAGGTACGAGCCGTGCTCGCGAGCGCGTCAGCTCTTGTCGCGGCAGGAACGATCGAGCCCCACGCGGCGGTTGCTCTTCGCCTGGCGGCGGTGACCGGAGCGCGTCGCTCAGAGTTGGCCGCTCTTCGCTGGGAGGACCTTCACGTAGGGCGCCTCGTTACTGACTCCAGTATCGCCATAGTGCGGCCGGGAGATGGATCGCGAAGGCCTACGTTGCGCGACGATCCGACCAAGACGGCGAATCGACGAGTGGTGTCACTGGACGCTTCGTCACTCCAACTTTTGGCTTCGCTGAAGGTTGGCGTTGGCTCTGCGTCGCCGTGGATCCTGTCCCCACTGTCCGAACCGGTCAATCCGGAGCGCGTCACCGCGTGGTGGCGGCGAGCTCGGGACCACGCCGGCGTCGACGCGAGGTGGCGTTTGCACGATCTGCGGCACTGGTCGGCGACCACGTCGATCGTCGGGGGTCACGACATTCGAACGGTGGCCAATCGCCTGGGCCACTCGAATCCGTCGATGACGTTGCGCACGTACGCTCATGCCGTCGAGGCGGCCGACGCGCCAATT
>DATLTT010000027.1:0-17619 GCA_035533455.1 Acidimicrobiales bacterium | reverse complement strand
GGCGACGTAGACCTCACCGCGAGGAACGTCGAAGCCCTCGGTGAAGAGCTTGAAATGATGGATCAGCGCCTCCATCGACTCGTCGATGCGGCTGCGCGGGGGCGGCGTGATCTTGGAGTCCTGGATGCGATAGTCGCCCTTGGGCATCTTGTCGAGGATCTGGCGGACGATCTTGACCGACTCACGGACCTCGTTGATCCGCACCGCGTAGCGGTCGAACACGTCGCCGACGGTCCCGGTGATCACATCGAACTCGACCTGGTCGTAGGCCAGGTACGGCATGTCGGCGCGCAGGTCCCACGCCACACCCGAACCGCGCAGGATCGGCCCGGTCGCCCCCAGGGCGATGGCCTGCTCGGCGGTGATCACGCCCACCGACTCGGAGCGGTGACGCCAGATGGGCTGGCCGGTGAACAAGGTGTCGTACTCCTCGAGTCGACCGGGGACCACCTCGAGGATGTCGAGCACGTCGTCCCGCCAATCGTCGGGCAGGTCGGCGGCCACGCCACCGGGGCGGATGTAGTTGTGGTTCATCCGCAGTCCCGTCACCCGCTCCAGAAAGGCCAGGATGAGCTCCCGCTCACGGAAGCCGTAGATCATCATCGACGTCGCCCCGAGGTCCATGCCGTTCGTGGCCAGCCAGACGAGGTGCGACGCGACGCGGTTGAGTTCGGCCATCATCATGCGAATCCAGATGGCTCGATCAGGGACTTCGATGCCGAGGAGCTTCTCCACGGCCATGGAGTAGCCCAGTTCGTTCGAGATGGGACTGACGTAGTCCATGCGCGTCACGTTGGTGCCGCCCTGGACGTAGCTGAGCACCTCGCCGGTCTTCTCCATGCCCGTGTGCAGGTAGCCAATGACGGGCTTCGTGCGAAGGACGAACTCACCGTCGAGCTCGAGCATGAGACGAAGCACGCCGTGGGTCGAAGGGTGCGCCGGTCCCATGTTGATGATCATCGTCTCGTCGTCTCGGCGATCGAAGTCGACGTCGTTGGGGTCGAGCGAGAGGCCACTCGTGCGAAGGACGGCACCGACCTCGCGACCGAGTTCGTCGGTGGGCGTGAGCGTGCGGGCCTGAAGACCTTGGGCGCCTTCGGAGGTCTCCGCCGCGAGAAGCTCGACGCGCTCGGCGACGCGAACGGTGGGATCACTCATCGTGGACCCGGCGCTTCTTTGAACTGCACGGGGATCCTGCCGACGGCGTAGTCCTTTCGAAGGGGGTGGCCTTCCCAGTCTTCGGGCATCAAGATGCGCGTGAGGTCGGGGTGGCCGTTGAAGAGGACGCCGTAGAGGTCGAAGGCTTCACGCTCCATGGCTTCGGTGCCGGGATAGAGGTCGAAGAGCGTGTCGACGGCTGGATCGTCGTTGCCGGCCTGCACGCGAACACGCACGCGCTGCTTCTTCGACAGGCTCAAGAGGTTGACCACGATCTCGAAGCGCGTGGGAACGACGAAATCGGGCATCGGGCGACGTAGGTGTTCGAGGTAGTCGACACCGCAGAGATCGACGCACATCTCGAAGCCGTCGTCCTTGAAAGAGCGCACCAGGGGCACGTACTGCTCGAGCGTCGGGAAGCAACCGAGGTCGCTCGCCAGCACGTCGGCGGTAACGACGCCTGGGGGGGCCGTAAGGGGAAGCGGGATCACTTCGGCGTTCCCACCCTTACGGCCACGGCGACGTCCGGCGTCCAGACGTTCGACTGCTCTTCTACGTACGTGGGGCGGTCTTCGTGGCGACGCTGAAGGATCTCGCCGGTGCGGATCTGCTCGTGGAGCGTCAAAATGGCGTGCATCAGCGTCTCGGGGCTGGGCGGGCAGCCCGGCGCGTAGACGTCGACCGGGACGATCTGGTCGACGCCCTGGACGATGGCGTAGTTGTTGAAGAGTCCACCGGTCGAGGCGCACACCCCCATGGAGATGACCCACTTGGGCTCCATCATCTGGTCGTAGACCTGACGAAGGACGGGCGCCATCTTCTGCGACACGCGTCCGGCCACGATCATGAGGTCGGCTTGGCGCGGCGAGTTGCGAAAGACCTCCATGCCGTAGCGCGCGAGGTCGAAGTCCGCGGCGCCGGCCGCCATCATCTCGATCGCGCAGCACGCGAGGCCGAAGGTCGCCGGCCACACCGAGGCCCGGCGGGCCCAACGCACCAAGTCTTCGACTTGGCCCGTGAGGAAGTTGTGTTGCAGGTCTTCGAACGCCACTACGCGACTTCTTTCTCGTCGGCGCCGATGCGCACGATCGTTGAGGAGCTCGTGCGCGACGGCATCCCGGCGACGAGGTGCTTCACCGGTCCCCAGGTGAGGGCGCCCTCCGCGACTAGGAAGAGCAGCGCCGCGAAGACGGCGAGTGAGAAGACGAGCACTTCAATGAGTCCGAAACCTCTAAGTTGGCGAAAGACCACGGCGAAGGGGTACATGAAGACGACTTCGATGTCGAAGATGACGAAGATCATTGCCACGAGGTAGAACCGCACCGGAAAGCGCTGTGGCGGCTCGATCTCGGGGACAATCCCACACTCGTAGGGCGCGAGTTTCGCGTCCGTCGGACGTTTGTGCGGCGCCAGCAAACCTGACGCTACGAACGAGCCCGACGCGAACAGCACTCCGAGTATGAGTAGCCCCAGTATTGGTAAGTACTGGTCCACGTCCATCATTTCTACCAGGTCGCGCGAGGCACCTTCGTCGTGGGAGCCACTCGGGCCACGACCTAGGCTGGTCGCGTGAAAACTCTGCGTGACGTCGTCGACAGACCGACGATCTACGACGTCGTCGTCGTCGGCGGCGGTCCGTCGGGTTCGGCGTGCGCGTACTGGCTGGCCCAGGCCGGTTGGTCGGTCTGTCTCATCGAGAAGAAACACTTCCCTCGCGAGAAGACCTGCGGTGACGGACTGACGCCGAGGTCGGTGTACCAGCTGAGCGAGATGGGACTCGAAGGCATCGTGGCGGCGAACGGCCACCAGTACCAGGGACTTCGAGCCTTCGGCTTTGGCGCGTCAATCGAGATGAACTGGCCCGAGCACCCGAAGTTCCCCAACTACGGCTACACGATCACGCGCTTTAACCTCGACGGCCTCGTGGCCGAACACGCCGAGAAGTACGGCGCCGACGTCGTGAACGGCGTCGAGGCCCTCGACCTGCTGGAGGCGACCCCGGCGGCTGACGGTGGCCTGGTGGGTGCCTCGGGCGTCGTCGTAAAGGACAAGGACACGGGAGAGACCGCGCAGATCCGAGGACGCTATCTCGTGGTTGGTGACGGTCAGAACTCGCGACTCGGTCGAGAACTCGGCGTGACGCGCAATCGCGACTGGCCCATGGGCATGGCGCTACGCGGTTACTACACGAGTGAACGCCACGACGAGCCGTGGATCGACTCGCACCTCGACATTCGCGACACGAACGGCGACGTCGTCCCCGGCTACGGCTGGATCTTTCCCTTGGGCGACGGTCGCGTCAACGTCGGCGTCGGGCTGCTCTCGACGGGTGGCGCCTGGAAGGGCGTGAACACCACGAAGCTTCAGGAGTACTTCGTCGCCCAAGTCGCCGACGAGTGGGGCCTTCGTGACGACACGTGCCTTGGTGCGCCGACCGGCGGACGCCTCCCCATGGGACTCTCGATCGGTCCGCGCGTGGGCGCGAACACGCTCACCATCGGCGACGCCACCGGCATGGTCAACCCCTTCAACGGCGAGGGCATCGCCTACGGCTACGAGTCGGGGCGCCTGGCGGCCTCGGTCCTCGGAGAAGCTCTCCTCGCCAACGATCCCTCGGCGCTTCGACTCTACGAAGAGCGCCTCCAGGCGGCCTACGGCGACTACTTCAAGGTGGCGCGGGGTTTCGTCCGACTCATCTCCGAGCCGAAGATCCTGGCGGCCTGCGTGGGCCTCGGACTACGCGTCGCGCCCGTCATGCGGGAGTTGCTGGCGGTCATGGCGAACCTGATGAGTAACGACGACAAGGGCCCCGCTGAAGTTGGGTATCGCGCCGTCGCGCGTCTCGCGAACGCCATCCCCGATCAGGCCTGGGACATGGTCTTTGGTGAGTCAACGCCAGCGAAGGCGCTGACTTAGACGGCCTTCGACGAGGACGTCACCGTGCGCGAGAGCAACGTGTTGACGAGGGCGTTCAACGTCGGCTTCGCTTTGGTGAACGATCCGACGAGGGCGCTCAACGTGATCTCGTAGTGGCCCTTCGTGATTACCGCCTGCACGAGTTGCAACCTCGACGTCACGTTGGGCACGGTGATGGCGACCACGCCCCCGCGCGTCCAGCCCTTCGTGAAGGTGGCGGGCTGCCAGTTGGTCGCGCCGGGGGTCCCGCCGTTCTTGACGCCGAGACCCGAGAGGATGAGCGCCGAGCTGGAGTCGGTGATGCACTCGCCGAAGTTCTTCATCGACATCTCCCTGGTGTCCTTTTTGACCATGGTCGTCGTCTTGTAGTACTGCGACGTCGAGGCGACCTCAATGCCGCCGAGGGAGTTCGTGGTGAAGACCGGCGACGACACTTGGAAGTCGGCCTGTTGGCCCGCCGGGCCGTAGACGCGGTCCTTGGCGTTGGTCACGCCGAGACAGCTCTGAAAGACGCCCGCGGCGATCGAGAACGCCGAGTTCTTCGCCGGCAAGGTGGTGGAGGTGGTGGTCGACGTGTAGACCTGCCCGGCCGGTGGGACGAGGCCGTTCAACACCGAGTTCGACGTCACGTACCAACTGCTCGGCAGGTCCTTCAAGGTGAGGTTGACGGCCTTTGCGTCGACGAGCTCCTTCGCGGCACCATTACCGCGGTTCAGCCACGACGCGATCCCGCCGGCGAAACTGGCGAGCACCACGACGGCGACGATCACCAGCACGCCGGCGCGACGGCGCCGATGCGTGACGGTGCCTCCGTGTTCCAACACGACGTCGCGGATCGCTTCGTAGTCGTACAGTTCACGGTGGCGCCAGCAGTAGCGAACGTCACCCACCGTGGCGAAGAGGGCCATCTGGTGAGGGAAGCGAACGAGTTCTACGTTCCCCAGTTCGCTCCACGGGGTCTGCCACGCGACGGCCGGGATGCCCGCGAGTTGCGTGAGGCCGAAGTCGTCCACGAGCAGCACCACCGGCGAGGTGGGACCGTTCGTCACGAACGACGGATGCACCGACCAGTCTTCGCTGCGCAGATTCGTCACGACCGCACCGCTTTCGCCGCCTCGCTCGCGATGCTGACGGTTCTCTCTAGGTCGGCCCTCGTGTGCGCGAGTGAGACGAAGAAGATCTCGTACGCGCCGGGCGCCAGCGCGACGCCGCGCTCCAACATGGCGTGAAAGAACCTTCGGTACAGCCCGTTCTCGCAAAGCACCTTCGCCTCGGTGAAGTTTGTGGGTGGCGTGAACTCCTCGTCGGCGAGGTAGAGACCCATCAAGGCGCCGACGCTCGGCGCCCGCGCAAAGAGTCCTTCGCCACGAATCGCCTCTTGCAGTTCACCGGCGAAGTTCGTCACGCGTTCCGCCAGTATGGCCAGATCGTCCGGCGTCACGTGCTCGAGGACCGCGACACCCGCGGCCGTGGCTAAGGGATTGCCCGACAGCGTGCCCGCTTGGTAGACGGGGCCGAGGGGCGCCAGTGACGCGAGCACTCTCTTCGACCCACCGAAGGCGCCGACCGGCAGTCCCCCGCCGATGACCTTGCCGAAACACCAGAGATCGGGCGTGACCCCAAAGAACTCCTCCGCGCCGCCCTGCGCCAAGCGAAAGCCCGTGATGACCTCGTCGAAGATCAAGAGCGCCCCGACGCGGTCGCACTCCGCGCGCAGACCTTCCAGAAATCCCGGCAGTGGCGCGACGAGGTTCATGTTCGCCGCCACCGGCTCCGCCAGCACGGCGGCGACCGTGTCGTCCAGCGTCGGTACTTCGTTGTACGGCGCGACGATGGTGTCGGCGACGGCGCCGGCCGTGACGCCGGCCGATCCGGGAAGACCCATCTGGGCGACGCCGCTCCCGCCCGCGACGAGCAGGGCGTCCGAGTGACCGTGGTAGCAACCGTCGAACTTAACGACCTTGTCGCGACCAGTGAAACCTCTCGCAAGACGCACGCAGCTCATGACGGCTTCGGTGCCCGACGAGACGAGGCGAACCTGTTCGAGACCCGTCACGCGCGACGTCATCGCCTCAGCGAGCAACACCTCACCGGGCGTCGGCGCGCCGAAGGTCGTGCCCTTCGTCGCGGCTTCTCGTAGCACCGAGACGATGGTCGGGTGGGCGTGGCCGAGCAGGGACGCGCCGTAGGACTGCACGTAGTCGAGGTAGCGGTTCCCTTCGACGTCGACGACCTCAGACCCGGCGCCACTGGCGACGGTGTAGGGCGTGCCGCCGACGGAGCGAAACGACCGGACCGGTGAGTCGACGCCACCGGGAATCACGACTTCGGCCCGTTCAAACCACGACGTATTCGAGCTCAACGACTTAGCTCCTCGGCCAGCTCCCTGGCGAAGTAGGTCAACACGAAATCCGCGCCGGCCCTGCGAACGGCCGTCAACTGTTCGATGGCGACGGCCGTGCCGTCGATCCAACCGTTCGCGTCGGCGGCCTTCACCATGGCGTACTCGCCACTGACGTGGTACGCGCAGAGCGGTACGTCGAGCTCGCGCCTCAGATCACTCACGATGTCGAGGTACGTCATGGCGGGCTTCACCATCACCATGTCGGCGCCCTGTTCGACGTCGGCGCGCGCTTCGAGCAACGCCTCGCGGCGATTCCTCGAGTCCTGCTGGTAGGCCTTGCGATCCCCGCCGCCTTCGATCTCGACGCCGACCGCTTCACGAAAGGGTCCGTACAGCCCGCTCGCGTACTTCGCCGCGTAGGCGAGGATGATCGTCTCGTCGTAGCTGGCCTCGTCGAGGGCGCCGCGGATAGCGGCGACTTGACCGTCCATCATGCCGCTCGGCGCGACGACGGCCGCGCCGGCTTCGACTTGGGCCACCGCGACGCGCGCGTAGAGCTCGAGCGTGGCGTCGTTGTCCACGGTGCCGTCGGTTCGAAGCACCCCGCAGTGGCCGTGGCTCGTGTACTCGTCGAGACAGAGATCGGCCATGAGGACGACCTCGTCGCCGAAGGCGTCGCGCAGCGATCGTAGAGCCACCTGGGCCACGCCCGTGGGGTCCCAGGCGGCGCTGCCGTACTCGTCCTTGGTCGCGGGTACGCCGAAGAGGATGACGCCACTGACGCCCGCGCTCGCGAGCGCCTTCACTTCGTCGTGCAGCGAAGAGAGCGTGTGCTGGAAGTGTCCCGGCAGCGACAGGATGGGCTTGGGTTCGCTCAGACCTTCGGCGACGAAGAGGGGGGCCACGAAGTCACTGGGCGAGAGGGTCGTTTCGGCCACGAGTCGACGGATGGCGGGCGTGCGACGAAGACGCCGGGGGCGCTGAGCGGGAAACACGCCCCCAGCCTATTGCTCGGTCTCTGAGTCCCTTCCAGGGGCGGAGTAAAGAGCGGTTAAATGTTCTCGTAGTTCCAGGCCCCATCCTTCGATCACGAGTTCGTGCTGGCGACGCACCGCGTCAGCCGTCGTCGCACCGGGCACGACCACCCACGCGCCGTCGGGGACGAACGCCTTCGCGACGAGCCACGCCGAAGGTGCGCCGATGAAGACCACGTCCGCGTTGCGTAGTGACGTCTCGTCGTCGCTGGTCAGAAGCGCGGGCAACGTCTCGTAACAGTGAAGCGTCGTGACCTCGACACCGCGGTCCCGTAGCGCCCTCGTCAACTCGTCGCGTGTCGTGGCGGCCGCGAGGACGAGGACCGGCCCTTCGCTGATCGTCGGCGCGAGTGCGAGGGCGCGCCCCTCGCCCACGACGTCGACGGCGACGTCTTCGCTCTCGAGGGCTCGCGCCGTGGCCGAGCCGACGCTCAGCACCGAGCCGCCCTCCCTCAGGCCTTCTCGCGCCAGGGCCACGTAGAGCGCACTTCGCGCACTGGTGACGACGAGCGCGCGGAACGTTCCGTAGTGCTCGCTCGCTCGAAGAGCACTGAGCACTTCGTGGGTGTCGAAGAACCGCGTCGTCGTGAGGGGCACCTCTTTGATCGTGGCGCCCTCGGGCACGAGCGACGTCAACGTATCGTTGTAACCCGCCTCACGCGTCACGACGACGCGCACGTGCCTTACGACTCCCAGCCGAGAAGCGCTCCGCCACTCATGTCGTCACGAAGGAGTCGCGCGAGGTCGCTGCCGAGTTGATGGGGATCGGTGCCCACGAGTTCGGCGCGCACGCTCTTGGATCCATCGGGCGCGATCATGACGCCACGTAACGTCACCGTCTCTTGGTCCACGTCGGCGTAGGCGCCGGCGGGGATCGAACAGCCCGCGCCAAGCTCTTCTAAGAACGCGCGCTCGGCGACCACGGCTCTGAAGGCGGCTTCGTCGTTGATACTGCGCAAGACGTCGCGGATCTCGTCGTCGTCGACGCGCGCTTCGAGCCCCAGCGCGCCCTGGCCGACCTGGGGAACGAACCACGTGGGATCGAGTCGTTCGCTGACGATGTCGACGTCTTCGAGTCGTTCGATCGCCGCCATCGCCGCGACAACGGCGTCGACGCCGTTCTTGCCGGCGGAGCCAAGTCGCGTCGCCATGTTGCCTCGCAGGCCAATCACGCGCAGGTCGGGTCGACGCTCAAGTAACAGTGCACGACGGCGGGGCGATCCCGTCGCGACGGTGGCCCCTGGACCAAGTCCGGCCAGCGACTTACCCACGAGAACGTCCGCCGCGTCACGACGTTCGGGGACGCTCACGAGCGCGAGTCCTTCGGGCGTAGAGCTCGGCAGGTCCTTGGCGCTGTGCACCGCGACGTCGGCTTCGCCGTTCAGTAGAGCTCGTTGAATCTCCACGGCGAAGAGTCCTTCGCCGCCCATGGTCGCAAGATCGGCACCAGCCTCGCGGTCGCCCTTCGTCTCCATCAAGACCAACTCGCTCTCGACACCCTGTTCGGCGAGTCGTCCCTGTACGTAGCGCGCCTGAATCAGGGCAAGTGGCGAGCGGCGCGTCGCGAGGCGGAGCGTCATAGATCAAAGAGGTTGCGCGTGGCCTCACTTAGTCGGGTCCCCTGGTCGGTGCCGGCAGCCTCTTTGAGGGCGACGGTGGGACGGTGGGCGATCTTCGCCACGACCGAGCGCACGAGGGAGGCAACGGTCTCACGCTGCTCTTCGGTCAGATTCTCGAGGTCGTGAGCGCGCCGGGCGAGCTCGCCGGACACGAGTTCGTCGAAGTGGTCGCGCAGTTCTCGCACGATGACGGCGGCGCCTCGAGCGCGCTGGTCAACGAGGAATCGCTCGACGTCTTCGGCGACGATCAGCGCCGCCGCGTCGATAGCCTCGCGGCGGTCGCCGAGTGCCCGATCGACGCGGTCGCGAAGGTCACTGATGTCGACGCGGCGCACGTTGGCGAGGTCGTTGACGTCACTGGCGACGGCGCGCGGCACGCCGAGGTCCACGATCAACATCTCACCTTCGAAGGCGGCGAAGTGCTCTCGAGCCAGAACCGGCGTGGAGACTTCGAGGGCACTCACGACGAGTCGCGTGCCCCTGAGGTGGTACTCGACACTGTCGAGAGAGTCGATGACGACGCGCTCGTCGTGGACGGCGTCACGGAGCGACTCGGCACGATCGATCGTTCGATTGAGGACCGTCAATTTCGTGAGCTGGGGCGTCGCGGCGAGCAAGCTCTTCACGACGCCACTCGCCATCTGACCGGCGCCGAGCACGACGACGTGACTGCCGGCCAACTCGTCGCCGAGCTCGTCGATCGCGGCCGACGCGGCGGCCTGCGCGAAGCTCGTGGTCCCCCTCGATATCGCCGTCTCGGTGCGCACGCGCCTCCCTGAGGCGATGGCGCGCTGGAAGATCTCGGTCACCTCACTGCCGGCACTCTGCTCTTCGACGGCTAGTTCGAGCGCGCGGCGGAGTTGACCGAGGATCTCGAACTCACCCGGCACGACGGATTTGAGACCGGCCGCGACACTGAAGAGGTGGGTCGCGACGTCGTGCTCGAAGTTGACCGTCAGCCGGTCCTCGAACTCGGCCTTGGCGAGTCCCGTCGTTGTCGACAGGGTCTCCGTGATCTCGTCGATCGCGCCGTGAAAGCGGTCGATGACGGCGACGACTTCGGTACGCAGACAGGTCGAGACGAACACGGCCTCGTGAATGTTGCGGTGGCTGACGAGGGTGCGCAGCATCTTCGCCCACTCGTGCTCGGGCACCGTGGCGCGCTCCAAGAGATCGAGCGAGGCGTGCTCGTGATCGATCCCTACCGATATCAGTGCCACGTCGCCTCCAAGGTCCTATCCATGCTACGACGCGCGCAGTGGATTGGTGCTGGCGATGCCCAAGGAGTGCAGGAGTCCCCCACCGAGGGGCCCCGTGCCGTTATTCAGGTGGTACATCAGAATTTGGAGCTCGATGGAGAAGTCCACGTAGTGCACGGCCGTGCCGAGGGGCACGGTGACGACCTGAGGGGCGAAGTTGAGAATCGCGTGGATGTTCGCTTCGACCATACGATCGGCTACTTCTTGGGCCGCGCTGCCGGGCGTGCAGATGACGCCGACGGTCGCCGGAGGAATGGGCTCGTCGAGCGATTGGACGATGAGGCCCGCGACTTCGTGGCCGATCGTGGCCGGGTCGTTGTCGTAGAGGGCGACGAGACGCGCGCCTCGAATCAAGAAGTTGGACGAGTTCACGAGCGCGCGCCCGAGGTTGCCTATGCCCACGACCACGACGTCGTAGAGGCGGTCGTGACCGAGAGCCTCGGCGATGCGTTCGATGAGGACACTCGTGTCGTAGCCGGCGCCGCGCGTACCGAAGGACCCGAGACCGGCCAGATCACGGCGAACGGTGGTCGCGGTCACGCCCGCGAGTTCACCGATCTGCTTGGAGTCGATCTTCACGACCCCGCGTTGAAGCCAGCCTTCGGCGATGCGCTGATAGACGGGCAATCGAGCGATGGTGGGTTCGGAGAGCTTCTTCGAGCGAAGACGCGGCGTCGCCATCTCCACACGCTAGTAGAGCTTTCTTCAGCGACCCAACTGGCGACTGCGTTCGGCGGCCGCCGCGACCGCGTCGAGAAACGCCGCGCGCACGGCCCGCGATTCGAGGACCCGCAGCCCTGCGGCCGTCGTGCCCCCCGGTGACGTCACCTGGGCGCGAAGTTCTTCGGGCGACTCTCCCGTCTCACTCAAGAGAACTGCCGATCCCTCGAAGGACGCGACCACGAGCAGACGCGACACCTCGCGCGAGAGTCCCTGGTGCACCCCGGCTTCGATCAACGCTTCGATGACCAGATAGAGATACGCCGGCATCGGACCCGAGAGTCCCGTCACGGCGTCGAGGTTGCGTTCGCTCACGCGAACGACGACGCCCACGGCACGCAGGATCGACTCGGCCCAGTCGAGGTCGCCGCTCGTGACGTTCGACCCGCCGGCGATGGCCGTGGCGCCCTTACGAACCAGCACCGGCGTGTTGGGCATCGAGCGGATGACGGCGACGGGACCAGGAAAGACCGCTTCCAAGCGCGCCGTCGATAAGCCGGCCACGACCGAGAGCAGTCGCGTCACGCCCACCGCGCCTACGACCCGAGCGGCGCTCTCGGCGTAGTCGGGCTTCACGCAGAGAACGACGCCCGTCGACGCGTCAACGTCAGCGAGTTCCATTGACGCCAACACCGCGACGCCGGAAAAGCGCTGCTCGAGTGCGCTTCGCTGTTCGAGCGCACTTTCCACGATGGCGAGATCGCTCGTGGTGCACCACTTCGCGCTGAGTAACCCTTCGGCTAAGGCCGATCCCATACGGCCGCCGCCGACGATGATGAGTTTGAAAGCCACGCCGTAACGCTACAAGGTGCCTCTCAGCGGCTCTTTCGTCGTCGGTAGACGGAACCGAGACCCATCGTCATCGCCGTCGGGAAGATCTCGTCGACGTAGTGAACCGTCGCGCCGACGAGTTCGTCCAGTCGTTCGACGCTGAGCTCTTGAATCGGAATCTGCGTGACGAGGTAGATACCCGCTTCGGGACCGATCGCGAGGTGCAGTTCTCGAAGCTCGTGGTTCTTCACCATCAAGTACCGATAGAGCTCTTCGCGATTCTCTTCGGGCGCGGGCATGAGTTCCGTCTCCGCGTAGACCGTCCGTTGGCGAAGGGAGAGCCAAAGCGTGATGACGTCCTTCTCTTCACCCTTCAGGCGAATCAACCAGTGAAAGTGCCCCTTGTCGTCGGGTACTTCTTGGTGCTCGATCTCACCGACGAAGGAGCTGGCGTGCCACAGGGCGCACCAGCGCGTAAGTGTTTCGTCGAGACGCGAGGCCGCGTCGGCGTCACTAAGAGGCGCGCGCGTCACTTAACAGCGAACGAGGCTCTCGGAAGCGAGCTGATCGATGAGTGCCGCGAGGGACTCGCCGGCTCGGCGCCACGTGTACTCGCGAGCTCGCAGCACGGCCGTGTTCGAAAGGGCCGTCGCGCTCTCGGCGTCGAGTGCGAGCTCCACGACGTCGGCCCAGCGCGCGACGTCGCGCTCGGCTACCAGGTAGCCGTTCACGCCATCGTCGATCAACGTCGACAGTCCTCCGACGTCGCTCGCGACGACGGGCGTGCCACAGGCCGACGACTCCAAGGCCACGAGCCCGAAACTCTCGGCGCGCGAGGGTACCAACGTGACGTCGGCGGCGCGCATCCACGACGACAACAGGTGGTGCGCTTGGGGCGCGACGAACGTCACTTGGTCGATGACGCCCGCTTCGGCGACGCGACGGTGCAACCTCGCCAGTGTCGACGTCCCGTCAGGTCCCGAGGGTCCTCCCACGATGGCGAGCATGGCGTGGCGTCCACGTTGGCGTAGTTCGATCAGCGTCTCGAGCGCCAGGTCCGCGCCCTTGAGTTCCTGAAGTCGGCCGACGAATAACAACATGGTGGCGTCGGGGTCGAGTCCGAGTGCCCGACGAGCCTGGGGGCGATAGCCCGGTGAGAAGAACGCGTGCTCCACGCCGAGGGGCACCACGTGCACCCGCGAGGGCTCAGCGTTGTAGAGGCGGACGAACTGCGCGGCTTCGACGTCGCAACTCGCGAGCACCGCGTCGGCACACGCGACGATGGCCGCCTCTTGGAAAGCGCGATCGTCCGACTCCGCTTCGAAGGTGTCGGCCTTCACCCTCTCTAAGGTGTGAAAGGTCATGATGAGCGGGATGTTCAACTCGTGCTTGAGTCGATGGCCCGCGAGGCCGCTCAGCCAGTAGTTGGCGTGGATCGCGTCGGGCGCGCCCGAACAGCGAAAGAGGGTCTTCACCGTGTCGGTGAAGTCCCCGACGTACTCGGTCAACTCCTCTCGGTCGAGCGGCGTGGCGGGCCCGGCGGTCACGTGGTGGACGCGAAAACCTGGTTCGACGAACTCCACGTCGCGCACCTGGGCATTATCGCGCCGTGTGTAGACGTCGACCTCGTGGCCGAGACGCGCCAGCGCGCTCGAGAGCTCTCGCACGTAGACGTTCATGCCGCCACCGTCGCCGGTACCCGGCTGGGCCAGGGGCGACGTGTGATAAGAGAGAACGGCGAGACGAGCCATGGATCGAATCCTACCGGTGCCGTTTCCTGAGGATTCAGGCTCTCCTCTTGGCAGCTCGCCCGGAGTCACCGCCAACACGTGGGCTAGGTCTTCAACCACTCTGTAACACTTGGAACCATGACCTCGCCGCCATCACCCACGAAGAGGCCATCGCTCGTCTCGCCGCCTCGCGTCAAACCAGGTGACCGCGTGGCAATGCTGTCGCCCTCGTGGGCCGGTCCCGCCGTCTACCCCGGCGTGCACGACATTGGACTCCAAGTCCTTCGCAACGAATTTCAACTTGATCCGGTCGAATACCCGACCACACGACAACTCGGCGCCTCGGCCAAAGCTCGGGCGCGCGACCTCATCGACGCCTTTCGCGATGATTCCATCGCGGCCGTCATGACCTCGGTTGGGGGCGAAGATCAGCTCACCGTGTTGCCGTACCTGGACGAGGACATCTTCGCCACTCACCCCAAGCGTTTCTTCGGTTTCAGTGACAACACGAACCTCCTGAACTACCTGTGGAACCTCGGCGTCGTGAGCTACCACGGCAGTTCAACCATGATCCACCTAGCTCGAGCCGGTGGCGTCCATCCCACCTCAATGAGATCGCTTCGCTCAGCACTCTTTACGAACGACACGGTAGAGATGAAGCCAGTCGAATCGTTCACGGACTTGACGCCCGAGTGGTCGGACCTCTCGACGTTGGAATCTCCTGTTCCGACGACGAAGGAGAGTGGCTGGCACTGGCACAACCCCCATCGCGTGGTCACCGGTCCAACGTGGGGCGGCAATCTCGAAATACTGCACTGGAACCTGGCCGCGAACCGGTGGATTCTCCCCGTCAAGTCGTACGAAGGTTCCGTACTGCTGTTAGAGACATCTGAAGAGATGCCCTCCGGCGAGGAGGTGTTCCGAATGTTGCGCAACGTCGGCGAGCGAGGACTTCTCCAACAGTTCCCGGCCATCGTCGTCGCAAAACCAAAGGCATGGCATCACGGGCGAAGAGACGACGCAGCGACACGAAAGGCGTTTCGAAACGACCAGCGCGACGCCGTTCTTCGAGCGGTTGAGATATACCATGCCAGCGCTCTCGTCGTGATTGGCCCGGACTTTGGGCACACGGATCCCCAATACGTCGTTCCCTTCGGCGGTCAAATGACGGTCGACGGCCCGGCTCGACGCGTCACGATGACGTATTAAGAGGACACCGCCCGCTACCGAGACGTCGTGACGATGTAAATCGCGTCGCGCATGGGCACCAGTCCGAAATCGCGCGAATCGGTCGACGCCTGCGCGTTGTCGCCCCGTAGATCGAGCAGCAAGCCGACCCGTTCGACGCAGCGTTTCAAGAGCCAGCGCGACGGGTTCCGCGGGTCGCGCACCACGACGACGTCACCCTCGTGGATTCGGCGCCACCGGCGAAACGCCGTCAAGCGCTCCCCCGGCAAGTAGGTCGGGGCCATGGAAGATCCTTCGACCGTCACGCGACGCACGAAGAACTCGAGGATCCGGCTCACGGCGAAACGATACCCGAGCGCTGTGACTAATCTGCAGGTTGACCCAGCGTTCGAATTCGGCTGAGCGCGACTATCGAAAGGCACCGTTATGACTCTGCTTACCCGCCTCAACGCCCTGCTTGACGCGACGACAACGCCACTGGTCGTTTCGGCGCACTGCGACCTGCCCTGTGGTGTGTACGACCCGGCCCAAGCGAAGCTCGAAGCCCAGTCCGTGAAGGCCTGCATGGAGAAGCACAACGCGTCGAGTGACGCCGACTTCAAGGTGCGCGCCACCTTCATCAAGGAAGAGCGCTGCGACCTCGTGAAGCACCACCTCTGGGTGCTCTGGACCGACTACTTCAAGCCCGATCACCTGAAGGAGTACCCGAACCTCCACGATCTCTTCTGGATGGCCACCAAGACCGCCGGTGACGCGAAGAGGAGCAATGACGTCAAGATCGCTGACAATCTGCTCGCACAGATAGACGACATCGCCGAGATCTTCTGGGCCACGAAGAAGTAACGCACCATCCAAACGAAGAAACCCGGCGGCTCGAGCCGCCGGGTGTCTTCGTCTTTAGGGTCCTACGCGAGTTCGGGGTGCGATCGACAGTTGGCGAGTAAGGGATTGGCCACGAGATCGGCTTCATCGATCGGTGTGTCGCACACCTGGCAGGTCCGATACGTCCCCATGCGCAAGCGCTCGAGCGCTCGATCGACGTCGTTCAACGTCGTCTCGATCGCCACGACGCTTTCGTTACTGAACTCTGGCACGTCAACCAACCTAGTTGAGTCCGGGAAAACGTCGTCGCTGGCAGCCACCCGAGGGACCCGCTTTCCCGATTGGTTTCACGGGCAGCGATGGGACGAAGATGGGGAGGTGGACGTGGAACAGCCCGGTCGCGATGACCTCATTCGGTGGCGAGAGTCCAAGCCCGACAACTTCTATACGGCCGCTCCTCAACTCAGGTCATCGATGGAACTGCGCATGGGCGCTCCTCTTTCGCCACGTCTTGAAAAGATACTTGACCGGTTTGGACGTGACGTCGCGCTGGTGATCGAACCGGCGGTCGTGGTTCAAGAACGAAGCCGTGAATTCCCCAAACTTCATTCGTACGATGAAGTAGGGCGCCACGTCGAACGTGTCGAGTTCCATCCAGACCACGACGTGGCCGCGAACGCGTCGTGGGCATCGGGAATGCTCGCCGCTCCCCTCAACTTTGAAGGAGCCTTCGAACTCGCGGCCCTCTTCTTCTTGCTCTCACACGTCGGCGAAGGCGGACAGGCCTGTCCCATCGTGTGCACGATTGGACTCCGGCGAGCCATTGAACATCGAGCATCGCCTGATCTTAAGGATCGCTACCTCAAAGGCCTTACTGGCACTGACGCCGAGAGTGCCCTGCGTGGTTCTCAGTTCTTGACTGAGGTCCAAGGCGGATCGGACGTTGGAGCGAACGTGACGCGAGCAACGCCTGATCTAGAAGTTCCTGGTGCGTGGAGAGTGAGTGGCGAAAAGTGGTTCTGCTCGGTTGCCGACGCGGACCTCTTCGCAGTGACGGCCCGTCCCGACGAGGCCGGGCCGGGCACCAAGGGACTGGCCTCCTTCGTGATTCCTCGTTCCCTCGACGGCATCACGTCCAACGGCTTTCGACTCCGTCGCCTCAAGGACAAACTCGGCACGAGAGTCCTCGCCTCAGGGGAGATCGATTTTGAGGACGCTCTCGCGTGGCCCGTTGGCGCGTTAACCGAGGGATTCCACGTCGCGGTGGATGAACTACTTAATACGTCTCGCTGGTTAAACGCCGTTGGTTCGACGGGCATAATGAGTCGCGCCTACTTAGAAGCGTTCACGTTTGCCCAGCATCGCAAAGCCTTCGGCGTGGCGATCATTGAGTATCAAGAGGTGCAGAACCAGTTGGCCCGAATGAAACTGGAGACCTCAGCGGCGCTTGCTTCAACTTTTGCGCTTACCGAACTCGTGGGCAAGATGGACGAGGGCACGGCAGACAAACGCGACATCAACGTCCACCGATTTCTGGTGAACGCCAATAAATACGTCACGTCCATCGCGGCAACCGACGTCGTTCACCGGGCCATCGAAGTTCTCGGTGGTAATGGAACGATTGAAGATTTCTCGCCACTCCCGCGCCTCTATCGTGACGCCATTGTCTTTGAAAGTTGGGAGGGGACGCACAACGTTCTCTGTGCTCAGGTCCACCGAGACTGCGTTCGCCTTGGACTTCTTGAGGACCTCAACGAGTGGATCAAACAAGAACTGTCCTACGTGTCGTCAAGCTTTGCCCTCGAGATCAGCCAAGTTCACAATGCCCTGGCCGCGCTTCAACCAGGACTTTCGGAAAGCCTCGCAGAGCCAACAGGCTCTGACGCGAGTTTCAGAGATCTGTTGGAGGGTCTCATGCGCGTCGTTCAGTGCGCTTGCCTTTTGCGCGAAGCCTCTTCTTCTCAAAAAGATGCCGGCATGGCCACTACCGCTTCCTCGTTCATTCATCTTCACCTCGTGAGTCACGAGTTCGGACTATCAACTCACTGGACCAAGCAC
>DATLTT010000026.1:0-130514 GCA_035533455.1 Acidimicrobiales bacterium | reverse complement strand
AGCACACTAGCTTCCCCTTCGTCTGCCTCTTTAATATCTGGCGTCGTCTTCATAAGTTTGGGGATCAGGGCGATCAGATTCCTGAACGGTGAGAATAGGTTCGATGCCTGCGAGGGCACCAAAAGAGGCACCAAAAAAGGGGAGTATCGTGAACCAGGCCTTCCTCGTCATGGATATGCAAAGCGGGATTGTCGAGCGTCTTGGCGACCGGTCCGCGCCATTGATTGGTTCGATCATTTTCGCCCTTGAGGCCGCTCACCGAACAAGCGTCCAAGTCATCTTCGTGCGCGTCGCCTTTCGCGATGGCGCGCCCGAGATAAGCCCTCGCAACAAGTCATTCTCGGCGTTGGCGAATCTGCACTCGATGAGTGAAGGCGGAACCGCGACCCAGGTGCACCCAGACCTGGTAGTGGCGCCAGGCGACGTGCTCGTTACGAAACGTCGCGTCAGCGCCTTCTCAGGGAGCGATCTCGACGTCGTGCTTCGAGCGAAAAGTATTGACTCACTCGTTCTCTGTGGCATCGCCACGAGTGGCGTCGTGCTCTCGACCCTTCGACAGGCAGCGGACCTGGACTTCGCGATCTCCGTTCTCAGTGACGCGTGCGCTGACGCTGACGAAGAAGTGCATCGGGTGCTCATGGAGAAGGTCTTTCCTCGCCAGGCGAACGTGATCACGGTGCGCGAGTGGGTGGCGCAGCTCTAGGTTTGGCAGAGCTCGTGGGACGGGTATTCAAAGTCGTAGGCGCCACGCGCGGTGGCTACGACAACGCGCGCAGCGACGTGACCTTCAGCGCGGCTCACAGATCACGAGGGGAATAGGGCGCGCCGTGCGGTGTTGGTAACTGGCGTAGGACCTGTAGGACACCACCACGCGAGGCCACAGTTCCGCCACCTCTGTGTCGGACGCTCGGCGTGCTCGCATGGGTCGTTGTTCGCCGGCCATTATCAACTCGACGTCGGGGTGAGCCACGAGGTTCCGGTACCAATCGGGCTCTCGGTCGTCTCCACCTTTGGACGCGACGAGGATTATTCGATCACCGTCGACGACGGGGGCGAGGAGCATGGTCGAGCGGACCAGTCCCGTCTTGCGCCCGACAGTGAGTAACTCGATCATGGGCCGGCCCAAGATCGAGTTACCGACGTGGCCCCCGCTAAAGCGAAGAATGGCACGATGCGTGACGTTCAAACCCTTGAACCCGAGGTCGACACCGTGCTGTTTCAGACCCATAGGTTGACCCTACGCCCGAGCGCGCGTGAAATGACGAATCACTCGACGTTCGGGTCTAGTATCCCAATCTGGTCGAAAGTTCGTTCGACTCAGGAGATATTCGTACGGCAGTTCCACGTTGACCAGAACTTCGAGGTGAAGCGAATGACCACTCCAGCGGGCACCACCGACGAGATCGTGCGCGCGGCTCTCGTACAGACAAAGTGGACGGGCGACAAAGAGTCAATGATCGCGGCCAACGTGGCGCTGGCCCGCAAGGCGGCTGGTCAGGGCGCGCAGATTCTCTGCTTTCAAGAACTCTTCTATGGCCCCTATTTCTGCCAGGTGCAAGACCCCGCGTACTTCTCCTACACCGAGTCCATTCCGGGACCGACCACGCAACTGATGCAAGCGCTGGCTCGAGAGACCCACATGGTCCTGGTCGTGCCGATCTACGAAGTCGAACAAGAAGGTGTCTTCTACAACACGGCCTTCGTCATCGACGCTGACGGCACGTACCTCGGCAAGTATCGCAAGCACCATATTCCTCAGGTGAAGGGATTCTGGGAGAAGTTCTACTTTCGCCCAGGCAATCTCGGCTACCCGATCTTTCACACCGCCGTCGGGCCGATTGGCGTGTACATCTGTTACGACCGGCACTTCCCCGAGGGATGGCGAGCGCTCGGACTAGCCGGCGCGAAGATCGTCTTCAATCCTTCGGCGACGAGTCGCGGACTCTCGGCCTACCTCTGGGACCTCGAACAGCCCGCGGCCGCGGTGGCGAACGAGTACTTCGTCGGCGCCATCAATCGCGTGGGCGTCGAAGAGCTCGGCGACAACAGTTTCTACGGGTCGTCCTACTTCGTCGATCCTCGCGGTCAACTCGTCGGCGACGCCGCGTCCGACACCGACGACGAAGTCATCGTGCGCGATCTCGACCTCAACGTGTTGAGAGACGTGCGTCATACCTGGGCGTTCTACCGCGACCGACGCCCGGACAGCTACGAAAGCCTGGTCACTCCCTAGCCATCGCCGGTACTTGAAGAAGGAAGGATCGTCCCATGAAGACTTTGATCAGTGGCGGCACCGTCATCAACGCGAGTGGTCCCTTCGCGGCGGACGTCTTCATCGACGACGAGACCATCGTCGGACTGGCCGCGCCGGAGACCACGACGTCGGAACTCTGGCGGGTGGGCGCGGACCGCGTCATCGACGCGCTCGGTCTTTACGTGGTACCCGGCGCCATTGATGGACACACGCATCTGGAGATGCCCTTTGGTGGCACGCACTCGGTAGACACCTTCGAAACAGGAACGCGCGCGGCGGCCTTCGGGGGAACGACCACGATCATCGACTTCGCCATCCAGTCGAAGGGCAAGAGCCTTCGAGAAGGTCTCGACGCGTGGCACGCCAAGGCTGAGGGCAACTGCGCCGTCGACTACGGCTTTCACATGATCGTGTCGGACGTCAACGACGCGTCACTGAAGGAGATGGACCTGGTGGTCGACGAGGGCCTGTCCAGTTTCAAGTTGTTCATGGCCTACCCGGGTGTCTTCTACTCCACCGACGGCGAGATCACCCAAGCCATGCAACGGGCGGCCTCGAACGGCGCGACCATCATGATGCACGCGGAGAACGGGATCGCTATTGACGTGCTGGTCGCCCAAGCGCTCGCCAGGGGCGAGGGCGCCCCCCGGTTTCACGGCCTGACCCGCCCGCCCGCCCTCGAAGGCGAAGCCACGCACCGGGCTGTCCAGCTGGCCCTCGTCACGCACGCGCCGCTCTACGTTGTCCACCTCTCTTCCGCCGAGGCGCTTGACGAAGTGATCGAGGCGCGAGATCGCGGACAGAGCGTCTTCGCCGAGACCTGTCCGCAGTACCTCTTTCTCTCCGACACCGACCTCGCCCGCGACGGATTCGAAGGCGCGAAGTACGTCTGCTCACCGCCCCTACGTCCCGAGCACCACCACGCCGATCTCTGGCGAGGTCTTCGCACCGACGACCTCAGCATCGTCTCGACGGACCACTGTCCCTTCTGTTTCAAGGAACAAAAGGAACTCGGCCTGGGCGATTTCTCCAAGATCCCCAATGGCATCCCCGGCATCGAACATCGCCTCGACTTGATCTTTCAAGGCGTCGACATGGGCGAGATCTCGCTGGCTCGTTGGGTGGACGTCACGGCCGCAACCCCAGCGCGTATGTTCGGTCTCTTTCCGAAAAAGGGCATCATCGCGCCGGGATCGGACGCGGACATCGTGCTCTACGATCCCAACGCCACGCACGTGATCTCGGTCGACACGCACCACATGAACGTCGATTACTCGGCGTACGAAGGAATGACCGTGAAGGGACGGGTGACCACCGTGATGTCGCGAGGGACCGTCGTGATCGAGAACGATCGGTACGTAGGTCGCAAGGGCTACGGTCAATTCCTTCGTCGAGGTCTGAACGGGTACCTTCGATGATCGAGATCGTCCGCGCACGGGGGACCCTGAGCGCCGAACGGTGCGCGACGGACGGGTTCACGTAGTGGACTTCGGACTCGTCGCGCAAACGAACGCTCCCGCGTGGAAGGTCGTCGAGCTCGCAAAACGGGCGGAAGACGCCGGCTTCTCTCACTTTTGGACGTTCGACTCGGTGGTCCTCTGGCAAGAACCCTTCGTTATCTACTCCCAGATCCTCAGCGCCACCGATCACATCACCGTTGGTCCGATGGTGACCAATCCCATAACGCGCGACTGGACCGTCACCGCGTCACTCTTCGCCACGTTGAACGAGATGTTCGGACCGCGAACGATTTGCGGCATCGGACGCGGAGACTCGGCGCTTCGCGTCACGGGCAGAACGCCAGCGTCACTGGCCACCCTTTCAGCGTGCGTGACCGTGATCAAGGAACTCGTGGAAGGTCGTGATGCGATCGTGAACGATCGCTCCATCACGATGCCCTGGGTCGAAGACGGCCAACTCGACGTGTGGATGGCGGCGTACGGACCCAAGGCGTTGGAACTCGCGGGTCGCAAGGCCGACGGACTGATACTGCAGATCGCCGACCCCTTCGTCGTCAAGTGGGCGATCGAGACGGCGCGCGAGGCGGTTCGAGCGTCGGGTCGAAGCACCGAGGAGTACATGGTGTGCGTGGCGGCCCCCGCGTACGTGGGCGACGACTCGGCGCACCAGCGCGATCAAGTTCGCTGGTTCGGCGGCATGGTGGGTAATCACGTGGCCGACATTGTCGAACGCTACGGAAGCGACTCGAATGTCGTGCCTCCCGCGTTGACCGAGTACATCAAGGGCCGAAAGGGCTACGACTACAGTCACCACGGAAAGACCGGCAATCCCGACGCCGAGTTCGTCCCCGACGAGGTCATCGATCGTTTCTGTGTGCTCGGAACCGTCGAGGATCATCGCCGGCGCCTTCGTGAGTTGAGCGAACTCGGCGTGAACCACTTCGCGCTCTATCTCATGCACGACCAGCCCGACGCCACCATCGACGCCTATCGCGATTTCATCATCGGTCGGATCTAGCCCGCAATCGACGCGTCGTTGCGCTACGGTGCGTCTACCACTGCGCGCCGGTCCGTAGGTCCTCGACGGACGCCCAGTGCTTTGCCCAACGCTTTGACCTCCTGTCCGCGCGCTTGCGCTCCTCACGCGCGAGCGATCGGGCCAGGCTATGAAGGACCGGGTAGTCCTTGGAGACTAGAGCAAACCATTTTGACGCGATGACGAGGTCGTGTTGATTGCCGAGGTACTTTTGGAATTCGTCGACCTGACGCACAAACTCCTCGATCGGCGCTCCGAGCACGTCCGAGAGCGCTTGCGCCGCGTAGAGAGTTCGCTTCGCGGCAATACGTGTGTGGTGAAGATTGTCGTCGGTGGGACTTCGTTTCGCCTTGAGTACCGCTCGGCGTAGCGTTCGCCACGACACGCGCATCGCGAGTTCGGCCATCGGCCGCAACATGTCGGGCGATGATTGACGAGAGGGGAGCGAACGGCGGAACTCGCTCACTTGATTGAGAGCCTCCCGGTACGCGGCAGAGTGCAGGAGATGATCGGTGGACTGCTGCTCGACGCGACGCGCGTGTGCGGCGATCTCAAGGAGCTGACGACCCTGCGGCGAGTCAGCCCGGTCGCCCAACGCCTTGATGACGCTCGACTCGAGTACCTCGGCGTCACGCAGCCGACCGAAGGGCTTGCCGACGTCGCGCAAGGTTGCGATGAGCAACTCGGCGCCGAGCGAACTCTCGATCGCGGCCATGGTCATGAGTCGATAGCGGACGCGACGAAACGACAGGCGGATCTTGCGCGTTGACTCAGGGTCGTCGGACACGCCTTCTCGATGGTTGTTCCGAACAGCGAAATCCGCCACTTTGATGTCGCTTTCGGCAACGTGCAAGATGTCTCGCGTGAAGCCTTTGATGATCTCTCGTTCCAGGTCACCCCGAGCGTCGTTCGTCACCTGAGGCGAACCTCCTTCGACCTGCGATTCAAGTACTACGGGTGGCCCAGGTCGAGCGGCATCCTTCGTATCTTGCCACGAACCCTCGTGACACTCAATGCCGCCGTAGAGGCGGTCCAAATCACGACATCGGGTATCACGTTTTGACCTCTTGCTCAACGTCGCCCACCGAAAGCGCGCTGACGCGTCAACGCGAGAGCGCCACCGGCTGACTTCTCGAGGGTGTGGTCGCTCCGTGACGCCGCGGCGGGCCGACACCGTCTTCGAAGCCCGTGTGATGATCTCGAGTTGCGCTTCCGCATCGAGGACCGGACAAGGTCGAAGGAGGATGGGGTATGTCCCACGGTTTGACCTTACCGTCGCGGCTCTCGACTTTCAGGTCCGCGCTGCCCGGTGCGACGGTGCTGCGCGGTGTCACCGCCGCTCACGCGCCCTCACGCGTCGAGTCGGATGACGAGGTCTACCGAGTTCCCTCTCAACTGCTATGACTACGAGGTGCGGCGTTTCGAAGATCGACTTGACGCCGGCGCGGCCCTGGGTGCGAAACTCGCGCCGAGCCTCGCGTCGCGCGTCGGGGGCGTCGTCGTCCTGGGTATTCCCCGCGGTGGCGTTCCGGTGGCGTTCGAGGTCGCCGTTGCGTTGGCGTCACCGCTCGATGTGGTCATCGTGCGCAAGATCGGAGTCCCGACGCAGCGCGAGCTCGCAATGGGAGCGATCGGTGAAGCCGGAGCCACCGTCGTGGAGGTGGACGTCGTTCGTTCTCTGAACGTTTCAGACGAACAGTTTGCCGACGTCCTCGCGCGTGAGCGCAGCGAACTCGATCGACGGGTACGGCTCTATCGTGGTGCTTCGGAGCAATCGGACATCAAGGGCCGCACTGTGGTGATCGTCGATGACGGAATTGCAACGGGCTCGAGCGTGCGCGCCGCTTGCCAGGTTGCTCGTCTACGCGGGGCGTCGCGACTGGTCGTGGCAACTCCCGTGTCGAGCGTCGAGGCGGCAACGCGACTCCAACGCGAGGTGGATGCGTTCGTGTCCCTCATCACCGTCGAGGGGCCCTTCGCGGTGGGTAACTGGTACCAGCACTTTGAACAGACCTCCGACGAGCAGGTACTGAACTACCTCGAGCTGAGCGCGGCACGCTGGTGACTTCGTTCGGTGCGCCACTGCGCCACGTACATCCTGGCAAGACCAGGCGGTAGTGTCTTGCGCCACTTGCGCCACTTGCGCTACTTGCGCCTTGTCGCGTCATTGACCCCAATCTTGGAGCCCCATGCGTTTACGCCTGCCCCTTGTTACGGGAGCCGGCGTTCTGGCGATGGTCTGCGGCCTCGCCGTACCGTCGAGCGCCGCGTCGAGTCCCGTCGGCACGAAGACGGCGGCGCAGATCCTCACGCTCACTACCTCGGCCATGAAGCGCGCGGGCAGCTTCCACTACGACTTGGCGGACCCCTGCGGGGGCATCGTCCAGATCACGTTGTCCACGGAATCGGCGAAGTCGGAAGGCACACAAACACAGATGTTGGGTGGAGGATCGGAGACGTGCCGACTTATCGGCAAGTCCCTCTATATGTACGGGGATAAGACGTCCAACGCGCAGGACTTCGGCGTGAAGTACTCGGGGCTGGCGAACAAGTGGGCTCTCGTACCCGCCACGAACAAGAACGACGCCAACCTCGCGTCGGGCATCCTTCTGCTCTCGATCCTCCAGCAGTTCGATGGTGTCAGCGTTGAAAGATCAGAAAGCCCGGAAGATCAACGGCGTAGCGACCGTAGAGATCGAGGGCAGATTGCCGGCTTCCTCGAGAGGCGGTACGCAGACGATCTACGTCTCGCGGACCGCACCGTAGTACCGAGTGGCGCTGGCGGATTCGGGTGTCGTGAGCGGCCAAAAAGTGTCGAGTCAGGTGTTGTTCTCCAAGTGGGGAGAGAGGGTCGCGGACGCTCGAGGGTCCGCGTTCGTCACGCCCACGTCAGTCACGTTCGCGTAGCTCTGCGCACTATTTCGCGACTCGTCGCGTCGCGGTGACGGAGATAGGATGCGCTCGTGACCGAGGAGTACCACGACGCCAATATCGAGTGCACCCCGAAGGTGTTGCGCGTTCATTGGTACTACTTTCCCCTCGGCACCAAGAACATTCCTTACGCGTCCATCAAGGGGATCAGTCGAGTGGTGATGAGCACCTTGCGGGGGAAAGGCCGCATCTGGGGCACCGGGAACTTCAAGTACTGGGCCAACTTGGACGTTCGGCGACCCACGAAGAAGTTCGGATTCATCCTCGACGTGGGCAAGTCGGTGAAGCCGTTCGTCACGCCCGACGATCCTGACGCTTTCGAAGCCCTCATCCGTGAACGGGCCGGGCTGGGACCGGGCTCCGGGGCGCCCGAGCAGGGCCCGTTGGTCTGAGGTCGCGACGTCGCTCGACGTTTGCCACCGCCTGCCGCGTGGTCGAACCTAGGCCAACGCTCTACTCGTTCTCACCAGGAGGAGGGCGAAGGCCCCTCCGATGAGAACTTGAGTGAGGAACAACACGTGGAGCGCGCCGAAGAACGTCAACGCGGCGAGGACGAAGCCAGCGACTTCCACGACGATCACGAGGATCAGATGACGCACGACGTCGTACATCCACAGTGACGCCGCGAACTCAAAGACGGTGATCGCCACGCCGACGGCGACGTGAAGATCTCTCTGGGGCGTGTCGAGGGTGTAGCCGTACGTGGTCAAGAGGGTGAGCATCGTGAAGCCGCTGTAGACGCGAAGGAGGAGCTTGAAGTGTCGAGACTCGCGACGCGCGGCGTGAAGGGACCTCGTCGCGCGAAAGGAAAGCGCCGAAGCCAGGGCGAGCGCCAGCGTGTAGGGGATGACGGTCTTGAGGTGCACGCCGTAGTTACTGAGGCCACCTTCGTTGGACTTAAGGACCTCACCGGGATGAAGGGTCACGCAGACCGCGATGAACAAGACGAAGGCAATCTGGCTCCGCGCGACGTCGTGAACCACGCGATCCTTCATCGAAGGTACGACGCCAGCGGAAGATCGAGGACCGTTCACCGCCCTCGGCGCTCCGATTTAACGATGGGCGGGGCGTGCCCCGTGGCGCAGAGGGTGATGATCGGGCCGATCAGCATCAGGAAGGGAGTCCTTGGTGCTTCACGTGGTGACGTGCTCTCGCGCATAGTCACGACGCTAGGCCACGTGGTGTCGATTGACGAAGAGTCTTTGAACGAGACGTGACCATGTGGCTCGTCGTCGTGCACGTGTTTCTCTCCCCGGACGGCGTGATGCCGGACCTGGCGACGCCGGCGAGATTGGCGTCGCGGTCTCGACGTTCCGACGAGCACTAAAGTGACCATTCAGGCGGTCCAGGACACTGACTCGTCGTTACGTAGGAGCTCGATGGAACTCGCGAAGGACACGATCACCGTCATCGGCGCGAGTTGGTGCCCGGACTGTCGTCGAGCGAAGGAGTTCCTCGGCGAGCACCGCGTTGCCTACGACTGGATCGACCTCGAGCAACACCCCGAAGCGACCGAGCTCGTGGAACGCATCAACGGCGGCAGTCGAAGTATTCCCACCATTGTCTTTCCCGATGGTTCGCACTTGGTCGAACCAGGCAACGACGAACTCGCACAGAAGTTGGGAATCACTCGCTCCGCGAAGTCCCTGGCCTACGACGTCATAGTCATCGGCGGGGGTCCAACGGGACTCACCGCCGCGATCTACGGCGCGCGCGAGAACCAGAGCGTGCTGATCATCGAGAAGTCCGCCGTCGGGGGCCAGGCCGGCATAACCGAGCGGCTCGATAACTATCCTGGTTTTCCCGACGGCGTCGCGGGGCACGATCTCGCCGATCGGATACGTCGTCAAGCGGAGCGCTACGGCGTCGAGATCCTTCAGGCGGTAGGCGTTCGTGACGTGCACGTCGACGGCGACTGGGTCAGCGTGACCACGACGACGGATGAGACCTACCAAGCTCGCGCCGTGCTCGTGGCGACGGGATCGGTCTACCGGCGAACGGGCGCCGAAGGTGAGGCCGACCTCATTGGCGCGGGAATCCACTTCTGCGCGACGTGCGACGGACCGTTCTATCGCGGGGCCAAGGAGGTCCTGGTCATCGGTGGTGGGAACAGCGGTTTGGAAGAGGGACTCTTCCTCACTCAGTTCGCCGAGCACGTCACGGTAGTGGAGCACTCCGAGAAGTTGGCGGGGAGTCGGCTCCTGCAAGACAAAGTGCTCGCGCACCCGAAGATGAGCGTCGTCACGAACACGAACGTCGTGAGGTTTCAAAGTGGCGCCACGGGCCAACTCGAATCGGTCGAACTGGAAGATCGCGTGGCCGGTGAGCGCCATCATCACGAAACGTCGGGAGCCTTCGTGTTCATCGGACTCGATCCGAACACCGCGTTTCTCGACGGAGTTCTCGACTTGGACGAACGCGGTTTCGTCCTGAGTGACGAGCAGTTTCGAACGAACGTGCCGGGCGTGTTCGTCGCGGGAGACGTGCGGCACGGTTCGACGAAGCAGTTGGCATCGGCGGTCGGCGAAGGCGCGGCGGCGTCGATTCAGATCCGCTACCACCTCGACAAGGTCGCCGCGAAGTAGGGGAGCACGTTCCTCCAGTGCTGGTGGGGGCGAAGGTGGTGGTGTCTAGCCGCGCGTGGAGACGCTCGCGCCGACGCGAAACTCTTCTCGACCGCTCGATCCGAGTCGCCACACGCTCTGTCGCCCCCGCACCGTCCACTCTTTGGGACCGCCCACGAGGGCCGTCTCTTCGTCGATCCCGAAGACCGTGATCATCGACTCGTCGGGGAGAACGAAGCGGGTCAAGAGGTCGGGTACGCGCGCCGCGAAGGCGTCGAAGTGGGGGATGACACCTAGATGCTCGAGTACCCCGAGCCCGACGATGCTGCCCTTGCGCGGGTGGCGGAGCGAAGGGATCCAGGCTCCGAGCGCCATCGCGCCGGCACTGCAGCCCGCGAGAGCGGCGCCTGCTCGCCACGTTTCCTCGATGGCGTGCCAGACGTTCGTGTCGCGAAGCGTCTCCGCGAGGTAGTTGGGATCGCCCCCGGAGAGGTAGATCAGCCCCGCGCCCGCAATCATCGCGGCGAACTCGGGATTGTCCGCGTCGGCGCGGTCGTTGACGGGCACGATGACGGGCTCCACCCCGAGCCGCTGGGCCTGGGTGCGGCCGAGCTCGTGCCAATGGCTGACCACCGAGGGTCCGTCTTGGACCGCGGCGGTGGCCAACTGGACGTAACGAGGAGCGCGACCCGCGATGAGCGAGGCTTCGAAGTCGGCCATCTGGGGCAGGTACTCACCCGAACCCACCAGGGCGATGGGACCCGGTCCCTCTTCAGTACCCACGATCCTCCTACGTGACGTCACCACTTCTGGTGTAGCGAACGTAGTGACGAACGCCTTCGCTCAATCTATATGTCGAGCAACGTGTTCGAGCGCTTCGCGCCTTGCGACTCGGTGCTCGCCTAGGTAGTTCTTTAAGGGGGAAGCGGAGAAGTGATCGACGACGACACGCCACGCGGATCTGGTGCGACACCGCCGATGCGGGCAGTAGGCACGTGGTCAACGAGACGATTACTGCTTCATCCGAAGCGTTCTTTAACGCCAGGGCCAATAGCTTTGACACGTGGTTCGCTTCGCCCGGCGACGTCGTACTACCGCGGTCTTTTGGAAGCGTAGTGGTGCAACGTTCATCACGAGGACGAGCACTTCGCGCGCGGTTAACGACTTCCCAACATCGAAGCCGGCGGTTGAGAGAACAAACGTGGGTGACCGCGAAGAAGGGGACCGACGTGACGGAGACGGTGATGAGGGTCGAACCCGCCCCCGTGCTACGTGAGCGAATCCTTGACTCACGCCTCGCGGGTTCTACGTTGACGCGTCAACGCGTCAACGCGTCAACACGACAACACGGATCCCCCTCGCGACAGATCCCCGATCGCCCCGATGACGTGCTCACGAAGGGTGTCTAGTTCAGCGTGCGCCAGCTATTCGACTTTCCTCGCGCTCGCCACCAACTCGTCACGGCGCGTACCACGACCACGGCTATCGCGGCGAACACGAATGACGCGACGATGTCAATCGGGCTGTGTATGTGCGCGGCGACGCGCGCCCAACTCACGAGAAGGGCGTTGACGAAGAGGATGATTGCCGTGCGCTTCGAGTAAAGGATCATCGTAAAGGCGAGAAACGACGTCAAGAGTGCGTGGTCGGAGGGGAATCCGTTGTCGGCGGCGTGGGGGATGATCGGGATGAGATGGTGGGTGACGAAGGGTCGCGTGTCGTAGAAGAGGTGCGACGCAACGATGGACATCAACTCCGCAAGGACGCCGCCAACGACCAACTGCCACGTCAGCGAGACCTTGACGCTCATCTTCGCGCGTAGCCAATAGACAACAACGATCGCGATGCTCAAGAAGACGAAGTACTCGCCAACTACCTTGATGAGCGTGTGCATTAGTCCAGTCTAAGTAGTCGTCGCTCGTCCAACAAACGCGTGGAAGCCTTCGCCCGCCGTTACGTCGAGGTCGGGGTGGAATTGTCGAGCGCCACCGGTCGGTAGAGTTCTCAGCAATGAATCGTGTGTGGATCGTCGTCGACGTTCTGATCGTGCTGCTGTTCGTGGGTATTGGTCGTTCGTCACACCATCACGCCTTCAGCGTTTCGGGTTTCCTCTCGACGACCTGGCCCTTCGCGGTCGGCCTAGGGCTTGGTTGGTCGTACCTCATGTTTCGACGTCGAGACGGAGCGTCGACCCGAGGCGGCGTCGTGGTCTGGCTCTGCACCGTGGTGGTGGGGATGGTCTTGCGCGTTCTTTTCGGCCAAGGGACGGCGTTCGCCTTCATCCTCGTGGCGCTCGGCTTTCTCGGTGCCTTGATGCTGGGACTGCGGATGGTCGCCACGAGGTACCTTCGTCGGCGCCGAGGAGGGGTCTCCGTCTAGAGAATCAGAAGAAGACGGCGCAGAGGTCGTAGATCTCGCGCGGGACCTTGCGCTGACCGACGGCGACGGTCGACAGTGGCGCGAGGACCACCTGGTCGTCGCGGATGACCGGGATCATGCCGAACTTCCCCGCGATCACGGCGTCGTACGCGGCGGCGCCCACGCGCGTGGCGAAGATGCGATCGTGGGCCGTTGGACTTCCTCCGCGTTGGAGGTGACCAAGGACGGTCGTTCGTACTTCGAAACCACCTTGTTCTTCGATCTTCGCGGCGACGAAATGTCCCACGCCGCGCGTGGCGTGGCGAACACCGCCGACCCCTTGGTTCGAGAGCACTTCGGTCTCGGCGCCGCCCAGAATGGCGAGGTTGATGCCTTCGGCGACGACGACGATCGAGTAGACGAGACCCGCGCTGCGACGTCGATTGATGTGTTCGACGATTTCATCCATGGTCACGGGAAACTCGGGGATGACGATCATGTCGGCCCCGCCGGCCAATCCGCCGAGCGCCGCGACCCAACCAGTAGATCGTCCCATGGTCTCGACGACGATGACGCGGTGGTGCGAAGCCGCGGTCGTGTGAAGCCGGTCGAGGGACTCGGCGACGATGCTTATGGCCGTGTCGAAACCGATGCAGTATTCGGTGCCGGGTAGGTCATTGTCGAGCGTCTTGGGTACGCCGACGACGGGCGCGTCTCGATCGGCGAGCCAACTCGAGATGCGATGCGTCCCGTCGCCCCCAATGGCCACGAGCGAGTCGAGGTGCTCATCAATGGCCGCGAGCACGCACTCGCGCCCGCCCGCGGGCTCGTCGAGATTGAATCGTGCGGTCCCGAGCAGGGTACCGCCTTGGCCGATCACGCCTCGTAGGTCCTTGGCGGTGAGCGCGGTGCCCTGGAAGTCGCCGACGAGTCCGGCCCAGCCGTTGGCGATGCCGATCACTTCGTGACCGTCGCGCAGCGCCATCTCACCAATGGCGCGGATGGCGGCGTTGAGGCCGGGCGCGTCGCCTCCAGCAGTCAGAACACCGATTCGCATGAAACTCCCTCACCAGACCCGCCGCCATTCTAGGAGCGTCTCGTGCTCCCCTTCGAGGAGGGCGCCACTGCGCGACGTTCACGCGTTCGAATCCTCGACGTGCGCGTCGCCGGCGTGAAGACGGGCGCGCTCGCGTGGGCCCGGTGCCGGGGCTTTGACGTCAACAGCAGCCCGTCCCCGCCTCTTGTCGGCGCGACGTTCAGCCTTACGCGAGCGCCTCTTCTCTCACCACTTCGGTTCGCGTGAAGAGGATCGTGAGCACGAAACTTAAGACCAGGGCCACGATCACGCCTAAGTTGGCGCCGGCCCAGTGACCGGTCTTGCCGCCCAGGCCGAAGGGCTTCAAGAGATAGCCCTGCCACGTGAGCCACGAGGCGTAGTTATTGGTCACGAGGCCCCAGCCGAAAAAGCTGGACACGATCGTCGCCGCGATCGGCACGATGCGCACGTCGCCGTAACGCCCCGAGGACTGGAAGAGATCGGCGTCGACGTAGTTCCGCTTACGCAAAAGGAGGTCACCCAGGAAGACGCCACACCACGCGGCGATCAAGACTCCCACCGTGATGAGGAAGCCCTCGAACTGGTTGAGGAAGTTCTGCTTCCCGAAGACAATGTAGATCGTGCCAATGAGCATGATGACGCCGTCCACGCCCGCCGCGGCGTAACGGGGAATCTTGAGTCCCGCCGACAAGAGGGCGAGGCCCGACGAGTAGATGTCCAAGACAGCACCGCCGACGAGGCCGAGTATGGCCACGATGACGAAGGGCACGAGGAACCACGTGGGCAACAACGTTGCCAACGCCCCGACTGGATCGGCACCGACGGCGCTTGAGAGCGACGACGACGAGCCCGCCAAGAGCAGACCGAAGGCGATGAGGACGAGTGGCGCCACGGAACCGCCAAAGGTGGTCCACCAGACCACGCCACTCGACGAGGCGCTGCGTGGGAGATAGCGCGAGTAGTCGGCCGCGACGTTCACCCAACCGAGTCCGAAGCCCGTCATGACGAAGACCAACGCCCCGATGGTGAGTTGGAACGAGCCGCTGTGTACGTGGGTCACCACGTGCCAACTGATGTGCTTGAGCGTGAGGGCGATGAAGACGATCGTGAGGATGCCGGTGATGACGGTGATGATCACCTGCATGCGCATGATCAGGTCGAATCCCATCACGCCGCCGCCGATAATCAACGCGGCGATGACCAGCATGGCGACCACCTTGAGACCGTCACCTCCGCCCCAGCCGAGTCGCACGAAGACGGTGTTCGTGGCGAGTACCGCGATCACCGTGAGGGCGGTCTCCCAACCGACGCAGAGTAACCACGAGATAGCCGACGGCAGACGGTTGCCACGCACCCCGTAGGCCGCGCGTGAGAGCACCATCGTGGGCGCTGACCCGCGTTTGCCCGCGGTGGCGATGACGCCGCACAGCCAGAAGCTAAAAACCGTGCCGATCACGGCAACGACGAGGGCCTGGACGAATGAGATGCCGAAGCTCAAGACGTACGAGCCGTAACCCAGTCCGAGCACCGAGACGTTCGCCCCGAACCAGGGCCAGAAGAGGTCGCGGGGGTGCCCCTTTCGCTCCTTCTCGACGATGACGTTGATGCCGTTCTCTTCGATTCGAAGGACGCCGGAAGAACCGGTGCCCAGTCGCTCAGCTACGTCGTCGCTCACGGTGCCTCCTCGCGACAGCCGGGTGCTTCGCTCGCATCGATTGTACGCAGACATCAGTGTGGGCGGCACATCTGGTCGCCGCAGCGTTCGTTAGAAGTTTCACGACCTGCTCACTAGGGTGTTCCACTATGAGTGACGCGCCGCGACTCTTTTGTCTCGACACCGTCTTGATTGACGTCGTGTTGAAGATCGCCGCGCTGCCGCAGCGTGCGGGTGACGTGCTCGCGAGCGAGAACCTCATCACGACCGGCGGGGGCTTTAACGCCATGAGTGCCGCCGCTCGACACCACATGAGCGTCGTCTACGCGGGTCGACTGGGCGCGGGCCCCTTCTCCGCGCTCGCCGCGGCGACGCTCGAACACGAACACATCGAGGCGCCCGTCGCACGAAACGAAGCGCTGGACACGGGCATCTGCGTCGTGTTGCTCGAGCCGGACGGCGAGCGCTCGTTCGTCACCTCGCGCGGCGCCGAAGCCACCCTTCGTGGTAGTGACCTCGACGCGCTCGAGGTGCGAGCGGGTGACTACGTCTTGGTGTCCGGGTACAACGTGATGTACCGCGAACCCGCCACGTTGGTCCTGGCGTGGTTGTCTCGCCTCACGGGAGAGGTGACGGTCGTCTTCGACCCCGCGACGCGAATGGTCGACATCCCGAAGTCGAACCTCGACGCGATGATACAACGCTCGAATTGGCTGCTCTGCAACGCCACCGAGGCGGCGGCGCTCACGGGCCGCGACGACGTGGTGGAGGCGGCGTCCTTGCTCGCCACGCGCAACGACACCCTCGACGTACTCGTTCGAAGTGGGGCGAAGGGCTGTGTGGTGGCACTCAATCACCACGAGGCGGTGGTCGTTCCGGGATTCACGACCACGGTCGTCGACACCAACGGCGCCGGTGACGTGCACAACGGCGTCTTTTTGGCCGAGCTCGCCAGTGGTCACGAAGCCCTCGACGCGGCGCGATGGGCCAACGCGGCCGCCGCCATCGCGATCGGTCGGTTCGGTCCGGCCACCGGCCCGCGACGAGAGGACGTGACGCGCTGGATTACTCAGTTCGACGAGTGAGGGCCGTCGGCCTCGATCGATTCGACTGCTTACGGGCTCGCGATGGTCGCGTGAACCGCGTCGAGGTTGCGTGGGAAGTGACAGGCCACCTGACGGCCGGGAACGATGGTCAACAACTCTGGTTTTTCCACTCGACACAGGTCCGTCGCGATCGGACAGCGCGGATGGAAGGGGCAACCGCTGGGTCGGTCCGCAGGGTCGGGCACGTCGCCCTTGATGATGATGCGCTCACGTCGGGGCGCGTCAGTGTCGTTCAGCTCGGGAACGACGGACAGCAACGCTTCGGTGTAGGGATGCAGCGGGGTCTCGTACAACTCGCCGACGTGGCCGAACTCGACGAACTCGCCCAGGTACATCACGCCCACCCGGTCCGAGACGTGGCGCACGACCCCAAGGTCGTGCGCGATGAAGACGTACGTAAGGTTGAACTCTCGTTGGAGGTCGGCCATGAGGTTGAGCACTTGGGCCTGGATCGAGACGTCGAGGGCGCTCACCGGTTCGTCGGCGACGACCAAGGTTGGGTTGAGTGAGAGCGACCGCGCGATGCCGATGCGCTGGCGTTGGCCGCCCGAGAACTCGTGGGGGTAGCGATTGATCGCGGCCGCGTCCAAGCCCACGGTCGTGAAGAGCTCGCGAACCCGAGCGTCGATCTCGCTCGACGAGCCCATGTGGTTGATGCGCATGGGCTCGGCGACGATGTCGCCCACCGTGCGCCGAGGGTTGAGCGACGCGTAGGGATCTTGGAAGACCAGTTGAAACTGGCGTCGAAAGGGCCGAAGGCGTCGGCGCGAAAGTCCCGTGAGAGTGGTGCCCTCGAAGGTGACCGTGCCCGACGTCACGGGTGAGAGTTGGACGAGACAGCGCGCCAGCGTCGATTTACCACAACCCGATTCACCGACGATGCCGAGGGTCTCGCCGCGACGCACTTCAAGCGAGACGCCGTTGACGGCGCGCGAGACCACGCGCGCGCCCAACTTCTTGCCCCGCGAGGAGAACGTCTTCACGACGTCGGTGGCCTGGAGGACGACGTCGTCACTCACGAGTGCTGCTCCACGCTTTGGCGAATCGTCACGCGCTGGGCGTCACTCAACCAGCAGGCGTCGACGTGGTCCGCGTCTCCTCGAAGGGGTGGGCGCTGCGCGCACTGATCCATCACGTAGTCACAGCGAGGCGCGAACGCACAGCCCGGAGGCAAGTCCAACGGCGAAACCGCGTTGCCGCGAATGGTGTGGAGTCGCTCGTTCTTCGCGTCGAGTCGCGGCACGGCGTCGAGGAGTCCCCAGGTGTAGGGATGACGGGGACGACGTACCAGATCGAGTTCGGGCGCGATCTCGACGGGCCGTCCGGCGTACATGACGACGACGCGGTGCGCCATCTCGGCGATGACGCCCATGTCGTGGGTGATGATCACGATGGAGGAGTCGTAGGTGTCTTGGAGTTTCAGCATCAGGTCGAGGATCTGTGCTTGGGTGGTGACGTCGAGGGCCGTGGTTGGTTCGTCGGCGATCAAGAGGCGCGGATTACACGAGAGCGCCATCGCGATAACGACTCGTTGGCGCATGCCGCCCGAGAACTCGTGGGGGTAGCGATCGACGCGGGACTTGGGGTCGGGAATGCCGACCTGACCGAGGAGCTCAATGGCACGCTGGCGAGCGGCCGCCTTGGGTAGGTGCAGATGTTGACGGATCTGCTCGACGAGTTGCCAACCCACCGTGTAGACGGGTGTCAGCGCGGTCATGGGGTCCTGGAAGATCATGCCGATCGAGCCACCTCGAATCGGCTGGAGCTCTCGGTCGCTCAGTCCGAGGATCTCACGGTCCTCGAAGAGCACGCTGCCGGTAATGGTGACGTTCTTTTCGCGAACGAGTCCGAGCATCGAGTAGATCGCCACGCTCTTGCCCGAGCCGGACTCGCCGACGATTCCGACGATCTCCTTTCGTCCGACGTCGAAGGAGAGTCCGTCCACCGCGCGAAGGACGCCCTGGCGCGTGGCGAAGGAGACGGCTAAGTCGCGCACGCGTAGCACGGTAGGCCGTTCGTTCGTCGACTCAGACAAGGCGCACCCTCGGATCCAGGTAGGCGTAGAGCACGTCGACGACGGCGTTGGCGAGCACCACGAAGAAGGCACCGTACATCACGCAACCCATGATCACCGGCAAGTCCAGGTTCTGCAACGACGTGTAGGTCAGCATTCCCACGCCGGGCAGTCCGAAGACCACCTCGGTGAGCAGCGCCGCCCCACCGATCAGCGCGCCAAAGTCCAGGCCGAACAGCGAAACGATCGAGATCAACGAACAGCGCAAGGCGTGACGGAACAAGATGCGTCGCTCGGAGAGGCCCTTGGCGCGCGCCGTGCGGATGTAGTCCTCGTTGAGCGCGTTGACGAGTTCGGCGCGAAGGACGCGCGCGTAGATCCCCGCGTAGAGCGCGGCCAAGGTGAGCCAGGGGAAGAGGAGGTGGAGAAACCACTCGGTGGGACTGGTCGTGAAGGAGACGTAGCCCGGAGGGGGCACCCAAGCAAAGATCGACGAGTGGAACTTGCTCTGGGTGAGCAGGTTCATAACCTCGCCGAGCCAGTACGCCGGCACGGACACCGCGGCGATGCCGATGAACATGATGAAGGGGTCGATGAACTTGCCCTGGTTCGCCGCGGCGATGACCCCGCCCAACACGCCCACGATCAACCAGATCACCGCGGCGCCCACGACGAGTGAGAGGGTGATCGGCGCGGCCTGGGTGATCTGGGGCACGACGCGGTCGCCGATGTTCACGTAGGACGTGAGGTCCTGTTTGATGAAGAGGTGATCCATCATCAACAGATACCGAATAGGTAGGGGCCGGTTCAGCCCGAACTCTTTCGCCACCTGGGCGAGCACCTGCGCCGACGCGCTTCGCCCGGCGATGCGCGCGGCCGGATCGACGCCGGGGGTGGCGAAGAAGATGAGAAAGACGGTCACGCTGATGGTGAAGAGCACCAACACGGCCGACGCGAATCGCCGGACTACGAAGTAGAACATCTAGATCGATCCACGCAATTTGGCCTTGGGGTCGAAGGCGTCGCGAAAGCCGTCGCCGAGCACGTTGAGCGCCCCCGCGGTGATCACGATCATGATCCCCGGCGCCATCGCGACCCACGGTCGGGTGTAGAGCAGGTTGAGACCGTCGTTGATGATGGTGCCCCAGCTGGCCGCGGGGGGTTGGACACCGATGGAGAGAAAGGAGAGCGCGGACTCGGTGAGCATATTGAAAGCCACCATGAGCGGGAAGAACACGATGATGCTCGGCATCACGTTCGGCAGGACCTCCTTTCTCAAGATGCGCCAGTCCGAGGCGCCCGCGCCGATCGCGGCCTGGATGAACTCGCGTTGCTTCAGCGACATCACGAGACCTCGGATCGGTCGACCGACGTAGGGGACGAAGACGGCAGCGATGATGAGGATCGGCAAGAACAACGAACCGGGCTGGAGGTGGATGAAGAGGACGTTGATGCCGCTCGTGAGCAGCACCACGGACAGCGAGATCGCGAGGAGATAAATGGGAAAGGCCCACACGATGTCGAACAGTCGCGAGATCAGCCAGTCGATCGCCCCACCGAAGTAACCGGAGAAGAGTCCGAGCAGCGCCGCGACGACGCAACAGATCACCGCGGAGACGAAGCCGATGTAGAGACTGGTCCGACCGCCGTAGAGCAAACGGGCGAAGACGTCGCGGCCCTGGGAGTCGGCCCCGAGGAAGTACGTCGAGAAGTGCCAGGTAGGACCGATCGGCGTGACGCCGAGTCCGAGGCCCTGGGTGTTCGCCTGAAGGACGTTCACCGTCTTGTGGCCGAGTCGGATGGTGCCGTTAAGGTTCGAGGCGAAGGGGTTCTCGTGGGCGATACCGTGGGCGTAGACCGGTGCCAAGAGGCACGCGGTCACGATGAAGACGATGACCCCGAAGGCGGCGACCGCCGCCTTGTTACGACGGAGCTGGCGCAGCGACGACCGCCAGGGGCTTTCCGGTCCCCTGGCGGTCGTGACACCGTTGCCGGTGAGGTCAATGGTGCTGTGTTCTTCTGTCGCTACTACTTCACCCAAAGTTGGTCCACGTACATGTAGAACTGCTTCGAGAACTGGTAGTTCCCCGTGCCCTTCGAAACGAAGTCAGTCAACTTGGGGTTGAACAGTGGCACCCACGGCGCGTCCGTGGTCATGATTTCCTTGTCGATCGAGCCCCACATCGCGTTGGCCTTCTTGGCGTTGGTCAGCTCGAGCGCTTCCGCCGTTTGCATCTTGGCGCTGATGGACTTGTTGCAGTAGCCCGAGATGTTGATGCTGTTGTCCGACGCCGGATGGAAGTTCGCGCACGAGAGCAGCACGTTCAAGAAGTCCGACGCGGCGGGGTAGTCCTGGTACCACTGGCTCACGCTGATCTGCACCTTGTTCTTGGTGTTCTGGATGTACGTGAACTGGATATTGGCGGACAAGGGCTTGACCGTGGCCTTGTAACCAATCGAGTTCAACACGCTCTGGATGTACTGACCAACGGCGAGGTTCACCGGGTCGTTGGTGACCACGACGCCGACCTTGTCACCGGCCGTGCCCGAGGCCTTCACCAGGGCCTTCGCCTTGGCGAGGTCCGGTCCCGCGTAGGTCGATGAGCTCTTGCTGTTGTAGGCGCAATAGGGCAGGTAGCCGGGAAAGCCCGGTGGCAAGATCGTGCAGGTTGGCTGGCCGAGCTTCGTGCCACCGTAGAGGTTCACCACGTCGTTCTTGTTGATCGCGTAGTTGAGCGCTTGACGGGCCTTTACGTTGTTGAACGGCGCGATGTTCACGTTCATCGGCGCGTACCAGTCGGCCGTCAAGGGGTTGACGTGCAACTGCGAGGCGTACTTGGTCGAGATCTGCTGGAGACGGTCCGTCGGCAGTGGGTCAAAGACCCAGTTGGCCTGGTTGTTCTCGACCGAGGTGACCTCGGACTCCACGGTCTCGCCGAAGGTCTCCTCGATTGTCGCGGGGTAACCCTGAGGTTGGGCCGCGGCCGACCAGACCTTGAAGTAAGGATTGCGCTTCATGGTCAATCCGGTGGTGGGGTTGTACTTGGAGAACGTGTACGCGCCCGTCCCAGGGATTGGAACGTCACCTTGATCCTTGCCGGGCGTGCTGGCCGGAAGTATCGAGCCGAAGGGCACGGCGAGTTGGTCGAGGAACTCTGAGTCGGACTTGATGAGGTTGACGACGATGGTGTTGGTCGTCGCGTTCACGGTCACGCCACCCTTCAGCGTGCACGTCGCGGGCTTCGTCACGCACGCTGGTCCACCGACGATGTCGTTGTACCAGGTACCCGCGTTGGGGTTCGAGACCTTAAAGATCCGCTGGAAGCTCGCGAGCACGTCCTTCACCGTCACGGTCTTGCCATTCGAGAACTTGATTCCGGTACGCAGCTTGAAGGTGTAGGTCTTGCCAGCGTTCGTCACCTTGGGCATCGCGACCGCGAGGTCGGGAACGACGTTGAACGACGACTGTCCGCTCACCTTCTCGAAACTCACCAGACCGTCGTAGGACGCCTGGTACAACTGCCAGTACTGCAGGGTGTAGTTGACCTGGGGGTCCAACGTGCCACCCGCCGTGGAGGCCAAAAGGTGCAGCGTGCCTCCCGCGTGTTTCGACTGATAAGTGAAGGCCGCGCCCGCGGGCGCGGCCGTCCCCATCGCGACAAGCATGCTCGACATCAGAGCGAGCGCCCCGAACGTTACGAACACCTTCTGGACTAACTGCTTGGCCATCTTGCTCCCCTTTACTATCTAGATAAAACAGGCCCGTCGCTCAAGTGTCGTGTTGGGCGAGGAAGTCCTCGACCACGGACAGGTAGCGTTCGCGTTCTTCAATGAAGGGCATGTGGCTCGACGCCTCAAAGATCTCCCACCGCACGTCGGGGATGGCGTCGAAGAAGGGTTGGACCGTGGCCGGCGTCGCCTCGTCGAAGCGACCCGAGAGCAACAAGGTCGGCGCCACGATGTTCTGAACACGCTCGACGACACTCCAGTCCTTCAGGGTCCCGATGCAGAAGAATTCGTTCGGCCCGTTCATGGTGTGGTACACCGTCGGGTCCGCGTTGAGGTACTCGAACGTGCGCACGACCTCTGGGGGATTCGGTACGACACGACAGACGTGTTCGTCGTAGTAGACCTGCGACGCCGCGAGGTACTCGGGTTCGTCGGTCGTGCCGTTTGCTTCGTGGCGATCGAGGGTTGCTTCGACGTCGGAGGGCAAGAGTCCACGAAGCACCTTGGCTTCACTGGACCACAGCGCCATCGAGGCCGGGGAGTTGGAGAGCACGATTGTGCGAAGCCCTTCGGGTTGGCGGATGGCGTGCTCGGCACCGAGCATGCCACCCCAGGACTGACCCAAGAGGTGGTAGTCGTCCGCGATGCCGAGTTCGTCCAGCAGATTGTCGAGTTCGTCCAAAAAGAGTTTCACGGTCCAGAAGTCGCCGCCGCGCTCGGGCAGGTGCGTCGAACGTCCGCCACCAAGCTGGTCGTAGTGCACGACGGCACGCCCACTTTCGGCGACGTCGGCGAGTGAAAGAAGATAGTCGTGCGTGCATCCCGGACCACCGTGGACGACGACCAGTGGCGTCATCCCCGAATCCAGATCGCCGGTGACGCGATACCACGTCGACCACTCACCAAAGGAAACGGTGTCCTCGTGAACGTTATCCCTCGCCATCGCGGCATTATAGGGTCAAGCCAGCGGGCGCACAATGCAGGTCCCAAGGGCGCTCAATGACCGTGACGTCGCCGGTGCCGAGAATGAGTACGTTATCGCCGCCCTCGGCCCGTCCGCGATGCTCGCCGAAGGCCAATTCTTCGTGAACGAGGGAGTCAGGCGCGAATAGCCGTCGTGTCCACGCACCGGGCACCGTCGCCTAGAAGTAGTTCTCGCCCAGCTCCTCACTCCACTTGGCAACGCGCAGTTCACTGCGCGGTCCGCTCCAGGAGTAGACCGGTTTGATGTCGAGGACCTGGGTGTCGTTGATGGCGTCGAGACCTCGTACGACGAGGGACCTCTTGTCGACCTTCTCCAGGGCGACGATCGAGAGCATCAGACGATTGGGACGGTCCTTGTTCCGTTGCGCGAAGATACCCACGTCGGGCCACTCGCTGTTACCACGCGGGCGTCGGTGCCAGGGTCCCGGCGGCACGTTCTCGGCGAGGGACGCGAAGAACACAATCTCAACGTGCGAGAACTCGTCGAGTCCGCGCAGCGCCGCACCCGGCACGTCGTCCGCCAACTCGACGACGGAGACGAAATCGTCCCAACTGTCGTCGCTCATGTCGCGCCGCTCGTTGCGCACGAAGGCGATGGTGCGCATCACGGGTTCCACGAGCCCAATCTAGTGACGACCGTCGTCGACGCGATTTAGCGTCGCGAGCGGGGAACACGTCAGCGGTAACGTTGAGCGTTCGAGAGAAGAAGAGATGGCTGAACTTACCTTTACCTACGGAACCATGGCCGCGGGAAAATCCACACTCGCCTTACAACTCTGCTGGCAACTACGAGAGGGTCGCAGCGACGTCGCACTATGGACCTTCGGCGACCGCAGCGACGACGGAATGGTGACCAGTCGCATCGGGATCGAGGCCGCCGCCGAGGCGATCGTTCCCGGGACCGACATTGACAGCAACGTGGCAGGACTCGTCGAGCGCGGGGTGAAGACTCTGGTCATCGACGAGGCGCAGTTCGCGAGCGTCGCGCAGATTGACGCGCTGGCTCGGCTCGTCGACGAGTCTGACGTTGACGTCCACGTTTTTGGACTCGCGGCAGACTTTCTCTTGAACGTCTTTCCCTCCTCTGCTCGGCTCTTCGCCATCGCCGACTGGGCACACGAGTTGCCGCTGACGTCGTCGTGTTGGTGCGGAAAAAAGGGTCGCTGCAACGCGCGCGTGGTGAACGGACTCGTCGCGCGTGAAGGTACCCAGTTCGTGACCGGTGACGTCAGTGAGGGGGCCGTTCACTATCAGGTTCTCTGCCGCACCCACTACCGGCTCGGTCAACTGGGCGCCGAACCTCCGGCGACCGCCGAGGCGTGACGCTGGGTTCGTAGGCCTCATTCATGAGTCACCATGGCCGCTCCCTCGTTCGCGCGCGGTGAGGCCGTGTCATGAGAGATGACCCCGTCGTCACCCCTCGTACTCATGGGTGAAACGGTGCGCCCCAGTCCCGAGGCCGTGTTCTCCGAGTGCCTCTACGGGGGCTCGGCTCTATGTCCTGGGCACGCTTACTTTCACGGCTCCAGATCCGACTTGCTCGGCCGTTGCCGTGACGCGGATCCCGATTTGACGGTTTTCGGCGATCCCCTTCTTCTCGTCCTGGCGGGTCCCGAATGTCACTCCCGTTTGCAGTGCTTTCTCAGGTCGCTTCCGACGACACGCACGAGCGTCGACCCGCTGGCCACGCTCAGATTTGAAGAGCTCGTGACGGTGGCGCGTGTCAAACTACCGAGAACAACTTGTTCGAGGGGAGCTTCGTGGGCAAAGAGTTGTGGCAGGAATCGGCGTCGTCGCTGGCGCAGCTTATCCGCAGTGGCCAGACGTCGTCTCATGAGGTCCTCGAAGCGCACCTCGCGCGCATTGCTTCGGTGAACGGCGCCGTCAACGCCGTCGTGGAGGTTCGTCCCGACGAAGTTCTCGCCGCGGCGGACGCCGCGGACGCGGCACTGAAGAGCGGCGCGGCCCTCGGCGCGCTGCACGGAGTTCCCTTCAGCGTGAAGACGAATCTGGACGTGGCCGGCTACGTCACGAGCGAAGGGTCGATTGCGCAGAAGGACCTCGTCGCCACCGCCGACGCACCAATCGTCGAGAAGATGCGTGACGCTGGCGCGGTGATGCTCGCGCGCACCAACATGCCTGATCTCGGACTACGAATCAACTCGGAGTCGTCGCTCTACGGCGCCACACACAATCCCTGGAAGCATGGCTACACCGCGGGTGGGTCCTCCGGAGGTGAAGCGGCCTCGATCGCCTCGGGGATGAGCCCTCTGGGACTTGGGAACGACATCGGCGGATCACTTCGAAACCCGGCGTACTGCTGTGGCATTGCGTCGATCAAACCCACGCGGGGACGCGTGGCCCAGGGCAATCCGAGCAGCGTGTTCGACATGGCCATCAACTCTCAGATCATGCTGGCCGATGGCGTACTGGCGCGACACGTCGGGGACGTTCGTCGCGGGCTCGAAGTGGTCATGGGTTCGCATCGAGGCGATCCCCAGTCCGTGGACGTGCCCTTGTACGGTCGTCCCGTTTCGAAGCGCGTCGCGCTCGTCGTAGAACCGATCGGTGGCGGAATCGACGCTCACGTCGCCGAAGGCGTTCGCGTCGCGGGAAGGGCGCTCGAGGCGTCGGGCTACGAGGTGGAAGAAGTCGAGCCGCCGCTCCTCTTCGACGCGTACTTCGCGTGGACGGAGTTGATGATGACCAGCCTCGCGGTGGCGATGCCCCGACTGGAGCCGCTGATGGGCGAGGGGGGAAAGCGGTTCCTCGACTTGACCTACGTAGAGTTCCCGCCCTCGACCGCCGCGTCGATGGCCCTGATGCACGAGACCCGCTACCGGGTGGCCAGCGCGTGGCGAGCGTTCTTGACGAGCTACCCCTTGATCGTCGGGCCGGTGTGGACCCAACCTCCTTTCCCCTTGGGCTTCGATATCCAAGACGCCGATTCGGCGATGCAGGTCGTGGAACTCTTCCGCTTTGTTCTTCCGCCCAATCTCCTCGGACTACCGGCGGCCTGCGTCGCGACGGGTGTCGCGAACGGGCTACCGACCGGGGTCCAGGTCATTGGCGATCTCTTTCGAGAAGACCTCTGTCTGAACGCGGCTGAAGCCATCGAACAGAGCGTTGGCGTCCTCACGCCTATCGATCCACGCCCGTAGATTGTGGAGGTTCTCATCCGTCCAATCGTCTTCGGCGACGTCATTCCAGCGTCAATGGTCCTCCAAGGCGGCTCGCTGACGCCCGAGGTGGAGGACGAAGCCAGCGCCGACGCCTACTGGTCCGCCGTCGAAGAGACCCGTCGTCGCCGAGGTGACGTGTTGGTGGCCGAAGTGAACGGCGAGGTGGTCGGCGTGTGTCAAGTCCTCATCTTCCAACACTTCCAACACGCGGGGGGATGGTGTTGTGAGCTCGAGAGCGTGCACGTGCGAAGCGACCAGCGCGGTCGAGGTATTGGCTCGAAGCTTCTACAAGTGGCCGAGGCGCTCGCTCGGCGCGAGGGGTGCTACCGGGTGCAGTTGACCAGTCGCAACGTTCGACTCGACGCGCACCGTTTCTACACGACCAACGGATTCGAACAAACCAGTCAGGGCTTCAAGAAGCGGCTCGACCCAGACGCTGGTGGGCACTAGCCGAGCGCGCGTCTCGGTTCGAGCGCCGCCTTCGCGCTCGCACGTCGTACAATCGCTTCGAAGTGCATGATCCTCTCATCGAAAGAGTCCGCGATGTCGAAACCCAAGCGACTGCCTCGGCACGTGGGCATCATCCCCGACGGCAACCGGCGTTGGGCCCACGGCCAAGGGTTCGAGAAAGAAGAGGGCTATCGCTTTGGCCTGCAGCCCGGGCTCGAGGTGTACAGCGCGTGTCTCGAACTAGGTATTCCGGAGATCACCTTCTACGGGTTTACGGTCGACAACACGAAGCGCCCCGCGGCCCAGATCGAAGCCTTTCGAGCCGCCTGCGTCGAAGCCGTCGCGGAGTTGGAGACGAAGGACGCGGACCTCCTCGTGGTTGGCAACACGCAGTCCGCGCTCTTTCCCAAGGAGCTGCTGTCGTACACGCAACGGACGAGAATCGGTGAAGGCCGCATCAAGGTCAACTTCCTCGTCAACTACGGCTGGAGTTGGGATCTCAACTACTCACTGAGGAAGGGGAACGTGAGGAGAGGTGACGACATCGCCGACGGCATCGCGTCGGCCGACATCTCGAGAATCGATCTCATCGTCCGTTGGGGAGGGGGTCGCCGACTGAGTGGATTCTTGCCGATTCAGTCCATCTACGCGGACTTCTACGTGGTCAATGAGCTCTGGCCGGACTTTTCAATCGACCAGTTCCACGAGGCCCTTGCGTGGTACCAAGACCAAGACGTGACGCTCGGGGGATAGAGCGAGCGTCGCCGCGGATGGTCAATGAAAGTGACATCTGGCCAGTCAACTACAGCGAATCACTCGGCTCTCGGAGTCATCAACGATATGCCCCACCGGAGATCTTGCGTCGATCGCGTGGCGCGGCGTCCGTCGGGCGAGCAGACATCAAATCGCGCAAGTTAAGACTTGCGCATCGTGCGTTTATCCGCTAGTCTCCACTTGCGGATCAAACACTGAACGAGGGGGTTTTCCATGAACACTGACCGAATAGAACGAGAAGTCGTGATCGACGCACCGATCGCACGGGTGTGGTCGGCACTGACGGAGCCAAAGTCCGTCAGTGCGTGGTTCAGTAACGGGGCCGACGTGTCGATCGATCTTCGCGTTGGCGGGGTGATGTCCTTCGACCAGGGCGACCACGGAGCTTTCCAAACGGTCATCGTCTCGGTCACGCCGCCCCACGTGTTTTCGTTTCGATGGGCCTCGGCGTACCCTGGCGTTCTCGCGACCGAGGAGAATTCGACCTTGGTGGAGTTCTCCTTGAAGGAGACGCCGAGGGGCACCGTACTTCGCGTGGTGGAGAGTGGCTTCGACGCGCTCGAAATTCCTGCCGATCGCGTGCAACACGCTGGATTCGAGAATCACTCTAAAGGTTGGAACAGTGTCGTGGCGGCGATTGACGCGTACGTGATGGCGAACCTCGAAACTTCGATCATCGACTCGCCGTGAGCAACGTCACTGAAGTCCTCGTCGCGCTCGCCGACCCTACGCGACGAGACCTTCTCGAGAGGCTCTCGCTCCGGGGCGAGGCGACCGCGACGGCGCTAGCCGGTGACCTTCCGATCAGCCGTCAAGCCGTCGTCCAGCACCTCACTGTCTTGGACAAGGTAGGACTGGTTCGAGGACGTCGCCACGGCCGTGAGCATCGTTTCATCGTCCGAACAGAGCCCCTTGGCGAAACGGTGAAATGGATGGAGAGTCTGTCCCAACAGTGGGATCGTCGGCTCAGGCTGATCCAACAGATCGCCGAGGCGTCGACGGGTCGAGAAGACAACCCAAAGCAAGTACTGAGCCAGAAAGCAGAGAGCAATGAATGACAAGGACTACACCACGACCTTCACGGTCAGCGAATCACCGGCAGAAGTCTTCGCCGCCATCAACAACGTCCGAAGTTGGTGGGCGGGAGACATCGAAGGCAGTACTGACCACCTCGGTGATGAGTTCACGTATCGATACGAAGACCTCCACTATTCCAAACAGAAGATTGTGGAGCTCACTCCCGGCAAGAGAGTCGTGTGGCTTGTCACCGACTCCCACTTGAGTTTCACCGAAAACTCGAGCGAGTGGACGGGCACGCGCATCACCTTCGATGTCTCCACTGACGGTGACAACACCGTGATCCGCTTTGCTCACGTTGGATTGGTTCCCGAATTTGAGTGCTTTTCCGATTGCTCAAACGGCTGGAACTTCTACATCAATGGCAGTTTGCGGGACTTCATCGCGACGGCGATAGCCCAGCCCGACCCGCTGCAGTAGAAGAGACGGCGATGGCTCGACCGTGGCGACTCTCGGCAACAGGAAGGTCGATGAACGGCGGCGATCATTGGTGTTACCGAGAGACGAAGTCCGTACTGAGTCGCGCTCCGGCCCACCCACGGCTCTGCAAAAGCACGGTACGTCGAGTCACGTGCAACGAGGGGTACGCGGTGCAACTTCGCGACACGGCACTTTCGGCGAGTTCGGCCACGTCGATCATCGCACTCGGGAGCGCCGCGCGTGCTGGGTGGTCGCGGTCTGGGAGATGAATCGGACGGAAATTGGAGGGGCGACTCGTTTCGGTGTCTGACCGCGTCGCCGAGGGCGAGGGTTCGCCGTCGAGGACTGTACGTAGCCCGTCCTAGTCGACGATCTCGCGAAGTTCTCCGTCGTCGACGTCGAAGACGAATCCACGAATCTCGGTGCCATCAATGAACGGGCTCGCGCGAAGGGTGGCGACGGTCGTGCGAACGTCCTCGTCAACGTCAGCGTAGGCGCCAAGTCGAAAAGGCGGACGGGCCCCGAGGGCCGAAGTGATCTGCTCTTGAAGCGTCTCCTCGTCGAAGGACTCGAGACCACAGCGCGTGTGATGGATGACCATGACGGAGCGCGTCTCCAGCAGGCGTTGACTAAGTAGGAGAGAGCGCACCGCGTCGTCACTCGCGATGCCACCAGCGTTTCGAATGAGGTGGGCTTCGCCGAGGTCGAGGCCGAGCGCGCCAAAGAGGTCGAGGCGCGAGTCCATGCACGTGAGGACCGTGAGCTGGAGTCGAGGGGCGGTGGGCAACTCGCGGTGTCCGTGCGTCTTCACGTACGAGCGATTGTGCAAAAGCAGTTCGTCGATGGCGCTCATCGCTCCATCTTAGGAAATCACTACTTTGACTTGGCTCGACGTGATCGAGAGTCACTACGCTCGAATCAGGAGGTGACTATGGAGAGCATGGACCGAATTCGAGAAGAGCTTCGACAGCCCTCACTCGATCTACACGAGCTGATTCCTGAGGTCATGAAGAGTTACGTGACGATGTCGACGGCCGCCATGGCCGAAGGCGAGCTTTCGAGCGCGGTGAAGGAGCTACTGGCCGTCGTGATCGCGATCACCCGAGAGTGCGACGGCTGTATCGTCGCGCACACCCGTGGGGCCGTGCGCGCCGGCGTCACCCGCCAACAGCTCGGCGAAGCGATCGGCGTCGCGATCGTGATGAACGGGGGACCGGGAACGGTCTGGGGTCCACGAGCGCTTCGAGTCTTCGATGAGGCCCTGGCGGCGCGAAGGGCCTAGAAGCTGTAGTCGACGTGCTTGATGCCGTTCACGAAGCTCGAAGATAGTCGCGCGGGTGGTCCAGTGTGGTGAATGGACGGCGTGCGCGCGAGGAGGTCGCGCCACATCACCGTGATCTCGCGACGAGCCAAGTGCGAACCAAGGCAGACGTGTGGTCCGGGCGCACCGAAACTGAAGTGGTCGTTAGGGGTACGAGCGACGTCAAACTTGAGCGGGTCGACGAAAGCGTTCTCGTCGCGGTTGGCCGAGTTGTAGAACATGACGACCTTGTCGTTCTTCTTGAGCTCGAAGCCCGACAAGGTGTAGTCGGCGTCGAGTGTCCGGCGCATCCAGGTGATCGGCGTCGCCCAGCGCAGAATCTCGTCCGTGGCCGTCTTGGCGAGTCCTTCGAAATCGTCGGTGAGAAGCTTCTTCTGGTCGGGGAAGTCGTCGAAGGCGATCAGCGCGTGCGCGATGGCCGTTCGCGTGGTTTCGCTACCCGCGGTCACCAGCAGCACGAAGAATGACGCCAGCTCCTGTTTGGTCAGTTTCTCGGACGCGATCTCCGCGTTGACCAGTGCGCTGGTGATGTCGTCGATAGGTTGATCGACGCGAAACGTCGCGAGTTCATCCATGATGCCCGTCAACGTCGCTCCGGCCTCAATGAAGGCCACTGTCGGGTCGCTGCCATCGGGAATGAACTCGGAGTCACCCATCGAGAGGATGACGTTCGAGCACTTTTGCACCGTGGCGTACTCACTTCGCGGTACGCCCATCATCGAACAGATGATCTCGAGGGGAAAGGGCGCCGCGATGTCGGCGATGAAGTCACCCGTTCCTCCACTACGCGCTCGATTGAGCACGTCGTCCGCGACACGATCGATGGACTCCTCGACGGCGCGAATGTTCTTCGGACTGAACGCTCTCGAGACGATCCGCCGCAGGCGGGCGTGCTTGGGATTATCCGTGGAGACCATCCCCGAGAAGTACTCGACGATTTCCGGTGGAAAGTCGATGATCGACACGGCGCCCGGGCCGGAGATGAAAACGTCGGGGCGGCGCGAGGCCTCCGCGACGTCCGCGTAACGCGTCAGCGCGTAGTAGCCGTCATCCGGTGCGAGATCAAGGGTGGACCCGGCCAGGATCGGGGTGTCGTAGTGGCCGATGGGGAGATCGTGGCGAAGGACGCGAAAGGCCTCTTGTCGTTCGCTGAGAGGTCGGAGCCAGAACTCAGTTGCGGAGAGGTCGATTTCGTTGGCGCTCAGACTTGCGGAATCACTAATCATCAGAATCATCGTAGTAAGTCGGTCCTCGAGGGCACGGCACTGTGATTTCACGGCAGACTGGATGGGTGGAACTTAGCGATCAGGAGCGAGCGAGCCGACTGTCAGCGCTCAACGCGTTGATGGATTTGATGCGTCCGTCGGTCCAGGCCGACGGCGGAGACTTGGTCCTCATTCGCTGTGACGTCGAAACGGGCGTCGTCGAAGTCCAACTTCAAGGTGCGTGTTCTAGTTGCGCCATCTCTACCGACACCATCCAAGGTGGCGTCACGCGTATCTTGATGGACCGACTTCCCTGGGTGAGTGAGGTCATCGGAGGCGTCGACGAGACAATGGACCCCGAAGACTCGTCACTTCTCGGCACGGGCGGCTACGTGCCGCGCTACCGCTCGCTGTAGAGAGACCTACGTCGCCTCGGGCAAATCGACGTTGGTGAGTTGCTCGGCCAGTGTCCACAGTCGCTCGCCAAGACGAGGCTTCCGTGCGGACCGGGGAATTCGAACGATGGTCGTAGGACCGGCGAGGCCAAAGTATCTGCTCGGTCCGTAGTACACGCCACTGACGGCCTCGGGACTCGCTGCCGCGTAGAGCAGTGGTTCGGAACCCTGTTCCACACCCTGGGACGGGAGGAATTTGGCCTCTCGCGTCCACTGACGCCGCGGTCGGTCTCTACCGAGACTGGCTCCCGCGCTAATGAGGTTGGTCCTCGTGAAGCCGGGGTGCGCCGCGTTGCTGATGAGGTCCCAGGTGCGGCGGCTGGCGATGGACGCGAGCTCCTGGGCGAAGAGGAGATCGGCGAGTTTGGATTGGGCGTAGGCCGGGTAGGGACTGTAGTGCCGTTGGCGTTGAGGGTCCCCGAAGCTGATACGACCCATGGCCGCGGCAGGGCTACTCATGGTCGTCACGCGCGGCTCGCGGCTGGCGAGCAGGAGTGGCAAGAGGCGCAACGTCAAGGCGAAGGGCCCTAGGAAGTTGGTGCCCAGTTGCAGTTCGAAACCGTCGACGGTCTCGAAGCGCTTGGGCGGCGCCATCACGCCCGCGTTGTTGATCAGTACGTTCAGCGGACGGTTCTCGCCGAGGAGTGCCTCGGCGAGGGCCTTCACTGACGAGAGATCGGCCAGGTCGAGCAGTCGGACTTCGAGTTGGGCGTCGGGCTGTTGGGCGAGAATCTCCTCGCGTGCGGCCTCTCCTTTCTCCTTCGAACGAACCGCCATGATTACCTGAGCGCCCGCGCCCGCCAGTCGTCGGGTCGCTTCTTTGCCCGTCCCGCTGTTCGCGCCGGTGACGAGGACGGTTTTGCCCTCCTGCGATGGAACCCTGTACACCACACTCCCTTTACCGGACGCCTTCGTGGGCGCGATCGACGAGTGACTTGAGCGTAACGTTTTCGTGGCGCCGGTGAACGCCAACGGTCACGATCGCGAGTGCGTGTGGTATTATTTAGTTAGGTGAACTAATGAATATGACGACGAACGAAACCGCCGCTCGCTTGCGTCGTGCGATCACGCGCATGAATCGCAGACTCCGTTACTCGGCGCTCACGGGCGTCACGCCAGCACAGGCCTCGATACTGGCCTCGATCGACAAGCTTGAGCGTCCCTCACTCGGCGACCTCGCGATCGCTGAACAGGTCCAACCGCCCTCGATAACGAAGTTAGTAAAGGGCATGGGTCAGCTCGGTCTGATCGACACCTTCGAAGACGAAACCGACCGTCGCTGCACGCGCGTTCGCTTGAGCGCCCTTGGTCGAAAGGAACTCAACGTCATTCGACAGCGCAAGACCGAGTTCCTCGAGCGAAAGCTTCTCGCGTTGTCATCGAATGATCAACGCAAGGCCGAAGAACTCGTGTCCTTTCTCGAAGCCTTGTTGGAGGACGAGTGATGAGTACGCGTGGTAACGCACGCACGTTCGCGGCATTGAAGGTTCGTAACTTTCGCCTCTACTTCATCGGTCAGTTGATCTCGATGTCCGGAACGTGGATGCAGTCAGTGGCCCAGGGTTGGTTGGTGTTGCAGATCACGGGTTCGTCGGTTGACCTCGGGATCGCGGTGGCTCTGCAGTTCGTGCCCATGCTGCTCCTCGGCTCGTACGGGGGGCTCATCGCGGACCGACACGAGAAGCGTCGCATTTTGTACTTCACCCAGACGTCGGCCGGCCTCTTAGCCCTGTTGCTCGGCATTCTCGTGAGCACCCATCACGTCACCGTCGTTGGCGTCTACCTCATCGCGTTCGGCCTCGGAGTAGTCAACCTCTTCGACGTACCCGCGCGTCAAGCCTTCGTGCAAGAGATGGTCGGACGCGACCTCATCGCGAACGCGGTGAGCTTGAATTCGGTCTTGATGAACTCAGGCCGTCTCATCGGCCCCGCCATCGCCGCGGGCGCCATCGCGCTCATTGGGACCGCGGCCTGTTTCTACGCCAACGCCGCCTCCTTCCTCGCGGTGCTGATCGCGTTGCTCTTGATGCACAAGTCGGAGTTCTTGCCGATGCGCACGGTCGCACGCGAGAAGGGCCAGCTCCGCCTTGGTCTCAAGTACGCCTTCCACAATCCTTTGATGCGTAACGTCATCATCGCCGTCGCGGTGGTGGGCACGTTCGCGTACAACTTCACGGTCACGTTGCCGCTCCTCGCTCGTATCACCTTCCACGAGCACTCGGCCGGTCACTACGGCATCTTGATGGGCGCGATGGGACTGGGCGCGGTCATCGGTGGACTCTTGGTCGCCCGCCGTTCTCGGCCGACGCCCAAGATGCTCGCCCTCATCATGTTGGGCTTTGGCGTGGCCATGACGCTGGCGGCCTTCGCGCCCACGGTGACGCTGGCCGAGATCGCCATGATTCCCACGGGCGCGTTCTCGATTGCTTTGATCGCCACCGCGAACTCCCTGTTGCAGCTGAACTCCAGCGAGCACATGCGCGGTCGCGTGATGAGCCTCTACAGCATCGCGTTCTTGGGAACGACGCCGATCGGGGCACCCCTCGTCGGCCTCGTGGTGTCGTGGTCGAACCCCCGCGTTGGCATCTTCATGGGCGCGGTCTTCGCGGTGCTCACGAGCGTCGGGCTTCTCGTGCAACAGCGCCAGGAGCAGCGCGGCGTCGCGGTCCTGCAGTCGGTCTAGGCGTTGTGAACCTTGGGTTCCTTCGGGAGTCCGAGGGCTCGCTCGCCAATGATGTTGCGCTGAATTTCAGCCGTTCCGCCCCAGATCGTCTCGGAGCGCGAGAAGAAGAACTGGGCTTGAAGTTCCGACACGGGATAGTCGGCCCGGCCGCGGCGCGCCGTACCCGAGGGGCCCGTGACGGGTCCTTTCCCGGTAAGGACCTGGGCCTCCATGCCGAGTATGTCCATGGCAAGTTCCATTGACGAGCGATGGGCTTCGGACCAGAACATCTTGTTGCACGCGCCGAGCAGTGCCGCGTGGTGGGTGTTGTTGAGCGCGTCGGTGAGCGAGCGGTAGCCGTTGATCTCCATGATCTTCACCTTCGACCAGGCTTTCACGAGGGCGTCGCGCACGAGGGCGTCGTCGCTCTTGTTCACCCGCCTGGTCTCCTTGACGACCGTCTCCCACTCTTTCAGGAAGCGGCGATAGCCCGTCGTGGCCGACGAGCCGCGCTCGAAGCCGAGCGTGGTCATGGCGACCTTCCAGCCGTTGTTGACACCACCGACGACGTTGCCCTTGGGGGCGCGCGCGTTGGTGAAGAAGACCTCGTTGAACTCGGTCGAGCCGTCGACCTGCGTGATGGGACGAACGTCGACACCCTCTTGGTGCATCGGCACGAGGAGGTAGCTGATGCCCGCGTGCTGGGGTGCGGTGGGGTCGGTGCGGGTGAGCAGGAAGACGTAGTCGGCGTGCTGAGCCTGGGTCGTCCAGACCTTCTGGCCGTTGATGACCCACTCGTCACCGTCGAGGACCGCCGAGGTCTTCAGGGCCGCAAGGTCCGACCCCGAATTCGGCTCGGAGAATCCCTGGCACCAAGCAATCGACCCGTTCAAGATGCCCGGGATGAACTCCTTCTTCTGCTCGTCGCTGCCCCACTGCAATATGGTCGGGCCCACCAACGTGTCACCGAAGAAGTCGGCGCGAACGGGCGTATTCGCCTTGGCGAACTCTTCGTTCATGACGACCTGGTCCATGAGCGAGAGACCCTTACCGCCGTACTCGACGGGCCAGCCGGCACAGATCCAGCCGCCCGCGAAGAGTTTCTGGGTCCAGGTCTCGTTGAAGCTCGCACGCTCCTCAACGCTCAAGGAAAAGCCCGGATCGAACCACCCTTGGGGCAGGTTCTCCTCGAGCCAAGCGCGAATCTCCTTACGAAAGGACTCGGCTTCAGGGGGGTAGGTGAGATCCATAGTCCGAATGGTACTCAAGGTCCCAACGGCACTTTTGGGCCATTTGTGAACACTCTGGAATTGGAGGAGAATGGAAGACCCCGGTCACTAGGAAAGTTGCCCCTTGCCTCGCTCAATCGCTGAAGCCCTCGTCAAGATCAAGGCCTCGTGGGCGTTGAGCCGACGCATCACCCTTCCCGCACGCGTCCCGGCGAGATTGGTCGAACCGGGCAAGCACCGCGTGGCCTTTCTGGTCTACCGGGGTAATCCGCGTTGCGGGGGCCAAGGGGTCTACACCCGCCACCTGACCCGTGAACTGGTGGCCCTCGGTCACAGCGTCGAGGTCTTCTCCGGTCCGCCGTGGCCCGAATTGGACGAGGGGGTGGGCTTCACGCCCGTTGGCGGACTCGATCTCTACCGCGACCCCGATCCCTTCCGTATTCCCGCGCGCTCGGAGTTCAGGTCACTCGCCGACGTCGCGGAGTTCGCCGTCATGATGAGCGCGGGCTTCGGCGAGCCGCTCGCGTACTCGATGCGCGTCGCGAAGATCCTGGCCGGGCGTCGGGGCGACTTCGACATCCTTCATGACGACCAGTGCATGGGTCGGGGCATCTTGAAGCTGCATCGACAGGGCTGGCCGTTGCTCGAGACCTTGCACCATCCCATAACCGTCGACCGCTCGATCGCGCTCGATCACGCCGAGACGCGTTGGCAGCGCTTCACGACGCGTCGATGGTTCGGCTTCCTTCGCATGCAGGTGCGCGTCGTCAAGCAGCTCCCGGCCGTGTTAACGGTGTCGCACAACTCCAAGATCGACATCAACGCCCAAATGGGCGTGGCGCTGAGCCGCCTCACCGTCGTGCCGGTCGGTGTGGATCAGGACGTCTTCAAGCCCTACGACGACGTCGTGAAGAAGAAGGGCCGCCTGATGGTCACCTCGAGTAGCGACGTGCCCATGAAGGGGCTCGTGCCCCTACTCGAAGCCATCGCCAAACTGCGCGTCGAGCGCGACATCGACTTGCTCGTCATCGGCAAGCCCCAACCCAAGGGCCGCGTCGCGCTCGCCCTCGAGCGTCTCGGACTGACCGACATCGTCTCCACCGTCACGGGGGTCAGCGACGAAGAGCTCGCGCGCCTCTACGGCGAGGCCGAGGTGGCGATCGTACCCAGCCTCTACGAGGGCTTCTCCCTGCCGGCGATCGAAGCGATGAGCTGTGGCGTGCCGGTCGTGGCGACGAGGGGCGGGGCTCTGCCCGAGGTCGTGGGCACGAACGGTGAGACCGGCCTCTTGGTCGAGCCGAATAACCCCGAAGCGTTGGTGGCCGCGATTGGCCGACTCCTCGACGACGCCGAACTGCGTGATCGCCTGGGCGCCAACGGTCGACGTCGCGTGATGGAGCGATTCACGTGGCAGGTGACGGCCCGCGGGACGGCGGCCTGCTACGACGCCATCCTGAGCGGACGTCCCCTGCCCGACTCCATGATCATTGACTGATGCTGACCGCCAAGTACGAAGAACTCGGCCTGAAGACGGGCGACAAGGTGCTCGACCTGGGCTGTGGCTTCGGCCGTCACGCCTTTGAGGCGGCGCGTCGCGGCGCGAGCGTCGTGGCGCTCGACGCGGGTCGTGACGAGGTCGAAGGGGTCGCCGCCACATTCGCGGCGATGCTCGAAGCGGGGGAGTTGGCGCCAGGCACCTTGAAAGCCAGCGTCGTTCAAGGAGACGCCCTGCGTCTGCCGTTCCTTGACGAATCGTTCGACCGGGTGATCTGCTCCGAGGTCCTCGAGCACCTCCCCGACGACGTGGCCGCGATGCGCGAGCTCGCGCGCGTCCTTCGCCGCGGCGGCACGATGGCCATCACCGTCCCGCGCTTCGGGCCCGAGTTGATCAACTGGGCGCTCTCGGACGAGTACCACAACGTGCCCGGCGGTCATATTCGCATCTATCGTCGATCGGTTCTCAACGAACGACTGGCGTCGACCGGTCTCGTCGTGACGCGACACCACTACGCCCACGGGCTCCATAGTCCCTACTGGTGGCTGAAGTGCTTGGTCGGCACGACCAACGACGAACACCGACTCGTGAAGCGCTACCACCAACTGCTGGTGTGGGACATCATGAAAAAGCCGCGCGTCACGCGCTACGCCGAACAAGTGCTGTCGCCGCTTATGGGCAAATCCATCGTCGTCTACTTGCGAAAGCCCCGATGAGCTCGACGACGAGTTCGCTGGGCGGCGTGCCCGGGGTCATCACGAGCGAGGAGTTGGCCCAGACGGCGCGCTACCTCGCGTCCCTGCAGTTGAAAAGCGGACAAATTCCCTGGTTCGACGGTGGGCACGGTGATCCGTGGAACCACGTCGAAGTCGCGATGGCGCTCACGATCAGCGGCTACGAGCACGAAGCGCGCGCGGCCTATCGATGGCTCGAAGCCACGCAACTGGGCGACGGGAGTTGGTTCAACTACTACCTGGGCGACCAAGTAAAGGACACCCGTCTCGACACCAACGTCTGCGCCTACGTCGCGGCGGGCCTCTACCACTACCTCCTCGCGACCGGCGACGTCGATTTCGCGCGCGAGTTGTGGCCGGTCGTCGAGCGAGCGCTCGAGTTCGTGCTCCGATGGCAGCTGAGCGACGGCACGATTCGTTGGTCGCTCGACGCCCAGGGCCGGCCGGAGTCCTACGCGCTGTTGACGGGATCGTCGTCAATCTTTCACGCGCTGTGCTGCGGCGTCGCGCTCGCGGAGCGCCTCGACAAGTCCCGGCCCCAGTGGGAACTCGCCGCGGGTCGCCTCGGGCACGCGGTGGCGCGCCACCCGGGCGCCTTCGCGCCGAAGAACGAGTTCGCGATGGACTGGTACTACCCGATCTTCTCCGGTGCCCTGCGTGGCGTCGCGGGCGAGAAGCGAATCGATGACGGCTGGGAGCGTCACGTGATGGAGGGGCTCGGCGTACGGTGCGTGTCGACCAACGACTGGGTGACGGCCGCCGAGACGGCCGAGTGCGTCCTCACGCTCGACGCGCTCGGTCTCACCACGGGGGCCCTCGACCTCTTTAGCTGCACGCGTCCGCACCGCCGTGAGGACGGCGCCTACTGGACCGGGATCGCCTATCCCGACCGGGTCACCTTCCCCGACCGTGAGACGACCTCCTACACCGCCGCGGCCGTACTCTTGGCCGCGGACGCGCTCAGCTCCTCGTCGAACGCGGCCGGCATCTTTCGCCACGACGAACTCCCTTCGCCCCTCGACCTCGCCGAGCCGGGCTGTCCTCTTCTTCGCTAGACCCGAGAGAGAACCCGCAACGAACCCTCGGCGCGTCGTTCAATGAAGCGGCCGCTCTCGAGCGCGGCGAGGTAGATCTCGTAGGGCGCCTGACCGCCGTCGGAGGGATCGGCGAAGACGTCGTGGATGATGAGGAGTCCGTCCGCGATCACCTTGGGCGTCCAGGCCTCGTAGTCGGTCCACGCGACGTCGCGCGCGTGGCCCCCGTCGATGAACAAGACGTCCAGGGGTTGCGCGAAGTGGTGCGCCACGACCGCCGAGAGCCCGACGAGCCCGACGACGGTCTCTTCGAGACGCGCCGTCGCCACCGTTCGTTGCCAGCTCGGCAGGGTGTTGAGGCGTCCGTCGACGGGGTCGACGAGGGTCGGGTCGAAGTGCTCCCAGCCCGCCTGGTTCTCCTCGCTGCCGTGGTGGTGATCGAGGGAGTAGAGCACGCTCCGCGTCGCTTCGGCGGCGTTGCCGAGGTAGAGAGCGGTCTTGCCGCACCACGCGCCCACTTCGAGCCACGTGCCGCCGGGGGTGGCCCGCCCGTACTCGAGCGTGACCTCGTAGAGAGCGAGTCCCTCGTTCGTTGGCATGAAGCCCTTGGCGTCCTGGGCCAAGGCCAACAACTCGTCGCGCCGACTCACGATCGAGCCAGCGAGACCAAGGTGTAGACGCCCAGTCCGGTGAAGATGAGACCACCCCCCACTCGGATCCACCGGAGGGGCACGACGCGTTGGAGCTGTTGACCGCCGTAGGCGCCGATGAACGAGACGGCGATCATCGCGATGGAACCGGCGAGAAACACCTCGAGCGGTTGGTGCGTCTTCACCGTGAAATTCGCCGCCTGGATCTGGGTGAGGTCGCCGAACTCGGCCAGGAAGATGACCGTGAACGCGGTCACGATCTCCTTGAGTCTCGTCGCGGCGTGTTCGCTCATCGCCTCGCGACTGCCCGTCTCTTCGGCCTTGGACTCGCGAGAGAAGAGCAGATACGCCCCGCCCCCGAGGAAGAGCAGAGCCACGATGACGTCCTTCACGTGGACGGGCAACAAGGTCAACAGCCCGCCGGCAACGACCGCGATACCCATCTGCACGACGAAGCCGAACGACGCACCGATCACGATCGACGACGGTCGTGCGCGCGTACTCATGACGATCGTCGCGATCATGGTCTTGTCGGGTAACTCCAACACGAACATCACGGCGGCGATGCCGAGAAACGCCCCGACGTTCACGAGGTGGTCTTAGAACTGGTGGCGCATTGCCGTCGCGAAGACGAGTCCGACGCGCATGCGCTCGAGGTCCTGCTCGACCGTGCGTTGGCCACCGTAGACGGGGTGCTCGGTGTGGAACGTCTCGACCTCGTCAGCGAGCGCTTCGTCGCGGAGGAAGGTGGGAACCCCGAGGGCCAGACGCGAGTGCGAGTTCTGCGGGAACCTCTCCATGGCGTCGTCCCAGCGAGCGGCCATGTACTTCCAGACCGTGGGACCGGTGACGGCGTTTCGCGTGAGCAACGCGAGCACGATAGCGGCGTCTTGGTTACGGAACTCGCTGAAGCACTTCTCCGCCGCGTCGAGGGCGGCCCGTTCGTCCGGGAACTCGGGGATACCGCGCCAAAGGTAGCGCTGGGCGTCTTGGGGCGTCGCCGCGTGACGGTAGCGCTCGAGGAACGTCTCGTAGTCGCCGGGACGGTTCTGGCGCGCCACGACGCGAAGAATCGAGTTCGCGAGGTTTCCGTCGAGGTCGTCGGCCTCGAATCGTCGTACGGCCTCGGCCTTGATGGACTCGTCGTCGCCGACGGTGCCGAGCACGCCGAGAACGATCGCGCGAACCTGGGGCGTGAGTTCGCTCTCCCCGGCTTTGGCGTCCCAGCCGAGACGTGCGAACTGGGGGTCGAACAGGTCGCGCACCTGTTGGACGAATCCGTCGTGCTGGTCCGCGTCGAGCGCCCGATCGACGAGGTCGACGGCGCTGGCGACCGTGCCCCAGGGCGTGGGCTCGTCCTGGTCCCCGAGACCTTGCGCCATGGCCAGGAAGTCGCTCCAGACGATCTGGCCGGCGAAGAGTGAGGCCCAACCGTCGGCGATGAACGTGGCGCGTTCGAGTTCTTCGAGTTCGTCGATGTGTTCGGCCAGCGCGGCGAGCTCGGCCTTGGCGTAACGCGAGCGAAAGACACCCGAGCCCCCCGCGTTGACGACGACGGGCGCGGCGTCCGTCACGTTGAGCGGTTCGTCGAGGAGCAGGTGGCGGCTCGGCTCGCCTCCGCGGAGCGAGCGCGTGAGTACCGGCACCATCCACGACGAGCCGATGGCGCTCGGGCCCTTGGCCCGGCCGTAGGCGAAGGGCTGCTGGGTAAGTTCGCCGTTCGCCAACGTCACGAGCGGGTGGCCGCCCTGGAGGATCCAGGTGTTCATCACGTCGCGCACGGGCTGACGCGAGATCTCCTCGAGGGCGTCCCACAGGTCGTTCGTCACGGTGTTGGCGTAACTGTGCTTCGTCAGGTAGTGACGGATTCCGTCGCGAAACGTGTCCGGGCCCAAGTACTGCTCGAGCATGCGAAGGACCGACCCGCCTTTTTCGTAGGTGAGCAGGTCGAACATGCCGCGCGTGTCGTCGGGCGAGACGACCTCGTACTCGATGGGTCTCGTGGCGTGCAGTCCGTCGACCTGCAAGGCGGCGTCGCGGTCGACGCCGAAACTGACCCACATCTTCCACTGGGGGCGGAATTCGTTGGTGCAGAGAATCTGCATGAACGTGGCGAAGGCTTCGTTGAGCCAGATGCCCTGCCACCACTCCATGGTGACGAGGTCACCGAACCACATGTGAGCGATCTCGTGCGAGACGACCTCGGCGATGCGCTGCATCTCAGCGAGCGACGCTTCAGCCGGGTCGATCAGGAGGTCCGCCATTCGATACGTGATGCAACCCAGGTTCTCCATCGCGCCCGCGGCGAAGTCGGGAATGGCGACCATGTCGAGCTTGTCGCCGGGGTAGTCGATGTTGAAGTACTTCGCGAAGAAGCGCAGAGCGAAGGCGCCCGATTCGAGGGCGAGATCGGTGAGGTGGCCCTTGCCCACGGGGTAGACCACGCGCAGCGGCACGCCGTCGACGTCGAGGGTCGCCGTCTCTTCGAAGGGGCCGACGATGAAGGCAACGAGGTACGTCGACATCTTCATCGTGGGCGCGAAGCTCACGGTGCGCTGACCGTTACCGAGATCGGTGTCCGCGCTCACGGGTGAGTTCGAGTAGGCCGCGAGGTGGCTGGGGATCGTGAGGTTGATTTGGTACGTCGCCTTGAACGCCGGCTCGTCCCAGCAGGGAAAAGCTCGCCGAGCGTCAGTGTTTTCGAACTGCGTCGTGGCGATGGTGTGGTCGACGCCCTGGTCGTCGGTGTACGTCGAACGGTAGAAGCCGTGCAGCTGGTCGTTCAAGATCCCGTCGAAGGCGATCTCGACGACGGCGGGGCCCACGGGTAGATCACGGTCGAAGGCGAAGGTCACCGTCTCGTAGGTCGCGTCGAGGTGATGCTCTTGCGAACGGTAACTGGTGCCGTCGGCGCTGACCGTGGCGGCGCCGAGCTCGAGGTCGACGGCGTTCAACGCCAACTCGCTGACGGTTTCGTTGATCTCGACGTCGATTTCTACGCGTCCCGAGAAGGTGAAGGACTCGAGGTCGGGGGTGAGGAAAACCCGATAGGCCGAGGGGACGACACTTCGGGCGAGACGATAGGGGTTGGAAGTTGGACTCATGTGTCGCCACCTTACGCCCAAATCTTCTACGCTCGCTAGGTGACATCAAGCCCTACGCCCGTTTCACTGCGGATGAAACCCGGTCCCCATCGGCTCGCCGTCACCGGCATCGGCAACGCCATGCTCGACATCATCACCGAAGACGAACACGAGGTCTACCAGACACTGGGACTCGTGAAGGCCGCGATGTCCCTCATAGAGGAGGATCAGCTCGACGTCTTCTACCAAGCCATGGGACCGACCATCCAAATGTCGGGTGGATCGGTGGCGAACTCGATCGCGGGGGTCGCCGCGCTCGGCGGGACGTGTGGGTACATTGGCAAAGTCGCCGACGACGAATTCGGCGAGCGTTTCCGCCACGACCTCAAGTCGATGGGCGTCGAACTCGACTTGGCGGTCGCGAAGCCCGGCGAAGGCGCCACCGGACGCTGCCACGTGTTCATCACGAGCGACGCCCAGCGCACCATGGCGACGTACCTTGGGGCTTCGAACAAGTTGAACGTCAGTGACATCAAGGAAGACCTGATCGCGCGCTCCGAGATCACCTACGTCGAGGGCTACCTCTTCGACCTTCCGCCCGCGAAGGAGTCCATTCGCAAAGTCGTGAACTTCGCGCACGAGCACGACTCCATGGTCGCGCTCTCGTTGTCGGACATGTTCTGTGTCGATCGTCATCGCCGAGACTTTCTGGACCTCGTGACCAGTGACATCGACGTGCTACTGGCAAACGAAACGGAGATCCTTTCGCTCTTTCAGTTCACGCATCTCGAAGAGGCCTTCGCCGCGCTCGACGAGATCGGCGTACTCGCCGTCGTCACGCGCGGACCTCGCGGGGCCGACGTCGCGACGGTCTCGGGCGTCGTGAGTGTGCCCGCCTTGGACGTCGAACACGTCGTTGACCAGAACGGTGCGGGCGACATGTTCGCGTCGGGATTCCTCTACGGTCTCGCACTCGGCGCCGATCCCGTCGAAGCGGCGGAGCTCGGTTCGCTCTGCGCGGGCGAGGTCATCACCCACCTCGGCGCCCGACCGGAGGCCGATCTCGAAGAGCTCGGCCTCGAGGCGGGACTGCTCTAACGCTAGAGACCTTGCGCGTCAAGAATCGCGTCGAGTTCCTTCGTGCGAATCGTCTCCCACTTCACCCACATCACCGCGATGGGTACGCACGCGAGCAGCATCAAGGCGTCACCACCGATCCACATGATGCCGCCGCCCAGTTTGATATTGGAGAGCTGCCACGCTTTCGACGAGCCCGTGGGCGCCAGGGCGGGGTACGCCGAAAAGGGCATCCTCGACGACATCCCGAGCACGAGGCCGGTGAAGGTGTCCACGGGTACCGCGGCCATCACGTAGACGAGGCGCAGTCCGGGATGAATCTTGAAACCACGCTCCAAACCGAAGGCCGCACGAAAGAAGAGGTAACCCACGACGAGAAAGCCAACGTGCTCGAGATGGTGGACCCACTCGTGTCGCAGCATCAGGTTCATGAATCCCGTCAAGTGCGCGACCGGAATGAAGATGAAGTAGAGGGCGAAGGCGAAGAGCGGATGCGTGACTCGCGTCATGAGGGGGCTGTCGAGCCAGCCGCGAATGGTCGCGTTGCCCGCTTGGTAGGCGAGGTCGAGAGGTGCGCTGAGTGCGAACAGGGGAGCGGCCACCATGATCAGCAAGAGGTGTTGCACCATGTGGTCGCTGAAGTACTCCATGTCGTACACCCCGACGAACGACTGGGTGGCGATGAACGTGACGAGGAGTCCCAAGGCGAAACAGGCCGAGCGCACCCTTGGCCACTTCGTGGCGCGCGAAACCCCGCGCGCGTAGAGGGCGCCAGCGATCACCAAGAGCAGGATCGGTACGACGCCCAGGTGCCACTGATTGAGATGATGCCATGAAAACGGCGGATTCGTCATCGCGGGCACTGGTCTATCTTACGACGCAGCATTTCACCGAAGACCGGCTCAGTAGGATGGCCCGGTGCGCTCCAAGTATTTATCTCGTCGGGCTCTCGCGTTGCACTTGGCGGTCATCTTGTGGGTGACGCTGGCCGCGACGGCGGGGTGGTGGCAGGTTGGCCGGGCGGTGCAGGGTAACTCCCTGAGCTTCCTCTACTCCATTGAATGGCCCGTGATCGCCGTGCTCGGCGTGCTCGGTTGGTACGCGCTGTTGAACATGGAGAAGGTCACCGAGTCCGAGGAGAAGGCTCGAAGGGAGTACGAGGAAACGATGCGCGCCGAGGCTCGCGCCGCGAGAATCGCGGCGGCCGAGCAGGAGGATCCCACGCTCGCTGCGTACAACGACCACTTGGCGCAACTGTCGCACGTACCAAAGAAACGCCTCTGGGGCCATTAGTGGACGCGACGTTTCGCCGCTATCGAACCATGTCCTACGTAACGGGTACCACGCTCCTCATCCTCTTCGTGACGCTGTTCTTGCACACCGTGGACTTGACGTTCTGGAAGCACATCAAACTCTTCGTGGACGTCGTAGGCATCGGCCACGGGATCGTTCTCTATCCGATCTACATGATCATGTGCTTCAATCTCGTCACCAAGTTCCGACTGAACGCGCTCCTTCTCGGACTGATGCTCTTCGCGGGATTCGTCCCCGGTCTCGCGTTCTACCTGGAGCATCGCATGCGCGTGAGGCTCTACCCCCAAGGTCTTCCCGCGAGATGAACCACTGGCTGGCGCGACGGGTCATCGCCTTCGCGCACCAGGGCGGTTCCTTCGAAGGTCCCTCGTCGACACTGGCCGCGATTGAACACGCGCTCGACGCGGGCGCGAGCGCGATCGAGTTGGACGTGCACGCGACGAGGGACCGCCGCCTCGTGGTCTGTCACGACGCGACCGTGGATCGCACCACCAACCAGCGCGGCGAGATTTCGCGTCTCACCTTGGCGGAACTCTCGGAGATGGACAACGCGTACTGGTGGATCAGCGGCGACGTCGTGAGTCCGGGACGAGCGCCCGACGAGTACCTTCTTCGAGGTCGCGCGCCGAGTGAGCGTCGTTACGGTGTCGCGACACTCGAAGAGGTGGCGACGGCGTTCCCCGGTGTGTTGCTCAACCTCGACCTCAAGCGCACGAGCCCCGAGGTCGAGCCCTACGAATCCCTGCTCTTCGACGAGTTGCAAAACCTCGAGATCACGGACGCGGTGATCGTGGCGTCCTTTCACGACGAGGCCATCCAGCGATTTCGCGCTCTCGCCACTGGGGTCGCCACGTCGGCGGCGACGAACGAGACCGCCGCGTTCTACTTCTCCCTGCTCGAGGGAGCGCCGGTCGTACCCGCGGTGAGCGCCTTCCAAGTACCCGTGTCGTTCGGCGACGTCGAGGTGGTCACGGAGGCGTTCGTCGGCGCGGCCCACACGGCGGGAGTGGCGGTGCACGTGTGGACGATCAACGAGGTCGACGAAATGGCGCGTCTCGTCGAGATGGGCGTGGACGGGCTGATCAGTGACCGACCCACGCCACTGGCCGCGCTGCTAAAGGAACGGGGCTGTGCGTGGGACGGAAAACTTGGCTGAGGCCTAGCCTCGGCCGCAGTTCGGCCTCTTGCCGTGGTTGGCCTTCTTCTTGGCGCGTAGTTTGCGCTTCACGGTCCGCTTTGACATAGGTGACAATGTTACTAGGTAGAGGGTGAAGCCAGCCAAACGAGGAAACGAACGTGGATGAGGCACAGACGGGTCAACTGGTCCTCGTCGCGACGCCGATCGGAAACCTCGGCGACCTCTCGCGTCGGGCCCTGGAACTCTTTACCGAGGCCGACGTGATCTACTGCGAGGACACGCGCCACTCGAGAACGCTCTTCAGCGCGAATGACCTCGCTCCACGGGGGCGCCTGCACTCGCTGCACCAGCACAACGAAGTGGCCCAATGTGCCCAGATCGTCGCTCGCGTGCGCGCTGGTGAGCTCGTCGTCCTCATCAGCGACGCGGGCACCCCGGGGATATCCGACCCCGGAAGTCGCGTCGTGGCGGCCGTCATCGAGGCTGGCCTCGTCGTGACGACGGCGCCCGGACCCTCCGCCGTCGTGGCCGCCCTCACCATCAGTGGACTGTCCACGGAGCGCTTCGTGATGGAGGGCTTCCTTCCTCGAAAGGCGGGCGAACGCGCGAAGCGCTACGAGCAGTGGGCGCGCGAGGAACGCACCATCGTCTTCTTCGAGTCGCCCCAACGGGTGAAGGGCGTCGTGCACGAACTCGCGGAACTCTTCGCGACCCGACGGGTGGCGATCGCGCGTGAGATGACCAAACTTCACGAGGAGGTTCTTCGCGGCACGCTCGAGCACGTGGCAGCCACGTTGGACCAACGTGAGGTGATTGGCGAGATCGTGGTGGTGCTCGAGGGCGTATCGTACGCGCCCGAGGTGGACGTCGACGTCGTACGCGCGGCGCTCGTCGAGCAGTTCGCCGACGGCGCGTCCACGCGCGACGCCGTTGACTTCGTCGCCGAGACGTTGGGGGCCGCGCGACGCGAGGTCTACGAACTCGCGCTCGTGCTACGAAAGGGCGAGCTGGCGTAGTTCACTAACCTCTATCCATGGGCCGCTTCTACATCACGACTCCCATCTACTACGCGAACGACGCCCCCCACGTAGGTTCCGCGTACACGACGGTGAACGCCGACGCCCTCGCCCGGTGGCACCGATTGGCCGGTGACGAGGTGAAATTCCTCACCGGCACCGACGAGCACGGCCAAAAGATGGCCGACGCCGCGGTGAAGAACGGCTTTTCTCCCAAGGAGTGGACCGATCAGGTGTCCGAGCGCTTTCGTGAGGCCTGGGCCGTTCTCGACATCAGCAACGACGACTTCATCCGCACGACCGAACCACGCCACTACACGACCGTGCAGAAGTTCCTCTCGGTGATCCACGAGAACGGCTACATCTACAAGGACGTCTACAGCGGCCTCTACTGCGTGAGTTGCGAGGACTACTACACGCTCGAAGCCAGTGACGACGGTAAGTGTCCGATCCATCACAGCACGCTCACCGAGATGGAAGAAGAGAACTGGTTCTTTCGCTTGAGCGCCTTCGAGGATCGACTCCTCGAGTACTACCGCGATCATCCGGGTTTCGTCACTCCCGAGACGAAGAGCAACGAAGCCCACGCGTTCATAAAGGGAGGACTGCGCGATATCTCCATCACGCGCACCTCCCTTACGTGGGGCGTGCCGGTGCCCTGGGATGATCGCCACGTCTTTTACGTCTGGTACGACGCCCTGATCAACTACCTGACGGCCCTTGGCTACGGCCAGGACGACGACGAAGTCGCCGAGTGGTGGCCCCACTCGCATCACCTGATCGGCAAGGAGATCCTTCGTTTTCATTGCGTCTGGTGGCCGGCAATGTGCATGGCGGCGGGTCTCGAGCCCGTGCACCACGTGCACGTCAACGGCTGGCTCTTGGTGGGCGGGGAGAAACTCGGAAAGACCATGGCCGCCGAAGGGGGCGTGAAGCTCAGCGACATCGAGCCCATCGGGCTCACGAAGGAGTTCGGCGTCGATCCGATGCGTTACTACCTCTTGCGCGAGACGGCACTCGGCAACGACGGTGAGTTCTCCCTCGAAAGCATCGTCGCCCGCTACAACACCGATCTCGCGAACAACCTCGGCAACCTGGTGGCGCGCGTCACCACCGTCGTCGCGTCCAAGTGCGAGGGTCTCGCTCCCGCGCCGACGAGCGACTCGCCACTGCGCGTTCACGCCGAGACCGCGCTTCGAGGAGCCGCCGAGGCGTGGGAAGCGTTCGCGCCGCAGCAGGCGTTGGAGTCGACGTGGTCACTGATTGGCGCCACGAACGCGTTCCTCGAGACGCGAGAGCCGTGGAAGTTGGAACCCGGCGCCAAACTCGACGCCGTCATGGGTGACGCTCTCGAAGCCATACGGATCGTGGCCATTCTCATCGCACCGGCCATGCCGGGTGTCGCTGAGGAGATCTGGCGTCGGCTCGGTCTCGCGGGCTCGCCGGCCGCGCCGCCGTTCGCACGCTTCGCCGTTTGGGGCAAGTCGTCGGGGGGCGGACACGTCGTGAAAGGCGACCCACTCTTTCCTCGCATCACGAGCGACGAATGAGCGGGTGGACTGACGCCCACTGCCACCTGCAGGACAACTTTCTCCACTCGTCCACGAACGGACAACTCGATGACGTCAACGACACGCTCGATCGCGCCTTCGCGGCCGGTATCGATCGCGTCGTCGTCGTGGGAACCGATGCCGCGAGTTCGGCCGAAGCCCTCGCGATCACCAGCGCCGTCAGTCCCGTCGAGATCTACGCCACGGTTGGTCTCCATCCACACGACGCCAAGGAGGACCTCGGACCGGTAGCGACGTTAGCGAGGACGCGACACGAACGGATGGTGGGCATCGGAGAATGTGGACTCGACTACTTCTACGAGCATTCGCCCAGAGCCGAGCAACGACGGGCCTTTTCGGCTCAGATTGCCCTAGCGCACGAGCTCGACGTCGCGCTCGTCGTGCACGCCCGTGACGCCTTCGACGATCTCTTCAGCATCTTGGCGAGTGAAGGCGTACCCCCTCGAACGGTGATCCACTGCTTTACCGGTACGCCCGGCGACGCGGAGGGCTGTCTCGAACTCGGCTGCGACATTTCGATCGCGGGTGTCGTGACGTTCAAGAACGCGGACTCACTTCGTGAGGCGGTGAAACTCGTCCCGTTGCCACGACTCCACGTCGAGACCGACAGTCCCTTTTTGGCGCCCGTGCCCTATCGCGGAAGATCGAACGAGCCGTCGTTCGTCTCGGTGGTGGGCGCGTTCGTCGCGCAGTTGCGCGGCGAGGACGTTGAGCTCTTTAGAACCACCACCGCCTCGAATTCGGCGCGGCTCTTTCACTTAGCGCCTCGGTAGCTACAAGATCCCAGCATTTGCATGGATTTTTTGGGCGAGTTGCCTAAACGATCGTCCTCTCCTAGCGTTACGGAGCGGGATTCATCGAAAAGTCCCGCGGTCCTGGCGGAGGACGGATAACTGAGTACAACACGACGCGGCGCGCTACGGCGTCCGCGGTTACTTCGTACCACGTTGGCCGGGTTGGCCACCTCCTTGGTACTTCTTACGCCGGGCTCGGTCGGCGCCGCGACGAAGCACGCCCCGACGCGCATGCCCGATCTCATCGGGCACAGTCGCCTGCAGGTCTATCGAATAATGCGCCGCGACGGTCTCTACTTCGAAACGAGGGGACCGGGCAGTGCCAACGATCACTGGGCGGCCGTCACCGCCCAGCTACCGCGTCCCGGCGTCGTCGTCGCCTGGCACGCGCAGGCCACCTTGACCGTCACCAACGCGTCACCGCGCGGCCCCCGAGCGGTCCCGCGTCTGACGGGTCTCACTAAGGCCGGCGTGTACGCCGCGATGCGCCGGGCGCAGCTCTACTTTACGACCGTCGGACCAGGGAGTACGAATAGCACCTGGACGATCGCCCTCGGCCAGTCGCCGCTCGCGGGCACGCGCGTGCGCTGGCACGACGAGATCACGGTTCGCGTGAGTACGCGTCGTCCCGCGGCGCCGGCGAAGAAGAGGGCGCCGGTGAAGGCCACGGCCGTCGTCGTCAACGGTTCGAGCTTCAAGGTCGGCGTGGCCACGTGGTACAACTACTTCCCCGGTCGTTGTGCGACGTGGTACTTGCCAAAGGGCACGACGATCACCGTCACCGACTTACAGACCGGAAAGTCGATCTCGTGCGTCATCACGGACCGCGAAAGCTCCGGAAGCAATCGCGTCGTCGATCTCAACGAGACCCAGTTCGCGCAGTTGGCGCCACTCGCACAAGGTGTGATTAGTGTCAAAGTCTCTTGGTGACCCATACGCGCAGCGAACTGACCGCGCTCTTACGCGACCACGGGCTTAAACCCTCGAGGGCGCTCGGACAGAACTTCGTGGTCGACCCCAACACGGTGCGGCGCGTCGCGCGCCTCGCGGACGTTGGCCCCGGTGATCAGGTACTCGAGATCGGCGCGGGACTTGGATCGCTGACCCTCGCCCTCGTCGAGACCGGCGCGACGGTGCACGCGATGGAGATCGATCGTTTCTTGCTCGAACCACTTCGTTCGGTCGTCGAACCGCTCGGCGTACGCGTCCACCACGCGGACGCGCTCCACGCCGACTATGACGAGATCCTGGGCGGCGAACCCGCCGTCGTTGTCGCGAACCTCCCCTACAACGTGGCGACGCCCTTGGTGCTGCACCTTCTCGAGAGTCAGCCGCTCATCCGTCGTCTGCTCGTCATGGTGCAGAAGGAAGTGGGCGAGCGTATGGCGGCGCACGCCGGTGACGAAGCGTACGGCGCGGTGTCGCTGCGGGTGCAGTACTTCGCTGACGCCAAGGTCGTCGGCAAGGTCCCGCCGTCGGTCTTCGTGCCGAGACCGAACGTCGACTCGGTCCTCGTCTCGTTGGTGCGTCGCGACCGGGTTCGCGTCGACCCGGGACTGGTCAGCGAAGAGGAGCTCTTTTCCGTCATTCGCACGGCTTTTGGCCAACGCCGAAAGATGTTGCGTCGCTCGCTCGCCGCCTGGAAGAGCGAGGGCGTCTTCGAACGATCCGGCGTCGCGGAGACCCGCCGGCCCGAGGAGTTGACGCTCGAAGAGTTCGCGGCCCTGGTGGCGGCGCGGTGATCGAGCTCTACGCGCCCGCGAAGTTGACGTGGTACCTCGAGGTCACGCGCCGACGCGACGACGGCTTGCACGAGCTGCGCTCCGAGATGGTCACGTTGGAGTACGCGGACCGCCTCGAGGTCGACGAAGCGAGCGACTTTCTACGTCTCGAAGGACCCTTCTCCGAGGTGCCCCTCGACGAACACAATCTCGTAACGCGCGCGCTCGATCTCGTCGGGCGGCGTGCCGGCGTCACGTTGCACAAGATCATCCCTCCCGGCGGGGGGCTCGGCGGGGGCAGTGCCGACGCCGCGGCGATCCTCCGTTGGGCCGGGGGCGTGAGCAACGAGGCCGCGCTCTCGCTCGGCGGCGACGTGCCGTTCTGTCAACTGGGGGGGCGAGCGCTCGTCGAAGGCGTGGGCGAGCGCCTGACGCCGCTGCCCGACGAACAACGTGACGTCACGCTCGTACTCCTCGGTTTTGGCCTGAACACGCGCGCGTGCTATCAAGCCTTCGACGAACTCCTCGACGGAGGCGCGACGCCACGCGGGCGAAATCACCTCGAGGCGGCGGCGCGCCTCGTCGAACCTCGCCTGGGCGAAACCATGGACTGGTTGCGCGCGACGCTCGGGGACCGGGTCCACCTCGCCGGGTCGGGCTCAACGCTCTTCGTCGAAGGTCACCTCGAACGCGGCGTCGAGACGTGGGACGTCTTGGGTCCCGAGGGTGTCGTTCAATTTCGCCAGACCATCACCACGCCGAGCGCAGCGTAGCTACTGCTATTTACCGGCGGCGCGACGCTGAAAGCGAGTTCGCTTCAGCATCTTCTTGTGCTTCTTCTTGCGCATGCGCTTACGGCGCTTCTTAATTAGTGATCCCATGGCTCGTAGAACCTTACTAGGTTTTGTCTAGGGACCTTTTTGAGAGGAGACGGTGTGCCTTGGCAACTCCATCACGTCCAGCTCGCCATTCCCCCAGGTGAGGAGCGTCGCTGCGACGCGTTCTACGTCGAGCTACTCGGTTTCCACGAAGTCGAGAAGCCGCCCCTTCAGGCCGCGCGCGGTGGCCGTTGGTACCAGCGCGGCGAGGCGGCCCTGCACCTCGGGGTCGAAGAGGGTTTCCAACCGGCTAAGAAGGCTCACCCCGCGCTCGCCGTCGATGACTTCGATGACGTCATTGCTCGACTCGAAGACGCCGGGATCGAGGTGCGCTTCGACGAGACGATTCCCGGTCGGCGACACTGCTACGTCGACGACCCCGTCGGAAACCGCCTCGAACTGATCGACGTCGTCAGTTCTCGCTGACGCGCTCGATGCGAAGTGCCTGGCGCGGACACCCGCGCACCGCGTAGCGTGCCGATTCCAGGGTGGCGAGATCACTCAGCGCAGTGGGCTCGCGTTTGATGAGGGGGTAGCCCCACTCGTCCATGCTCACGAGTTCCGGTGCGAGTTCGTGGCAGTGACCAAAGCCGTCGCAGAGGATCGGGTTCACCCGAAGGTAGAAGGCGCCCGAGCGACGTCTCACTCCCATACGAGCTCGTGTTCCTTTTCCAGTCGCGGTACGGCGACGAAGAACCGGCGCGAACGCGACCCGCTGCAGGGCGCGCCGCGCGCGTGGCCTTCGAAGTCCCCGGCGAAGACGCGAAGTGCCGATCGGACGAGTCGCACGACGCCGTCGGGGTGGCGACACGCGCCGCGGCCCTCGATGACCACACAACGGTGCTCGAGTCGCTGGAGAGCCCGCGAAGCGTCTCGACGACCCGCCCCCACCTCGGCGAGGTCGTCACTCAGGGCCGGGAGTCCAAAGGCGCACGGTCCGCACTGGCGCGCGCTCTCGTTGGCCATCCACTGGACGACGCGTTGCGTCTCGACCACGCCGCAGCCCTCACGTCCGAGCACCACGACGATCCCCGCGCCGACGCTCGCTCCCCACTGCGCTAGGGACTCGTTGTCGTAGGGCGTGTCGAGGTGCGCGGCGTCCAACCACGAGCCTCCGTAGCCGCCGAGAAGCACGGCTTGGGAGTCGGCGTCGGCGCCGGCGACGTTCAGAACCGCGCGCAAGGTCATGCCCGGAACGACCTCGAGTACCTTCGCGCGCTCGAGCGCACCGGTGACGGTGACGAGGACCGACCCGGGACTCACCGCGGTACCCAGCGCTCGAAACCACGCGGCGCCGAATCGTCCAATCAGCGCGACGTTGGCGCACGTCTCGACGTTGTCGAGCAGCACCGCGTGATGGCGGATCTTGAGGATCGCGGGACGCTGGGGGCGGTACTGGGGCAGTGACTCATTGTCGTTGAGCCAGTGCACGAGTGCCGACTCTTCGCCCGCCACGTAGCGCCACGGCGCCGTCTCGAGTTTGAACTGCGGTCCCTGGGCGCCGGCGCGCTCGCGTTCGTCGAGTGCGCGTTGCACGTTGCCCACGGCATTGGGATTGTCGCGTGACACGCAGACGACGACGTCCTTCGCCCCGATGATCGAAGCGAGGATCGCCGCGCCGTCGAGCACGAGGTGCGGGTTCGCACTGAGCAACGTCGTGTCCTTGTAGGAGACCGGTTCGCCCTCCATGGCGTTCACCACCACGACCTTGTTGTGACCGCGCTGGTCGCGCAGGAGCCGGGCCTTTCGAGCAGTGGGAAAGGCCGCGCCGCCGCGACCGGTCAGTCCGGAGGCCTCGAGCTCGTCGAGGAGCGACGCGACCTTGAACGTCGTCGCGTACGTCGCTTCGTGCTGACCGAGCGTTAACGGGGTGCCCGGTGTCCCGCGCAGGAGCCGGGGGAGCTCGTTTGCGAGCATCATCGACGCCTCTTCGATTGGCGAGGGGCCGCACTTCGCGGGAAGGCGTGCGGGTTCTCGCCGGACGCGGTCGACGTCATCGTCTGGGGCTCGTGACGAGGGAACGATGACGACGCTAGGGGTGAAACCGGTCGGGGCGTCGTGGGCGCGGGACCCTTGGCTGAGGCGATCGGGGAAAGCGCGGTACGGCCCGCGGCCCGAGTGGGGCGAGCGACGTAGCGCCACAGGGCGGCCCCGAACACGCAAAGTGCGCAGGCCGCCACCACGGCCAGGCCGGCGCCGCTCTTGGCGTCGGTGCCCGTGAGGTAGGCGTGCAGGACGGCACTAGAAAAGGCCAACCAACTGAACCAGTGAATGAATCGCCACGTCTCGTTTTTTACGCGAACCTTTAGGAGACTCGAGATCCAGACCGCGAGAATGAGGTCGAAGGCGGCCGCGCCCACCGCCACGCCGATTCGCCGGTAGTCGGAAGTAAGGGGAACGATCGCCGAGAGCCAACCGGTGGGCGCGTAGGAGTCGAGCACGGTGGTGAGGATGTGTATCGCGAGAAAGACCACCGCGACGATGGAGACCGAACGGTGTAGCTCGTTGACCTCAAAGCGCCCGACGACCGTGCCGCCCACCCGGTTCGCCACGAGCGTGCCTAGCGACACGACGAGGGTGAAGAGAACGAGCGCCACCATTCCGGTGGCTCTCGTCGTGTACCAAAGGTAGGGCGTCGTGAGCGCGATCACGCGGGGATCTCGTCCGGGGGCCAGCCACCAACGAACTCGACGTCCCCGTCGTGACGCACGAAGCGGCCGGACCAACCGGCCTGAGCGACGTGATAGGCGGCGTCTTCTCCCCAGAGTAACGACGCCGTCGCGAAGGCGTTAGCGAGCACGCAACTGCTCGCCGACACGGTCGCCGTGGCGTAAGGGCCCGCCGCGAAACTGCCCGTGCGTGGGTCGACGATGTGATTGACCAGCTGTCCACTCGCGCGCCAGGTGCGCGTCGACGTCGAGGACGTAGCGATACCGCCGTCGCCGATGGCGACACGCGGTTCCCTTCCGTTGCGTTCGAGTGAATCACTAAGGCCAATGGCCCAGAGCCCCTGAGGTCCTCGACCGCGAACCGCTACGTCGCCGCCGACCTCAACGACGACGCCGCCCGTCGCCATCACGTCGTTCGCGACCAAGTCGGCCACGAGCGCCTTGGCGCTCGCGCCGAGATCCAGTTGACAGCCGGAAGCGAGCGTCACCGTGTGTTCTCGTCGATCGAGGTCAAAGGCGCTAGCGCCGGTGCCCTTCACGGGATCGGCGAGGGAGATGTCGTCGCGACCCTTGAGTTCGTCGTAGTCGACGTCGTAACCCAGTGCCAAGAGGGCGGGCAGCACGCTGGGGTCGCAGAGTCCCTGGGTCGCTTCACGCGCGACGAGGGCGGCGCTAAGGGCGAGTTCAAGCGTGGCACCAATCGCTACGGTCTCACCGGCGCGGGCGTTCACTCGTGAGATCTCCGAATCTTCCTTGAACCGATTGCACGCGTGATCGAACTCGTTGAGCCAGTGTCGTAGACGTTCCTGGGCGAAGTTTAACTGGCGCTCATGTTCGGTGACGAGCGTTCCGCTGAGCCCCCAGATCTGGAAGTTCATCGCGCCTCTACGAGCAGATCACTTGACCAGACGGTGAGGTCGTACACACCGTCGTGGTCGTGACCGGCACGGTAGTCGGAGTGGTCGTCGGCACGGTAGTCGGAATGGTCGTCGGCACGGTTGTCCGAGTGCTCGTCGTCGTATCGGGTTTCGTCGTGGTGGAAACCGAGGAACTCCCGGCCTGCGTGGTCGTCGTGGGGGGCGGCGTGGTCGACGGGACGGTGGTGGGCGGGGGTGTCGAGACGACGGGCTTCGCCGAACCGGCTAGGTACATCACGGTGACACCTGAGATGACGCCGGAGCCGAGCAGGAGGGCCTGGGTGAGTCGTCGGACTCGCGCGAATCGGCGATCGCGTTGCTGGGGGGTGCGGGTGACGGGGGTCATAAGGTTTCCTTACGTCCAGTCTTGTGGGTCAATCTTAAGACGTGACTTCGGGGCTCTAAGAAGATTGACAAAACTAGTTTTCGACTACGTTTCGTCTGCTTCGGGCACCGTGATAGTAAAGCGAGCACCGCCGAGACTGGGATCGCGATCGACAGCGACGGTGCCGCCGATCTCTTCGACCACCTGAGCGACGATAGAGAGTCCGAGTCCCGATCCCGGGAGAGACCGAGCAGACGGCGCCCGCCAAAAGCGGTCGAAGACGAACTGACGATCTTCGTCACTGATGCCCGTCCCGCTGTCGGACACGGTGATGGTGCCGTGCGAGGACCGCACCATGATCTGTCCGCCCGTGGGCGTGAACTTGACGGCGTTGGTCAAAAGATTCGAGATTGCGCGATTGAGGCGGTCGTGTCGGGCTCGCACGAACGACGTCTCCATCTCGACGTCCATCGTGATGTCGCGGATTCGGGCGTAGGTTCTCGCGGTTTCGACGCATTCGTCAACACAGTCGTCGAGTCGCAGTGTCTCAAGATCGCCCTCGGACTTCTCGCCGCGCGCGAGCTCACCGAGGTCGGTGACGAGCGCGGCGAGTTCGTCGACCTGGGTGACCATGTCGTCGGTGATCTGGTGCAGCTCTTCGGGAGTGAGTTCGAGAGCGCGCGAGAGTACCTGGGCGTTGGTGCGCAGCGACGTCAGCGGCGTTCTCAGTTCGTGGCTCGCGTCGAGGACGAGTTGGCGTTGCAAGGTTTGACTACTCTCAACCGATCGTAGGAGTCGGTTGAAGACTCGTCGAAGTCGTCCCAGTTCGTCGGCGTCACCTTCCGCAAGTCGGTACTGCAGGTCGTTGGTCATGGCGACCGTCTCGATCTCGTTGGTGACCTTTTCGAGCGGGTGCAACGCTTGGCGCGCGAGGAACAAACCGAGGCCCAAGGCCAAGAGCAGACCACCGGCCGCGACGAGCATCAGTGTCGTGACCAGTTGCGTGAGTTCGGTGATCTGGCCCGTGATGTTGACCATGTAGAGCTGCGCCGAGGTCGTCGAAATCTGGCAGACGCCCGTCGGGCTCGTCTGGCAGTTGACGAGAGAGTTCTTGGGCAGTGGTTCGATCAGCTGGCGGTAGCTCTGACCATTGATGGACACGGTGCGAATGACTTGCGCGCCCTTGCCCTTCGCGATACCCAGGATCGTGGCGTCAACGGGCACGATGGACGTGGGCAGCGTAGTGCCACTGGGCAGCACAATCTCGGAGTACGAACCGGTGACCCGGTTTTCCTCGCTCACGCTCCGTGGCTGTTGCGCCGCCTGGAGCAGCGAGACGTCCACAGAGTGCAAGATGGCGCTACGCGCCACCAGAAAGGACGCAAAACTCGCGAGGATCACCGCGATCGCGGCGGCGGCCACCGTCGCGGTGATGACGCGTACGCGAAACGTCACGACGTTCGAAGCGCGTAGCCCACTCCGCGCACCGTTTGGATAAGTCGCGCTTTGTCGTCTTCTTCGAGTTTGCGTCGGAGGTAGCCAATGTAGACGGCCAACGAGTTCGTTCCCGAGTCGAAGTTGTAACCCCACACCAGATCCAGTATCTGATCGCGCGTGAGCACCTGACGAGGGTGGTGCAAGAAAAGCTCCAGCAAGTCGAATTCGATCTTGGTGAGTTCGACCAGCCGAGCGCCGCGATGCACTTCACGCGTCTGAGGATTGAGCGTGAGGTCCTCGAAGCGAAGCACCGTGCCGTCGACGTCGGCGACGTTGTGGCGTCGCAACAACGCGCGCAGTCGCGCCAGCAACTCCGCCAAGTCGAAGGGCTTCACGAGGTAGTCGTCGGCCCCGACGTCGAGACCCTCGACCCGGTCGTTCACCGCGTTGCGGGCGGTCAACATCAAGATAGGGGTCGTGTCGCCCGAGCGGCGGATGCGCCGGCAGATCTCGAGACCGTCGATGTCGGGAAGCTGCAGGTCGAGCACGATGGCGTCGGGCGCACGAAGTTGGATGGACTTGAGCGCGCTGGTGCCGTCTTCGAAGAGTTCGACGTCGTAGTTCTCCATACGCAACGCGCGACCGAGGGCCGAGCGAATGGCGGAGTCGTCGTCGACGATGGCCACGTAGGAGTTGGGAGTAGGAGCGGTAGTCACGGCGCGACTTTCTTGGGTTGGTGGTCAGGCTCTAGTGTTGCTGATTGGTGTTAAGCATCCTCAGACATACTCTAAGAATCTCTGAAGATTGCCACAGTATCGGCGATGGCGGGTAGTTCAATTGGCAGAACGACGGACTTTGAATCCGTAGGTTGGAGGTTCGAGCCCTCCCCCGCCAGCCAAGTTGGTCTAAAAGCCGACGCGCGCGAGGATTTTCGCGAGCTCGACGGGCTGGTCGCCCTGGATGGAGTGTCCGGCGTTCTCGACGTGAAGAATCGTCGCCTCGGGCACCCGACGGAGGAGCTCGGCCTCGTCGTCGTCGTCAACGACCGAGCCGCGAGCCATTCCCCGTGCGAGCGTGACGGGTACCGTGAGCGCGCCGAGCCTCTCCCAGAGGTCACCGGCGTCGGGCGCCGCGAGTTCGGACTGAGGGTGTTGTTGGTGTCGCCAGACCCACGTGCCGTCGGAGCGTTGGAGCGCGTTGTGCAAGATGCCTCGTCGCAGCGACGAGACCGACCTCGTGGGGTTGTGTTCTATCGTGCGCGCGAGGAGCTCGTCGAAGTTGTCGAAAGTCTTTGGACCATTCACGAAGTCGGTGATGTGTCGCGCCTTGTTCGCGTTGACGCCCGGCGTGATGTCGATAAGTACGAGGGCACGAACGAGGTCGGGCCGTTCGGTGGCGACGATGATGGAACAGAGGCCACCGAGTGACATGCCCACGAGTGGCATGGCGACCTTCGTGAGTTGATCGAGCGCGCGCTCGAGGTCGATCGCGTGACTCGCGATCGCCGAGGCCGGGTAGGGCGACGCGTCGGAGTGTCCGTGTCCGGGCAGATCCAGGGCGAGCAAGGGCCTTCCGAGCGCGAGCGCCACGGTGTCGAAGGTGTGGGCGTTCTGTGCGCCACCGTGGACGAGGACCATCTCGGGTTCGCCCTCGCCCCAGCGCAGTCCACTGAGTTGTCGAAGTCCGTCGACCGCGACGAAGAAACGTTGAACGTGGGGAACTTGAACGTCCAGTGCCCACTCGCTCACGTTCTCGTGGAACAGAGAAAATTCATCGTAAGAAAACATGGCCACGCTATGGATCGTAGAAGACTGATGCTAGAGATGGAAGAGTGATTCGTCCTACGTGCGTCGTGGTGCTCGCCGCCGGTGAGGGAACACGGATGCGATCGTCTCGGCCCAAGCCTTTGCACCAACTCTGCGGAAGGGCAATGGTGCGCTACGTCCTCGACGCAGCGTTCCAGGAGGACGTTCGCGCGACCATCGTCGTCGTTGGCCATCACGCGACCTGGGTGCAGAAGGAACTCGGCGAACTTTCGCGCCGCGACGTCCCCTTGACCTTCGTCGAGCAGGACGAACAGCTCGGCACCGGCCACGCCGTACGGGTGGCGCTGTCGACGATTGACGACGCCATCGGCGATAGCGACGGCGACGTCTTGATCCTGCCGGGCGACACTCCGCTGCTTCGACGCTCGACCGTGGCCCACCTGCTCGCGGTGCATCGCGAGCGCAACGCGGCGTTGACGGTTTTAGGCGCGCGCGTGGACGATCCGACCGGGTACGGCCGACTGATTCGGGCCAAGGACGGAACCCTGGAGCGCATCGTCGAGGAGCGCGACGCCACCGTCGACGAACGGGCCATCAACGACGTGAACACGTCGATCATGGTCGTACGCGAGAGCCTGCTCGGGCCGGCACTGCGACGCGTGGGACGGCGCAACGTCCAAAACGAGTACTACCTCACCGATTTGGTGTCGGTACTGCACGAAACGGGACACCGGACCCTGTCGTTGATGCTCGACGACCCGAGCGAGGCGTCGGGCGTCAACGACCGTCTCCAGCTCGCCCGCGCCGAGGCGGTACTCCGCCGTCGGATCAACGATCAGTGGTTGTCTCGGGGGGTGACGATGTGGGATCCCGAGGTCACCTACGTCGACGCCGACGTCGAGCTCGCGGCCGAGGTTTCTCTCCTACCGGGAACGATCCTGAAGGGTCACTGCGTGATCGCGCGCGGCGCCCAGATCGGACCGCACGCCATCTTGAGTGACGTCACCGTGGGCGAAAATGCCTACGTCGGGATGGTCGAGGCGACACGCGTTCGTGTCGGGGCGGACGCTCGCGTGGCGTCCTTCGTCGTTCTGGGTCCCGGCGCCGACGTCGAGGCGGCCGAGAGCGTGACGCCCTTAACGCAGCGTTCTCACTAGCGACCTCCGTTCACCTGTACGCTGGCGCCGTGGAGTCCCTCGCCAAGCGTCGTCTCGTCATCGTGACGGGACGCTCTCACCCGGCGCTCGCGGCCGACGTCGCCGACAAGCTTGGCGTCCAACTGACTGAGGCGAACTTGCGCGAATTCGCCGACGGCGAGATCCACTGTCGCTTCGACGAGTCGATTCGCGGCGCGCACGTGTTCATTGTGCAAACGCACGGTTCACCGGTCAACGACTCGCTCATGGAACAGCTCATCATGATCGACGCCGCCAAGCGCGCGTCGGCGAAGAGCATCACCGCGGTGATACCGAACTACGGCTACGCGCGCCAGGATCGCAAAACCGCCGGTCGTGAACCCATTACCGCGAAACTCGTGGCTGACATGCTCCAAACGGCTGGCGCGAGTCGAGTCCTCTCCGTGGACTTCCACTCCGGCCAAATTCAAGGATTCTTCAACATTCCCGTCGACCACTTGGTCGCGGCTCCCGTGCTCGAGGACTACCTGAAGGACCACGCCAATCCCCGTGAACTCGTCGTGGTCGCCCCCGACGCCGGTCGGGTGAAGGTCGCCGAGCGTTACGCCCAGCACCTCGGTTGTGACCTCGCGCTCGTGCACAAGACGCGGCCCCACGGTGTCGCCAACGTCGCCGTCGCGCGTCATATCGTGGGTGAAGTGGACGGACGACACTGCGTGTTGATCGACGACATGATCGACACCGCGGGCACCATCGTGGCGGCCTGCGATCTCTTGAAAGCCCACGGCGCCAACGAGATCTGGGTGATGGCGACGCACGCGGTCTTCTCGCCACCGGCCGTTGATCGTCTCTTCAACGCTCCCATCAGCCGGGTCATCGTGACCGACACGCTGCCGCTCGGGCCCGAAAAGCGCTTCGAGAAGCTGGAGATCCTCTCCATCGCGCCCATCATCGCCAACGCCATCTCGGCCATCTTCGACGACGCGTCGGTCTCGGACATCTTTGGCGGCGAGAACCTGCTCTAGGGCCAGTGGGCGGGCCGAGTCCGCCCGGCGATCGAAGGCGCCGACCCGACTCCAACGACGCTCCGGCGACGCCCGAGAGGGACCGACGGCCCTTCGCGGGGTGAGAGCCTTGGAAGATCCCGGCATTCTCGGGCTAGACTTGCTCTCCTGTGCGTTGCCCCTGGGCCGCCAGTCATCTCTTAAGAGGAGTACTCATGTCACAGGTCACGTTGCACGCGTCAACGAGCCGCGCCCACGGTTCAGCGAACTCGCGGCGTCTGCGCCACGCGGGCTCGATTCCGGGCGTCCTCTACGGTGAAGGCGTCGAGGCCCTGCCGGTGTCGGTGAACGCCAAGGACTTTCGCAGCGCCGTCTCGGGTGAGCAGGGTCTCAACTCCTTGATCACGCTCGACGCCGACGGTACGAAGTACACCGTCATGGCGCGCGAGATCCAGCGCCACCCGGTGAAGGGGACCGTCTCGCACGTCGACTTTCAGGTCGTCGACCCCAATCAGGCGGTGGTGGCTGAAGTGCCGCTGCACCTCATTGGCGACGCCGTGGAAGTGCGCCACGCCGACTGGGAGGTCGACCAGCAGATGTTCAGCATCGAGGTCCGAACCCGACCCGACCAGATCCCCAACTTCATCGAGGTGGACATCTCGGCTCTCAGCGTGGGTTCGGCGATTCGCGTGGGTGACCTCGTGCTGCCTTCGGGCGTCGAGGCCGCCGGCGACTTGACGGTGTCGGTCGTGGCAACCCACGCCGGACGCGCCGCCAAAGCGGTCGTGACCGTCGACGAAGCTCCTGCGGAGTAAGTCGTGGCGCTGCGACGCGCTCGTGAGAACGATCGAAGAGGACAGAAGAGCACCCTGCTCATTGTGGGCCTCGCCAATCCTGGCGCGCAGTACGAGGGGTCGCGCCACAACGTCGGCGGCGACGCGCTTCGTCTCGCGGTGCAACGCCGAGGCGCCAAACTAACGCTCGAACGCCGTCAGCGCGCGTTGAGCGTGACGTTGCCCACGCCACGCGGCCCCGTCACCCTGGCGGTACCCACGACGTTCATGAACGAATCGGGAGCCGCCCTGCCGCCCATGCTGCGACGCACGTCGATCGACGATCTTCGTCAACTCGTCGTCGTGCACGACGAGCTCGACCTGGAACCGGGACGTCTGCAGTTGAAGTTCGGCGGGGGACTGGCCGGCCACAACGGACTGCGCTCGATTGCCCAGACCCTCGGCACGCAGGACTTCGCCCGGCTTCGAGTGGGTATTGGTAAGCCACCCACGAAGGAACAGGGCGCCGACTACGTCCTGCGCCGGCCGACGGGAAAGGGCCGCGAAACGAGGGACGCCGACGTCGCGCGCGCCGCCGACGCGATTGAATCGATCTTGGACTACGACTTCGAAGAGGCCCAGCGTCGCGTGAACGGATCGTGAGTGACCTGAGCGGACTGCGGCGCGTGCTCGAACTCGTCAGTCCCGCTATCCGTGCGTCCGTTTCATCCGGTTCGTTCGTGCCGTCGAGTTACGCGACGCCCCTCGCGATCGCCGCTCTCTCGCTCGACACTCCCTTCATCGTGGCCGTCACGGCCACCTCCAGTGACGCCGAGCACGTTCGTGACGCGCTGGTCGCGTGGCTCGGCGAGCGTGACGTCGCGCTCTGGCCCGGCTGGGACACGCACCCCCTCGAACGAGTCAGCCCCGACAGCCAGGTCATGGCCATGCGCGCGCTGCTGCGATGGCAGATCCGACAGGGGAGAGGACCACGCGTCGTCGTCTCGTCAGCACGCTCGATCGCTCAGGTCCTCTCGCCCGAGCCGCTGCACCCGCCCTACGTCTTCTCTCGGGGGAGCGAGATCAATCGCGACGTGTTCGTGGCCGGTCTGGTCGCGATGGGGTATCGACGCGAGCGTCTCGTCGAGCACCGTGCGGAGATCGCGGTGCGCGGTGGAATCGTCGACGTCTGGCCCGCGCAGAACGATGAACCGGTGCGTCTCGACTTCTTCGGCGACGAGGTCGAACGCCTGACGGTCTTTGACATCGCCACCCAGCGCTCGACCCACGACCTCGACGAAGCCGTCATCGCCCCGGCGCGTGAGTGGATGCCCGGCGACGTGACGCGTCGACGAGCCGAGGAACTCTCGGCGAAGGAAGTGTGGGCCCGCGCGACGTTCGATCGTCTGGCCACCGGTCAGCTCTTCGACGGCATGGAAGGTTGGATGGGCCTCTTCGTCACCGAGGCACGCACCTTGCTCGACGAGGTTGACGGCGCGCGCGTCCTCGTGGTCGAACCCGACCGCGTTCGCTCGCGACTCGTCGAGTTGTTGGGCGAAGAGCGCGAATTGACCGACGTCGTCGCGGCCACGTGGCGCGCGAGTGGGACCGTGCCGCTGCTGCACCTCGACTTCAACCAGGTCCTCGAAGGACGCGTTGACGTCGCGCTGGAGACGAGCGCGACGTCGCTCGGCGCGACCGGTCAACTCACCTCGCCCCCCGTCATCCAGGGCGACGCCGCGCGCATCGCCGCGCACGTGCGCGGTTGGTCGAAGGCCCGTCGTGGCGTGGTCCTGACCTCGACGCCCGCCGCGATCGAACGCATGGCTGATCAGCTGCGTGGGGAAGGTCTCGACGTCACGACCGATCCGCGTCACGTCCTCGAAGCGCGCCTCAGCGTGCTGGAGAGTTCGCTGCCCTCGGGGTTCTCCCTCGACGATCCCGAGGTGGTCGTCTGGAGCGAGAGTGACCTCACGGGGCGCCGAAGCCAGCGACGCGTCGCGAGAACGAGGGCGCGCAACGTCGACGGGTTCTTCGACGATCTCTCGGTGGGCAGCTACGTGGTACACCGCCAACACGGCGTGGCTCGCTTCTCGGGCACGACGACGAGGGCGATCAACGGCGTCACGCGCGACTACCTGATCCTCGAATTCAAGGACGGGCGCAGCTACTGGCCCACCGAACAGATCGACGCGCTCACCCCCTACACCGGTGGTGACAGTCCCGCGCTGTCGCGCATGGGTGGCGCCGAGTGGCAAAAGACGAGAGCGAAGGCGAGGGCCGCGGCGTTTCTCGTCGCCCAAGAGTTGGTCGACCTCTACCGTCTACGAAGCGTGGCCGAAGGTCACACCTTCTCTCAGGACACGGCCTGGCAGCGCGAGATGGAAGAGCTCTTCCCCTTCACCCTCACCGCCGATCAGGCCCAGGCCATTCTCGACGTGAAGTCCGACATGGAGTCACCGCGACCCATGGACCGACTCGTCTGCGCGGACGTGGGCTTTGGCAAGACCGAGGTGGCGCTGCGCGCCGTCTTCAAGGCGGTGCAGGACAATAAGCAGGCGGCGATTCTCGTGCCGACAACGTTGCTCGCGAGTCAGCACTTCGCCACCTTCAGCGAACGCTTCGCCGGCTTTCCCCTGAAGGTCGCACTGCTGAGCCGTTTCGTCGACGAGCGAGAGACGAAGGCCACGCTGCTCGGGCTCGGCGAGGGGACGATCGACGTCGTGATTGGCACGCACCGACTGCTGAGCGACACGGTCTCCTTCAAGCAGCTGGGGCTCTTGGTCGTCGACGAGGAGCAGCGCTTCGGCGTCCAGCACAAGGAGTCCATCAAGACACGCTCGGTGGGCGTCGACGTGTTGACCTTGAGCGCGAGTCCGATTCCGCGCACGCTCGAGATGGCCTTCGCGGGCATTCGCGATCTCTCCATGATCACGACGCCACCGGCCGATCGCCGACCGATCCTCACCCACGTCGGCGAGTTCAACGAACCGGCCGTCGTCGAAGCCATTCGCCGAGAGCTCCTGCGCGAAGGTCAGGTCTTCTTCGTGCACAATCGCGTCAGCGACATCGACCAGACGGCCCGGCGTCTCGGTCAACTGGTCCCCGACGCGAGGATCGCCGTCGCCCACGGACAGATGGACGAAGGCACGCTCGAACGCGTGATGATCGACTTCTGGGAACGACGCTTCGACGTGCTGGTCTGTACGACCATCGTTGAGTCGGGCATCGACTTGCCGTCCGTGAACACCTTGATCGTGGACCGCGCCGAGCGGCTCGGCCTCGGCCAGCTGCACCAGCTTCGCGGACGGGTTGGGCGCAGCGGCCAGCGCGCGTACGCCTACCTCTTTCATCCGGCGGACCAAGTGCTCTCGGAGACCGCCTACGAGCGACTGCGCACCATCGGTGACAACACCGCGCTCGGTAGCGGCTTCAAGATCGCCATGCGTGACCTTGAGATTCGAGGCGCGGGCAACCTCCTCGGCCACGATCAATCTGGTCCGGTCGCCGCCGTGGGTTACGACCTCTACGTGCAGCTGGTCGCCGAAGCCGTGGCCGACGCGAAGGGCTTTCACGTGCCTGACGTCATTCCCATCAACCTCGACGTCCCCGGCGACGCGCACCTGCCCAAGGAGTACGTCGAGGCCGACGACGCCCGACTCGAGGCCTACCGCCGCCTCGCGGGCGTCACCTCCACCGAGGAACTCGAGGACCTTCGAAACGAGTGGATCGACCGCTACGGCGCGCTACCTCCACCGACGGTCGGGCTCTTGGACCTGGCACGCCTGCGTCTCGCATGTCTCGACTTCACGGTCACGTCGGTGGTCGTCCTGCCGGCGCGCGTGGGCGTTCGATCGAAGCCTGTACTGAAGATGGGTCCGCTGACCTTGGCGCTCTCACAGCAACTTCGCTTGCGGCGTAAGTACGGATCGAGTGCGTTCAACGAGTCAACCAAGGAGCTTCGTCTGGAGCTCTCGCCGAGCGCGACGACGCCGAGCGCGATCCTCGCCCTCCTCGGGCAACTGCACGCACCGACCGACGCGTCCTAAGCCCCGTCGAGCGAACACGGTGCCGCGCCGGGTCACGGGTGTCGTGCGGGGAGACGCAGGAGAAAGCTCGCGCCTCTCGACGTATCCTCACAGGTCAAGTCGCCACCTTGTTGGCGAGCGATCTGACGAGCGATGGCGAGGCCTAGACCAGTCCCTACGGCTTCTCGGTCGCACAAGCGAACGAACCGTTCGAAGATTCGCTCACGGTCCGCGCCGGAGATGCCCGGACCGTCATCGATCACGCGAAGCTCTACGTCGCTCTCGATGGCCTGGACGCTGACTTGAACGGATCCCGTCGGCGTCGTCACCGAGATCGCGTTATCGAGGAGATTGCGGATGACGCGCGAGATCGCCGAGACGTCGCCGAGGACGAGTGACGCCTCCTTCGTGAGGGAGATCGAGATCGCGCCGGCGCGAGCGCGCTCGTCTTCGATAACGCTCGCGGCAATGGCACCGAGGTCGAAGTCTTCGAGAGGAACGCCGGTCTCACCTTCGAGCCGGGCGATGTTCAAGAGATCGTCGATCAGTCGGCCGAGCCGTGACGCCGCAGCCGCTACTTCGACTTCCTTCTTGTCACGCTCTGGTCGCTCCGGCTGATCGCGCAGCATGTTCTCGACGTTGGCTTGAATCACCGCAACCGGCGTGCGCAGTTCGTGCGACGCGTCGGCGAGAAACTGTCTCGTCGACGACTCGGCTCTTCGGGCGTCGGTCACCGCGTCTTCGAGGGCGTCGACCATCTGATCGAACGTCGCCGCCATCTCTCCCAACTCGGTGTCCGTCCGGCTTGGATTGAGTCGTAACGAGGAATCACCCGCGGCGATGAGCGCGGAGGTCGTGACGACCTGTTGCAGAGGACGCAGGGCGACTTTCGTGATCCAGTTGATGAGAAGGGCGGCCAGTACGACACATCCGAGGCTTATCAAGATCTCCAACCACAACAGTCGCGAGATCGTCAGATTCGTCCGCGCTTGACTCGCCGTGAAGAGTACTTCTTGCCCGTTGGCCAAGACCACCATCGCGTCGAGGTCTCTCTTCGTCGAGCTGTAGAACACCCCAGATTTCACGGCCCGCGGGAGTTTGGCGTTCGACTTCGACGACTTCGAGGGCCACGTCGAGAATTGCGTGGCGATTCCCTCTAGCGCGAGCCCCTTCGAAAAGGCCGAGGCGGCCTTCGTGTTGCCCGATCGATAGACCGTCTCCGCCGCCGCGACGAGATGAAGGCGTTGTTCAGACTGCAGGTTCGATCGGTAGCTCACGGTGACGATCGACGTAGAGAGCGCGAGTACGAGAATAAGAAGTCCCAGGGTGACCACCATGACCCTGGTCCGAAGAGATCCCGTCTTCATCGAGCGACGAATCGATAGCCCATATTTCGTACCGTGTCGATCACCCGAGGGCCTCGCAGCTCTAACTTCCGCCGCAGGGCGCTGACGTGCACTTCGACGAGATTCTCGTCGTAGGCGTCGTAGCCCCACACCTGCGAGAGGAGCTGTACCTTCGACAACAGTGCGCCTCGATGACGCATGAAGTAGGCGAGTAGGTGCATCTCGGTGGCGGTGAGGGACAGGTCGCACCGTTTCCTCGTTGCCAGGCCGTTCACTTCGTCCACGATGATGTCGCCAGCTTCGAGAGGCGCACTAAGTCGGCCGATCCGGCGAAGTACCACCCGCAGCCGTGCGAGCAGTTCCTCCATGGCGAATGGCTTGATCAAGTAGTCGTCGGCGCCCGTGGCAAAGCCCGCTAATCGGTCCTCAAGCGCGTCACGCGCGGTGAGAAAGAGCACCGGGATTTCGCGTCGTGCTCGGAGCGCTCGAGCGAGGTCAAAGCCGTCTCCACTTGGAAGCAAGACGTCCAGCAACGCAATATCGGGTGAGAAGGCGAGGACGAGGGCTGGGTCTTCGTAGTCCGCGAAGCCGGCCACGGCGAAACCCTCCGAGCGAAGGGTCTCCTCGAGCGCTTCACGCAAGGTCGGTTCGTCCTCCACGATGACGACGCGGACACGTTCCTCGGACACTCGAAGAGTATGACCCATGTTGCTGAAAGGTTGCTGAAGATGCCGATGAATTCAGTAGTACTTCAGTTCCACTCTCCAAACTTGGCCGGCGAGGCGTTTCTCGCCACGAGTAGAGGGATGGCAAGCATGGAACTGAAGATGAAGCACGGCCGGCTGGCGATCACCGTGGGAGCAGCCGTCGCCTCGGCGATTGTGACGGCCGGTGTCGTAAGTTTTGCGCAGGGCAATCCGGCACCGTCGGCACCACCACCAACCGTCGCGAGCGCCCCGAACGCGCTCATGGCGTCGGTCGCGCAACTCCTAGCCCGGCTGGTCCAAAACGGCACGATAACGCAGTCAGCGGCCGACGCTGTCCAACGTCAAGCGAACGCCGGATCCATCGATCCGAAGTCGCTCGTTCAGTCGGGCGTCATCACCGACGCGAAGATGCGGATCGTCGCTGACGGAATAGACCAACTCAAGATGGCGGCCGGATGAAGTGGCGTCAATCAGTAGAGCCGAGTTCTCGCGCCCGATCATTGGCGGTGGTGACGAGGCTCTCTCGGTTAACCCGACCGCAACCGCGACCCGCGCGCGTCCGTCGATACGTGCTCTGAAACGGCGCGATGACCAACAAATCGAGGTCAGGGTTCGACGACGCGATACTTGCGATCGGCGTTCCCGTCCTCTGTCTCACGTCGTTGCTCGAACACTACGGCCAACGACTGAGCGCACGCGGTTCGATTCGTCAGTACTTTGACGGGGTCTACGCGTCGAGAGTTTTGGGAAGAGAGAGCGTGATTGGACTCTCGAACGCCGCCAACAAGTTCGCGGCGCTCTTCGGGTACCGCCATGAATCGGGCCTTCTCGCCGGGTGGGTGCTCACCAACGGGATCGCCTTCATGGTGGCGTCGATCCTTCTCTACCGATTCAGCGCCCGGGAGGATCCCCGCTTGAGGTTTGCCTATCTTCTCATCATCGCCGTCATGGCCGCCTCGGGCGTCGTGGTCACGCCGTACGACTTTCTCAGTTACGCGCTGATCATCGCCGTCTTCATGGCGATCTCGTCGGGACGTTCGTGGTGTGGTGTGGTGTTGATGGTGCTGGCCGTTGCCACGAGAGAGTCAGCACTCGTGGTGGTTCCAATGCTCGCCGTCGCGGCCCCGGGCCCCCTCGAGAACGGTCCCGGACTTCGCGGGCAACTTCTTAAAGGCACGCTCGAGGCGCTGGCGCGGACCAAGTCCACTCTCGTCGTTGCGATGGTGGGAGTCTCGACGTACGTCGCGCTGAAGATCGCGACGTTGCCGCGCGGTCGTCGCCCGCATTTCGTCCAGCACGTCTCGACGAGTGGCCACTGGAGCGTGGCGGGCTTGGTGGGCGTGGTGACGGCGGTGCTCATGGCGATCGTCATTCGCTGGGTGGTGAGCGTCACGTTCGATCGAGCGGACGTCGTCGCGCGATGTCGCCTTCTCTGGCTGCTCTCGTTGCCCTACCTCGTCGTGTGCCTGGTCTGGGGAATCTGGGGTGAGGCCCCACGGCTCGTCATGCCACTGGTCTTGGGTGAGTTTCTGATCGCGGCGTCCGTGCTGGCGCCATCCTCGGCAGTTGTCGCCGCGAGAGAGAGAGCGAGCGCTTGATGACGTACGCTCGGTACCGCGTGTTGTGAGCGCGAGACGAGAGTTTCACTCCGCAACGGCGCAAACTGGCGGGAGGCTTCGGTTTTGCCTCGAAGGTCGATTCGGTAGCATGACTAGGTGCGTCGCCTCGTAGCCCTGTTCGTTTTCGCTCTACTGGGGGCCGCGCTCTACGGCGTCAGTGGTTCTACCTCGGGCATCGTCGTGAACAGCCAGACGTTGTCGGCGAATACTTTCGAGACCGAACTCAGCGCGATCTCTCACAACAACACGTTGCAGTGCTTCGTCACCGCGCTCAGCCCCACGAGCTACGCACCGGGCGCGGGGGGCTACTCCATCAAAGCCTCCGGCGCCGCGGCGTGGGCCAATCTACGCGTCGAAGGTCTCGCGATCCATCAGTACGTCGCTACGACACTGAAGTACCGCCCGAGCGCCCACGACCTGGCTCTCGCGGAGTCGTCGTTGGTCGGTGAGATGACCGCCCAGGCCAGCGCGAATTCGATCAACTGCCCGGGTACGGCGACGCAAGCCGTCGCGGCCATGCCCAGCGAGATGCGAACGGCCGAGATCCTGGCCCAGGCGGACTCGCTCTACTTGGTGAAGAAGATCAAAACGACGATTCCCCTGACGACGGCGTCGATGGAGAGCTACTACGCGCAGCACACCTCGGACTACGACACGTTGTGCGTCTCGGTGGCTCTGGTCCTGCCCAGTTCGGTCACCGCGTTCGCGCAGGGTGAGGCGGCGGGACTTAACGTGGCGACGCTCGTGAGGAAGTACTCCCAAGACCCGACCTCGGCCGCCAAGGGCGGCGCGGTCGGCTGCTTCTCGCCGTCGTCGACCTCGTACGCGAGCGTGCGCGCCGACGTGACGTCGTTGCCGCTCAACACGTTCGCCACGACCCCCAACTACATCTCGAACAACGGCCAGACCTTCGCGCTCTACGTCGCCGCGACGAAGCGCACGACGACCCCCTTCAGCGCCGCCGCCGCGACGGTGCTCGCCGATCTGCAGAGCCTCAACGCTTCCTCGGCGAACAAGATCAAGAACGATCTGCTCCACGCCGCCGCGGTGCACGTCGATCCCGCCTTTGGTCGGTGGGGGCTCAACACGACGGGCCCCACCGTCTTCGCCTCGGCCACGCCCGCGGCGAGCGACGTGACGGGATCGAAGAAGCTCAGCACCACCGCCGCCACGTATAAGTGAAGCCCGTCGTACGCGTCGTAGGACTCGGCCCCGGCACACTCGAGCACGTCACGCGTCGCACCGAGTCACTCTTGCGCTCGGCGCCCGTGGTGCGGCTGCGCACTCGTGAGCATCCCAGCGCCGCGCACTTCGGCGACCTCACGAGTTACGACGGGTTCTACGAAGAAGCGTCGTCCTTTGAGCAGCTCTACGAAGCCATCGTCGACGATCTCGTGGCGCTGGCGGCGAGCTCGGTGACCAACGAAGTCGTCTACGCCGTTCCCGGTTCGCCGACGGTGGCCGAGCGAACCGTAGAGCTCTTGCGCGAACGTGATGAGGTGACGACCATCACCGAGCCCGCCGTCTCGGTCATCGACGTGGCGTGCGCCGTGCTCGGGCGCGATCCCATGAGCGTGGGGCTACGCGTCGTGGACGCCCTGGGTTCGACGCAGGACTTTCGCGGTCCCGGACCTCTCTTGATCCTCCAGACCCACGCGCCCTACGTGCTCGCGAGCGTCGCCGACCGACTCCCGGCGACGAGTGAGGTTCTCGTCTTGCATCACCTCGGGATCGACGACGAGGAGGTCGTCACCCTTCGCGCGTCGGCGTTGGCGTCGTTCGACCGCGCCGATCATTTGACGTCGCTGTGGGTCGAAGGGTTTCGCGACGCCGGCGAGGCCATGGGTGACCTCGTCGACTTAATGAAACGTCTGCGCGCCGAGTGTCCCTGGGATCAAGAGCAGACCCACGCCTCGCTGACCCGACACCTCCTCGAAGAGGCTTACGAGACCATTGACGCCCTCGAGACGTTCGTGCGCGTGACGGCCGAGGGACGGGGCGACGAACGAGCGATCGACCACGTCGAAGAGGAGTTGGGCGACCTGCTCTTCCAAATCGTCTTTCACGCCGAGTTGGGCGACGAGGAGGGCCACTTCAACTTCGCCACCATCGCCGACAACGTTCGCGACAAACTCATTGGACGTCACCCGCACGTCTTTGGCGACGTCACGGTCACCGATTCGAACGACGTCGCGTCGCGCTGGGAGGTCCTCAAGCAGAAGGAAAAGGGACGTGAGAGCGTCACCGACGGCATCGCGTGGCAACTCCCCGCGCTCACGCTCTACTCCAAACTCCTGCGAAAGGCGGCCCTCGTCGACGAGGCCGTCGAGTCCGGCGAGTCCTCGCGCGAGCGAGCGCTGCGAGCGATGAACGCGCTCGAGCTCGACGGCGATTCCGTGCTCGACGCGCAGTCGTCGTCGAACGTCGACGACTCGTGGGGCGACGCGATCAGTGCGCTCGTCGCGGCCGCGCGGTTCGCGGGGGTCGATCTCGAGGGAGTGCTTCGCGAGCGCGCGGGGAGACTTCGCGACACCATTCGTAAGGTCGAGCGTTCGTCGGACTAAAAGTCGCCGAGTAACGTTGGGTCGAAATGAGGAGACGTCATGAGCGCGATTGAAGTGGTCCTGGGCCGCCAGGTTCTCGATTCGAGGGGTAATCCGACCGTCGAAGCAGAGGTCCACCTGGAATCGGGCGCGATCGGTCGCGCGGTGTCGCCCTCGGGCGCGTCCACGGGCATCAACGAGGCCGTCGAACTGCGTGACGGAGGACCCCTCTGGGGTGGCAAGGGCGTCCAGACGGCCGTCAACTTCGTCAACGATGACATCAACGACGCCCTCGAGGGCTACGAAGCCGAAGATCAGCGCGCCATCGACTTCGCCATGATCGACCTCGACGGCACGCCCAACAAGGCCCGCTTGGGCGCGAACGCGATCCTCGCGGTGTCCCTCGCCAACGCCAAGGCCGCCGCCATCGAGAGTGATCTGCCCCTCTACCAGTACTTGGGCGGCGTCAACGCCCACGTCTTGCCGGTGCCGATGATGAACGTCGTCAACGGCGGCGCGCACGCGAGGAACACCATTGACTTCCAAGAGTTCATGGTGATGCCCGTGGGCGCCGCTTCCTTCAGCGAGGCCCTTCGGTGGGGCACCGAGACCTACCACGCGCTCAAGGCGGTGTTCGAAAAGCGTGGACTGCACACCGCCGTGGGCGACGAGGGCGGCTTCGCGCCAGATCTGCCCGACAACGAGTCGGCCGTGAAGGTGCTCATCGAGGCGATCGAAGCAACGGGTCGCACTCCGGGCAGCGACGTCGCCATCGCGATGGACCCCGCGGCGAGTGAGTTCTTCCGCGACGGCGCGTACCACCTAGACGGCGAAGGTCGGGTGCTCTCGAGTGATGAGCTCGTCGACTACTGGGTGGACCTCTGTTCGCGGTATCCCATTGTCTCGCTCGAGGACGGCATGGCGGAAGAGGACTGGGACGGCTGGCGCGCACTCACCGACCGACTCGGCTCGAAGGTGCAACTCGTCGGTGACGACATCTTCGTCACGAACACCACGCTGTTGCAGAAGGGAATCGATCGCGGCGTCGCGAACTCGGTGTTGGTGAAGTTGAATCAGATCGGCACACTGACCGAGACGCTGGACGCCGTGCGCTTGGCCGACCTCAATCGGTACAGTGTCGTGATCTCACACCGCTCCGGTGAGACCGAGGACGTGACGATCGCCGACGTCGCGGTGGCGACGAACGCGGGTCAGATAAAGACCGGCGCGCCGGCGCGTTCCGATCGTGTTGCGAAATACAATCAACTGTTGAGGATTGAAGAACAGCTCGGTGACCAAGCTCGTTTCCTCGGTTCGGCGTCGTTGTCCGGGGCGAAGGGCCCAAGCCGCACCTAGCGTCGAAGGTCCCGATGGTGAGTAGGACTGACGTTGTGGACGTGACGCTCAACGCACGAGGCGAAACCTGGGCGCTGTCGTGTTCGGCGCGCGACACCAGGTAAGATGCCTCCCTAGCATCAAAAATTCAAAAATTACTGAGCGGTCCAGATTGGTTGGTAGTTTCAGAGTCTCTGTCGGGGGCGGCAATTGTCAGTAACACAGAACGTCGACGTACACAGCCGTAACCGTTGGATGTTCCCCCTTGGCGTCTTGACGGCAGTCGTGATGCTGGTCGGTTGGTTCCCGGCGTCGGCGTTGTGGCACCAGCAGACCCAAATCAACGCCACGGCGGCCCAGATCAAGGCTCTGCAACGACAAGAGTCGGCGCTGACGAGTCAGGCCAAGTCCGTCGACACCAAGGCCGCCGCCACCGATTTGGCACGAGAGCAGTACCAGTTGGTCTCCCCGGGCCAGAGCCTGGTCCAAGTGTTGCCCGGCAACGCCGCGGGTCAAGTCTCGCCGAGCTCGGCCGACCCCGGTCTGCAACCACTGGTCTCACCCGCGAACGGAGGTCTGTCGGTCGGCTCGACACCCTCGACGCCCGCGAAGCACACGGGCGCCAACGCCTATCTCTCTCGACTGGTTCGCACCCTCGAGTTCTGGCGTTGACCTTTCGCGACGCGTTACCCGACGACCTCGCGATCGTCGAAGCCTTGCTCGGGCGCCCTCTCTCGGGTCGCTTCGCGGTCGTCGTGCGTCGCGTTGACGGACGCCCCGTCGTCATTGAGAACGAGCCCCACCTTCGTGACGGAACACCCATGCCCACGCTGTACTGGCTCGTCGACCCAGAGCTACACGACGCCGTGAGTCGCGTCGAAGGCGACGGGGGCGTGCATCGCTTCGAGCTTCTCGTGAACGCCGACGACCTACAGCGCGCCCACGACGAGTACGCGCGCCGGCGCCGCGCGGCGACCGTGCGCACCGATCTCGTCCAGCCCGAAGGGGGCGTCGGTGGCACGCGCGTGGGGGTGAAGTGCCTGCACGCGCATCTCGCGAACTTCCTCGTGAACGCCGACGATCCCGTGGGCGAAGTCGTCGCCAGCACGCTCGACGTCGGGGCGCTGATCGTTGTCGACGTCCGTGAGTGACGCCGTCGTCGCCATCGACTGTGGGAGCAACTCGACCAGGACGTTGATCGTCGACGGGGAAGGTCACGAGGTCGTGCGCGCGATGAACATCACGCGACTGAGCCAAGGCGTCGACGCGTCGGGTTCGCTGCTGCCCGAAGCGATGGAGCGCACGTTCGACGTGTTGCGTCTCTACCGCGCGGCCTGCGACGAGGCCGACGTGTCGAGGGGACTGCTCGTGGCGACGTCCGCGGTACGCGACGCGGCCAACGGATCTGCATTCCTCGAGCGCGCGCGCGACCTCGTGGGCTTCGACGCGAGGATCCTGCGAGGTGACGAGGAGGCGGCCTACTCCTACGCGGGCGCCACCGGCGATCTCGACGTGGTCGACGGGCCCACCATGATCGTCGACGTTGGGGGAGGTTCGACGGAGCTCGCGGTCGAACTCAACGGCGTCCTCGTCAGTTACTCGATGCAACTCGGCTGTGTCCGGGTCACCGAACGCGCGCTGGGTCGCGGTGCCGTGACGTCCGCGAGTGACGCGGCCACCCGGGCGATGATCGAGGGAGAACTGGACCGAGCCCTCGCCGCCGTGCCCGCGTTCTACGGAGCGGTGGCGAACGTGCGACTCGTCGGTCTGGCGGGGACGGTGGCGACCCTCGCGCAGCTCGACGCCCGTCTCGCGATCTACGACCGCGACGTGGTGCACCATCGCGCGCTCTCACGTTCGGTCGTGCGGCACTGGCGCGACCTGCTCGCGCGCGAGTCACCCGACGAGCGACTGAGGCATCCTGGGATGATGCACGGTCGAGAGGATGTCCTGCCGGCGGGCCTGTACGTCCTTGACGCGGTCATGGAACGCTTCGACGTGGACCGGCTGTTGAGTTCGGAAAGTGACATCCTGGACGGGATAACGAGTTCGCTTTTGAACTCGTGATTGTGCATGGCGCGAGGACCTGTAACTTTGAGAGAGTGAGAACTCGCTCATGGTAACCACTCGAAGCGCCGTCTATTCGCCCATCACCTTGCACGGGCGGCGGATCGTGTTGCGCACCATGAACGAGCAGGACTACGAGCCGTGGATCGAGGTTCGCTCGCGCTGCCGGGACTGGCTTTTGAAGTGGGAGCCCCGTTCGGCCCACGCCACGCATCTCGCCGAGGACCACCGCAGTTTCGTGAGTCGTTGCGCGATTCGCGAACGTGAACGACAGATCGGCACGGGATTCGGCTTCGGGATCTTCGTCGAAGGGCGGTTCATCGGCGAGATCACCTTGTCATCGATCCAGCGCGGTCCCCTGCAGTCGGCCTATATCGGCTACTGGATCGATGAGGCGGTCGCCGGGCAGGGGCTGATGCCCGAAGCCGTCGTGACGATGCTGCAGTACGCCTTCGAATCCCTTCGACTGCACCGCGTGGAGATCAACATCATCCCGCGCAACGTCCCCTCGCGGCGCGTCGTCGAGAAACTCGGTCTGCGCTTCGAGGGAGTCTCCGAGCGCTATCTCGAGATCGACGGCGCCTGGGAAGATCACGCCCGATACGCCATCACCGCCGAAGAGTGGAGCGATCGGGCACCAGAACTCGTGACGGACTGGCTGCTACCGCGCCACGACTAGAGCCAGCTAGACGGCTTCGTAGCGTCGTCGCGTGAGTTCATCGAGCCGGGCCGTACGGAGGGTTCCGCTAAGTGCGCTCGCGATAGCCAACCCTCCGAGCGCGCCGTCCCGTCCCAAGACGAGGAGTGCGTCGTGGTCGTTTCGTGCGAGGACCAGACCGTGCAATCGAGCCTCTTTCGCGAGGCGGGCGACGTCGCTCGCGCCGACCGACGCCGAGAGCTCGACCACGGGGTTCTCGTAGCGAGTTCTCTTCAGTCCGCGAATGTCGCGCACCATGGTCCACGCGTCGCGACCGGGTCGAACCGACGAGCCTCGAACGTCTTGCCAGGTCACGAGGAGGGGACTCACGCTCAGTCCCAGGCGCTGCGCGAGGTAGAGCATCTCCACGTCGAAGGCGAAGCCATCGATCATGGCGAGGAGCGCCAAGAGGCGCGCGGGTCCGAGTTGAAAACCCTTGCAGCCGCACTGCGTGTCACGCAGCGTCGTGCCCGAATAGTGGCGGACCAGTCGATTAAACGTGGCGCCCGCGAAGGTGCGCAAGCGCGCGTCGTACTTGATGTCGCCCGACAGTGCTCTCGAACCTGGCACGAGCGCGCTGTCGTGAAGGGCTGAGACGAAGTTGGGGAGTTGTACGGGGTCTATGGCCATGTCAGCGTCAACGGTGATGACGTAGGTGCCTCGGGCCAGCGCGATGCCGAGGCGAACGGCGGCGCCCTTACCGAGGTTGGAGGGCTGTTGGACGAAGAGGACGTGTTCCATATGACCGTAGACCTCGTGCGCGCGCTTCAAGGTCTCGTCACTCGAGCCGTCGTCGATCACGATGATCTCGACCGTCGAGGGATCCATGGTCGCCAACGTGGGCCAGAGGCGCTCGAAGCCCACGCCAAGGCGCTCGGCTTCGTTGTAGGCCGGAATGACGAGCGAGAGGGCGACGCTCACGGCCGCTAGGGTCGCGCGGCGCCGATGAGACCGGCGGTGAAGAGGGGAGCGAGCGCGACGTTGGTTCCGGTGTGCGCGGCGGCGATGGTGGTGTCGACGCCCCACGGTCCACTGCCCACGTACATCACGACGTGGTCGACCAGGTGGTCGCCGTCGAGGTTGAAGTAGAAGAGCAGGTCGCCCGGCTGCAGTTGGGTCAGCGTCACGTGGATCATGTTGGGATACTGCGATTCGGTGGTGCGGGGAATGGTTATGCCGGCGCGCGCCCAGGCCCACTGGACGAGTCCGGAGCAGTCAAAACCCAAGCCCGGCGTCTCGCCGCCCCAGACGTAGGGCACGCCGATCTCGCGCTCCGCGTACGCCACGGCCGCGTTGCCCTGAGCGGAACTGCCCACTTGGGCGATGGTGGGCGTCGCGATAGCGGCCTGTATGGCGTCGATGACGTCGTTGGCGGCGTTCTGGCCCCCGACGGCCGACGCCGCCGCGACGGCTTGCTCTTCGCCGGCGGTGTTCTTCGACTTGGCGGCCGCCACGCCGGCTTGAATCTCGTAGGCGATGATCTCGCTCTTCAGTCGGGCCGTCACGGTGTCGAGGGTCGCCTGCGTGGCGTTCTGGAGTTGAATGTTCTGTTCGAGGAGACCCTTCAGTTCGAACGTCGCGTGCTGTGCCTTGGCGCGCTGCCCGGCGACCTTGGCGACCGTGTTCTGTAACGACTTCTTCTCGCGCTCGTAGGTCCTCACCAACTCGTCGAGGTTGCCAATCACGCGGTCCTGGAAGACCTTCGTCGCGTCACTGCGCGTGACGTTTTGGTTGAAGAGGGAGATGCTCTGCAAGGCGGACGCCCCGAGGACGTACGCGCGGACGACGGCGATCGCGAGCTTCTTCGACGTGACGGAGGCGGCGGCGCGCTTTCCGGACTCCTGGCGCTGGAGGTCGCCGATGTTGGCGTTGATCGACACCAGCGCGCTCTTCTCGGCGTCGTACTGGTTGGCCGTGGTCTCGCTGCGCATCTCCTGACGAGAGAGGGCGGCTGAGAGGTCGGCGATCTGTTTTTGGGTAACGGCGATGGAGGAAGCGCCGGCCAGGGTTGGTGTAAAGAGTCCCGACGCGGTGAGGACCGCCAAAAGCACCAGGGGAGTTGTTCGAGTCGTGCCCCGACGACGCACGCGAAACATAGGACCAGCCTAGTTAGCGCGCATGTGAAATTTGGTCGTTCGGTGAAATCGTAACAATGCGTTAGCGTTACGGCGCGACCCGGCTGCGTGGGGGCGTAGCCCAATTGGCAGAGGCAGGGCGCTTAAACCGCCTCCAGTGAGGGTTCGAGTCCCTTCGCCCCTACGCAGCCTCGAGACCTTCCCATTATTTAGTAGCGTTGTAGGGTGGCTAAAAGCACATCAGGTAAATGGGTAAGTCGGGTTGGCGCCGCGGGTGGTGGCAAGACCTACCAAAAATCTCGACCTGGGAACTACTACGGGGCGCTCGTGGTCATCGTCGTGCTCGGACTCGCGCTCACCGTCTATTCGCGCTACGAGTACCAGAACCCGGTAAAGAAGCACTCCACGGCCATCGCACCGAAGATCGGCTCGACCCTGTACGCCGCGCTGTCGATTCAGTCCTGTGGCAAGCGACTGGGCTATTTGAGCGCCGACCCGACCTCCAAGGGCGGCTTCACCGTGGCGCTCGACAACGTGATCAAACTCACGCCCGTCTCCGCCGCCGACGCCGGAAATAACGCGACTTTAAAGACGTTCGCCTCCGAGTTCCCGGGACTCGTGGCGACCTCGAGCGAGCTCGCCGTCCCTACGGCGACGGGCACCGCGAACCCCAAGACCACCTTCAAGAACGGTGCGACCTGCCCCGCTACGTCGAAGTTCGCCGGGAAAAAGGGCAAGGTCGTGTACGCCTACTGGACTACGTTGGCCCAGAAAACGCCGACGATCACGACCAATCCCGCCAAGATCAAATTCGTCAAGGACCTCAGAGTGACGATGGCCTTCGAGCCCACGGGCGTCACGCCATCGGCGCCCACCGCCGCCACGGTCGACGCGATGTTCGCCGCCGCCATCACGCCAACGACCACCACCACGGCCGCGACGACCACAACGGCGCCAACGACCACGACCACGACCGCGAGTACGACCACCACCACGTCCAAGGGCTGATCGTTGCAGGCCATCATCCTGGTCGGAGGTAAGGGAACGCGGCTCCGTCCGCTGACCTACGAGACGCCCAAGCAGATGCTGCCCTTGGTCGGCGTACCCATGATCGAGTGCGTCCTCGAGGCGCTCGCGCGTCACGGCGTCACCGACGCGGTGCTCTCGCTCGGCTATCTGCCCGACCGCTTCACCGAGGCCTACCCGTCGAACCTCATCTCCGGGGTGCGCGTGACCTACGCCGTCGAGCAAGAACCCCTCGACACCGCGGGCGCCATCCGGTTCGCCGCCTCCTTCGCCGCGGTCGACGAGACGTTCCTCGTCGTGAACGGCGACGTCGTGACCGATCTCGACGTCACCAACCTATTGAACTTCCACCGCGAGCGCGGCGCCGAGGTGACGATCGCGCTGCACCCCGTCGACGATCCCTCACACTTTGGCGTGGTGCCAACGGCCGACGACGGACGCGTGTTGGCCTTCGTCGAGAAACCACCACCGGGTGAGGCCCCGACGAATCAAATCAACGCGGGTACCTACGTCTTCGAACCGCGCGCCCTCGACCGCATCGCGGCCAGTGGACCCGTGAGCGTCGAGCGCGTCACCTTCCCGACCCTCGCCGCCGCGAAGGCCCTCTTCGCGCTCTCGGACGACGCCTACTGGCTCGACACCGGCACGCCGCAGCTCTACTTGCAGGCCAACGTCGACGTTTTGAAGGGCCGCAACCATCAGCACGACTACCGCGGCGTGGTCGATGGTTCGTGGCGAGACTCGTCCGCCACGATCGACGCGTCCGCGAAACTCCGACACTCGGTCGTCGACCGCGCGTGCGTCGTGGGCGCGGACGTGATTCTCGAGGATTCGGTGCTCTTACCGGGCGCGATCGTCCAGAGCGGGTGCGAGATTCGTTCGTCCATCATCGGACCCGAAGCCGTCATCGGCATGAGTTCGGTCCTCGGTCCGACCTGCGTGGTGGGGGCGAAAGAGCACGTGGCGTCGGACTCGCGCCTGTCGGGTGACGTGCGCCTCGGCGGCGTCTAACTAGCGAAAGAGGTCGTCGTTCTTTGTTCGAACGATGTTCTCCTGAATCGAGCCCGGTCCAAAGAACGACTCGTCGAGTCCACGTACGAGCGCGAAGGGCGTACCCGCCGCCTTGTGCAAGACCAGATTCGCCGCACCCGCGATCTCGTCGGCGATGGCGACCTCGGTCGCTTCGAGGAGTCGGCCGTTCGCGTCGTAGGTCCCGCGCAGGTCCAGTAAGGGACGCAGACCCGCGCAGCCGAGCGCGACGTCGGTGACGCCCTGGCGCCAGACGCGCCCGAAGGTGTCGGTGATCAGGACCGCGACCTCAGCGCCGGTGCGTCGCGCGATCTCGGCTCGAATACGCCGAGCCGAACGATCAGCGTCCGTCGGCAGCAACACCGCCGTCCCCTCGTCGGTGTTGGAGAGATCCACGCCGGCGTTGGCGTTGATAAAGCCGTGTCTCGTCTCGGTGATCCGCAACGTCCCGCGACGTCGTAGGACCCGCACGGACTCTTGCTCGACGATGGCGCTCTTGTGCTCGTCGGAGCCGTCGAAGGCCACGACTTGGCCCTCGGACTTCGAGACGACTTTACTCGTCACGATGAAGAGGTCGTGGTGGTGGATCTCTTCGCCGGCGTTGGTGAGCGCGTCTAGCAGCAGCGTCACGAGGTCGTCGTCACGTTGGACTCTCACGCTCGTCGCGAGCGCTACCAGGCGCAGTTCGCTCACGAGAGCACGACCTTGGCGAGTCGCTCGGCGTTGGCGGGATCGGCCATCACGGTGGTCGTCACCTCGACTCGAACGCCGCGCGCTCGAATTGTCTCGGCGAGTGCCGCGTCGGCCTCGTCGATAATCCAGGTTCCCACGAGGCCCTCGTAGAAGTCGACGACTCCGAGCGCGGAGACCTCGTGACCGAGGTCACGCAGTAGCCGGTCCGCGGGCCCCTTCAGCGCGGCGCCCCCGATGAGTGGTGACACCGCGACCACGTCTTCACGTCGATCGAGGAGAATCTCGCGCACCCCGCGAACGCGCAGCAACGGATCGATCGAGATCAACGGATTCGAGGGCGCGATCACGACACGATCGGCGTCTTCCAACGCGCGTCTCGCCTCGTCACTCAGGCGCGCCCGCTCGGCGCCGACGACCTCGATCGACGTCACGAGGACGTCGTGGTGGTGGCGAACGAAGTACTCCTGAAACGTGAGGCGGCCTTGGTCGGTGACGAACTCGGTGGCCACGGGGTCGTCCGTGACGGGCAGCACGCGCACCGTGACACCGAGACGCCGAGCGAGCTCGGCCGTGACCTCGGTCTTGGTGGCGCCGTCGCTGAGGCGCTGACTTCGGTAGAGGTGGGTCGCGAGGTCTCGATCGCCGAGTCGAAACCAGGCCTCACCGCCGAGCGCGGCTAGCTCGTCCATGACGCGCCACGTCTCATCTCGGAGCCCCCAACCGAGTTCGTCGTTGTTCAGTCCGGCGAGTGTGTAGGTGATCGTGTCGAGGTCCGGACAGATGGTGAGGCCGTTCAGCACCAGATCGTCGCCCACGTTCACGACGGCGGTGATCCGTGATGGATCGACAGCGTCACACAGCGCTCGAAGCAGTCGAGCCGCGCCGACACCCCCACTCAACACGGTTATCACCTCCGAGACCTTAGGGGCGCGTGGGTATCATCGAGTGTTGTGAACACCCCCCTCGACGGCGACTGGCCTGGCGCGCCGGCGTACGTCGTGCTCCGGGTCCGCGGTGGCGTCATCGAACGGGTGCACGAGAGCGGTGACCTCGACGAAGTGCGACCGTGGGCTTCGGTCTCGAAGATGGCCGTCGCGCTGGCCTTTGGGGTGGAGATCGATTGGGGTTTTCACGCCTACAGCGAGACGGTCGGTCCCCGAGGCGCCAACTTCGCCAATCTCCTCTCGCACTCGAGCGGCCTCGGACTCGAAGAGGGTGACCCCACGGTGCCCATCGCGACGAAGCGGGTCTACTCCAACTTTGGCGTGGACCACGCGGTGAGCGCCATCGTCGGTGAGAGCTCGCCGGCCGAGTGGTTGGGCCACCGTGTCTTTCAGCCCCTGGGTATGGATACCTCGGCGCTCGTCGAGCGACCGTCCTCGGGGGTCAGAGGTTCGACGAACGACCTAGCCACCTTGGCGGTGTCGTGGTTGCGACCGGACGCCATTGCCCGCGAGACAAGGGACCGTCTTATCGGGCCCTATCTACCCGACCTCGCGGGCATCGTGCCCGGTTTTGGACGGTTCACGCCCTGTCCGTGGGGCATGGGTCCTGAGGTGCGCGGCGAGAAGAAGCACTGGATGGGCGACTGGCCACCGGCAAGCTTTGGTCACTTCGGCCAGAGCGGCTCGATGATGTTATTGAACGCCGACGAAGGTATCGGTGTCGTCGCGACGAGCACCGAGCCCTTCGCTTCGTGGGCCGTGAACCTCTGGCCTAGGTGGACCAGCGCGATGCGACAGCTAGCTCTCGCGTCGTGAGTTCGGATCGTCCGCGAGTAGGCCTCGACCTCGATGGCTCGCTCGAGTCGCTGGGTAACTCGATGACCGATCTCGCGAACGCCCTCGACGCGACTGGCGAGTGTGAGCTCGTTCGCTTTCGTTCACACTCGGCGCCCTCGTCACGCGACGAGGCGCGTCTCGCACTACGCGTGCTGTGGACGCCGCTGTGGCGACGAAGTCTCGGCCCCTCGATCAATCGATTCCTGGATCCGCTCGACGTCGTGCACGTCGCCGGTCGAACGACACCGCCCACCACGTCGACGCCCCTCATCATCTCCGTCGACGATCTGCGCCCCCTTCGCGGTGAATCGCGCGAACTCCAGCGCATCACCCAGTTGCGGCGGGCCGTTCGTCACGGGGCGACGCTCGTCGCCTCCACGAGGAGCGCGAGCCACGAAGTGCGTGACGTGCTCGGCGTCGAACGCGCTCGCGTCGTCGTCGTGCCGCCGGCCGTGCCGGTCGTTCAGCCAACGCTGAAGGGCACCGCGGTCGTGGTCAATCTCACGGGTGTCTTACAACCGTTTCTCGACCTGGCGCCCGCGCTCATCGAATTTGCCAAGAGTCACGGCACCCACGTTGAAGCGCTCACCAGCGCGCAGATGACTCAACGGATCCGCTCGCGGGGACTCGGCGTCCACCTGCGACCGCGCAGCGACGCGCGCAGCGCGCTGGCGGAGGCCAAGGTCGTCCTGCACATCTCGGACGGCGCGCGTTTTCCCTCGTTCGCGATCGCGGCGCTCGCGGCGGGCGTGCCGACCATCGCTCGCGCGACGACCATCAATCGAGAACTCTTGAGCGGCGCGGCCGCCTTGACCGAGAGTGACGACGAAGTCGTGGACACCTTGAACGAACTCTGGGAGAGTCCGACCCGCCGCGCCATCATGACGGCGGCCGGTCGATCGAGAGCGGAGGATTTCGCGCCCGCCACTGCCGCGCGGGCGTACGTCGCGCTCTATCGCGATGTCGTGCGAGGCTGGAATCCGTGACTCGCGCCGTCAGCATTTCGCTGGACCAGTTCTATCGACCCCAGCCCGGGGGTATCGCGACGTACGTGCGTGGTCTCGTCCAGGGCCTGGCTTCGCTGGACGACGAGACGTTGCGACTCGTCGGCGTGACGCCGCGCGGCAGTCCCACCCAGGACGTCTCGGACCTCGCCCTCGAACGTGTGCGCGCGAACGCGTCGGTCACCGTGTTGACGCGGGTGTGGGCGCGCTGGCCCCTTGGCGTGCCCGCCTTCAGTGACGTGGTGCACGCGACCTCGGTCGCCGGGCCCTTCGCCGGAGGCAAGAAGGACGCCGTGCACGCGGCGGCGTTGCACGATCTGCTCTGGCGCGACGAACCGAGCGCGAGCACGGCGCGCGGCATCCGATTCCACGAGCGACGACTGCAAATGCTGAAACGACGTGACGACGTGCGCATTATCTCGACGGCGCCCGGCCTGGGGCAACGTTTGATCGAGGACGGCTTCGATCCTCGTCGTCTGCACTATTCGCGCCTGGGCGTCGACGACGCCCGCACCGTTGCCGACGGCGAGGCGGGGGTGCGAGCCGCGCTCGCGGCGCGTGGCGTCGAGGGCCCCTTCACCTTGTACGTCGGCACGCGAGAGCCGAGGAAGAACATCGAGCGCTTGGCGAAGGCCCACGCGCTCGCCGCGTCGGCGAACCCGGAGTTGGGAGCACTCGTGCTCGTCGGACCGCCGGGTTGGGGTGACGTCGACAGTGGCGACGCCGTAGCACTGGGTCTCGTGTCGAAGTCGCTGTTGCACGGTCTCTACCGCGACTCGAGCGTCTTCGCCTACGTTCCCCGGGCCGAGGGTTGGGGACTGCCACCGGTCGAAGCGCTGCACGCGGGTGCGCGGGTCGTCGCGAGCGTGACGACACCGAGTGTCGCAAGTAACGACGAGGTCGTGCTCGTCGACCCACTCGACGTCGAGGCCATCGCCGCCGGACTCGTGCGCGCCCTGTCGCACGGAGCCGACGAGGACGCTCGTCGACGTCGGCGATCGTCGGTGGCGTCGCTGACGTGGCGAAACACCGCACTCGACCACTTGGCGGCGTGGCGATGAAGGTCGCGCTCGACGTGTCCGCCGTCCCGGTCAAGATCGCTGGCGCCGGTCGCTACATCGCCGAACTCGCGTGTCGACTGCCCGAGGTGAACGTCACGACCACGCTGGTGACGCGTCGCGGCGACACCACGCGCTGGCGCGCGCTCTCTCCTCGGGCCGAGGTGACCGGTCTCGTGCCGAACGGAAGGGTCGCGCGACTCGCCTACGAGGCGTGGCTGGTGGGCGCGAGCGCCACCGCGCGCGGCGCCGATCTCTGGCACGCGCCGCATTACACGATGCCGCGCCGGGGCTCGACACCGACCGTCGTGACCATACACGACCTGACGTTCTTCACCAACCCCGAGTGGCACGAACGCTCCAAGGTGGCCTTCTTCCGACGAGCCATCACGTACTCGGCCCGACACGCGCGTGTCCTGGTGAGCGTGAGCGAGGCCAGCGCTCGACTCCTCGAGTCGACGATTCCCGGGCACGCGCCAATCGTCGTGGCGCCCCTCGGCGTCGAACTCGCAGTTTTTCAACCCGCGGACCGTGACGACGAGTCGACCCTTCACGCTCACGGCCTGCGCGCGGACGTGCCCTACATTTTCTTCGTGGGCACCGTGGAACCGCGAAAGGGCCTCGACGTACTGCTCCAGGCCTTTCGAGGAATCGCTTCCGACGACCTCGAGGTCGAGCTGTGGCTCGCGGGCCAGGCCGGGTGGGGTGGTAGTCCCATCGAAGCGCAGATCGACGGTCATCCGTATAACGCTCGCATCCGACGGTTGGGTTTCGTGGACGACGCGCTTTTACCGGTCCTCTATCGCCGCGCGCGCGTCGTCACCTACCCCTCACGAGGCGAAGGTTTCGGACTCCCGGTCCTCGAAGCGATGGCCTGTGGGGCGTCGGTCGTGACGTCGAGCGACACGGTCATGGCCGAGGTAGCCGGTGACGGCGCACGCCTCGTGCCCGTCGGCGACGCCGGGGCCCTCGCGGCGTCCTTGGTCGAAGTGCTCGAATCGAGTGACGACGAGCGACGCCAATGGTCGCGCCGCGCCCGCGCTCGAGCGGAGCGCTTCACGTGGGAGGCCTGCGTCGCGCAGCATCTCGTGGCCTACCGACAGGCGTTGGGGGGCTGATGCGCGCGCTCGTCACCGGGTCCCAGGGCTTCGTCGGAAAGCACTTGCTCGCGCACCTGCGCGCGAGCGGGGACGAGGTCGAGGGCATCGACCGCGAACGCGACGTCACCGACGAGAACAGCATGCGCGAGATCTTCGAGGCGTTTCGACCCGGCGTCACGTACCACCTCGCGGCCCTCACCCACGTCGGCGAGTCGTGGGAACACGCGAGTGAATTCACGCGCGTGAACGTCGTGGGCACCCAACGCGTGCTCGACGCCGCCTTCGCCGCCAATCCGAGGTCGACGACGTTGGTCGTCAGTTCGTCCGAGGTCTACGGCGTCGTGCGTGAGGAGGACCTTCCGATTCGCGAGAGTTTTCGCGTCGCGCCGGCCAACCCGTACTCTTCGAGCAAGGTCGAAGCCGAGCGCGTCGCGCACGAGGTCGCTCGCGCTCGCGCGCAGCGCGTCATCGTCGTACGCCCCTTCAACCACCTCGGCCCCGGCCAGGCTCCCACCTTCGTCGTGCCCGCGCTCGTGAGCCGTCTCTTGGACGCCCGCGAGCGCGGCGACGAGGAGATCGCCGTGGGAGACCTCTCCACGCGGCGCGACTTCAGTGACGTACGTGACGTGGTGCGCGCGTATCGACTGCTGGCGAACGTGGGCGTATCGGGCGAGACCTACAACGTCGCCTCGGGGCACGACGTGGCGCTCCTTGACATCGCGAACCAACTCGTGCGCCTCCTCGCGCCCGAGACGAAACTCGTCGTCGACCCTGCGCTCCTTCGCCCGAACGACGTGCCGGTCTTTCGCGGCAGCTTCGACAAGTTGCACGACGTGACGGGCTGGTCGCCCCAGATTCCCCTCCACGTCTCGCTGCGTGACGTCGTCGACGATCTCGTGACGCGACGTCATTGACGCGAGGGATTTCACCTACGCCAAGGGATTAGCGCGCGTTCGGCGTCAGAGTCACTTCCGAGGGCCAACTAGCCTTGTATGACTGATGGACTCTCGTGCCCCGGCCGTCGTCGCCGTCATCGTTACTACCGGTTCCGGGCCGGGTCTCGAAGCCACCGCGGCTTCCTTGGTGGCCCAGAACTACGAGGAACTGAGCCTGCTCGTCGTGGCGAACGGGGACGCACTGCACGTCCCCGAACGCGTCGCCGCGGTCGCACCCAACGCCTTCGTGCGGGTGCTCGAGGAGAATCGGGGCTTCGGCGCGGCCTGTAACGAGGCGGCCCTCATGGTCGAGGGCTCGGCTTTCTTCCTCTTCTGTCACGACGACGTGCGCCTCGAGCCCGACGCGGTGCAACTCATGGTCGAGGCGGCGTATCGAACGAACGCCGGGGTCGTCACGCCCAAGGTCGTGGCGTACGAAGACCCGCTCGTCCTCTTGCACGCCGGCCAGACCTGTGACCGATTCGGCGTCACTCGTGAACGCGTGGAACTCGGAGAGATCGACCACGGCCAACAAGACCTCGAGCGTGACGTCTTCGTCGCGCCCGGCGGCGTCACCCTCGTTCGCGCCGACCTCTTTACGACGCTGCGCGGCTTCGACCCGCTGATCACGCTGCTCGGCGAGGACCTCGACCTCTGCTGGCGCGCTCAAGTGGCGGGCGCGCGAATCGTGGTGGCACCCTTGGCCAAGGTGGCTCATCGTGAGACCATCGCCACCGGCGAACGGGCGGTGACGGCGATCGGTACGCGCCGGGCCAGCCGCCAGGACCTCCAGCGCCGCCACCAACTCCTCGTCGTCGCGACGGGCTGGGGACGACGACAGGTGGTGTGGACGCTGATCGCGCTCTTCGTCATCGACATCTTTGAAGTCGCGCTCGCGCTCGTCAGTCGAGACCTCGTTCGCGCGGGCGCCGTCGCCGGATCGTGGCGTTGGCTGATCTTGCAGCGCCGACGCGTTCGCCAGCGTCGCCGTCAACTGCGCCGCTTGAGGGTCCTCTCCGACGCCGAACTGCACCGTCTCCAGGTCGGCGGCGCCAGTCGCCTCAAACACTTCTTCGTGACGTTGGTCCGCGAGGGGTACGACAAGGCACGCGGAATCCTGCCGCCCGATGAGACGCTGGCCGCCCAGCACGAAACCGAGGCGGCCGGGGTCGGCTTCGCCGCCGCCTTCTCCGAGGACGAAGAGTTCGACGAAATCGCCGAGAGTGGACTGCTCGAACTTCGCACTCGTCCGTCGCGCTTCATGACCTCGTTTCGCTCCCAGGCCGCGGTCGTCGCGTTCGTCGCGTTGCTGTGGCTCATTGGATCGAGGAACCTCGTCGCCACGCACCTGCCGCTGGTGGGTCGACTGGCGCCCCTCGACTCGTGGTGGACGACGTGGCGACACTTTTTCGCTTCGTGGTCGTCCAACGGGGTTGGTTCGGGCGCGCCGGGCATGCCCGGCTACGGGGTTCTCGCCTTCGCGGGGACGTTCGTCTTTGGGAGGATGGGCGCGTTGCCACGCCTGGCGTTGATCTTCGCCGTGCCCGTCGGCGCGGTGGGCGTCAGCCGACTCTTGAAGGACAGCGCGTCGAATCGAGCGCGCATCTTTGGCGCCTTCGCCTACGCCGCGATGCCCCTCGGGGTCAACATGATCAGTCAAGGGCGTGTCGACGTGCTGGCGGTGGTGGCGGGCCTTCCCTACATCATGCGGCGCGTCTTCGCGTTGATGGACGTACCGGGCTTTCGACCCGTTCCCTACGGTGAACCGGTGCCCTTCGGTCATCGGGGCTGGCGCACGACCGAGTCCGGCCAGCGCATGGTCCTCATCATGCTGATCGCCGTCGTGTCGGCGATGGCGCCGGCCACCCTCGTCGTGGTGGCGCTCGTCGTCGTGGGCGTCGTCGTCGCTCGACTCTTCGAGCCCGATCCCGGGAGGTCCTACCGCGGCTCGTTCCGGTTTCTCGGAGCGCTGCTCTTGAACGTGGCGATCTTTCTTCTCCCGATGACGATCGACGTCTTCTTCGCCGGTCGGCGCGCCCTCGAGATCTTCGGACTCGCGCGCGGACCCTGGTCGGCGCCGTCGTTCAGCTTGCTCCTGCGTGACGTCGACGGCACGTTCGGCGCGTCGTGGTGGGGTTGGCTCTTGCCGGGGGCGGCCCTGTTCGCCCTCGTGCTCTGCAGGGGCGAGCGCCGCCTCGTGGCGTCGAAAGTAGTCGTGATCGCGGCTCTGTCGGTGGTGCTCGCGGCACTCGTCTCGCGACACTGGTTGGGCTCGTTCGCGCCCGACCTGGACGTGTTGCTGGCGCTCTACGCGCTGGCCCTCGCGGCGTTGATCGGACTCGGTATCGCCGCCCTCGAGCACGATCTACGCGACGCGGGCTTTGGTTGGCGACAGTTCGCGGCGGGTCTGTCGGTCGCGACGATGTTGGTGGCGACGTTGCCCTTCCTCGCTTACTTCGGCAGCGGTCGTTTCGACCTTCCCACCTCGAGCGTGGCGGAGTCGCTCTCGGCCCTCGCGCCCTCGACGGCCGGCGGGTTTCGCGTCCTGTGGCTCGGAGACCCCTCCGTCGTGCCCCTCTCGGGTTGGTCGGTGGCACCCGGCCTCGAGGCGGCGACGTCGATGAACGGACTACCCGGCGGCGCCACGCTCTTCAACTCGCCCGACTCGGGCACCAGCGACGTCATCATGCAAGCCGTCCAGAGCGCACTCGCCGGTCACACCGTTCGCCTAGGCGCACTGCTCGCGCCCGCGGGCATCTCCACCATTGTCGTCATGAACTCGGCCGCGCCCGAACTGACCGGCGTGCAGAACGTGCCGCTGCACCAAGCGCCGGGCGTACTCATCACCGCGCTCGACAATCAGAGCGACCTTTCGCTGGACCTGCAGACGTCGTCGGTCGAGGTGTTCTCGAACTCGCTCTTTCACGGCATCGTCGCCGCGACCAATCCCGGCACCACGTCACTATCGCCGATCTTTAGCTCGTCGTCCTTCTCGGGACCCCTGACCGCCGGTTCGACCGTCGTCGCGGGGCTCGCGCCGGCGGGCGCCTTCGCGCTCGACGTCAGCGGCAAGGCCGCCTCTCGATCGACGCTCGGCAGTTGGACACCCTTCTACAACGTCGCGCCGGCACCGTCGAACCCGACGGGCACCATTGTCCTGCACCAGTTTCCCCTCAACGGGCTCATCGCCCTCTTCACCCTGGGCATGTGGGGGATCGTCTGGCTCGGTTTCGGCTGGGTCCATCGACTGGAGTGGCTCTTCACTGGGCGTCGTCGCGTGGTGACGCCTCGGATTCCCAAAGAAGGCGACGTCTAGAGTGCGCCGCGTCCCCCTCCTTCTCGTCGTGCTGGTCCTCGTCGCCGCGACGGGGGTCGTGGTGTCGCTTCGCCACCCGACCAATCCCTCCGATCTACCGAGTGGCCTCACGGTGTCGTCCAACGCGGAGTCGACCGCTCTTTATTGCACGGGCATCTCGAGCGCGCGCGGCGCACCGGGACGCGTGACGTTCTTCAACACGTCTTCGTCCAGTCGAAGTCTCAGCGTGAGTGTCGTCTCCGACAAGGGCAACACCTACCAAGGCTCGATCGAGCTCGCGGGCCACTCCGCGCAGTCGATCGAACCGAGTGTCGTCGACAAGGGCGCCGCGGGCGAGAACTTCGGCGTCGCGGTCCAGATCAGCGGCGGCGGCGTCGTGGGCGAGGAGATCGCCGGAACCAGCCGTACCGAAGTACCTTGCAGGGCGTCGGGCGTCACGCGCTGGTACGCGACGGGCTTTGACACCTCGGTGGGCTCGAGCGCGTACTTGAGCGTCTACAACCCCACGGCCACCGCCGCGGTGCTGAATGCCTCGATCTACACGGCCGCGGGCTTTTTCGCGCCGGCGTCCTTCCAGGGCGTCAGCGTGCCCGCGCACACTCAGACGGAGATCGACCTCGGCACGCAGGTCGTCAACACCGCCAACGTCGGCGTCGGCGTCAAGGTCCTGCGGGGCTCCCTCGAGATCGTCGGCGTCGAGAGTTCCGCTGGCACCGTCTCGTTCGAACAGGGCGTCAGCGCCGCGTCAAACGAAGCGTGGCTCCCGAACGTCACCACGGCTCACTCGGCCACGGCTCAGATCCGCGTGGCCAATCCGAGTGATCTACCAGCCGAGGTCACGGTGGACGTCGCCCTCAGTCCCTACACGATCACGCCCCAGACGTTGAGCGTGTCACCCTTTAGGACCGGGGTCGTCGTCGTGACGCCGAACCCGGCCATTCCCGCGGCCGGCTACGCGAACGTAACGGTCCACTCGAACGTACCCGTCGTCACGTCCCTCGCGACGGGCTCGGGCCGGTCGATCGCGCTGTCCTCACCGCAGACGCCGAGCGACGCGTTTCTGATTCGCGACTTCACGGGGCTCGGCTTCGACGCCGAAACGCTCACCAACACCTCATCACGCACGATTACCCTCACGACGTCGTCGTTCAGCGCAACCAATCCCAACGTCACCGCGCTCACGGGTGGCGACAGGCTTGACGGCGGCGCCACCGTGCGACTTTCGACGTTGATGCCCTCCGTGGCGACGACGCACGACGCCATTCTCATTACGGCGTCGCGACCGACGTTGGTGGTGTCGATGACCCTACCCAGTCGCCCGAAGGGCGTGAACGTCGTGACGCCGCTAGACGGCCGGTAGCGTCGGCGGCTGCCAGCTCGGCGTCGCGGGTGTCGCGGGCGCGGTTGGTGTCGCCGCGGCCGGAGCCACGGGTGACGGTTCCTTCTTCGCCGCCGACTTGCCCACACCGCTCAAGGCACTGACGGTCTTCGTACCCTCGGGGTGGACGGGTTCGCCGTTCGCCTCGTCGATCAGTCGCGCCGCGTCGGCGCCGTCGATGGTCTCGCGCTCGAGTAGCGCCCTCGTCAACGACTCGAGTCCGCGACGGTGCAACGTGAGAACTTCAATGGCCCTCGACTCTTGCTCTCGCAGGATGCGCTCGATCTCGTCATCGATGACTTTGGAGGTGTGGTCGGAGTAGTCGCGCGTGTGCATTAGGTCTTCGCCCAAGAACACCTGGTTGTTCGAACCCCACGCCATGGGGCCGATCTCCTTGGACATGCCCCACTCGCGCACCATACGTCGCGCGAGTTCGGTGTTGCGTTGAAGGTCGTCCGCGGCCCCGGTAGAGAGATCGCCGTAGACCAAGAGTTCCGCGACGCGTCCGCCCATACGCATGCAGAGAGAGTCCTCGAGGTGCTGGCGCGACATTATGTGGCGATCCTCCTCGGGCAACGTCATCGTGACGCCCAGTGCCATGCCGCGCGGGATGATCGTGATCTTGTGAAGGGGATCGGTCTTGTCGAGCACGTAAGCGAGGAGCGCGTGCCCACTCTCGTGAAAGGCGATGCGCTCGCGCTCGTCGTCCTGGAGGACCATAGTGTCGCGCTCTTGACCCATCAGGACGCGGTCGCGCGAGGACTCGAAGTCCTCCATGCCGATGCTCGTTGAGTTGCGTCGTACCGCGTGCAGGGCCGCCTCGTTGACGAGGTTCGCCAAGTCCGCGCCACTCATGCCGGGCGTGCCGCGCGCCACGATGTTCATGTCCACCGACGGGTCGAGGGGTTTACCCTTGGCGTGCACCTCGAGGATGGGCAGACGTTCTTCGAGGTCGGGTAGGGGTACGACGATCTGTCGGTCGAAGCGACCGGGACGAAGCAGCGCCGGGTCCAAGACGTCCGGTCGGTTCGTCGCGGCGATGACGACGACGCCCTCGGTAGGCTCGAAGCCATCCATCTCGCTGAGCATCTGGTTTAGGGTCTGTTCGCGCTCGTCGTGACCACCGCCGAGTCCCGCGCCACGCTTACGTCCGATGGAGTCGATCTCGTCCACGAAGACAATGGCCGGCGCCTGCTTGCGCGCGGTCGCGAAGAGGTCGCGCACGCGACTCGCGCCCACGCCCACGAACATCTCCATGAAGTCCGATCCCGAAACCGAGAAGAAGGGGACACCCGCTTCGCCGGCCACGGCGCGCGCGAGCATGGTCTTGCCGGTACCGGGGGGACCGACGAGCAAGATGCCCTTCGGTATGCGAGCGCCAATGCTCTGATAGCGCATCGGGTTCTTCAAGAACTCGACGACTTCGCTGATCTCTTGCTTTACGCCGAGGTAGCCCGCGACGTCGGCGAAGGTCGTCTTCGGGCGGTCTTCGTTGAACTGCTTCGCCTTCGAACGTCCCACGGACATCATGCCGTTCATCTGTCCGCGCGCTTGACGACTCACGTAGTACATGAACGCGCCAAAAATCAGTATCCAGATGAGGTAGGGCAGGAGCAAACTGGCCAGACTCGAAGGCGTGGCGAACGTGACCTGCACGTTATTGCTGCTGAGCGTGGACACCTCGTTCGAGAGTGCGGGCACCGGGCCGTTCGAGGTGTAGTTGGTTCCGTTACTCAATTGACCGGTGACGATGCCCGTAGAGGTCGAGATAACGGCCGACAGCACCTTGTGCGATTTCGCGTCTTGGATCAACGCCGAGTACGCGACGGTCTTGACCGTTTTGTTGGCGAAGAGGTTGGGTATGACCAGGACGCCCAGCACGAACGCGACGATGGCAATCGTGACGATCCGCCGACGCACCTGCGGCGCCATGGGCTTGTCGCCACCTGGTAGAAATTTCTTTAAACCGTTTTGGTTACTTTGATCGTTTGGTGCGTCAGCCACTTATCTAATCTAGAGGTCACCGGCGGCAAGTGGTCTCGCCCTGTGCAAAACCTCGAGTTGAAAGTAGAACACCCTTGAGTTCTCCGACCATGGAAATACAGGCGGATCGACCTCGCGTCGTGCCCATTCTGGTCGCGGGCTTTATTGGATTCTTAGCCGGCCAGATTGTCGCGCTGCTTTTGAACACGTTGGGCGTCGCCGTCACGCACTATCCCGGTGGCGTGAACGCACTGGGCAAGGCGGCCAATCCACCGTGGTGGTCGAACGCGCTGAGCCTCGTGGGCCTCTGGGTGGGTTTCGCCGCGGCCATCTTCTACGCCTACCGCGAGGGCCACCTGCGGGCGCTACGTGAACAGTGGCGGCCTCGATGGACTGACCTCGGCTACGTCGTCGTGGGCGTCGCGTGTCAGTTCGCCATCGACCTGGGCTACGCGCCTTTTCACTTCAAGAGCCTGAACCATCCGGTCAACCATCTCTTCAAGGCGGCGCACGGTTCGGGGTTCGTGCTGATCGCCATCATGACCACGTTCATCGCCCCGTTCTTCGAAGAGTGGCTTTTTAGAGGGGTCATCTATCGTGCGATCGCCGAAGGCGTGACGGGCGTGACGACGCGCACGGCCGTCACGCTCGGCGTCGTCGTGAGCGCGTGCCTCTTCGGATTGGCCCACGGCGAGCTCCTGCAGTTCGTCGGTCTTGCGGCCCTTGGCGTGGTGCTGGCGCTGCTCGTGCATCGTACGAAACGTATGGTGCCGAGCTTCATCACGCACGCGTCGTTCAACGCGGTCGCGCTGGTGGCGGTCATCTCCCAGCGCGCGGGTCACTGATGCGTCGTCTTCGAAGTCTCATCACGCCCCTGGGGGCCCTCGACGCGCTGTTCGTCTCCTTGGTCATTGTCGTCACGATCGTGGAGCTGCACCCCCAACTGCTCGTCTCGTCGACGCTCATCACGGGCGGTGACACGGGCTCGCACGTTGCGCTGCCGGCGTACTTGAAGACGACGGGCAACCTCTTCAACTTCACCCCCTGGTATCCGGGGTGGCTCGGTGGCCTCCCCGCCTACACCTACTACTTCGTCCTGCCGGACGTGCTCGCGACCTTCGGGAGTTACGTCATCGGCTTCGCCGTCGCGATGAAACTCGCGACGATCCTCGGCTCGGTGCTGATGCCCATCACCGCCTACACCATGGGTCGACTCTTTCGAGCGCCGCGGCCCATTCCCGTCGCCCTCGCGCTCTCGACGTTGCCCTTCCTCTTTGACGCGACGTTCACCATCGACGGGGGCAATCTCTTCTCGACGATGGCCGGGGAGTACGCCTTCGCGTTCTCCCTCGCCCTCGCGCTGTTGACGATCGGACTCTTCGCGCGCGGCGTACGAACTGGTCGTGGCTACTGGCTCGCGGCCATCTCGCTGAGCGCCACGTTGGCGTCACACGTGCTGCCCTGGCTCTTCAGCCTGGGGGCGATCGCGGTGGTGATGATCTTCGAACTCCTCCATCGTCGAGGCGTCGGTGATCCGCGTGAGCAACTCCTCTCTCGCGAGAACGTCCCGGGCGACTACGCGCGCCCCGTGCGCTTCGTGATCGGTGCCGGTCTCATCTCGTTCGGGCTCTCCGCGTGGTGGCTCCTGCCCTTCGCGACCACCCAGTCGCTTTCGGACTCGTTGGGATACACGAACGTGCCGGTCTCGAACTTGCACGAGATCTTCTCCACGCTGGGTTGGTTCAACGCGTCGGGGGGCGCGGCCGGTGATCGATGGGTCATCGTTCTCAGTGCGCTGGCGATCGTCGGGGCCTTCGTCGTGCTCGACCGTCTCGGCATGGTGCTCGCCACGTTGACGGTGCTCTCATTTTTTGCCTTCGTCCTCGACCCCCAGAGCGCCATCTGGAACCAGCGGCTCATCCCCTTTTGGTTCATCTCGATCCATCTGAGTGTCGGTTGGCTGGCCGGGTACCTGGGATGGCGCTGGGCCTCGTGGGTGCCGACGCGCACGCGTCTCGCGTCATTTTTCATCGAGGGTGACAACATCGAGCATGCCAACGACCTTGTGGAAGACCAGTCGGTCGAGATCGCGGACGAGCCCGTCGTCACGCCACCACTGGACGCACCGGTCGACGAACCCCCGGTGGCGGGCGAACCGCCCGGGCGCGCCAAGGGTCGCGTCGTCGGCGCCACGTGCGTGGTCGCGTTGCTCGGCGTGCTCTCGACGGTGCCGGGTCTCATCGCACCGCTCGCGAACGACCTGCACTTGGCCACGGGCGGCAACCAGGTCACGAGTTGGGCGCAGTACAACTACTCGGGCTACCAGAGTCAGCCCGCGTGGCCGGAGTATCACGGCCTCATGACCACCATGGGCAGTGTCGCCAAGCGCTACGGCTGTGGAAGAGCGATGTGGGAGTACAGCTCGTCCGAGAACCGCTTCGGCACGCCCGAGGCGCTGATGTTGCTGCCGTACTGGACGAACAACTGCGTCGACTCGATGGAGGGTCTCCTCATGGAGTCCTCGGCCACGACGCCCTACCACTACCTCGACCAAGCCGAGCTCAGCGTCGCGCCGAGCAATCCCCAGGTCGGTCTCGACTACGGCTCGCTCAACATCGCCCAAGGCGTGCGCCACCTCCAGATGCTGGGTGTGAAGTACTACCTGGCGTTCTCACCGTCCGTCATCGCCGAGGCCGAGGCCGACCCCCAACTGCAACTCGTCGCCACGACGAGGAAGTGGCCCGCGCCGGGCGTGCAGTGGCGGATCTATCTCATCAAGAACAGCCCCATGGTCGAGGCACTGACGACCACGCCGAACGTCGTGGCCAACATCGCAAGTCAGTCGCAGTGGTTGGCGGCTAATCAGACGTGGTGGTTGAACCCTCGACTACAGACGACCTACGCCGCGAGCAGCGGCCCCGCGTCGTGGCCCCGCGCGTCGAGCGTGACGTCGATGACGAGCGCCACGGTGTTGCCCAAGGTCGTCGTCTCACGCACCCACGTCGGTCTCCAGTCGCTCTCCTTTGACGTGAGTCGTGTGGGCGTGCCGATGCTCGTGAAGATCTCCTACTACCCACGCTGGCACGTGACCGGCGCCAGCGGACCGTATCGAGTGAGTCCGAACTTGATGGTGGTCGTGCCCACGTCCAAGCACGTCGCGCTCGACTACACGAGTACGCCCGCGTTGACCCTCGGTAACGTGGCGAGCGACCTCACGACGGTGGCGGGACTCGTGACCCTCTGGGTTGTCCTTCGAAGGTGGAGAATCCGGCGTCGGTAGAATGAGCGATCGTGGACACCAGCGCCATCTTCAAGGCCTACGACGTCCGGGGTACGTACCCCGACCAAATCGACGAACGCGTCGCGCAAGCGGTGGGCTCGGCCTTCGCGATGTTCGCCAAGGCGCCCCGGATCGTCGTGGCGCGCGACATGCGCACCTCGGGCGTCACGCTCTCTGAGTCCTTCGCCCGAGGTGTCCGGGCCACTGGCGTCGAGGTCGTCGACCTCGGGCTCGCGTCGACGGACTTTCTCTACTTCGCGTCGGGTTACCTAGACGTGCCGGGCACGATGTTCACGGCGTCGCACAACCCCGCCAAGTACAACGGCATCAAACTCTGTCTCGCCGGCGCCAAGCCCGTCGGTCTGGAGACGGGTCTCGTCGAGATCGAAGCCCTGACCAACGACTTCTACGAATCGCCGGCGTCGGGCGACCTCGCCGACTACTCGACCCTCGACCTCACGTCGCAGTGGGTCGCCCACGTGCACTCCTTCGCCGACGTTGAAAACCTTCGCCCCCTGAAGATCGTTGCCGACACCGCGAACGGGATGGGCGGCTTCGTCGCGCCGCTCGTCTTCGCCGGCCTACCCTTCGACGTGGAGATCATGTTCGCCGACCTCGACGGAACCTTTCCGAACCATCCGGCCGATCCTCTCAACCCGGAGAACCTGAAAGACTTACAGCGCCGCGTACTGGAAACGGGCGCGGACGTCGGACTCGCCTTCGACGGCGACGCGGATCGCGTCTTTCTTATCGACGAGAAGGCCCAACCCGTCTCGGGTTCGACGACGACGGCCATGGTCGCCGCGATGATGCTCCAGCGCCACCCCGGCTCGACGGTGCTCTACAACTTGATCTGTTCTAAGTCCGTGCCCGAAGTCATTGCCGAAGAGGGTGGCGTCGGGGTGAGGACGCGCGTCGGTCACAGCTACATCAAACAGGTCATGGCTGAATCGGGTGCGGTCTTTGGGGGCGAGCACTCCGGCCACTACTACTACCGCGACAACTTTCGCGCGGACTCGGGAATCATCACGGCCTTCGTGGTCCTAGAGCTCATGAGTCGGGCCGCCGTGCCGCTCTCCGAGCTCGCCAAGCCCTTCCAGCGTTACGCCGCCTCTGGTGAGATCAATACCGACGTCTCGGACCCCGCGCGAAGCGTCGAGCGTCTCGTTGTGAAGCTCCAAGCGGACGGCGTCAACATCGATCTGCTCGATGGGTTGACGGCGGACTACGGATCGTGGTGGTTCAACCTTCGACCCTCGAACACTGAGCCGCTGCTCCGTCTGAACGTTGAAGCCGCGGACGGCGATTCGTGTCAAACTCACGTTCAAGAAGTACTGACTCTGATCAAGGAGACATCCTGATGGCCCTCGACTCATTCCTGCTCGATCTACTCGAAGACCCGGTCGACCACGGCGCGCTGCTCTACGTGCCCTCGAAGGACCTGTTGTTCAACCCCCGTCTCCACCTCGCCTACGAGGTACGAGATTCGATTCCGGTGATGCTGCCCGACGAGTCACGCGTCGTCGACGAGGAGGAGGAGCGTTCGTTCAACGACGACCCCGATACTCGATTGACGGGTCTGCGTTAGGCGGCGACCGTCGCGGACGTCTTACGCGAGGGCGGTGTTCCTCGTGTCAGACCTTCGAACGAACGTCTAGAGACGCTCGACGATCATCGCCATGCCCTGACCGCCGCCGACGCACATCGACTCCAGACCGAAGCGCTGGTCCGCGTCTTCGAGCGAGTTCAACAGCGTCGTCATGATTCGCGCGCCGGTCATGCCAAACGGGTGACCGAGGGCGATCGCGCCGCCGCGGATGTTCAGTTTGTCGAGTTTGACGCCGAGGTGTTTCGCGCTCGGCAGTACCTGGGCCGCGAACGCCTCGTTGATCTCGACGAGATCGATCTCGTCGATGGTCATGTCCGCTCGGCGAAGTGCCTGACGGCAGGCCTCGATCGGTCCGAGCCCCATGATCTCGGGGTTGATGCCGCTCACGCCGCTCGCGATGATGCGCGCGAGCGGCCTTATCCCGAGTTCTTGGGCCTTGGTGTCACTCATGACGATGACGCCCGCGGCTCCGTCGTTCAGCGGACACGCGTTGCCGGCCGTGACCGTGCCGCCCTGGCGAAAGACGGGCGCGAGGCTCGCGAGCTTCTCCAGCGTCGTGCCCGCGCGCGGGCCGTCATCTTTGGTGACGATCGTGCCGTCGGGCAAAGTGACGGGCGTGATCTCGCGCTCAAAGAAGCCGTTCTCCTGGTGCGCGACGGCGAGCTCTTGACTGCGCAGCGCGAACTCGTCCATCTCGTGGCGCGAGACGTTTTCGAACTCGGCCACGTTCTCCGCGGTTTGGCCCATCGCGATGTACACGTCCGGGAGGCCCGGCCGTGGGGTCCAGGGTTCCGTGACCTTTTCCGAACGGCCCTTCGTGCGTTCGACGGCGTCGTGAAAGAGAGGGTTGATAGCGCCGCCACTGTCACTCGCGCCGTTGCCGAATCGTGAGACCGTCTCGACGCCGGCGGAGATAAAGATGTCTCCTTCGCCGGCTCGAATGGCGTGCGCGGCCATACGAATGGTCTGCAGCGACGAAGAACAGTAGCGATTGACCGTGACGCCGGGTACGTCGTCGAGGCCCGCGAGGATCGCGACCACTCGCGCGAGATTGAAGCCCGACTCACCGGCCGGCTGGCCACAGCCCACCATCAGGTCCTCGACGCTGTGGGGGTCGAGTTCGGGAACCTTCTCGAGGAGCGCCTGAACGATCAGCGCGGTCAGGTTGTCGGGGCGCATGTCGACGAGCGAACCCTTGAACGCGCGCCCGATGGGGGTGCGGGCAGTGGCGACGATCACGGCTTCGGGCATTCATTCCTCCTCGAGTGACTCCAGGTCAACGCTGGCGAGCCTAGTGACTCGTTGATGAGGTGTTGGCTTCGTTCGCCGCGAGGGGTCCGGCGTTAGCGAAGCCCTGGCGCACGCCCTGACCCGCGCGGCGCGCCAGCTGATCGGGTTCGAAGAGCATCCAGTAGGCGTTGCGCGCGTGGTCGCGCGATCGGCTCTCGAAGACGGTGGCGAGAACTTTTTGGTCGAAGGACTCGTCTTCGTGGACAAAGACTTCGAGGATCGGCGTCGAGGTCATGAGCTGGGCCTGCATGATGCCCTGAGAGGCCTCGTGGGCGCACTGCTTGTCGATGGGTGCCGAACCGGGCATGGCGAGCGCCACCACGATGGCGGCGCCGTCGCGCTCGATCATGTTCTTCGCCGCGACGGCCAGGTCCTTGAACCCGGGCACGGTCTTAGCGACGACCTCGAAGGTGACCCCGTAACCAGGGCACGTGGCCAGTTCCGCCCGGGCGGCCGCGCCCATGTCGTAGCGAGCGAACATGGTGTCGACGACGCCGATCTTTACCACGCCCTTCGACGTATTCTTGTCCTTCTTCTTCTTCTTATTTGACACGAGACTCCAATCTCACTCCAGTGTAGGGAGCGGCCCGACACGCGCCCTCGGCGAGCAATCCTCGATGTCCTAGTGTTGGCTCGACAGAGAGGTGGGCCATGGCCTGGGACTTTTCAACGGACGAAGCCTTTGAGGAACAGCTCGTCTGGATGCGCAGCTTCGTCCGCGAAGAGATCATGCCCATCGAAACCTTGTCTCTCAATCACGATCAGGTCGTCCGAGTGATTCGACCACTTCAGGAACAGGTGAAGGCGAGAGGACTGTGGGCGGCGCACCTTTCGAGCGATCTGGGCGGTGTCGGCTTCGGCCAGGTGAAGCTCGGATTGATGCACGAGATTCTGGGTCAGTCCATGTACGGACCCGTCGTCTTTGGCAACAACGCTCCCGACAGCGGCAACGCCGAGTTGCTCGCGGCCGGTATGGAGATGGCCGGCCGCGAGGACATCAAGGAGCGCTGGCTGACGCCCCTGCTGAGCGGGGCCATTCGATCCGGCTTTTCAATGACCGAACCCAACACCGCTGGCAGTGATCCGCGACTCTTGAAGACGCGCGCCGTGAAAGACGGTGACGAATGGGTCATCAACGGGCGAAAGTGGTACACGACGAACGGCTCGGTTGCCGACATCTTGATCGTGATGGCCGTCTCGAACCCCGAAGTGCACCCGTATCAGGGATCGTCGATGTTCGTCGTGCCCGTGGACGCACCGGGAGTCACCATCCTGCGCGACGTCGGTTCGATGGACGATCCCACGGTCGTCTACGGTCGCTTCGGCAATCACGCGGAGATCCTCTACGAAGACGTGCGGGTCCCGGCGGACCACCTGATTGGCCCGGAAGGTTCGGGCTTCCTCCTCGCGCAGACGCGCCTCGGTCCGGGACGCATTCACCACTGCATGCGCTGGCTCGGGCAGTCCCAGCGTGCCTTTGACATGATGTGCGAACGCGCACTGAGTCGCTACACGCACGGGTCTCTCCTCGCCGAGAAGCAGACCGTCTTGAACTGGATCGCCGACTCCAAGGCCGAGATGCACGCGGCGCGACTCATGACACTGCACGCGGCGTGGAAGATGGACCAGGTCGGCGCGTCGACCTCGCGTGACGAGATCGCCATGATCAAGTACTTCGGCGCGAACGTCCTGCACAACGTCATCGACCGCGCTATACAGACCTACGGTTCACTCGGCTATTCGAGCGACATGCCCCTCGAGGCGATGTACCGTGCGGCGCGCGCGGCGCGTATCTACGACGGCCCCGACGAGGTCCATCGCCAGACGGTCGCTCGTCACGCGCTGAAGAACTACGAGGCGTCGGAAGTGCCCACCGACCACATCCCGACGCGCGCCGCGGCCGCGCGACAAAAGTTCGCCGACGTCTTGGAGTTCCTCGAAGCCGAGAACGTCTAGCGAGGCGCGAGGCCCTCGACGGCCCGCTCGAGGTTGATGCCGAAGGGGACGATGGCGATGGTGGGTATCTCGACGCCTGCTTCGACGTATCGTTGCACGTGTTCGCGGCACGCCTCGTGGGACCCGTGGATCACCAGTTCGTCGACGACGGAATCGGGGATCACCTCGTTGGCCAGTTTGCGATCGCCCGCGGCCCAGGCGTCCCACATGGGCGTGAGCGCGTCAGTGCGGCCGAGCCATCGGTGGAACTCGGCGTACGCGTTCACCGTGAGGTAGGACGAGATCATCCGCCGCGCGATGAATCGCGCGGCGTCAGGGTCTTCGTTCGGAATGACGAAGAGTCGCGCGGCGATGGTCTTATCCGTGCCGACCTCCGCGCGACACTGCGCGACGTCGGTGGCCGCGAGCCAGTTGAGGATCGCGCCGTCAGCCTCTCGTCCGGCGAGTCGCAGCATTCCCGGCCGCAACGCCCCGAGCAGGATGGGCGGGCGATTGATCACCGGTCGCGACAACTTGAAGCCGTGCACTTCGAACGTCTCGAAGACCTCGTCGATCTTCTCGCCGTCGAGAGCTCGCTTCACGAAGCGAAGGACGTCGCGCGTCCTGGCGTAGGGCCGGTCGTAGGCGAAGCCGTTCCAACGCTCGACGACGGGTTCGCTCGACGCGCCGAGACCCATCGTGAAGCGCCCGTCACTCACTTCGGCCATCGCCGCGATGCTCATCGCCAGCAACCCCGCGCCACGGGTGAACACGGGCGTCACCGCGACGCCGAGATTGAGGCGTGATTCGACGAGCGCCGCCACGGTGAGGGGCGTAAAGCCGTCCGCCCCGTCCACCTCGGCCGACCAGACGTCGGTGTAGCCGAGGTCGGCCAAGCGATGGAACCAGTCGCGATGCTCGAGCAGCGTCACGCCGTCAAAGGGAATCGTGATGCCGTAGCGAGAGGTCACGTCCTAAGTGTTTCAGATGCTTCGGTCGCGAGGTCACTCAACGCAAGAAGTTCTTGTCGACCGCCTTGGGAACTTCGATTCCACGCCGTTCGAGGTCGTGGACCCAACGGTCGATCAAGGTCTCGAGGATCATCACTCGGGCGAAGTGCTTGTCTTCGGCCGCGATGAGGTCCCAGTGGGCGTGACGATGGTCGGTGGCGTCGACCATGAAGTTGAGTGCCTTTAGGTACTGGTCTCGCTTCTCGCGGTTACGCCAGTCGTCGGGGGTCAACTTCCAATGCTTCAGCGGGTCATTCGCGCGGTCGTTGAAGCGACGCAGCTGTTCCTCGTCGCTGATGTGGAGCCAGAACTTGACGATCGTGACGTCGGCGTTCAAGAGCATGCGCTCGAATTCGACGATCTCTCGGGCCGATCGCTGGACCGTGTCGTCGTCGATGAGCGCCTCGGCGCGTTCCACCAGGAGTCGTCCGTACCACGAGCGATCGAAGACCGTCATCTCACTCGTACCGGGCAGGAACTCTTGAAATCGCCAGAGGAAATGGTGGCGAAGCTCCTCCTCGGTCGGAGGACCGATCGGCACGACCCGGACTTGGCGAGGGTCGATGCTCGCGGTGAGGCGACGAATGGCGCCGCCCTTTCCCGCCGAGTCGAATCCTTCGAAGACCACGATCAGACCCGGCCCGCTGACGTCCTGACGCAAGAGTCCGGCGGTCAGGAGTCGAAGTTGAGTGAGGCGGTGCTGCGCGCGTTTCACTCGCTTCTCGGAGACGTCCTTACTCAGCGTCTTGGTGAGGTCGATGTCGTCGACGCGGCTCACGCGGAGTCGCCGTCTCTTCGAAGTGCCATCACGCGTGCTCCTTTCAACCTCAACGTACTCGAAGGCCATTCGTTGGGTGACCGGGCTCGAAGGCGCCGACTCTTTAGGATGTGAGGGGCCACGGAACGAGAGATGGTAATGCGAAAGTTTGTGCTCCTGGTCACCGTCGTGACGTTGCTCGCCAGTGCCGCAGTCTCGTGGGGTCGTCGTGGTCCCACGCCGGCGACGACCGCCAGGTCCACGGGTGCACGCGTGTCGCTCGTCAGTTCAACGGGAACCACGACGACGACCACGCCGCTCTCGTTGCCGCAACCCGTGTGTTTTAGCCACACGAAATCGGGCGGGCCTGGTCACGCTCCGATCCCTATCGACGTGTGCAAGCCCTGGCAGGCGAAGGACACGTGGACCGGCTCGACGCCGTCGATCTACACGACGGCCTTTCGGCCCAACGTCACCCAGCCAACGGTGATCGCCTACGCCGCGTGGATTCGCACGTCGTCCACGGACCTCGCCCTCTACCTCGGCGACGAAGGGCCTGGTCCGACCACGTTGGCGCGCGGTCCCGAGGAGGTGCCTCCGACGGTGACCAATCGACTCCTCGCGACGTTCAACTCTGGCTTCTACGAGATGGACGCCGCCGCCGGGTTCTATACCAATCACACCCTCTACTACCCGATGGTGTACGGCCTCGCGACCGTGGTGCGCTACACGAACGGCCGCGTGGACGTCGTTCGATGGACGGGCGGTCCACGACCGGCGCGGAACGTTCTCATGGCCCGCCAGAACCTTCCGCTGCTCGTGAACGTCGGCGCCGCGACACCGCTATCGGCGAACAACGCCGCGTGGGGAGTGACCCTCGGCGGCGTGCCAGCCGTGTGGCGATCGGCGCTGGGCGTCGACGCCAACGGCAACCTGATCTACGTCGCCGCGCCCGACCAGACGTCGGCGACGCTGGCGGCACTGATGGTGCGTCTGCACGCGGTGCGCGCGATGCAGCTGGACATCAATCCCGCGTGGCCGATCTTCGTGACTTACGGCGCGGCCGGGGCGAAGAACCCGTCGCTCTTCGTCGCCAACCCCAACCAGTTCGCGACGCGATTTCTCTACGTCAGTACGAAGGACTTCTTCGCCGTCTACCTCTCGCGTCGACAAGGTGAAGCCCAACCGTGGTAGTTCGGTACGCGACGAAGGCGCCCGGGCGGCTCCCGTGGCGGGCGCGCTCGGCGCTCTCGCGGCGCTCACCCTTCTCACGCGGGTCGTGGGCGTAGGGGTCGCCAGCGCAGGTGACGACGTGCTCGACGCCGACGTCCCTCACGTCGACCACCGTCGCACTTGACGGTGGCGCTCGGCGCCCGAGACGACGGGGATCGGGGCAACGCGGCGCCGTTGCCGAATTACCCCAGCGCCTGCGTTAATCCGGCACGCGCGGCCCCTCGACGAAGGGACCTAGCTCCGATGACGACCGCGACGGCCGATGAACCCGACGCGCTCGTTGACGAACGAGCCGATCAGGAAAAGCCCGGCGAGGAGTCCCGCGAGCAGGGCGTAGCGCTCGTGCGACGGGAAGAAGCTGTACTCCACCACCGATTGGCCAGTCGGCAGGTTGACCTGTTGGTAGACGCCGTCGATGGTGGTGATCGTGGCGGGCGTTCCGTTGACGGTGGCCTTCCACCCGCTCATCGAGAGCTCGGTGCGTAGTAGTGTCGCGCCCGGCTTCGTGCAGTCCACGTTGGCCACGTTGTCGTTCGTGCTCGTCACCGTGCACGACGACGACGAAGTGGAGAAGAGTCCTCGAGGATGGGGAAGTTCGTAAACACTCGCCAATGTTCCAGAGAAGACCTTTTTGACGCCGAGCTTGGTGAGAGCCGGTGACAGGACTACCTGGATCGGGATGAGGAGGTACTTCACCGAGGCGTTCTCGTAGGCCTGGAAGTGCTGCACGATCTCAGCCTCTTGGTTCTCGACGCCCTGCAGGCCACCTTTGATGACGAACTGGTTGCCCGGGGTGAGACCGGGGTAGAGGTGCTGCTCGATGAAGTTCTTGAAGTTACGGGGGTAGGGAAGGTCGATCGAGGAGAGCGAGTTCAGCCCGAACTCCGTGCCCCAGTTGGGGTACAAGACCGCGAAGTCCACGAAGCGATACTGGTGCTCGTTTTGCTGGAGGAAGTGGATCGGCGCGTAGTCGACGTTGATCTCCTTGGGCGAGCCCACGGTGGGCACGATGAACAAGAGGAGCGACTCGCCCACGACGACGAGCGCGATGAGCAGCGGCGTCACGCGCGCTTTGTAGAACCTTCCCACGACGAGCAGCGCCGCCAGCGCGATGAAGGGGATGAGATCGAGGCCGATCAAGATGATGCGCGCCTTGTGCGAGAGGATGACGCCCTTGTTGTAGGGGCGTGCTTCGTTCGCGCACCACAGCAACACCAGCACCATCAGCACGGTCGCGGACGTCAAGAGCCGCTTCGCGCGCGTACTCTGCGTGAAGTCGGCCAGCCCGAGACCGGCCAGGATGACGACGGCCAGCTCGCAGCTCGGCATGATGTAACGCGGAAAGGACGAAGTGCTCACGAGGGGGATGAGGTTCCACAGGACTCGCAGGTGAAAGATGTTGAGCGCCCCGGCGAGACCGACGAAGGTCCACACGACGAGAAAGATCCTTAGGGGGCGCAGGCGTGAACCAAAGAGTCCCACGAGCGCCAACGCGCAGATGCTGGCGCCGAAGTAGCCACCGATCTCGCCCCAGACCGAGTTCACGTTGGTGCTGTTGAAGATCGTCCCGAACACGTAGGGGTCGAAGAAGGCCGAGATCGCCTCCGTCGGCAGGCGCACGACACCGTCGACGGCGGCGGTGTGGCCACCGACGAACGCCACCTTCATGAAGTCGTAGAAGGGCACGAGTATGGGCAGTGAGAGCACGATCCCGACGAGACCACCGAGACCGAGGCGTCGCAGCACACGCACGCGTTGCGCGCGCGCGACGGAAAAGAGTCGAACGATTGCCCAGACCCCGGCGAAGAGACCGTCGAAGTAGGCAACCTCCGGAAAGCCCGCGTACATCGACAGCGCGAGGGCGATCGCCGCGATGTACCAGCCTCGCTTGGACGTACTCGGGGCACTGTCGACGATCATCTCGATGCCGAGGATCAGCATTGGCAGGAAAGCGACGGGATTCAGCACCGCGTTGCCGAGCCAGGCGTAGGTGCCGTTCAAGGCGAAGAGCATGCCGGCGACGGTGGCCATGAAGATCGGTAGGGAGAGTCGTCGAGCGAGAAAATAGGTAGAAATCCCGGCAATCACTTCGAGACTGACGTGGAACCAGACGAGGCCCGACGAGAGTCCAAAGAGCAGGGTGAGCGGGAAGAGCGCGGCCGACTGCATCTCGCCTGCGAGCGGTTGACCGAGTCCCTCGAAGTAGTTCCACCACGGGATGTGACCGTGCAGCAAGTCCATCGCGGCTTGGTGACCGAGGGACTGGGTGATAAAGCCGACGTTCGGGTCTATCGCTTGACGACTGCAGACCAGACGGCAGAGGTGTTGCGAGATGCCAGCCGTCCACGAGATCGGATCGTTGTTGCCGAGTCCGAGGACGTAGACAGCGTTGCCCAAGAGCACCGTGAGGACGATGAGGAGTACTGGAATCGCCCAGGGGGGGAGTCGACGATAGAAGTCGTTTACGCGGTCCTTCGTCGAATGCACTTTCTCAGGCTACAAGGGCCGCCAGGTCGCTCACGGACGCTGGCTCATCGCAAGAGGTAGAACATCTTCTCGCCCAAGAGCAGCAGCGACTCGGGGAAGTAGGGATCACGGAACGAGCCAAAGATGTCCCAACGTTTGATGAATCGGTCGCGGTCGTCCATGGGGTCGAGGTCGCCACGCGAAGCGCCCACGTGGTGATACAGCTGGACGTCCGGCGTGTAGATCACGTAGCGATCTTCCATCTGGGCGCGTAGACAGATGTCCACGTCGTTCATCACGACTTTGAGTTGTTCGTCCATTCCACCCAGTCGTTGCCAGAACTCGCGCCGCACCATCTGGACCGCCCCGGTCACGGCGGCGACGTCGCGGGTGGCGGAGGAGAAGTAGTCGACGTGGGTGTAGTTGGAGTCGGTACGCACGTGTTGGGGATAGGGGGCGATGATGATGCCCTCGTGTTCGCGACGGCCATCGGGATCGAGCAGGCACGCGCCGACAATCCCCACGTCCGCTAACGAGGCCAGCGCGACGAGCCGTTCGAGCCAATCAGGCGTCACGACGATGGTGTCGTTGTTGAGCGTGACAATGAAGTCGGCGCTCGAGTGTTTGACGCCACGATTCACGATATGCGCGTAGTTAAAGGGACCGGGACAAGGGATTACGCTGTACTTCGTCGAGTCGAAGTATTCAAGGGACTCGGGCTTGACGGAGTCGTTATCAAGAATGATGATGTCGTAGTTCTGGTACGTCGTCTTCTCTTCTATGGACGTGACGCACTGTTCGACCAGATCGATTCGATCGCGCGTGGGGATGATGATGTCGATGCTCGGCGAAGGCGTCGGCGCGTCGAGCACCCAGCGAACGAGACCCGGGAGAGCGCCCGGTGTCACCGTGCCACGCCAGCCCCGTCGATCTAACGCGGCCTGCACGACACGACAGGTGTCGTTGTTGAGGCGCGCCGCGTCGAACGAACTCGCCGGCCGACCAGCGGGAAGCACGATGGGTACGTGACGAAAGCGCGCCCCGGCTTCACTGAGTTTCAGGTAGGCGTCGTGCTCAAAGGCCCAGGCGGCGTCGGGCGAGAACCCACCCGCTCGAAAGAGTGTCTCGACGCAAAGGAGTGCCGGACGGCCAACGACGTTGTAGCTCAGCAACGTGTGCGGTGCGACGGCCGGGCTCTTCAGGATCGGCGCGAATTCGTTCGGCCCCGCCTCGTCGCCGAAGACGACGTCGTCGCCCTTGGTGGCGCGCTCCAACAGTTTCGACACGCTGTAGCGGCGACTTTCCTCACTCAGCGACGAGTCGGCGAGGAAGAGCCACTCCGACGTCGTCTCGTTGAGCAGGTCGTTGAGCGAGTTGAGGAAATCTGGCGACGGAACGGTGCCCTCATCGATCTCGACAATCCGCACGTCGCCTTCGTCGAAATCAATCGTCGCCAATTCGTGGACGAAGTCGATCGTGAGAGGGCGATAGTTGATGGGAAAGATCGTGGCGTCCTTCGAAGCGACGACACGAGTGACCTTGGCGACGTACTTTCGACGCCGTAGCCGCAGCGCCTTCAGCAGAGGTCGAAAGATGAACCGCGCGACGCGGTATCGCCGCGTGTCCTCACCGAGCATTCTCCCGGCGGTCCGCTGGAAGCGTGTGCCCGACATGAGGCGAATCTGTTTGTGAAACGCGACCCATCGGAGCCGGATCTGCTCAGCCGAGATTGACGGCGCGTTCTCGTCGTCGAATCGTTGCAGGAGTGGCAAGTTCTTGTCTCTCTCGTTACGCGTAGCCGGAATGACCTAATGGCGCTTTCGTCAATTTTAGTGGCGGCGTCGTGTGCCACCGTGAACTCGGTGAGGCGAGCCTTCGGTTACTGGACTTTCGACCCGGATGGTTGATTGCACGATCGCGTCTCGTGGAGACCGTGGCGAAGGGCGGTTGGTCCGGTAAGTGCTACATTTCGGCACTTGTTTATTTCACGCCTTTAGCGAAGAGGGAGAGCAGTTGCCATGACGGACACCTTGGAGGCTCCGGCCGACGACGCCTCTCAGCACAGCCTTCGCCCGGGCGTTCTCGGACTCTTTGACTCGGTCATCATGGGCATCGCGGGCGTGGCACCCGGTTATTCGATCGCCGGGACCACGGCGATCTTGTTCGCCGCGGTCTTTCTCGGTAGCGCGGCGGCGCTGCTGTATTGCGGCGTTGCCATGTTCGGTATCGTGTTCGCGTTCAGTTACCTCGGTCGCGTCGAGTCCAACGCCGGGGCCAGCTACTCGTGGGTCCGTCGAGCACTACACCCCGTGCTGGGATTTCTCTCGGGTTGGGCACTCGTGGTGTCGGCCCTCATTTTCATGGTCATCGCGACCGTTCCCGCTGGCGCCAACATCCTTGGGCTGTTTTCGACGGGTGCCGCCAACAACAAGGTTGAGGTGACGCTCGTGGGGGCCGTGTTCTTTCTTCTCATGGTCGCTGCCGTGGCGGCGGGCGTCACCATCACGGTGACGGTACAGATTGTCATGTCGTCCATCGAAATAGTGATTCTGCTCCTTTTCGCGGCACTGGCGATCTTCCACGCGCACCACGTTCACACCTTCTCGTGGCACTGGTTTTCCCCGTCGGTCTTTCACGGTCAATCTGGCTTCGTCGGAGGTGCTCTCGTGGCTGCCTTCTACTACTGGGGTTGGGACGTCACCGCGAACCTCAATGAAGAGACGAAGAGCGCGAAGAAGACGCCGGGCCTCGGCGCGATCATCGGGATCATTTTCGTCTTCCTCCTCTTTGAGGTTTTCACGATCGCCACCAACATGGTCTTGACGTCAGGGCAGATACAGGCGAACTCGGCCGACGTGCTCAGCGTCCTGGGCCAGCAGGTGTGGCACGGCAACGCGGGAAAGATCATCGTGTTGGCGGTGGTCCTGTCGACGATCGCAACGCTGGAAACGACGCTCATCCAAGTCACGCGAACCCTCTTCGCGATGGGTCGTGACAACACCCTGCCGAGACGCCTGGGAACCGTGAACGCCAAGAGAAAGACTCCCATCGTCGCGACGTTCGTCGTGATGGTGATCTCGCTGGCGCTCTTCGTCGGGTCGCAGGCGTTCCACTCCATCAATTCGATAATGACCGACGGCGTCAACGCCATTGCGCTGCAGATCTGCATTTACTACTGCTTGGCGGGGCTCGCGGTGGTCATGCTGTACCGCAGGCAGTTGCTGCTTTCGGCGTCGAACTTCGTCTTCATGGGACTGTGGCCCTTCGTCGGCGCGGTCTTCATGGCCTACCTCTTCGTCAAGGCAATCCCGAATCTTTACCAATCGAACCAGGCGCAAGTGTGGATCGGCCTCGGCGCGATGGCGCTCGGACTGATACCAATGTTTTACTACTGGGCGAAGCACAACCCGTACTACACGATGCCCGCGAAGGAGGACCGGATCGCGGTGCTCGAGGAGCTCGAGCAGAACCTGTAGTCACGGCGTCGACCAGGCTCGAACAAGACGCGGGCGTGGCGGCGCCATGATGGAATCGTGCGAATTGTCAGTTTGGTCCCCTCGGTGACCGAGACGCTTACGGCATGGGATCGAACGCCCACCGCCTGCACGCGGTTCTGTGAGCGACCGGACCTCGAGCACGTGGGAGGTACCAAGGACCCCGACGTAGCGCGGATCGTCGAACTCGCTCCCGACCTCGTGGTCGTCGACGTCGAGGAGAACCGCCGTGAGGACTTCGACGTGCTCCTTTCGAGCGGCGTCGAAGTCCTCGCGCTGCACGTACGGTCGCTCCTCGACGTTGACCAAGCGATGAACGCTCTCGCCGATCGCGTGGACGCTCACTGGACGCCACTGCACCTGGAAGTTGCTCGACCCGTTCGCGCGAGGGCCTTCATTCCGATTTGGCGTCGTCCCTACATTGCCCTTGGCACACCGACGTACGGTTCGTCACTCTTGGCGCACCTCGGCATCGCCAATATCTTCGTCGCCGGCGACACCTACTCCGAGGTCGAACTGGTGGACGTTGCCGCACGAGGCGCGGACGTCGTCGTCGCCCCGAGCGAACCGTACCCCTTCTCGTCACGGCAACGTCACGAACTCGAGACGGTCGCCCCGACAGTTTTCATCGACGGCAAGGACCTGTTCTGGTGGGGGACTCGAACACCCAACGCGCTGGCTCGGTTAGGCGAGGCTCTGTCGACCCTGCCGGCGGGGTGAAGAGAACGCTGAGACGTCGTGACAGTTGCCCGGGATGACCTTCGCCCGGCTGAGTCGGGCGTTGTCGGGAATCTCGGTGTGCGCGAAGGTCGGTGCGAACCTACCTAGAGTCCAGGGAACTCTCCCGGCGCGTCGAGGGCCAGGTGCGGCGCGTCGTCGTCGACGGAAACGTGAGCCCTCTGGCGCAGGGGGATCTCCTTCAAGAACCAACTCAGGATGAACGCCACGACGGCGAAGGGTACCGCGACCACGAAGACGGTCTCGAGCGTGTGGCTGAAGGCGTTGATGACGACCGTGCGCTCAGCGATGGGCAACTTGTGTATCTGCGCCGGGTTCTCCGCGAGATTGCCGCCCTGTAATAGCTTGAGCAGCGCCGGCGACCCCGTGGCGCGAAGGATGCTGAGCAGCCGAGTGTTGAAGACCGCGCCGAGCACGGCGACACCAAAGGCACCCCCAATGGTGCGAAAGAAGGTCGCGGTCGCCGTCGCGGTGCCGAGTTGGGAGTGGGGTACGGCGTTCTGCACGGCGACGACGAGGATCTGCATGACGAGACCCAAACCAAGACCGACGACGAACATGTCGATCGCCGCGAAGCCGAACGAAGTGTGCGAACCTAACCGCGTTAAGAAGACCAATCCCAGGGCCAACACCGCCGAACCGATGATTGGAAAGATCTTGTAGCGGCCCGTGCGCGAGACGAGTTGACCGCTGAGAACGAACGTGATGAGCATGCCGCCGACCATTGGCAACAACTCAAGACCGGACAACGTGGGCGACGCGCCGTGCACTATCTGGAGGTAGAGAGGGAGGTACACGATGGAGCCGAACATCGTGAATCCAATGACGAAGCCCACCGCCGAGGCCGCGCTGAACGTTCGATTACGAAAGAGATCGAGTGGAATTATCGGTTCAGCAACCCTCGCTTCAACGAAGCAGAACGCCACGAGCAGTATCGTGCTGAGCGCGCCGAGGCCCACGATGGTCGAAGAACCCCAGGCGTACTGCTGGCCGCCCCAAGTTGTCAAGAGAATCAGTCCTACGACGCCCGCGGAGAGCAACGTCGTACCCCACCAGTCAACCTTGTGGTGAAGCCGGTTCATCGGGACGTGGAGCACGATGGCGATGGCGATCATGGCGAAGATGCCGATGGGCACGTTCACGTAGAAGATCCAGCGCCACGACACGTGCTGGGTGAACCAGCCGCCCAGCAGCGGACCGAGAACGCTCGAAAGTCCGAAGACGGCGCCGAAGTAGCCCATGTAGCGACCCCGTTGGCGAGGCGGGATGACGTCACCGATGATCGCTTGCGAACCCACCATCAAGCCACCGGCTCCAGCGCCTTGTATGGCGCGGCACGCGATGAGTTCGATCATGTTCTGAGAGAGGCCCGACAACATCGAACCAATCAAGAAGATGATGATCGCGATTTGGAAGAAGTTCTTGCGTCCGTAGAGGTCGCCGAACTTTCCCCAGAGAGGGAGAGAAATCGTCGAAGTGATGAGGTACGCGGTAACGACCCACGACAGGTGATTGAGCCCGTGAAGGTCGCCAGCAATCGTCGGGAGAGCCGTCGAAACGATGGTCTGGTCGAGCGCGGCCAGGAACATCCCCAACATGAGCGCGAAGAGAATGACGAGAATCTTTCGGTGCTCCTCCTTGGAGAACTCGTGCTCCTCAGGGGCCACCAGGGCAGTCTGTACGTCGTCAGTCACGGTAGTTCTCCATACTCCTTAGTCAACTCTTCTGCAAATTTGCCCATCAACGAACTGAAGCTCTGAAGTTCAACGGCGGACCAGTCGTCGAACAGTCGGGCGAGTCGTTTCTTGTGGGCCCTCAGGACCAGTTCGAGGGTCTCCTCCCCAGAGCTCGTCAAACGAATCCGAGTGGCTCGCTTGTCTTCGGGGTCGGCGTCGCGTGACACGAACCCCAGTCGCTCGAGCTGTTGCACCTTGCGCGTCACGGCCGGGGCGTCGATGCCGAGACGTTCCGCCAGCTCCGAGACGCGAAACGAGGCGTCCGAATGAGCGTGCAGTTTGTACAACAGCGCCACACCCGCGCGATCGAGTCGAACGCCCGCCTCTTGAAGGAGGTGTTCGTGAGCGCGCGCTTGATTGAACGACCGCGCCAGTACCTGAAGACTTGCGGTGATGCGATCAAGGACTTCGTTCGAATGCGGCGAAGATCCACTCGAGCCCTCTAAAGAAGTTGCTTTCATCACACAAGTACTTTAGTCGACGCTCTCGAATCCGCGACTCGAACACTGGAGAAATCCGACGCGTGATTCTCCTGATAAATGGTTGAATACTAGAAAAGCGACCCCGATCGAGGAAACGGGCCCGCGAAATGGCGAAGCCGCCAGACCGAAATGAGGAGGTCCGTCAAGCGCCGAACCCCCACCACTTCGCGAGCGTCGTTCAACCACGGGTTGACACGAGAACACCGGTGCACGCGACGATCTCGCAAAAAAGTGTGTCTCGCTTCCGGTGAACGCGAACGTCCTTGCGCACGCGTACGTGTTCGCCTCGAGGACGAATGGTGCCCGAGGCTCGCCATCGGTCGGCTTGTAAGGTGACCATTGATGACCCCCTTGGATGATTCGTACGATTTGAGCATGGCGGCCGCGGCGTTGCGGTCGAACAGCGCCGACGTGCACGCCCTCTTAAAGGCACTCTGCAGTGAGCTGTCGAACACACTCGGTGACCGACTGCGCACGCAGAGTGGCGGACGGCGACACAAATCCGACGAGATTTCCTCGGTGCAGATAGCCATGGCGAACGACCAGTTCGAGGCGGTCATCAACGGGGGAGACCTTCGCTGCACGGTGGGACACGTATCCGGAGGCATACGGATTCGCAACGAAACCGTCGACACGGACCAGTGGATCACGCGACTGCTCCAAGCACTACGAGCCGAGGCGGCCCACAGCGACGCGGCCCGTCTAGCTCTCGAAAACATTGTCATCGGAGGCCATCAGTGAGTGACGTAGCGAACGACCTACCCCAAGCGACGGGGAAACGACTAGAGGAGTTGGAGAAGGGACTGTTCACGTCCGATCTCTCGGTGAATGAATTTCTTCTGATCAAGGAGGTGGGTTTTCATCCCGTGGGATTCGTCATGGGTTCGTCGATCTACCACACGGGTATCCAGACCCGTAAGTGGGGGCAGAGCCTCGAATTGACCAAGCTCACTGAGGCCATGTACAACGCCCGGGAGCTCGCCATGACGCGAATGGAGGAAGAGGCCAGCGAACTCGGCGCGGACGGTGTCGTGGGCGTTCGCCTCGACGTCAACTACTACGAGTGGGGCAAGGACGCGGCCGAGTTCATCGCCGTCGGCACCGCCGTCAAAGCTGAGGACGGAGTCTCACGACGCAACCAACTCGGCAAACCGTTCACCTCGGACCTCTCCGGGCAGGATTTTTGGACGCTCTTGCAGACCGGCTACTTCCCCCAGGGCCTCGTCATGGGCACCTGCGTCTACCACATCGCCCACCGCGGCCTGGGCCAGACGCTCGGCACGACGGGTCAGAACGTGGAGTTGCCGAACTTCACCCAAGCGCTCTACGAGGCACGCGAACTGGCGATGACGCGGATGCAAGATGAAGCAACGCAACTCGGCGCCACGGGCATCGTTGGCGTGCGACTCGAAGAGAAGTCGCACCAGTGGGGTTCGCACACCATTGAGTTCCTCTCGCTCGGCACGGCAGTCCTGAAAACCTCGAACGAAGTCACCCTCGCCAAACCCACGACGATCATCACGCTCGACAACTGATGAGCGAGGGGCCCCACGATCTACCTGAGGCGGCCGAACGTCGGCTGACGAGTGGCGCCTTCTCCTCGGGACTGAGCGTGTCGGACTTTAGCGCGTGTCTCGAGATGGGCCTCGAGCCCGTGGGCTTGGTCCAAGGTTTTTGCGCGATGCACCAGGGCGCCTACGCCATGGGGGGCGCCCTGTCGAGAAGCCTCTCGCCGTACGGGGGATCGGGCGGTGGGTACGTGCAGAACTACCAGTGTCCCCACGGCATGATCTCCACCGAGCATCGCGCCTGGGGCCAGAACTACGAACAGACCTGGGTGCAGGACGCCTGGAACCAGGGCTTCACGAGCGCGTACGGTCGCATGCTCGAAGAGGCGGCGACGCTCGGCGCCCACGGTGTCGTCGGGGTGATCGACAGCGAAACGCCGCTCGGCGACGTGGGGGTCATCGAGTTCCACGTTCGAGGGACGGCGGTCAAGGTGCTGGACACGCCGGCCCCCACCTCGAGTCCGTGGAGCACGTACCTGGCCGGTCAGCGACTCGCGAAGGTCTTTGAAGCCGGCTACGCGCCCGTTTCGATCGTCGCGGCGGTCTCGTCGGTGCGAGTTTGGGCGTACTGCGTCACCGAGTACCTGATGGAGGGCTTCTCCGGATCGATGTGGACCAACGCCATCAACGTCTCGAGTTCGTACGAGATTGAACAGATCGTCACCGCGCAGACGTGGTCGCGTCAGCGGGTGCGATCGTCCGCTCGAGCGCAGCTGCACGGGGACGCGCTCCACGGGGCCGACTTGCGTCTCGTGGAGCGCGAGTTCGAAAAGGGCGACCTCGAGATAGAAGCCGTGCTCAGGGGGAACCGGATTCGACGATTCAAGGACTTTGATCCCCTACCCGTTCCCCAACCCACGGTCCGCCTCTCGTGACGACGCACGACGGGGCCAAGGACACGATCGACGCGAAGGCGCAAGTGCGTCGAGCCGTCGCGTCGCTCGCGGAGAAGACGTCGAACGCGGAATCGACGACGTCGGACCTCTCGATCGACGAGGAACTCAATCTTCACTCGATTGGTTGGGAGCCGGTGGAACTCGTCAGTGGCGTGTCGCTCTTTTCGACGCCGGCGGGGCTTTGGAACTGGGGCGAGGGGGAGATCGCGTCCGCGTCAGAGGCGCACGCCCAGGCCTTTAAGTTCGCCATCCAACGAATCCATAAAGAAGCGGCCGACGCGGGCGGCCACGGCGTCGTGGGTGTGCACGTCGAACGCCGGGTGTACTCGACCCACATCGAAGTCACGCTGCTCGGCACCGCCGTTCGCCCGGTAGGTGCCGGTCGTGTCGAGTCGAGCGACGTCTTCGTTTCGGACCTCTCGGCGCGCGACTTCACGATGTTGATGGTGGCGGGTTGGGAACCACTCGGTCTGGCGACGGGCGCGAGCTTCGTTTACGCACCCAGAAGGACGATGGGCGCGGCGCTTCAACAACAGGGACAGAACGTGGAACTGAAGAACTACACCGAGGCCATGTACTCTTCTCGGGAATCGGCCATGGAACGAATGCAGCGAGTCGCGCTCGATCTGAAGGGTACCGGGGTCGTGGGCGTCAAGGTCGTCGAAGGTCCAATGAGTTTCGCGACGCACGCGGTGGGCTTCGCCGCCTGGGGAACCGTCGTGCGTCTCGTCAAAGATGCTCATCACTTCGTTCGACCCACGATGGTGGTGTCGCTCAACGATCTCGGTGTCGCCTTCGATGCTCAGTCGCTGCACTGACCGATCAGGCGTGCTCGCGGCTATCGCCCTCGAGCCCCCGGCGTGGCCCTATCGTTTACTCCGTGAAACTTGACGTCTATCGAAGTTGCACGCGCCAAGAGAAGCGAGAGGTTCTCGACGCGTTCTGGCGCAGCGGTGGCCAACCGTCGACACGCATCCGCGACGCGGCGTACCAGTACGGACCGTTCGCGGCCCTCTCCCTCGCCGCGGTGGCCCTCGAACTCGCTCTCGTCATCTTCGTGTCGATTCAGCGTGTCGCCGTGGTGGGGTGGTTGGCCGTCGTCTTCGAGGCCGTCGTTCTCCTTTCTCTGTGGTGGTCGCTCGTACGCTGCCGGGCTATCAGGAGTCACGTCGACGAGTCGGCGTAGCCCCTCTCCTCGCGCGACCGTGCCACGTTCAGCCGGCGCCCTCGAGGAGTCCCGCGTCCGTAGCCCAGTCCCAGTGGATGCGCGCGTGACGAGCGTTGGCGCCCAAGACGCCACCGAGGGTTCCGTCGCCCCACGGCGCACCCTCGAGCCGCTCTTCTAGCTGGGAGTCCGATAGTTCGGAGAGTAGACGGAGCGTCTCGCCACGAGCGCGGGCAGTGAGGGCCACGACGTCCGAGAGTGAGTCGCCGCGGTGTTCGCGTTGGAACGCTTCGGTCCGCTCGTTCACGATCCCCATGATCTGCTCTCGCGCGCGGACTTCACCGTTGTCGTCGACGAGCAGTCCTACCGGATTCGCGTGGCCCGCCAGTTGGCGACGGATCATCCGCACGAAGTCCTGTTCGACCAGCGCGAGGTGGGCGAAGTGATCGAGCGCGCACCAGGTGTTCGACGGGTCGTGCTCGCTCTTCGTGAGGGGGCGACGCAACTGCTCCGGGGACAGACCTTCGAAAGCGACGAGCAGCCACGCGCGAGTTTCGTTGAGCGACGCTTCGACGTCGATCCTCTTCACGTGACCTCCATCACCGAAACCGCCAGCCCTTCGTCACTGCGTGGCGGGGTCCCGCCAGAGATCGATGCTGCCCTCGACGGCGTGCTCATCGATACGCGACAACTCCTCCTCGCTGAAGGAGAGCGAGTTGAGGGCGTCGAGGTTTTCGTCCAATTGGCCGACACTGCTCGCGCCGATCAAGACCGAAGTCACGCGCGGGTCGCGTAGCGCCCAGGCCAGGGCCATTTGGGAGAGCTTCTGACCCCGTGATTGGGCAATCGCGTTCAACGCGCGAACGTGGCCGAGGTTCTCCTCACTCAACATTGAGCGTTCGAGCGAGGTGCCGGCCTTCGACGCTCGCGAACCCTCGGGTACCCCCTTGAGGTAACGATCGGTGAGAAGACCCTGCGCGAGAGGAGAGAAGGCGATGCAGCCAACGCCCTCTTCGTCGAGGACGTCGAGTAGTCGATCCTCAATCCACCGGTTCAACATCGAATACGAAGGCTGGTGGATGAGAAGTGGCGTGCCGAGGCGACGCAAAATGGAGACGGCCTCCTTGGTGCGTTCGTCCGAGTACGACGAGACGCCCACGTAGAGCGCTTTGCCCTGACGGACGGCGTGGTCGAGCGCGCCCATGGTCTCTTCGAGCGGTGTCGTCGCGTCGAAGTGGTGGTGGTAGAAGACGTCGACGTAGTCGAGGCCGAGGCGCGTGAGGCTCTGATCGAGACTGGCGAGCAAGTATTTTCTCGAGCCGAGGTCGCCGTAGGGGCCCGGCCACATGTCCCAACCAGCTTTGGACGAGATGATCAGTTCGTCGCGCAGCGCACCGAAGTCTTCTCGAAGTACGCGACCGAAATTCGTCTCGGCGCTACCGTAGGGGGGTCCGTAGTTGTTGGCGAGGTCGAAGTGCGTGACGCCCCGATCGAATGCCCGTCGCAGCGTCGCGCGCTGGGTGTCGATGGCCACGTCGTCACCGAAATTGTGCCAGAGGCCCAGTGATATTGCGGGCAGCATGACGCCACTCCTGCCGCAGCGTCGGTACGTCATGGCGTCGTAACGCCGCGGTGACGCGAGATAGTTCGTCATGCTTTGAGGGTACCCGCCTCCCTCGGCGACTTCAATTCGTTGGACGCCGGCGTGCCTCTAGACGACGGGCTTCGCGCTCGCTCGCCGTCGTTATTCGTCGCTGACGTCGATGAGGACCTTCCCGACGGCGCCGCCTTCGACGCGGTCGTGCGCATCGCCGGTACGTTCGAGGTCGAAGCGGATGATGGGAAGCCCCGAATGCGGCCCGATCGTGAGTGCGCCGTCGACCACGGCCGCCGTGACCGCGGCGATGGCCTCGTTCTTGGCCGCCATGGGAACGGTGTAGAGGAGGACGAACTGGAGCCGAGTGTTTCGGGTCATGTGATCGCGCACCCGAAGCGTCACTTCGTCGCCTCCGTTGGTGGCGTAGACCGCGACGGTCGCGCCAGGCGCGCACACTTCTTTGTCCAACCCTTGATTGACGCCGAAGGATACTTCGACAACCAGGTCAACACCCTGGGGAGCGAACGTTCGTATGGACGACGACGCGTCCTCGTCGTTGTAGTTGACGACGTGGTCGGCGCCGGCCAGTCGGGCGAGGTCGCCCTTCGCTTCACCGCTCACCGTGGCGATAACGATCGCGCCGGCCCACTTCGCGAGTTGAATCGCGGCGTGGCCCACCGCGCCCGCGCCGCCAGCGACGAGGATCGTGCGGCCCACTAACGCGCCCGGCGAGAGTCGCGCCGGAAACTCTTCGGCGACGGTGAGACATCGGTGCGCCGTGATGGCTGGAACACCGAGGCTGGCGCCGAGGTCCATGGACGCGTTGTCGGGCAGAGCAACGACGTGTCCCCGCGGCAAGACCACCTCTTCTTCGGCCGTGCCGTTGGCGCGCTGCCAGGCGGCTTCCCATAGCCACACTCGCTGACCGACGCGAAGCGTGTCAACGCCCTCGCCGAGTGCCTCGACGACACCCGCGCCGTCCTGGTTCGGCACGACCTCTGGGAAGGCCAGGGCTTGACCCGGGGCGCTGCCGCGCCGCGACTTCCAGTCCGTGGGATTGACGCCCGAGACCACGACGCGAACTCGGACTTCGCCCGGACCCGGCTCTGGTACGGGGAGTTCCACGAGGTGTAAGACGTCGGAGTCGCCCGTGAGAGAGTGCGCGATTGCCTTCATGGCCCAAGAGTATTGGTCACGACGTCAGTGTTCCGTACGTCTCTTTCGCCCGCGCTTCGCCAAAAATGAGTCGAGCGCGTCGCCAGCGGCGAGACGATCGAACGACGATCCGTCAGTCACCTGACTGCATGACGACCTTGTCCGCGTGGACGCGGTACTTGACGCGTACTTCGCCCTCGCGGCGGTTGGGGTAGCTGTCGACACCGAGGTACTTCTTCGCCAGTGAGTCAATGTGCGCGTCGGCGCCCTCTTCGCTGGGTTCCGCCGTTCCGCGCACGACGACGACGTTGTAGGGATCGTCCGGATCGACGATGGAGATCGCGACGTTTCGGTTCTTCGAGAGGTTCACGGCCTTGACGCGGCCCTTGGCGGTGTTGAAAACCAAATCGTCACCGTCGAGGTCGATCCACACCGGCGTCACTTGGGGATCGCCTTCGGCGTCGACCGTCGCGACGTTGGCGATGACGGGACGCTGGATGAGGGCCCGGGCCTTGTTGCTGAGTTGAGCGGTCATGAACTATTCCTCCTTGGACTAAGAGGGCTCCGCCGTCGCTCTCGCGAGCGATCGCGCGTTGGACGCCCGTGACTCGATGCTATCGACCTCGCGAACCGCGTGTTTCGCCTACCGCGGTGACCTGGGAACCGTCAGCTTTGATCTACCGACGGTGCCTCGCGGCCAGTGAGCGGCCCGCGATCGTCGTCACGATCGAATCGACCACGTTGTCGATCAGTTCTGTCATTGCGCTCACACTTGATGGTCTCCGAATTTAAGGTATTTCCCCTGCCGGGCTAGGCTGGTCCTATCGTCGCGTGCGTTAATCATCTGGCGAAATATCGAAGGTCCGCAACATGACTCAGACCAGAATCGTGCCTGAGGCACGAGTCCCGTGGCTTATCCAAGGTGGCATGGGTATCGCGATATCCGGTTGGCCTCTCGCGCGTGCCGTGGCGAGTGCGGGCCAACTCGGCGTGGTGTCGGGTACGGCGATCGACAACGTCTTCGTTCGTCGGCTCCAAGAATTTGGCGTCGACGCCGAGTTGCGGTCCGTCCTCGACCAGTTTCCTCTACAGAGCGTCGTGGACGAGGTTCTGCGCGACTTCGCTTCGTCAAAGCGAGGCGCATCGGAACCATTTCGTACCCTGCCGATGCTGACGCATCGGAGTCCGGATCGCTCGATCGACGTCGTGGTCTTAGCGTCGTTCGTCGAAGTCGCCCTCGCCAAGTTGGGCCACGACGGTCACGTGGGCATCAACCTCTTGACCAAGGTCCAGATCCCCACGGCCGCCACACTCTTTGGGGCCATCCTCGCCGGCGTGGACTACGTCGTGATGGGCGCCGGCGTCCCGACGCACATTCCCGGCGCGATCGAACGTCTCAGTCTCGGCGAGGCCGTGGACCTTCCCCTCAGCGTGACCGGAGCGAGAAGTGACAATCCCAACACGTCGCTGCACTTCGATCCCTCTCGCCACCTCGGTTCACGAGCCCTCACGCGCCCTCGGTTCATCGGCATCGTGTCGTCGCACGTACTGGCGAACGCACTCGCGAAGAGGAGTAACGGGCCCGTCGACGGCTTCGTTCTCGAGCGACCGGTCGCGGGAGGCCACAACGCCCCGCCGCGCGGTGACTTCGCGCTCGACGACGAGGGCAATCCCGAGTACGGGCCCCGAGACGTCGTTGACTTTGAGGCGCTCGTACGTCTCAAGGTTCCCTTTTGGATCGGTGGTGGCGTCACGTCGCCCCAAGACGTGAGAGACGCGCTGTCACTCGGGGCGAGCGGCGTGCAGGTTGGAACGCTCTTCGCGTACTGCGAAGAGTCGGGCATGGACCCGGTGCTCCGTCGCGAGGTACTCGACGAGTTGCGAACGGGAACGGTCGGTGTTCGAACGTCGCTTCGCGCGTCGTCTACCGGGTACCCCTTCAAGGTGGCGTCAGTGCGTGGCACCATCTCCGACGCGCAGGTCTACGACGACAGGAACCGTAAGTGCGATCTCGGTTACCTGCGCGAGCCCTACGTGAGACCCGACGGTTCAGTGGGGTATCGCTGCGCGGCTGAGCCAGTCTCCACCTACGTGAGAAAGGGCGGCTCGCCGGAGACGACGTCCGACGTGGCGTGCCTGTGCAACGGCTTGATGGCGACCTGCGGACTCGCTCAAGTGCGCTCTGACGGTCGTCGAGAGCCGGCCATCGTGACGAGCGGCGACGCCATCAACGACGTGCGCCAGCTCCTCGACGGACGCGATAGCTACAGCGCGCGTGACGTCATCGAGCACCTCGCGGCGCCGTGTTGACGTCGGCGCTGCGGCGCCGGGTTTAGTCTCGCTCCATGATCGAAGAGATGTCTCCGGGCGAGGTCAAGGACTTCGTGCTCGAACAAAAAGTTGGCCGGTTGGGCTGTCACGCCGAAGGTGAGACCTACGTCGTCCCGGTCATCTTTGCGTGGCGCGACGACTGCTTCTACGTGTACACGACCGAAGGTAAGAAGGTCGAGATGATGCGCGCCAACGCCCAGGTCTGTTTCGAAGTCGACGAATACCTGATGGGCGGGCGCTGGCGGAGCGTCATTGTCCAGGGTACCTACGAGGAGCTGCGCGGTGAAGAGGCCGGGCGCGCGCTCGAGATCATCAGTGAACGTTTCTCATCGAGTACACCTCGCGCTCGCGACGACGACCGTGGCGCTGGTCGCGCGCCAGTGGCGTTCCTCATTCGCGTGAAGGAGATCACCGGCCGCAAGGTGGAGCGCGACTGAGTTTCGTATCTCGTAACTAGAGCGACGAACTGCTCACGAGTACGCACCCGGGATCGGACGCCAGAGCATTCTCGTACGTGGCGTACGCGCGCGATCGCGAGCCACCGCAGAGATCCGCGTGATCGCAACTTCTACACGGGCCGACAAAGTCGGCGCTACGTATCGAACGCAGGACGTCGTGGTCCCGGTACACGTCGATGAGGTTGGAGGTACGGACGTTGCCGAGTGCGATGGGCAAGAAGCCGGACGGGTAGATATCGCCGTTGGCCCCGACGAAGATGATCCCCTTGCCGTCTCGCGTGGCCGCGCTCGGGGTACGAATCGGCGCGGAACTCGGACCGAGCAGACGAAGAAGGCGCGAACGCAGGAACTCGTACGTCTCGCCGACCGCCGCCGGGTCACCTCCGTAGTCTTGGTCGTGCCGATCGAGGGCCACGCGACGAAAGAACGGAGCTTCGACGGTGCGCACCGTAAAGCCGTAACGCGACGCGTTGACGAGGAAGTGGCACACCTCCTCGTTCATCTTCGCCGAGGTGGCTTCGACCTCAGAGCCACGACCGGTGGTGATGAGAAAGAACACCTCCCACACGTCGACCTTGAACTCGTGGAGAAGTTGAGCGACGTCCGCTAGCTCGCGAACGTTCGACGCCATGACGGTCGTGTTGATCTGCGTAGTGAAACCGTGGCGCTTGAGTTCAGCGATGGCGCGAAGTGTCGCGTCGAAGTGCCCCGGCACGCCGCGCACCGCGTCGTGCGTCGAGGCGTTCGCTCCGTCCAAGCTGAGCGAGGCGCTCTTCACTCCGGCACCTCGCAGCGCCTCGAGCGTGGACGACGTCAGCTTCTCCGTCACCGAGGGCGCGATCGCGACGGGCACGTTGAGTGAATGGGCGTAACTGGCCAGTTCGACGATGTCGTCGCGCATCAAGCAGTCCCCACCGGTAAGTATGAGTATCGGGCGGGGCCGCCCGAGTGCGGCGATCGAGTCGATCAGCTTGACGCCTTCGCGCGTCGAAAGCTCGTCGGGACCGCCGGTGAGTTGCGCGTCCGCTCGACAGTGAAAACACGCCAGCTGACACGCCTTGGTCATCTCCCAGAAGACGAGCAGGGGTCGACTATCGAAGCGTCCCTTGGTCGGCTCTTCCACGCGGGTTCCCTGCACGCTCCACCTCGATGAATAGGGCCGCGAGATCATCTCGGCGGCCTCGCGATCATCCTACGGAGCGCACACTAAGGAACAAGGTCCCGTTTGGGAAAACGCGTAGGGACCAAAGTCCCATTCTCGAGCGTGTGCGAAGAATCGCCGCACGTGTCCCGGTCGCAATTGAGCGCGATTAGAGAGAGTCGAGCGAGCGTTCGCCCGTTCGCGCCACCCCTAGTGCTCCACCGCGAGGACGTCGAGGTGGTCCATCTCGGACTCCAACGAGGGCGCGGGTTGGGCTGCAACCACTCCCTTGGCCGGTGCGCGTAACACGATCAGCGTGACGACGAGACCCATCGCGGCCAAGATCGCGCCGATCTGAAACACGACGTGATAGCCCGCGACCAGCGCCGCGGCCTGACTCCGTCCTCGCGCGACGAGCGACGTTGTCTTGCTCGCGGCGAGCGTGCCAAAGACGGCGAGACCGACCGACGAGGCCAGCCACATCGAGACGTTCACGATCCCCGAGGCGAGTCCCGCGTCGTTCTTTGGAACATCGGCCATCGCGATCGTGAGGAGCGGGACGGCCGACACACTCATACCTACGCCGAGGAGAAGGAACGCGGGCAGGATCGACGCGAAATAGTTGGCGTGCACGGGCGTTCGCGACAAGAGCACGAGTCCCACGATGGCCGCCGACATCCCGGGGACGAGGAGTTTCATGGGACCGAATCGAATGAGGAGACGGCTCGTGAGGCCGAGCGACATGACGGCCATGGCGATCGTCATGGGCAGGAAGGCGATCCCCGTGCGTAGCGGCGCGTAACCGAGGACCTTCTCCAAGTAGAGGGCACCGAAGAAGAAGACCGCGAACATCGCCGCGAAGGTGAGACCGCGCACCACGCTCGAGGCGGTCAAGCTACGCAGCTTCAAGATTCGAAGCGGCATGATCGGCCGGGCGACGCGAGTCTCGAGCACGAGAAACGCGCTCATCAAAAGAGCCGCGACGGCGCCGAAGCCTAGGGTGTGACCCGACAGCCAGCCGTAGGAGGAGGCCTTCACGACCGCGTAGATCCCGGTGATGAGCGACGTCGTCATGAGCAAGGAACCCATCACGTCGAGGCCCTCGCGGACGCCGAGTCCGGCGTTCTCCTTGATGAGTACGGTGCCGAGGAAGAAGGTGAGGATGCCGATCGGGACGTTGATCATGAAGATCCAGTGCCAGTTGACTGCTTGGGTGAGTACACCACCGACCAAGAGACCGATCGATCCACCACCGACGGCGACGAACATGTACGCGCTCATGGCCTTGGCCCGTTCGGTGGCGCCCGTGAACTCCGTGACGATGATCGCCACGATCACCGACGTGGACACGGCACCACCGATGCCTTGGACGAATCGAGCGGCGATCAACGTCGCTTGACTCTGCGCCACGGCGCAGACCAACGACGACAGGGTGAAGAGGGCCACGCCACTGAGGAAGACCTTCTTACGTCCGAGCAAGTCGCCGAGGCGTCCCGCGAGTAAGAGAAAGCTGCCAAAGGCGATGAGGTAGGCGTCGACGACCCAGGTGAGGTTGGACTGCGTGAAGTGGAGATCGCGTTGAATCGAGGGAAGAGCCACGTTCACGATGGACCCGTCCAGGGCGTTCATAAGCATGGCGAGACAGACAACGATGAGCGCGATCCAGCGCCTTTTATCGATTGTTCCTGATGAAGGGGTGGACAAAACTGACATGAACGAAGTCCTCCGTTGGTAGGGTGTGACCACTGGACGATGTATCTTTATCATCCAGATGGCTATATAATCATCATAGCATGAATATCGATACCTCACTATCATTGTCTCCTATGGATGAAAATTCGTCCACTGGACCAATCTTGTTGCTCACGCAACTCTCACGGCTCGTGAGCCGACGGAGCACCCCCGAACTGCTTGGTCAGACGCTTAAAGAACTCGCCACGCTGTCGTTCCTGCGTGACTTTCCCGAAACGACCCAGCAGTCGCTGTCGGACGGATTGTGTATTGACGCCAACTACTGCGTTTTGCTGTTGAACGATCTCGAAGCGAACGAACTCATCGAGCGTCGCCGTGATCCGAGCGATCGTCGCCGCCATATCGTGTCGATGACCGACGAAGGTCGACGAGCATTGCAGAGGGCAGAAGCCGCGCAACAGACGCTCGAAGACGAAATACTTGGCGCGTTGAACGAGGAAGAGCGCTCGATGTTGGCGCACCTACTTCGTAAGGCAATCGAAGGGCAAAACGCCAGCGCCGTTTCGAACCAAGTAACCGCGAACTGAGCACACGAACGGCGTCAGTGTGACGCTGGCGTCTCGTAACGTTGGTGTGCGTTCGACGACTCGTTGCACGAAGGAGTACCTCAACCCGCTAAGCGAAGTCACGGTTGCGCGCGACCGTAGATGGGTCGATAATGACAGGGGCAGTCATACCCGGTCGTGTCCGGACCATTCAACGCCAAGGAGTTCGCAATGACGACCAACACCTCAGACGTTTTCGCTCCGAGCGCGCCGCTTCAACCGGGCGCCCGAGCACCAGAGTTTTCACTGTTCGCCGCGCCCGGTCAGAAGGTGACGCTGACGGAGCTGGAGGGACCCGTGGTCTTGATCTTCTATCCGGCTGATTGGAGTCCCGTCTGCAGTGACGAGCTCTCGATGTTCGAGTCGGCGAACAGTCTCTTCAGTGACCGGGGGGCGCAACTCCTGGGCATCGCCGTGGACAGCGTGTGGTCGCACGTAGCCTTCAAGGCCGATCGGCGGCTGAACTTCCCCCTCCTCGCCGACTTTCACCCCAAGGGTGAGGTCGCGCGCTCCTACGGCGTCTATCGAGACCAAGACGGCGTGACCGAGCGGGCTCTGTTCGTTTTGGACGCCGAACACGACGTGGCCTGGAGTCACGTCTCGCCCATAGGCATAAGTCCCGGCGTGGACGGAGCGCTTCGAGCCGTGGAGGCCCTTTCGTGAATAGCAATCGTGCTCAGCTCGTCGAACCCGTCGGACCCGACGATCACGTCGAAGGACCCGCTGACGCGGCGATCACGCTCGTCGAATACGGCGACTACCAATGTCCCTACTGCGGACAGGCGTACGCCATCGTGAAGAAGTTACAGAGCGACTTCGGGTCGTCGCTTCGACTGGTCTTTCGCAACATGCCACTTACCAACGTCCATCCCCAAGCCGAGCTCGCCGCCGAGACCGCCGAGGCGGTCGCGCTCCAAGGCAAGTTCTGGCCCATGCACGACGTGCTCTTCGAAAACCAACGCGACCTCTCTGCCACGGCGCTCCTTCGCTACGCCGAAGAGGTCGGTGCCAACGCCAGTGAAGTCGCGAGCGCACTGAGCGATGGAGTGGTGCGAAAGCGAGTGAAGGACGACGTCGAGAGCGGGATCCGCAGCGGCGTGAACGGGACCCCGACGTTCTTCGTGAACGGCGAACGCTACGACGCGTCGTGGGACTACGAATCGTTTCGCGACTACCTCAAGGACGTACTGGAGCAGTCGTAACGACGCCGAAGTTGAACCGACTCGTGCGAGCGGTGGAGCGAACGACTAGCCGTGCTTCAGTCGCTGGACCTTCACTCTCGACTTCGTGAGAAGTCGGATGGCGAGGAGAGCGGCGATGACGATCACCGTCACGTTGACGGCGGGTACCCAGCGGACCTGTTCGTCCTTGACTACGTAGGCGCCTACCGGGATCACGACGCCACCGAACCCTCCGCCTGAGCCCGTCTCTTGTTTGGCGCGATGGTCGTCGAGGGCCTCTGGTTCGCCATCGTCGTGCGACGCGTCGCCCGGAGTCGACGGTCCTTCACCTCCGCCAGCGCCACCGGCGACGAGGGCCACGGGAATGACGAGCACGCCGTCCTTTTCGTACGCACTGCCAAAGGCGCGGCTCACCGATATATTCTCCGTCGCCCGGTTCAGTAGATCCTTTACGTCCACGCGCCACCTTCTTTCGTCGGACCCTTAGGGGAGTGGCCGAAATGAGTCGTGCGGCCGCAGGTTGGTCGAGCCCGTAGTCCAAAGACTAGTGACGTACGCGTGGCGGCTCTCGACGTCGCCGGCCGCGGGCCGCCGTCGCTGACGGAGGTCGCGAATTCACAACTGGCGTGGATCACGTTCGAGCGCGGGAGTACCTTGTCTCGGGGACGTAGTGCGGCACTCTCGAACATTCGAGTCATTAGAAAAGGGCGTGATGGATGCTCGCTACCTACCAGTGACCTCACAGCGCGTGTCAGATCGGCATCTCATCGGGTCATGGTCCTCGCTTACGCTCTTGAAAGCGCGCGTGAGGAGGGCACTATGGGTGGGTTTCCCTACGAGGGGCAGTTCGGCGTCAATCGGACACTCCCCGAGAACGGCACGGATCAAGACGTCGTGTTGTCGATGTTATCGACGATGTCGTCAGCGGAGAATCCGGTGTGGGAGGGTGGCCAGTGCTCGGGCACGATGTACTGCGGTGACCACGACCACTACGACTTCTTGAATCTCGCCTTTTCCCAGTTCTCCTACGTCAACACCCTCCAACGGGACATGTGTCCGAGCGCGACAAAATTCGAGGCCGAGATCATCGCCATGACCCTCGATCTTTTAGGAGCGAGCAACGTGCAGGACACGAGGCCCGTCGGTCTCGTAACGTCGGGAGGCTCTGGTTCGATTGCTCACGCGGTGTTGGCGTACCGCGAGCGCCACCCGACGTCGGGGCGACCCAACATCATCAGACCCGAAACCGCGCACCCGGCCTTTAGCAAGGCGGGGCATCTCTTCGGCGTGGACATGAAGATTGCGCCCGTGGACCCGACGACGACGCAGGTCGACCTCGAGTGGGTGAAGACCAACATTGATGGCAACACCATCGCCCTCATTGGTTCCGCGTGCAACTACGGCTACGGCACCGTTGACCCCATCGGCGAACTCGGTGCGCTCGCTCTCGAACGTAACGTTGGCTTGCACGTGGACGGTTGTCTCGGCGGATTCATCCTGCCCTTCGGGCGCGAACTCGGTTACGACATCGAGCCCTTCGACTTCTCCGTGCCCGGGGTCACTTCCATCTCCGCCGACACCCACAAATACGGCTACGCCCTGAAGGGCACGAGCGTGCTGTGCTTCGCCGACCAGGCGCTGCGCAACGACCAGTACTTCTACCTCACGGACTGGTCGGGGGGCAAGTACTGCTCCCCGGGTATGGACGGATCGCGCTCGGGAGGTCTCCTCGCCGCGACCTGGGCCGCCATGGTGCACCTCGGCCACGACGGCTACCTGCGCTACGCCAGGAAGATCTTCACGACGTCAGCCGCCATGCAAGGCGCCGTGCGAGAACACCCGTCGCTTCGCGTACTGGGTAAGCCGAGCTTCCTCTTCTCCTTCACGTCCGACGAGTACGACGTCTACTTGGTGAACGATTTCCTGCGGACACGAGGTTGGCGTCTCAACGGTCAGCAGTACCCCAACGCCTTGCACATGGCCGTCACCCGTCCGCAAACCCAGCCGGGCGTCGTCGAGCGATGGCGAGAGGATTTGTCCGACGCCGTGGCGTACGCCACGACCCACTGGGACGAGCCCGCCAAGTCGGGAGCGATCTACGGCGGCGTCGAAGGTGGTCCGAGCGAGGAGTCTGACGCCATCATCAAGTTCTTCATGGCCGACATGATGGACAAGCAGTCCTCCATCCCTTCGTGATGGGCGAAGAGACCGAGCTTTTTCTCAGCATCGACTTGGGCACCGGGGGACCGAAGGTCGGACTCGTCACGCTCGACGGAGAGATCCTTGCCTTCGAGGTCCATCACGTGACGACTCACTACAGCGACGACGGGGGAGCGACCCAGGACGCCGACGAGTGGTGGCATCTCATCACGGAAGCCGCGAAGCGTCTTCTAACGGGTGCAGATATTGCGGCGAGCCAAGTAAAGGCCGTCGCGGTGACCGGTCAGTACGCGTCGACGGTCCCCGTCGACGTCAACGGCCTCCCGACGGGACCGTGCCTCACCTGGCTCGACACTCGAGG
>DATLTT010000025.1:0-3195 GCA_035533455.1 Acidimicrobiales bacterium | reverse complement strand
GTCGGGCCCACGCAAGCCGGTAAGACGTCGTCGCTCGTCGTGCCGGCGCTTCTTCGGTGGCGCGACGCGCTCATCGTCACGAGCGTGAAGAGCGACGTCGTGCGAACGACGCTCCGGTGGCGTCGCTCCATGGGCGAGGTGCAGATCCTCGAGCCGGGCCGTGACGAGGGCCTGACGTGGGATCCCTTGGAGGGCGTGACGACGCTTCGTGGGGCCATGCGCGTCGCGCGAGATCTCACGGTCGGATCGAACGATCGTGGTGACACGGAGTTCTGGAACGCGCTCGCGACCAAGCTCGTGGCGGGACTGATGATCTTGGCGAAGGACCGGGCGCTGTCCATCTTCGACGTCGCCCGTGTCGTTGAACGTCAGGACGTGACGCCGTGGTTGGTCGACCGGGATCCCTCACCGGCCAGTGAGACCGTTCGAAGTTTTCTCGGTCACGACCCCAAGACGCTCGACGGGGTGTTCACGACGGCGGAGACGATGTTGATGCCGTGGCGATTTCGCCAGCCCCTCGCCCAGGTGCGCCGTGTCGTCGAGGGCGCGAACACGCTCTATCTCTGCAGTCCTCGGGGTGAGCAGCGTCACTACGAACCACTGTTTCGAGGCGCACTGCGCATGGTGCTCGAAGAACAGCAACGCCGCGTCGACGAGGGCACCTCGCGTCGCGTCTTGATGGTGCTCGACGAAGCCGCCACCGTCGCGTCACTCGAGGAACTCGATCAGCTCGCCGCTACCGTGAGCGGACTCGACGTCACCCTCGTGACGGTGATCCAGGACTTCGCACAACTGGTAGCGCGCTGGGGACCGCGGGCCGCGACCATCGTGAACAATCACACCACGCGCGTCGTCCTCGGGGGACTCGCTGACGCCACGGTGGGTCGGTACCTGCCCGAGCTCGTCGAGACCAAGCCCGACACGAAGTCGATTCCACTGCGCCTTCGACCTCGGGGGACCGCCGTGGTCGTGGCTGGCGGACAGCGGGTCTTCACCGTGCGGCTCAGCCCGTGGTGGAAGGACCGCCGGCTTCGTGATCGGGGCGTCCGCGAGCAATAACTACGATTTGCGGATGGCCTATCAGTCCCTCCTGCTCCAAGAGCAGATCTTCGCGATTGACATCGGCGCGACCAATATCAAGTTTTCCCACGTGAACGCGGCGGGCGATCTCGTGCGCGGCGTTCGCCGACGCCCCACCCCCTATCCCTGTTCGCCAGCGCGTCTGGTGGAGTTTCTCGAGGAACGTATCACGAAGAGCGGGTGCCGGCGCGTGGGTGTGGGGTTTCCCGGCGAGTTCCGTGACGGTCACGTCATTCGTCCCGGCAATCTCTCACGACCCGGCGGCGTCGCTACCGAGGTGGATCCAGAGCTCGACGAACTGTGGCGCGGCTTCGCGCTGCAGGACGCGCTTCGCGACGTGACCGGACGCGACGTTCGCGTCGTCAATGACGCGACGATGGCGGCCTTGGGCTGCATCGAGGGCGACGGCACCGAACTGGTCCTGACCCTCGGCACGGGACTCGGCCTGGCGCTGTCGATCACCGGAGAGCTCCAGAAGGTCCGCGACGTCGGTGCCGAGGTCTTCCGTGGCGACAAGACCTACGACCAGACCGTGGGCGAGCGGGCGAGGTCGCTCGACGACGAGATCTGGAATCCGGTCTTGGTCGAGGTCGTCGATCGCTTCGCCCAGGAGTTCCACGCCGACGTCGTACACCTGGCTGGGGGCAACGCGCGCCGCGTCGTACCCGCCGAGTTCGAGCACTTGGCGTACCGCGTCGTCATTCACAGTAACGAGGCACCGATGCGCGGCGCGGCGAGACTCTTCGCTGGCGCGTAAATCGCCCGCGGAAACTTGGTCGGCTCAGCTTCTCGCGAGGTCGACCGCGCTGGCGGCGAGGATGCCCGCGGCCACGCGACAGGCTCGATCGTCCACGGCGAAATCCGGAGCGTGATGATCGCCACTCGTTCCGTCGGCGAGCGCCCCGCCGACGAAGAGATAGCAACCCGGCACTCGCTCGAGGAACTCCGACACGTCGTCGCTCGGCGTGACGGGTGGGAACGTGGTCACGCTGTCGTTGCCCACTACCCTCGCGACGCTCGCCACGACGCTCGCCACGACCTCGGCGTCGTTCTTCACGGCCGGGGTGGTCTCGTTGAGTTCCAACGCACAGTGGACGCCAAAGATCGAGTCGACCTCGACGAGAAGGTCACGAAGTCTCAAGAGCGCCTGCGTCTTTTGATCGGGCGTGAAGGTGCGCAGCGTCCCGCGCAACAACGCGTGACGCGGGACGACGTTGTTCGCGGTACCGGCCTTTAAGACGCCGGCCGAGCAGGCGCAGTCGGTCCCGTCGTAGGAGAGGCCCTCGACCACGCTGGCGAGACGAGGCGCTAGGTGGCTGACCGCGAGCACGACGTTGCCATCAGTCGTCGCCATCGCGCCGTGACCGCCTCGACCCTCGACGTGCACGCTCAGCGTCTGGCCGTCGCTCATCATGATGCCCGAGCGCGTCGCCACGAGACCGACGGGGGCGAGGGACGTGACGTGAACACCGATGACGAAGTCCACGGGATTGTCGTCGAGCACGCCGCCGGCGATCATCGCCTTCGCGCCGCCGATGACCTCTTCGGCTGGTTGGAACAACAGCGTGAACTCGCCGGCGAGTTCGTCTCGCCGGCGCACGAGGAGGCCAGCCACGCCGAGGAGACTGGCGGTGTGTACGTCGTGGCCACAGGCGTGCATGACGCCTTCGTGCTTGGAGACGTAGGAGAGAGTTCGCTCTTCCGTAACGGGAAGTCCGTCGATGTCGGCGCGAACCATCACGCTCTTGCCGCGCGCCCCGCCGACCAATCGGGCGACGGCCCCGGTCTCGGTGGGACACGGTCGTAACTCGAAGCCGAGCGAGACCAGTCGCTCCTTCACCACCGCTGTCGTGCGGTGCTCTTCGAAAGAGAGCTCAGGATGGGCGTGAAGGTCGTGGCGAAGATCGACCATCTCGTCGTTCACCGCGTCAAGGAGTTCGGGTAGATCGTCGATGAACGGCCGGGCCATAGTCGCATGGTACTGAGTTGGCAAGGGACTCATCGAAACGATCTCGGCTAGGATGGTGAGCCAGGATCAACGCGGCTGTAGCTCAGCGGATTAGAGCATCGGTCTACGGAACCGAGGGTCGGGGGTTCGAATCCCTCCAGCCGCAC
>DATLTT010000024.1:0-76733 GCA_035533455.1 Acidimicrobiales bacterium | reverse complement strand
TACCCGGGCACGAATAGTTGAGGCGGCTGCTGCCTTGATCCATAAGCGTGGAGTGGCGGCGACCACCTTGGACGATGTCAAAGTTGCGGCGGAAGTCAGCGGCTCTCAGATGTACCACTACTTCCCCGACAAGAACGAACTTGTGCAGGCGGTCATCGACTACCAAGCCGAAACCATCGTTAATCACCAGGGGCGCGTCCTTAGCAGTGCGAACGGAGTTGAAGCCTGGCGGAACATGGTGATCACGGCGGCGAAGCACACCAAAGCAATCGGGGGCTGCCCACTTGGCTCGCTAGGTGGTCAGCTCGCCGAGAGTGATCCCGAGGCGCGAGCGCTCATCGCGGCAGGTTTCGATCAGTGGGCAGCCGTTATCGGCGATGCACTTGGATCCCTTCACGCCGACGGGAAACTTCCGCCCGACATTGACTCAAACGACCTCGCCATTACTCTGCTCGCCACGCTCCAAGGAGGACTTCTGCTTGCCCAGGTGCAACGGAGCATTCGCCCGTTCGAAATTGCGGTCAATACCGTCCTCGACCTTGCCGTCGGCAGATGAGCCCAAAGACAACTAGCAGGCCGTTCGCAATTCACCGAGGATTGGTCATCACTCGTTAATACGAAGACCTTCGGTTGTTGGTCGACCCCTTCATTGCCTTCGCAGCTCTAGGATTCGTCGGGCCAGGTGGTGGCGATAGGTAGTCGTTCACGCAGACAATTCCGAACTGTGTTTGCACAGAACCCAAGTTGCTTGCCCACGGCTTGGGGTGAAAGTCCGGACGCGATCAGATTTGCCATTGAGTCAATAGCTTCGGGCGTTGGACGCTGGTCCCTCAATACGACTCCTGCCTTCTTGAGCCGTTCGGCAACGGTTGCGCGATGACAGCCAAATTCAGTAGCCAACTGATACACAGTGGCCCCTGACTCGTATCTGACAGTCATTTCGGCCACCTGAGCCGCAGTGAGCCGTCTCTGTCGTTGACTGATTGGGCCAAGTAGTTGATAATCAGAGGAGGTGATAACTTCCCGGGTTTGCCTCTCCAGATGGCCTTCTTTAAGGAGTAGCCATTTGTTTGAGTCAGCAGTGGATGGGGCCACTCGTTGTCACTTCCACAACATCTTTCCCTGCCTTACCTTCAGGATTCGCACTACGAATTGTTGTGACATAACGCCTTGCGTTCATAACGCAATGGGATATACTTGACTTATGTTGCAATCGTTCGGTAACAAAGACTCCGAACGAGTGTGGCGTCGCGAGGCGGTCCGAAAGTTTCACCCCGAGATTCAACGGGTTGCCTTGCGCAAACTGGTGATTCTTGATGCAGCCGAGACTATTGGTGACCTTCGAGTACCACCTGGGAATCGTCTAGAGAAATTGAGCGGTGATCGTGCCGGACAGCACAGCATCCGAATCAACGACCAGTGGAGAATTTGCTTCCGCTGGACGAAGGCGGGACCTGAAGACGTGATGATTACCGACTATCACTGAAAGGAGCTCTAATGTCGAGCAAAGTTGCACCGATACATCCGGGCGAAGTCCTGCTGTTGGACTTCCTTGAGCCGCTTGGCGTAACGCAGCACCGCCTCGCGATATTGATCGACGTTCCGCCACGTCGAATCAACGAAATCGTTCACGGCAAGCGTCGGATCAGCGCTGATACGGCGCTGCGCCTTGCACGATTCTTCGGCACGAGCGAGCGCTTCTGGATCAACCTTCAGGCCCGATACGATCTCGAACTTGAGCGCGACCACCTCGGATCCTCCCTAGACGCCATCAAACCTCTCCTCTCGGCGTGAGCCCGATTTCCCGGCTCGCCCTGAGACGTGAATCGAAGATCTCAGCGATCTTTCGGGGTCAAGAAAAGTGCGTTGAGGGCACCATTTGGGCGCCGGTCAACAGCGGGCCAGGGAAAACGACAATATGTCCTACCTGATAAGCAGGGATGAAAGTGGGTTCGAACATAGTCGCGTTACCTCCACTGAACGTTGTCAAAGGTACAACGTCGTGCATGGTGAATTCGAGTTTTGCACTTCCGATCGCCCAATAGCGCAGTGTGCGTTGTTCAAACCCCCAAGAAGGGCTCCGATAACCCTCAACGGTGTTGCTGCACACCCCGGATCAACATCACGGATCACTTCTCGTACCCACGATCGCCTGGCATGGGTTGCACTCTTACGCCGGCGGAGTTGAGGAACTGTCGGATCTGAGAGGCGTGCTCAACGACGTGTAGCGGGATGCTGCCGACAAACACTCCAAATAGCGTGCCGTGGTGTCGATGGAGGTTGGGGAGTGGCCGGGTCGCCGCGTCGTCGGTGAGCGAGTCAAGCGTGCGGCGCACCCTCTGACGGCAGTAGTCGATGTAACCGAAGAGTTCGACCTTGGTGAAGACACGGTTAGGAAAGGCGTAGGAGTTCTCGTCGAAGGGTTGTGGCGGCTTCCACGGCTCGAACTCGCCGGTGAGGTCGTAGTCGAGGCAGAACAGCGCGTGGTATGCCAAGAACCAGGGGGCTGAACTGTGCAGTCCCCCTTGCTCGGTCGGAGCCGTTGGCGCCTCATCGGGCCACAGGTCCGTCTCCCACAGATGGTCGGGACAATCCATCAGCGCCGCCTCCATCAACCGCAGCGATTCCTCGAAGTTGCTGGACATACTCTGCACAAACGGGTTTGCCATGCATTACGTATTAGCGCATTCCTTCGGATGAGGGGAGCGGCAGCGGGCTTACAACGCGATTCCGTCATGCGCGCTGATGGTGTTCCCAAGTACTGGGACGGTACAGGGTTTGAGCAAACCTCGTACAGGGCGTGATTCTGGCGCTGTAGGGCTCAGCTTCGTCGTGGGCGCAGTGTGTTCTACCTGATGAACATGGGTGTAAGGGGGTTCGAACATAGTCCCGTTACCTCCACTCGTTGTCGACTTCACAGTCGACTTCACAGTCGACTTCACAGTCGAATTTACAACGTCGTTCCAGAGCCACTGCGCGCCCTTTCAATTCCGGTTAGCTCGAGCATTTTGAGACGCTCGTTCGAACTCCGTCGTAGAACCAATTGCGACCTGGGGCGCGGAGTGGAGTCAGCGCGCGGGCCAATCACTGCGAGTTCGTGCCCGAAGTCGACAGAGACCGACGTCAATGCTCAAGAGGTTCGACCACCATCGCGAGATAAGTCGGGTCGAGCTTTTCCCATCGGGTGAGCCACGCAGTACCAAAATCCACGACATCATGTCCCGCGAGATAGGTCGCAAGATCCTCCACGTGCAACTGCCACCCACCCCCGAAGGCGTAGAGATCCTCCAGGGGTATTCCATGCACCTCAATTGTGAGAATCGTGTGGTCGCCTTCAGCGACCAGTTCCGCAGTTGAGTACCGCTCCGGGCCTTCGTCTTCCGTTCTGGACACCCGCAACTTTCGCGGTGGATCACACACCTCGATCCGACCTCGCCCCTCGTTCTGGCTGCCAGAGACGTATTCCGTGAACTCGCCGCCAACGCGGAAGTCACCCTCGACTTTCCCGTACCAGCGCACGAGGCGCTGCGGATCCGTGATTGCCGACCACATGTCTTCGATGACGGTCGCGTAGCGACCTTTCATGCGGACAAATCCGACGCCACCAGCCGAGTGCAACGTCCCCTCAATGGTCGCTTCTTTGTCACTGGTCACTGTTCACTCCTTTGTTTTCGCTTCCCACGAGAGATTTAAGTATGCCGGAACGACTCGACGGACCGGTCGGTAGAGGAAACTGAGCGCCATGGGTTGTCGGCAGGATCGCTGCTCGGATCCTGCCTGGTCAAGCCGAGGACTTCGATGCTGCGCCATTCAGAGATTCGGGCACCCACGGGCCTCGAGAATTCGTAAGTAACTAGACAGGTACGTATCAAGCTCGCTACACTAGTAGGCGTGGATGCAGTTATGCAGGCGCTAGCCGACCTCAATCGCCGCACGGTGCTCGAGATCCTGCGCGACCACGAGGCCACGGCGGGGGAGCTCGCCGACGCGCTGCCGATAGCTCGCCCAGGTGTTTCGCGACACCTCCGGGTCCTACGCCAGGCCGGACTCGTCGACGTACGCCAGGAAGCCCAGCGTCGGATCTACCGCCTACGTCCGGAAGCACTGATTGAGGTCGACGAGTGGTTGGAGGCTTACCGAGTTTTGTGGCGTCATCGACTCGACGCGCTGCACACCGAGGTCAAACGTGGAAGGAAGGCGAGGAGATGAAGACGATCGGCACGATGCGCGCGCTCGACCAGAAGCGCGGAGCAGTGCGTGTGGAGGAACTCTATGACACCGACATCGGCGACCTATGGGAGGCGTGTACCTCGCCAGAACGGCTTGCGCGCTGGCTCGCGAAGGTTTCAGGCGATCTGAAAGTCGGCGGCACCGTTGAATTGACTTTCACGAGCACGTGGACCGGCCCGGCGAGGGTCGATATCTGCGACGCGCCGCACCACATGCTGCTCACCATGGAGCCGGGCACCGAGGACGAGGCTCACTTGGAGGCGTGGTTCACCGAGGAGGAGTCCCAGACCCGACTGGTCGTAGAGGAGCGTGGCCTACCGGTCGACAAACTCCACTTCCACGGTGCCGGATGGCAAGCGCATCTGGAGGACCTCGGGCGCTCGCTCAGGCTCGACAGCTCCGTGCACCCAGACGGCTGGTCGGAGACGCAAGCCTCACCCAATTGGCGCAGCCGCTGGGTCGAACTCACGCCCGACTACGAAGCGATGCCGGTGGAGCGATAAACGACTCGATCGGCCTCGTCGGCGTCACCCTCACTTGTGGGTGCCGAGAACCCAGCCGGCCAGATCAGTCGGCCATCCAGCACTCGTGGATGAGCCCGTCCAGATGATCGAATCTCTGGAGCCTTGAGGGTTCGAGCAGAACGACCTCGGGATGAAACTTCGGCTTGCGTTGGTCCGATTGCGCAATTTAAGCGCACTGTCCTACCTGATGAACAGGGGTGCAATGGGGTTCGAACACAGTCCAGTTACCCCCGCAAAATGTTGTCAAAACGACAACGCCGCACCTGATGAACTTGGAGTTCCCATTTCCGTTCGCTCGGATATGAACGGTGCCTTGTTCGAACCCTTATCACGCAAGGAGTACGTCCCACCGGAGTTGACTGATTCGCGACTCGTCTAAACGTTCATCGAGAGCCTTAACACGTCCGCGACGACTTCGTCCAAGCTTCGATCTGTGCGTACCTCGGGGCCAGCGCTCGCGCGTACGAGGAACTCTACCAACTCAAGATCGGCCAGAATCCTGGACATCTCCTCAGGCGACTTCCCGAATGGATTCTCCTCACGATTCTCGATGCGTTCGATAATCAGATCCGTCGGAGCGCTGAGAAGAATTACCGGGTCAAACCGTTCGTAGAACTTGCCTTGGTTTGAGGCACAACCAGCGATGAACAACACTGAAGCATCCTCATGCGACAGAAGCTCTTGGATCTTTCCTTCGTCCCAGATCCACTCACCGTTAGAGGCCGTTTCGCACCATCCGTAGTCGGAGTCGACCGCTTTGATTCCTAGGGCCACGAGGGCGGCGACGACCGCTGACTTGCCAGTTCCCGACATTCCTGTAAGGAGAACTGGCTTCACGAGCGAACTGTACGGGATGGTTCAACGTCTCTGTGACAATGCCTGGGCGTCTAGGGTCCATACAGACTGAGTGTGACGCGCCTCCGAGGGTTTCGAGTGGATCTCGGTCGAGACGTGACAGTCCCGATCACAGCGGCTAAGGCGGCCATCGACGACATGGAGTCTTACCTGATGAAAATGAGTGCAAGGGGTTTGAATACAGTCACCCCCTTCAATATCTTCGTGCATTGCAAAGTGCTATACTTTTTGCATGGCACAGTTGGTAACTCGCATCGACGAACAACTCGCAAGTGATGTCGACGATCTCGTGAGAGATGGTGTGGTTAGCAGTCGCTCCGAAGCGGTGCGCATGGGGCTGGAACAGCTGATCGACCGCCACCGAAGGCAACGGGTTGGAGCGCAAATCACAGAAGCGTATCGACGGTCACCCCAGACAGTTGTAGAGACGATCGGCCTCGACGAGGCGACTAAGGCGCTCGTCGAGGAGGAACCGTGGTGACCATACCCCGACAAGGTGAGATTTGGTGGGCTGAGGTCGAGACCGCTCGTCGGCCCGTCCTCGTCGTGACTCGATCGGAGGCAGTCGAAGTTCTCTCTGGGATCGTGGTCGCGCCCGTCACTCGAACTATCCGCCAAATACCAACCGAAATCCCACTCGGTGAACCAGAAGGACTGCGAGAAGATTGCGTCGCCTCGTTCGACAACCTCCAAAGGATCCGTCGAAGCTCGTTGACCGAAAAGGCTGGAGATCTCGGCCTGCGGCGAGACGAGATCTGCCTGGCGGTTAAGGCGATGACTGACTGCTGAGCAGTTCAGCACTGTCGCTCCGGAATGAACCATTCGGCATGTCCGTCACGTGCTTTGACTGACTCCGTCAGAAGCTCCCTGATTCGACAGACCAGGGGTGCGAGGGGGTTCGAACAAAGTCTCGTTACCTCCACTCACGTTGTAAGAATCTCAACGTCACGTTTGGACGAAGAAGGTCTCGAGTTAGTTGTCGCAGACCACTCATGAAATCCTCTCACTGCTCGCGTATTGTGATTTGCCATGAAAAAGATCTTGCACGGCTACCTGCAGACCGCCCGTGGCGCGGCCGTCTGGAAGTTAGACGGCCTTTCGGAGTACGACATTCGCCGCCCTCTAGTCCAGAGCGGGACCAACCTCCTCGGGATCGTCAAGCACCTGACGTGTGTCGAGCTCGGCTACTTCGGTCCCGTCTTTGGTCGGCCCATGGGGCAGCCCAATCTCTGGTTCGAAGATGACGTTGAGTACAACGACGGCCTCTTCGTACGAGCGAACGAATCGAGGGATGACATCATCGGGAGCTATCGCAGGGCGTGCGAGACCTCGGATGCAACGATCGATGCACTCGACCTTGATGCCGCGGGCTCGGTGCCGTGGTGGGGCGATCATCCGGTCACTCTCCACCACGTGCTCGTACACGTTGTCGCCGAAACCTTCCGGCACGTCGGGCACGCTGATCTTGCTCGAGAGCTCATTGACGGTTCGATCGGCTACGCCGCGGACGACAGCAACGTCCCTGAACATGACAGCGCGTGGTGGCGCGCGTACCACGATCGAGTTGAGGACGAAGCTCGTCAAGCGTCGAGTCGAGTTTGAACTTTCTGCCCACGTTCAAAGATTGGGGTTCGAGTCACGGCACTTTGAGACCTTTTTAGTACCTGGGTTGCCCAGCGCGGCAAAGACGACGCTGCGTTTTACCTTATGAAGGGGGTGCATGGGGGTTCGAACATAGTCCCGTTACCTCCACTCGACGTCGAAGACACCACGACGTGCCCGACGAATCCGCACTATGAACTTTCGATCACTCCGACTAGCCGTGCGCTCCGCCACTCTCTCGCTATGCAAAACGGCTCACTCCTCTAGTTACATTTGCGCCAGTGCGTGGCGGAGCCCAAATAGACCCGGCGCCGAGACGCGCATACTGCGGCGACAACGCGAGGTTGAAGGTCGCTCCGCGCGCCGCAGATCACGTTGACCACCCTCGATGAAGCCTGACGACGCTCTCGCGCTTTGGTTGCGACTTCGCGAGGACCGGCCCGTCGTGGATCCCAGAATACGAGTTGACGCCTACGCAAGCGATGTCGTCTTGTGCGAACCTTCAAGATCAGACCATGCGTGACTCAGTACAAGGAGGACGGACGGCGGTTTTTCAATTCGCACCCGTTAGCCTAGATTTTGTGCGGACCTGGGCGCCGGAAGCGGACGAGGCGGCGACGGGAATGCTCGCGGCTTGCGAGGGCATAGCACGCGGTCGAACTGGTGCCTGGCGCGACTCACGGCCGGGTTTGCTTGCGCTGATGATCACGCTGCCGGGGCGTCCTTACAACGGGTTGTATGGCCTCGACGCGACCGCTACGCCCGAGGAGGCGAGCGCGCTTGCGATGAGGCTCGCCGCGAGCGGTGTGTCGTGGTGTGCACGGCTTCGGCCCGGTACGCCGACGGAAGTCGATGAATCCCTGCGAGACATGGGGCTCTTCGCGGAGGACGAGGCGCAGTTGATGGCGACGTCTCTGGCCGCCCACGACTTCGAGATACGGGAGCCGCGGGAACTCACTCTGCGCACGCGCCGCGCTGAGGACGATCTCGCGATCGCCACGGTGCTCGGTGCCGCCTTCGGCACGCTGCCCTCGAGCGCCGCGAAGCTCTTGGATCGCGCGCACCTCTCGTGTGAGGGCATCCAGTGGCACCTCGGCGAGGTGCGTGGGGCGCCCGTCGCGTGCGCGATGTCGGTAGTGGTCGGCGATGCCGTGGGTATCTTCGCGGTAGGAACCGTTCCCGGGGCCCGCGGGCGGGGCTACGGCTCGGCGGTGACGTCGCGAGCCCTGGCCCAGGGGTTCGCTGCCGGAGCCGGATTCGGGGTGCTCACCGCGAGCCCTGAGGTTCAGGGCGTCTATGAGCGTCTTGGTTTTCGCGTGCTGGAGTCCTGGCGGCGTCTCGTGCCACCGCCTTGAGCGGTGATTGGGGCACGAGGCACGTGCCATGTCTTATACCTCATCGGCAGAGTTTCACCCGATGAGCTCGTTGAGCGGAACTCGCACTTCGTTCGCACGAGCGCGCCCGGTCTCCAGACTGGCTTGGGCCCGTAGCGCCGACGTGTCCGTCCCACGGAATCAGATACCTGGAAACCACGCTTCACCTGATGAATATGGGTGAGAGGGTCTTCGAACATCGTCGCGCTACCCCCACTCGTGTGACGTGGCAAGACATCGCGGCAAAACGAACCTCCTGACCTTTCGTTCTCCTTCGGCTTGGCCAACGTTTAACAGCAACTCAGGGCTGGCTGGAGGCCCGCCGTGGTGGCAGAAGATTGGTAGTGCTCGCCCGTTACGTCAGCTCTAGCGCCCCGTTCCTGCGTCAGCAATAATTTGAGACGTCCAGTCCGGTGAGACACCGATTTAACTGTGGTGCCGTTGAGCCTGTTTGACAGCATGGTGGTGGAGGGCCCTGCCACGGGGACCGTGGATTGTTGCTACGAGCACGAGCGTCAGACTTCTGTTTTTCCTCGCCCTCCCCGGGTTGGACATTGAAACCAAGAAGAGGAGGAAATATGGACATTGTCCACTACCGCTGCGCCGGCCTCGACGTTTCCAAACGAGACGCCAAGGTCTGCGTGCGCGTCCAAGCACCAGATCGAGCGAGAGCCACCTCCACGGTGACGACGTGGGGATCGGTGACCAACCAGATCCTGGCCCTGCGCGACCACCTGATCACGGAGCACGTCACCCTGGTAGTGATGGAGGCGACGTCTGATTATTGGCGGCCGTTCTACTACGTCTTGGAAGACGGTCCCTTCGAGGTGCTGCTGGTCAACGCGCGTCACGTGAAGAACCTGCCCGGTCGAAAGACCGACGTCTCGGACGCCGCGTGGCTGGCCCAACTGGGCGCCCACGGTCTGGTGCGCGGATCCTTCGTGCCGCCCGAGCCGATTCGCCAACTACGTGATCTCACCCGCACCCGCACCGCCGTCGTGCGTGAACGCGGCCGCGAGATCCAACGACTGGAGAAGTTCTTGGAGGACTCGGGCATCAAGCTCTCCTCGGTGGCGAGCGACCTCACCGGCGTTTCCGGTCGTGCCATGCTCGACGCCTTGGTGGCGGGTGAGCGGGACCCCGTGGTGCTGGCTGACATGGCCAAGCGCCGACTGCGCTCGAAGCTCCCCGAGTTGACTGAAGCCCTCACGGGACGCTTCAACGACCACCACGCCTTCTTGGTGAAGGTGCACCTCAACCTGATTGACGAACACAGCAAGGCCATCGAGGAGATCACTGAGCGAATCGAGGAGGCCATGGTGCCTTTTGCGAGCGCCCGGGATCTGCTGGTGACGATCCCGGGCGTCTCCACCAAAGTCGCTGACGTCATCATCGCCGAGACCGGGGCGGACATGACCAGGTTTCCGACGGCGGGGCATCTGGCTTCGTGGGCCGGAGTCTGTCCGGGGTCCAACGAGTCGGCCGGTCGTGTGAAGTCCACGCGCACCCGTCCGGGCAACCCTTATCTCAAGGGCGCCCTCGGCATCGCGGCGATGGTGGCGGCGCGTTCTAAGGACACCTATTTCTCGGCCAAGTATCGCCGCATTGCCTCACGTCGCGGACCGATCAAGGCCGTGGTCGCCCTCGAACACGCCACGCTCGTCGCTGTCTGGAACATGCTCGAAACCGGCGAGACCTACCACGATCCGGGCGGGGACTACTTCACCCGCCGTGATCCGGAGCGGGCCAAGCGACGAGCGCTCGAGCAACTTCAACACTTGGGCTACACGGTGACTCTCGAACCATCAGCGGCCTAGGCGCGGAGTACTTTTCGGGAAATCGTCGCGTCAGTTCTTCTCGGGGATGACGGTGATCTCACTCAAGAAAGTTTCGTTGTCGTCCAACTCGCGCACGCGCTCGTCGACGAAGAAAGGACGTACGCGCTTGCTGCGGTGGTGGTGTTCGACGTGAAAGCGCAGTCGTCGTCTCCGCTAGGGAAGGGTGATCGTGCCTCAAGGGTCGACCGCATCCTTTCGAGGTACGTAGTCCGGTTGATTGATCAACGAGTGAGCTGTCGCGCTGCCTCCGTGCCTCGTTGGCCTGACGTGGAGTGTTGCGGTACGTCGCACGAGACGTTCGTTCCACGTTGTACCATCGAGCGACCCGCTCGGGCGTCGGCCCCGGCTCTTCGAGCGACCCGGTGGGACTCTTCACCCGAAAGCGCTGAAGCGTTGCGTGCTCGCGATCAAACCTGCCGTACACCTCGGGGGCCGGAGTGCAGTGCCCGCAGAGGACACCGGCCGCGACTGGGCCCCTGGGGCCGAAGTGACTCGAGCTCAGGGTATACCCCCTAGGGTATAGTAGCCTTGACGGTGTTGAGCAATCCGGAAGGCAGCTGCACGAGCGACTCCTTAAACCACCCGAGGTGTGAACCCGAATGAGCATGACCGTAAACATCGATAATCGTCCGACGTCGCCGAGTGGGGACGTCGGCCAGCCCGGAGCGCAAGGTGGGGTGTTTGCCCGGTTGGGTCGCTGGACCGCGACGCACTTGCGGGTAGTCCTTATGGCTTGGATCGTGATCCTCGTCATCTTTGGCGCCTTCGCTCCAACCGTTGAGACGGCGCTGGCCGGAGCTGGGTGGCAGGACTCCTCCAGCCAGTCGGTCGAGGCGAGGAACATCATCCAGCGCGACTTCTCGGGTCTCGGAGCCGCAGCTCTTGACGTGGTGATCGTGGATCGCACTGGACAGATTGCGACAGACCCCGTCGCACAGAAGGCGATCGCGACGGCGGCTTCGTTGCTCCGCGCGGACCCGAGAGTCTCCACGGTCGTCCTACCGAAGGCGGGCGTATCCATTTCTCGCAATGGACGCACGGCAATCATCACCGCGGGATCCGCCGCCGACACGAACACCATGGTGAAAGCCGCCGACGCTCTCGCGGCGCCGTTGGCGAAGCTCTCGGGTTCGGGCGTGAGCGTTGTTCTCACTGGCGATAGTGCCCTGTGGGCGGACTTCAACAACGCCAATCGCTCGGCGATGTTGCGTTCGGAGATGCTCTCCTGGCCCGTGACAATGATCATTCTCGTCGTTGCCTTCGGAAGCCTCGTCGCCGCTGGTTTGCCGTTACTTCTGACAATGGTCGGCTTACTCGTGGCGGCGGGAGCTCTGGTGATGAGCACCCATTTCGCACCCGTCTCGATCTGGGCACTGAACTTCGCGCTGATGTTCGCTCTCGCGCTCGGCATCGACTACGCGCTGTTCGTCGTCGTTCGTTTCCGTGCAGCCTTGAAGCGGCGAGGAGCGACGCCTGGCAACAAGGACGTGATCGTGGCAGCGGTGGCCGAGACGATGGACACCGCCGGAAAAGCCGTGGCCTTCAGCGCCGTCACGGTGCTGGCGTCGCTGGCGGCGATTCTGCTGGTCCCGAGTCCCGCGTTTCGATCGATGGCCCTGGGCATCATGCTCTCCGTGATCGCGGTTCTCGCGGCCACGCTGACCCTGCTTCCCGCGGTGCTCGGTTGGCTGGGCACACGCATCAACGCAGGGAAGGTCCGGATCGGGCGCCAACACGGAGATCCCGAGCGCCCAGGTCGTCTTGACACGTGGCTCCATAGTTTGGGGAAGACCCTTTGGAAGCACCCGGCGGTCTTCGGAGTGGGGGCCTTCGCGCTCCTTCTGCTGGCGGCCGCACCGGTGATTGGGCTTCGAACCAACATGCCCTCCATCACGATCATTCCAGCCAGCGCCAACGCGCGAGTGGGCTACGGCGAGGTCAGCTCGGCGTTCGGTGTGGGTGCCAATGGAACGCTCCAAGTGCTGGTACCCAGAGCCCATCAGGCGCAAGCCCTGACGTCACTCGCCACCGTTGAGGGTGTCGCCGCGGTGATACCCGGACCCACGAACGGCGGATGGACGCTCGATCAGGTCGTGCCCGCGAACGGACCATCTACGACGGCGACGGAGGCGACTATCACGCGGATGCGCGCAGCGCTCCCGGTCGGGAGCCTGGTCGGAGGTGCGGCCGCGGAGAACTACGACCTACAACGGGCCCTGACGAAGTACACCCCGATCGTGTTTGGCGTCCTCCTGATTCTGGGTTTCATTCTCTTGTTAATTGCACTCGGCGCTCCACTCATCGCCGCGGCGGGAGTCTTGCTCACCGCGCTCTCGGTCGCCGGGGCGTTTGGTGTCGCTCGACTCATCTTTCAAAACGGCGATCTGTCGGGTCTCCTCAACTTCCAAGCACAGGGCTTCGTTGACGCGTGGGGACCACTTTTCTTTGGAGCGATGGTCTTTGGCGTCGCGATGGACTACACGTTGTTCATGCTGTCTGCTGCCAAAGAGAGCTACGAGACCCACGCGGATCCCGAGCACGCCATGGTTGGTTCGGTCCGCACGTCCGGTCGAGTCGTCGTGTCGGCCGCGGCGGTGATGATCGCGGTGTTCCTCACGTTTGCGCTGTCCGGTCCGCTCGCGCCTAAGGAGATGGGCGTGATCTTGGCCGTCGCGGTGGCACTCGACGCAGTCGTCGTGAGGCTCGTGCTACTGCCGATCGTTCTTCGCTACGGCCGTCACCTCAGCTGGCACCAGCCGAAGTGGCTCGGACGTGTGTTGCCGAAGGTCAAGTTCGCACATTGAGAGGGACACGTTGGCTGCTCGAGAACTTGCACGGTCCGTGTCGGCCGCGGCACAACGGTTAGGGCGTCGGTGTTGAGATTCAACGAGAAAACAAAGAGAGAGAAGTGATCATGGGATTTTCAAAGTTCATGGCGTCAAGCACGGGAAGGTCGATCCGCGTCGTCGCGGGCGTTGCCTTGATCGTCGCCGGGGTTGTGCGAGGCGGCGGTTGGTGGGCTCTCGCGGTCGTGGGACTCGTTCCACTGCTGGCTGGTGCGTTCGACGTCTGTCTGTTCAACGCGCTGTTTCGCCAGCCACTGCGTGGCAAGACCGTTCGTGGGTCATAGCGCCATTTTCCCGGGTGCTCCGGTTGTCCACGCGGTCACCCGGGCTAGTGAGTCGATCGGAAGGTTGACTACATGAGAGGAACGGAAACCCCAACGGTCGAGGTGTTCGCCGACATTTGGTGTCCGTTCACCCACGTCGGGCTCCGAGCTCTTGCCGCGGAGCGATCTCGGCGCGGTCGACCCGATGTCGCGATTCACGTGCGCTCTTGGCCACTCGAGTTGGTCAACGGGGCGCCGCTCAATGCCACCGTGACCAAAGAACACGTTGACCACTTACGCGAGCAGGTCGCTCCCGATCTGTTTCGGCGCTTCAATCCCGACCGATTCCCGACGTCAACTCTCAACGCCCTCGCGCTGGTTGTTCGAGCTCACCGTGTGGACCCCAACCTCGGCGAGCGAGCCAGTTTCGTGCTTCGCGATGCACTCTTCGAGCAAGGCCTCGACATCTCGGATCGTGTCGTCCTCGAAGAGATCGCGAATGATCTCGGCGTCACGATGCCCGAAAGTTCGGATCACGAGCAGGTCATCGCCGATTGGCAGGAGGGACAGCAGCGCGGAGTCCTCGGATCACCCCACTTCTTTTGCGGAGCGAATGACGCGTTCTGCCCATCACTTGACATCACGAAGGACCCCCGGCACGGCGTGTCGATGACGAGGGATGCCTCACACCTGATGCAGTTCCTTGAGCGGTGCCTTGAACGCCACGCTTCGACGTCATGAAGGTTCCTCACGATCCCGTCAGTAATCTTATACCCCTAGGGGTATATACTCAGAACCGTCACTCGAGGATGGATGGAGGTCACTGATGGCACGAGTCGTCGTCTTAGGCGGAGGCATCGCAGGGCACACGGCGGCCTTGCACCTGACGCGCCTTGTAGGGCGGTCCGACGAAGTCGTCGTGGTCACCCCCAACTCGAGGTGGAACTGGATTCCATCGAACATCTGGGTTGGAGTGGGTCGCATGAAGAGTGACCAGGTCACCTTCGCGCTCGGTCCGATCTACAAGCGCACGGGCGTTGACTACCGTCAGGCGCTGGCCACCGCAATTCATCCCGAAGGTGACGGTGGCGATGGGCGACCCTACGTGGAGATCACCTATACGGACCCAGTCCGATCGGGTAAGACCGACACACTCGAGTACGACTACCTGATCAACGCCACGGGACCGAAGTTGAACTTCGCGGCTACTCCAGGACTCGGTCCCGATGGTTTCACGGAGTCGGTGTGCACGGCCGGACACGCGCTCGAGGCATCCAACGCGCTGCAAGAGTCCATCGAAAAGATGAAGCTCGGCGCGCACCAAGTCATCGTGGTCGGTGTCGGACACGGCACCTGCACCTGCGAGGGAGCCGCGTTCGAGTACGCCTTCAACGTCGAACACGAGGTTCGCCAGGCCGGTGTTCGTGACAAAGCCGACATTGTCTATCTCACGAATGAGTACGAGTTGGGCGACTTTGGAGTTGGCGGATTGATCTTCACTCAGCAGGGATTCCAGACGACGTCAAAGCTCTGGACCGAGTCGCTCTTTCGTGAGCGTGGCATACGAGCAATCACGGGAGCTCACGTAGAAAAGGTCGACGAGGGCGTTGTCTTCTACGAGCAGGTAGACGGGACGAAGAGCACCCTACAGTTTGACTTCGCCATGCTCCTGCCGCCGTTTCGAGGCGTGGACCTCAAGGCGTACGACGCGGGCGGAGCCGACATCACCGATCGGCTGTTTGCGACTAGTGGGTTCATGAAAGTGGACGCCGACTACACGGCGAAGCCCTTCGAGGAGTGGCGGGCCGAGGACTGGCCCAGTACGTACCAGGTGCCGCGTTACCCGAACATATTCGCCGTCGGGATCGCCTTTGCCCCGCCCCATCAGATCTCCGAGCCCAGGACGTCACCCAACGGCACGGCCATCGCGCCGTCACCGCCGAGGACCGGCATGCCATCGGGGATCATGGGCAAACTCGCCGCCACGAACATCGCCGAGATGATCAAGAGCGGCAGTTCGAACCCGGTCCACACGGCGTCGATGTCCGACATGGGCGCAGCGTGCGTCGCCTCAGCCGGCTCGGGCCTGCGTCACGGCAGCGCCGCGTCGATGACGATGTATCCGATAGTCCCGGACCGAGTGAAATATCCGAACACCGGGCGAAGCCTCGACGACACGTTCGGTGAAGTTGGTCTGGCCGGGCACTGGATCAAACTGTTGCTGCATCACCTGTTCATTTACAAAGCCAGGGCCCTTCCGGGCTGGTGGCTCATCCCCGAGTAGGAGCGCGCACGACGATGGATGACACAACCTCCAGTATCTCGAGCGCTCCTCTGCCAACGGCCAGGACGCTGCGTGCGCGAAAGAACCCCGCGATCCAGTTTTGGCGGTTCGTGGCCATCAACATCAAGATGCTCAAGATCATTCGCAAGGAGCATCACTGATCGACGTTGACGATTTGCTCGGCGAACCGCCCCCGCCGTTGACGAGGGTTACGAGATCGACCTTGCCGCCCAGGTGGGGGCCCGTATCGAACCTCGCGCGGCGAAGCGACCGTTGAATGGTCGAGGCATCGACGCGGTCGTTCGACCCACGGGAGCGAGTGACCCGTCCCGCGCGCCCAGACCAATTCCTTTACGGTTGCTAGGGGCACAGAGTGGATTGCAAGGCGACCCAAACGTTCCACCAATGCCCGAATCGACCGACTGTCCTTGACCCGACGGGTGCAGAGTTCCCTGCGTTCAACGTTCGCCCCGGTCGCGGGACTGTTCGCCAATCGCTATTCCAGTTCCTTCCAGTGCTCTCGACCGAAGAGGCGTCCGAATCGAGCAGTGAGGGAGGGTCCTTCGTCGCGAGCAGTATCGGGATGGAGCACGAGAGTACCCTCGGGCGCCGGTAGGGCAGCCGCTTCCTCGTCGGTCAACGCGCAACGAACCAGGGTGGTGGTGATCGCCGTTATTTGGTCTCGATCGACAAATCGCAGTCCCTGTTTTGTCTTAACGGCAATGCCATCGAAAATGTCCAGTTCCGGAATCTGCAAGACGTGTTCGACCGTCCCGAACTGGGTATCCGAGGAACTAAGTACGGCTGCGCCCACGGGCAGCCCCATGTACGAGACTGGCTGACCGTCATCCATAGGTTTCTCCTTTTACTTCAACTGACTCTACCCTTGGCGTTGGACACGACAGTCGAGTCGGCCGACCGCCCAAGGTGGCGACGACGCGGCGTTTCGCGTTGCGCCCACTAGTACGAGGTGCGCGAATCTTCGCGGTAGCTGAGGTCCTACGGATCGAGCGGGGGGAGTCCCCTCGACCATCTCGACGTCCTACGACGGTCCCTCTCGAAGATTTGTCCTAGGACTCGAGTCTCGTTTCGCGATCGTCGCGCTCTTTCATGCGTGAGCGTTCGAGAACTTGGCGAAGAATTGGAAGCACCGCGCGATCCTTCTCACGCCCCGCGGCCTCTTTGGATCGGATGACGTCGGCGAGAGAGGCGACGGAAATGGTCACCGTGTCCGTCAGTTGCTCGCGGGTAGCTGCCCGCCGCAAGTCGTTGTAGCCTCGCGTGCCGTCGGGCAGAAGCGCAATGTCCAAATACCCGTATTTGGTCGCGTAGGTCCATGTCGTACCTTGCTCGAAGGACCGTTCATCCAGCGGCACCTCCAGAGTTTCAGCCATGCCGGGAACTCGAAGTTTCGCGTCGAGTTCCCTGAGGGCGGCCCCAAGGCGCACGAGATTCTCACGAGTCCGAGCTGGCGTCACGTCGACGTCACGAGTCACGTACGGTGAGCCGCGCAACTCAGCGGCGAGTCCGCCGATGACCACGTACAGGACTCGGTGACGCTCGAGCACCTCGAAGATATCGTCGGGTCGGTACGGAACGACCTCAGTCACGACGAGTCGATCTGCGCTGTTCGAGCCGATCGTGGAATCTCACTCGTGCCATGAGATCAGCGAATCGCTGCGCGGGCGTCATTCGAAGATGTTCGTCGATGATCGTGACGTTTGAGTCATCAAAGCGCGACATGAAAAACGTGAGATCTAGATCGCAAGCGCGCACCACTTCACGTACGGTTTCGAGACTCGGCAGCGCTTCTCCACGCTCCCAACGGGCTATCACCGACTGTGCTTTGCCGAGGCGCGCACCCAGTCCATTTTGAGTCAGGCCCGCTCGCAGTCGGGCTTCCTTGATGAGGTCACCGCTGATCATGCAAGAAGTATAGTACATATCTGCTATATTTAACCCTCACTCTTGATGCAGTCTTGTGGCGACGTTTGACGTGAGACTTGGGACGAGCACACGCAATCGAGGAACGAACGCGCGGGTGGCCAATCCTCGATGGAAGTTTTGTACGGCAACGAACGAAGTGGGACGGCGTGGAGACCCGTCTCTCAAACGAGTCTCGAAGCCCCCTGTCGCTTCCTCTGACCGACGAGGAGACCGGTAAGACGGAAAGGCGACGGATCCCATGTGAGGCTCATGGTCCACCTCTGCGCCCACCTCGCGATTCGTGGAGAAGACCCGAAACGTGGTCCGGCAACCAAGCAGGGCCCGCACGGTTATCTCCGCTCCCGACGACGGAGAGGCGAGGTCGGCTCGTCAACGGCACTCGAACACCGACACCCCACGCTGCTCACTTCGCGTTGCCCGGTCGAAGTGTCCAGAGGTGGGTGATGAGATGGTCAGAATCGGGGTTCTGAGCAATCGCTTTCGCGAATCCGGCGTGACGCACGGCGCGGGTGTTAGACATAGCACCGTGACCGATCACGAGTCTCATCGCGACGCCGACTCCCCAGGGGAGAATGAGCGTAGGTCAGGTGATCGTCGAGTGAACACCGATCGGCGTAAGCACGATTCGGGTCCGCCGGACGGGATCGAGAAGCGTAAGGGGGAACGCCGTAAGGGCGATCGTCGCGCGAAGAAAGAGAACCCCGAAAAGTAGCGCGCCTGCGAGCTCGTCTTGGTAGTAATATTTCGGGCCGGTAGAGACCTTTGGATGATCTGCTCGAGAGTGCGTTTGCAAGATCTCGATGGAACCAACGTGACCAACTCATTGGTAGTCGATTGACCGCGTCTTCACGACACCGCGCGTCGGGAACGTCCCTCATCGAAAGGTGTCTCGTCAACGAATAGTTGAGCGACCCTGCGCGGATGTGATCGTGGCGCGAATTGAAATGTTTTCAGGTTCTCCAATTTTCATGGCGTGTGCGGAGTGTTATCGTCGAAACCATTCGATCGGAAGTATCCCTCCGCCTTAATCGATTGAATCGGTGCTTCGTGGCGTCTTCGGGGAGATATGAGCATTCTTTGGATCAGCGTGGGGATGGGACTAGCGGTCGCCGCGATCCTCGCGCTCTCTTCGGTTGCCTTCACTCTCGAGTACGCCGTCAGTCGGGTGGTAAATCTGGCCCACGGTGAGGTGCTCACCATTGGCGCGTACGCCGCGTACGTTAGCGAGACCAACTTTCACCAGAATCTCTACGTCTGCGCGGTCATCGCCACCGTGGCGGGATCTCTGACTGGCATGGGGCTGAATTTCGGTCTCATCGAACGTTTCCGAAACCAAAAACCGCTTTCGACACTCATCGCGACTCTTGGCGCGTCACTCATTCTGCAGAATCTCTTGCTAATTGGATTCGGTGGCGCGAGTGTTTCGTATCAGTTCGCGCAGGGAAGTCTTCTTCACGTTGGACCATTTCTTTGGACCACGCTCACCATCAAGGTGATGGTCTCGGCGGTCGTCGTGGCGGGACTCATCTACGTACTCTTGCAACGAACGAGGCTGGGTAAGGCCCTTCGAGCGGTGTCCCAGAATCGCGAGTTAGCCCAAGTGAGCGGTATCCCCGCCCGGCGCGTCGTGATGCAAACCTGGGCCGTCGCCGGTGCGGTGTCGGGATTCGCCGGTTTTCTCTACGGCGAGACCATCGGCACCATCACGCCGACGATCGGCAATGGCTTCTTACTTCTCTCGATCACCGCGGCGGTCGGCGGCGGACTCGGTCGACCGTACGCGACGCTCGGCGGCGCCGTCGTCTTGGGTCTCGTCATGTCAATCGCGGGCACGTACACGTCGTCGGCGTACCAACTAGTCATAGCGTTCGGGTTCTTGGTCGTGATGCTGCTCATCAAGCCCAACGGGCTGTTTGTCCGCGGTCGAGCCCTTACGGTGCGTGCCTGATGCTCGAGTACTGGACCGCGATCCTCACTGAGGCGACCATCTTTGGCGTTCTCGCGCTGGGCATCGACATGATTTGGGGATGGGCTGGTGACTTCGACCTCTCGGCCTACGCCTACTTCGCGCTGGGCGTGTACATGACCATCATCATGACGGTCGGCAAGGCGAAGGCGCCCGTCGAGTACGTGCTCGGGTGGCACCTACCGTATCTGCTGGCGGTCGTGATCGCGGTCACGGTGGTGGTGGCCTTCGCGTCGATCATCGGCGCCATCGCGTTGCGCAACCTTCGCGACGTCTACTTTTCCATCACGACCCTCGGCGCCGTCTGGGCGATCTACTACGGGGTGGAGAACTTCACGCCGCTGTTCAACGGCTACAACGGTGTCTTTGGTCTCTTTGACCCCATGGGGGGAAATCTTTCGTACAACGCGTATCACTACTACTTCTTCGCGTTCTGTCTGCTGGTCTTGTTCCTGGTCTACCTTCTGGTCCAGCGCCTCTCGCGGAGTCCGTTCGGTCGAATGGTGCGCGCCGTTCGAGACGACGAGCGAGCGGCGGCGGTGTACGGGCGCAACGTCTTTTGGACCAAGTATCGGACGTACCTCTTCGGAGCCGGACTGGCGGGCCTCTCCGGGGGGCTCTTCGCCGCGTACATCGGTGCCTTCAACCCCCTTGACTGGAGGCCCACTGAGATATTCGTGTTGTACGCGGCCATTTTGGTTGGAGGGCGCGGTAATCCGCGCGGGGTCGTCTTGGGTTCGTTCATTGTGTACGTGGGTTTCGTCGAGATGACTCGTTACATCCCCTCACCCGCGGCTCGACCCGAACTCGGACCCGCCCTTCGCCAGATCTTGATCGGGCTCTTGATCATCTTGATGCTGAAGTTTCGACCGAGCGGCTTGATCCCCGAGCGATTAGGCACCGACGGGACGAGGGTTCGGCAATCGTGGCGAACGTGGTTTTCGCGTTCGAAGATTCTGCCCGATCCTCGTCAAGACGAGGTCGCCGCCGAATCTGCCAGCGGTGTCGAATCGTGAGCGCCGCGGCGTTACTCGAGATCGAGGGCCTGTCAAAGTCCTTCGGCGGGGTCGTGGCCGTCGACAACTGTACGATGTCGATCCACGAAGGGAGCGTCGTGGGGCTGATCGGTCCCAACGGCGCCGGCAAGAGCAGCGTGATTGATCTGGTCTCGGGCTTCGAGCAGCCCGCGTCGGGCAGCGTACGATTCGCTGGGGTCAACGTCGTCGGGAAGCGTCCAGATCAGATTTCGCGGATGGGAATGATCCGAACCTTCCAGACGCCGCGCGAGTGGCGTGATCTCTCGGTCATCGACAACGTTCGCGTTGGCCGGTCTGACTTGGAGCGCGAATCACTCTGGCGTTCGCTCACGTCGGCTCGACGCCTTCGTCGCCAAGACGCGCTGGACACCGCGGAGCTTCGCGAACTCATGGAGCACTACCGCCTGGACGACATTCGAAACGACCGGGCCGTGGGGCTGAGCGGCGGACAGAAGCGCCTACTCGAGTTCGCCCGTATCGCCGCGGCGAAACCGCGACTGACCATACTGGACGAACCCATGGGGGGCGTCAACCCGGTCCTGGGCGAACGCATCGGTGAGGCGATTCGAGAGCTGAAGAAGGCTGGCAGCACCGTCGTCGTGGTGGAGCATAATTTGCCCTTCATCGAGAAGACCTGTGACGAGGTGATCGTGATGGACCTGGGCTCGGTGATCGCTCAGGGACGCTTCGACGAGTTGCGCGACAACCGGCGCGTGGTCGACGCCTATCTGGGAAATGACGACGAATGAGTGAGGCCTACCTGGACGCTCCCGTGGTGTTACGGGTCGAGAACGTCACCGCCGGCTACGGAGGGTCGCCGATCATCGAGGACATCTCACTTGACGTTCGCAAGGGCAAGATCACCGCCATCGTCGGCCCCAACGGTGCCGGAAAGTCGACACTCCTGAAGGCGATCAGTGGTGTCATCAAGACCACGAGTGGTCACGTCTTTGTACTCGATCACGAGACCACGAACTTGCCACCCGAGAAGCTCGTACGGCGAAAGTTGGCCTACGTGCCCCAAGTCGCGAACACCTTTCCTGATCTCACGGTTCGAGAGAATCTCGAGATGGGCGGCTACACGCGTAAGCACGGAGTCTCGCAACGCATCGACGAACTCGGTGAACTCTTTCCCGACTTGAAGAAGTCGCTACGGCGAAAGGCTGGAGCGCTGAGCGGAGGTCAGCGCAGCATGCTCGCGATGGCTCGCGGTCTCATGCTCGACCCCGTGGTTATGCTGCTCGACGAGCCCAGCGCCGGACTGTCACCGATGCTCCAGAGTGCACTGTGGGAACAGATCGAGAAGGTCATGACCACGGGCGTGGGCGTGTGCGTGGTCGAACAGAACACGCGACGGTCGTTGCGTCACGCGCATTGGGGTTACGTCATGGTGCTGGGCAAGAATCGTCTCGACGGTCCGGCCGAGCAACTGCTGCACGACGAAGAGGTCATTGACCTCTACGTCGGGAGGATGTCGTAGAACGGTGACACAGGTTCTCGTAAGAGAGAAGATTAAAACGAGGGGGGTATGCATTGAAAACTATTAGGAATTTGATAACCATTCGGACGATGACGAGCGCCGTAGCCTTGGCGACGGTGCTCGGAAGCGGCGTGGCCATCGGTACGGACGCGACGGCGGGGGCCACATCAGGCACCGTCTCGTACGGCGTGCTGTCGTGCTTCACCGGTCCGTTAGCGAGTCTGGGTGAGGGCATCTACCAAGGTGCTCAAATCGCCCAGGCGCAGGTGAACGCCGCCGGAGGGGTGTTGGGCAAGAAGCTCCTCATTCCTCAGGGTGACACGGGCTGTGACCCGGTCGAAGGCAAGACGGCGCTGTTGAAGTTGCTCTCGGGGGGTGGCATTGCCGGCATCATCGGTCCCACCACGCAAGAGATCAACGCGGTGGAGCCAGTGTTGAAGGCCAACAAGATTGTCGATGAGTTCCAAGGTGGTGACACGACCCGCGACACGCAGACCGATCCGTACCTTTTCCGTGACAGCCCGTCGGACAGCCAACTCGGTGTCGCGATGGCCACGTACGCCCACATCAAGGGTTACAAGACGGCTGACCTGCTCTTCTACTCCGACGCCGCGGCGCAGACCATTGTGGCTCCGGTGAAGAAGACGTGGACCAAGTTGGGTGGAAAGGTCATCAACATCTACAACGTGCAGGCCGACCAGTCGTCCTACACCAACACCGTGGCACAAGTCATCGCCGACAAGCCGGACGTCATTTTCTCGCAGACCGACGCGCCGACCGTGGCCGTGCTCGAGACCGAGTTCAAGCAACTCGGCTCGACCATACCCTGGATCGGCACGGACGTCACGACGAGTAGTGACTTCATCAAGGCGTTCGGCACCGCCAACGCGCACGCCCACTTAACGTCAGTGATGGGCACGTCGGTCACGGGTCAGGCCAACAACTACTTCATGGCCGGCTTCAAGAAGATGTTCCCGAGCCAATCGGCGGCCGGTCCTCTGTCGGGCTCGAACTACGCCTACGACGCGGTGATCACGTTGGCCTTGGCCGACACGTACGCCAAGACGGTCAAGGGTTCGGTCGTAGCGAAGGACATGACGAAGGTGACGAATCCTCCGGGCACGAAGTGCTATTCGTACAAGACGTGCGTGGCGCTGATAAAGGCCAAGAAGAAGATCAACTACGAAGGCGCCAGTGGCAGCATCGACTACAACAAGTATCACAACACCTTCGGGCCTTACGCGCCGTTCATCGCGAACGCGACCTCGGGGAACGAAGTTCAAGGTACGCCGCTGTCGGCCAAGATTCTGGGCGACGTGACGAACTGCACGACGACCGCGTCGTGCCTCGCGGTACTGAAGGCAGACGGAGTGAAGTAAAGAAGCACGCGCCGCGGGGCGTCTCGAGGATGGCGACCTTCGCCTCGTCGAGACGCTCTCGCGTCGTTCACGGACGGCGCCGTCGTGACGTGATTATCGCAGTCAAAGGACGAGACCCAGTTGAGTAGTGACCGAGACAGTCAGAGCACCGAGGCGTCGAGCGGGCCACTCGCTGGCTTTCACGTACTCGATTTCTCGCGGGTGCTGGCTGGCCCCTACGCCACGATGGTCCTGGGCGACTTGGGTGCCGACGTCATCAAGGTCGAACAGCCCGTCACTGGTGATGACACCCGGATGTGGGGACCGCCGTTCATGGAGAACGACGAGGAACGCGAGAGCACCTACTTTCTGTCCGTGAATCGCAACAAGCGCAGCGTGACGATCGACATGAAAGACCCTGGTGAACGCCCGTTCATCGAAGGTCTGGTGCGATGGGCCGACGTGGTCGTGGAGAACTTCCGCCCAGGGGTCATGGACCGCCTCGCCCTCGGCGACGAGGTGTTAGAAAATCTCAATCCGGGTCTCATACGCCTTTCCATCAGCGGCTTCGGCGATGATGGTCCCGACGCTCGGCGAGTTGGCTACGACCACATCTTGCAGGCCGAGGGTGGATTGATGTCGCTGACGGGTTCGCGTGAGGGCCCCATGATCAAGGTCGGGGTGCCGATCGCCGACATCACGGCGGGGCTCTTCGGCGCGATCGGCGTCTTGGCGAGCTTGGTCGAGCGCGCGACGAGCGGGCAAGGCCAACGGGTGTCCACGTCGCTGTTGGCGGGGCAGATTGGACTGCACACGTTTCAAGGGACCCGGTTCCTCGTGGCCGGCGAGGTGCCGCCGCCGTCGGGCAATCAGCATCCGACGGTCTGCCCGTACGGCGTCTTTCAGGCGAGCGACGGACCCGTCGTGATCGCGGTCGGTAACGACAGTATTTGGCGACGCTTCGCGCCACTGGTGGGCATTGACCCCTTTGACGTCCGGTTCGCGACGAACGACAGGCGTCTTGGGAACATCGAGGAACTCAACGACTTGATGGGCCCGGCTTTGGCCTCTCGAGTGGTGCGCGATTGGTTGGTCCGCTTTGACGAAGCGGGCGTTCCCGCCGGTGAGGTGAAGAAACTCGACGACGTGTACGCCAGCGCCCAAGTTCGCCAACAGAACCTCGTTTGGACGGCGGAGCACGCGACGCTGGGTTCGATTGAGCTTCCGGGCAGTCCGCTTCGCTTCAGCCGCAACAACGTTGGCCTGCGGTTGGCGCCGCCGACGCTCGGTCAGCACTCCCAGGAGGTGCGCGACGAACGAGCCGACGACGAGAAGAGCCATGAAGATTAAGAGGCTCCGTCGGAGCTCGACGGCGCTTCGAGTCGTGACGAGGTGGCCCTCGTGACGTCGATGTCGCGGCTGAGTCGCTCCGTATCTCGGATGCAGTCGCAAACGACCAAGCGATGGCGACGTTCGACGAGGTGGATACACGACCGGCGGCGACAACGTCTGGCCGTCCCACCCGCCACGGGCGTCGAAACCGAAGTCCACAAGCACGGCGTTTTCGAGATTCGCCTCGTCGGGGGCGAACGTAGGAATGTTCTTGGTCGCTCGACCATCGATCGACTCGAAGAGCTCGTCGCTAGTCCGCCCGCGGGCACGAGGGCCATCGTGATCACGGCCGCACCACCAGACTTTTGTGCTGGTTACGATCTCGTCGAGGCGGCCCGCGGCGGTGCCGAGGAACTGATCGCGAACGAGAAGAACTTCGAGAGCTTTCGCCAATCGAAGATTCCCATCGTCGCCGCACTACAAGGCAACGTCATCGGCGGAGGTGTGGAGTTGGCGTTGTCGAGCGACGTGCGCGTGGCTTCGCCCGAGACGAGACTCTCGCTGCCCGCGTCGAAACTGGGTCTCGTGTACTCCGAAGCCGGTGTCCGGCTCGTCGTCGAGATGGTGGGTGAGAGCGTGGCTCGGGCTCTCTTCCTCGGCGGTCGCGACATTACCGCTGACGCGGCCCTCGCGATGGGTCTGATCACGGACATCGTAGGACGCGAACAACTGCGCCGTCAGGCTCTCGATCTCGCGACGGCGATCGCGTCGTGGTCGGACGTCGCCACGTCGGGCAATCGCCAGATCCTCGACGTGATCGCCGGTCGGATCGCGGTGGACACGGGTGAACTTCGACTAGCGAGTTTTGCGCCGGAGGGTGACCTCTATCAGAGCCTTGCGCACTTCGTGGCGCGCCGAAGCCGCACGTACCGTCGATCCGGTCTCCGGTGACGTCCCCGTCGCGTGAGACCGCGTCGCGTGAGACCGCGTCGCGATCTACGGCTTGATCGTCAGACTCACGGGGCAGTGGTCACTGCCCATGATGTTCGCGTGAATGTCGGCCCCCGTCACGCGCCCGGCGAGACTCGCCGACACGAGGAAGTAGTCAATGCGCCATCCGACGTTGCGCGCGCGGGCGTTCGAGAAGTTCGACCACCAGGAGTAGTGGCCGTTACCCTGGTGGAAGAGGCGAAAGGTGTCGACAAACCCGGCGTCGAGGAAGTTCTGGAAGCCCTGGCGTTCTTCGCTCGTGAATCCCCGCTTGCCGACGTTCGACTTGGGATTCGCGAGGTCGTCGGGCGTGTGCGCCACGTTGAGGTCACCGCAGAAGATGACCGGTTTCGTACTCTCGAGTTCCTGCACGTGATGCAAGAACGCCGGGTCCCACTGGCCGTGACGGAGGTTCAATCGTCCGAGGTCGTCCTTCGCGTTGGGCGTGTACACGTTGACGACGAAGAAGTCCGCGAACTCCGAGGTGAGCACGCGACCTTCGTTGTTCGGATCGCCGAAGGCGTCGCCGACGACACCGAAGCGATCGATCGAGCTCTGTGGCAGTCCCGGCGTCACGCTGATGGGCGAGATCTTTGAGAAGTTCGCCGTACCGGAGTATCCCTTCTTCTCCGCTGAGTTCCAATGTTCCTCGTACTCGGGCAGTTGCACGTCCGACTGGGACTGTTGCGCCTTAGTCTCTTGAAGACAGATGACGTCGGGCTTTAGTTCCTCGACGAACGGCGTGAAGAGGCCCTTCTTGCACACGGCACGAATGCCGTTGACGTTCCACGAGACGAGACGCATCTAGAGAATGTAGCAACCGTGGGCACGCCACTCGGCGCGATCAGCGGAGCGACGCCAACTCGCTGGCGTGCGCGCCGGGACGCCACGGCATCGCGACTTGGGTGCAAGCCAAGAACGGCGTCCAGCTCGTCCTCACGCCTTTGTTCTTGGTGGCGGTTTCTGCGCTCGATCTACTGGGAGCAACCTCGGGCGTCAACGTGCGCCACGCCCACGACGACGTCACCGCGCACCAGCCAGATGAGGTCGTACTTGTCAACGGTGGGGTCGCAGTGCGGGGGCACGAGGGCTAGCCGATCACCCCGGTGAAAGGCGTCGCCGGTGCCGCGCGTGAGCAGTCCGTGCTCGTCGCCAAAGAAACCATAGATGACGTCGCCTTCGTGGCCGAGGACGAGTGGAAGTCCGGCGTCGGTGGCCATCGCCTTGAGCCCGGCGTCAATGGTCACGAAGCTCTCTTGATTGTCAGAGATCACGGTGGCTTCGATGAAGAGGCTTTGGGCGAAGCGCCCCTCCGCGTCTTGGCCGAGGGCGTCTCGATACTCACGGTCCATGAAGACGTAACTGCCGCACTGCAACTCGTTGAGCAGCCCGAGCTCGATGTCGATCTCCGACGTGCCCGTTCCGCCTCCGGTTCGTAGGTTGACGTCATGGCCGTGGGACTCGAGCGCTTCGACCACACGGCGCAGGCGCTCCATTGATTCACTCGTCGCGGACCGCCGCTCGTCGCGGTCCGCGACGTGTTGGAGGTGACCACCGTACCCTTGAACGCCGCCGAAGCGCAGACGCGCACTCGCCTCGACACGGTCGACGACGCGTAACGCTTCACTCGGCCCGACGACGCCGGTGCGTCCGAAGCCGACGTCGACGTCACACAGTACGGAGAGATCGATGTTCGCTTCCTGGGCCGCGCTCGCCAGTTCATCAACGCCGCCGACGTTGTCCACGACCACCATGAGGTCGCAGCCGTGGCCGAGGTCGACGACTCGCTTCGCGAGGGCGGAACCAGCGATCGGCGACGTGAGGAGGGCTGAGATTCGTGAGGGATAGTGGCCACGAAGACGGGCGGTGACGGCCTCCGCTTCGGAGACCTTCGCGAAGGCCAACCCCGCCGCGCCAGCTTCGAGCTGGTGGCGCGCCACGAAGGCCGACTTGTGCGACTTGACGTGAGGACGAAGCGCGATGCCCGCTCGCGCGGTCCGTGTCGCCATCGAAGCGACGTTCTCGACGAGCAGATCGAGGTCGCACACGAGCGCGGGCGTCGAGAGCATTCGACGAGATCGCGCGTCGCCCAGTCGATCGATCGCGGATTGGTAGCGAGGTTGCGTGCGGTCGGTTCCATCCATCCCTCCAGTGTCACATCTTCGTCGACTGACGTCCTGACTCCCTACGTCCACGGACCACGTAGGGACCGGAGGTCGCTGATGCGTCCTGGAGGACACTTAGGGAGCGTTGAAGTTGCGCCGCTAGGGTGCGAGGACGTACCCAAAGAAGGAGACCATCATGTTAGGTGACAAGGAACTACATTTCGAGGGCAAGGGAACCGAGATCAGTTCCCTCCAATCACATGTCGAGCAGTACCTGAAGAACGACGGGTTTAGCGTGCAGACGTCCGCCGCGAGCGACCAAGGCACCGTGATTCAGGCCAAGAAGGGCGGCTTCCTTCGCGAGATCGTCGCGGCGGACCGAGCGTTGACGGTGACCATCACCGGTAGTCCCAACGATTTCACGATTCGTTTTGGCATTGGCAAGTGGCTCGAGCACCTCGGCGTGGCCGCGATCGAAACGCTGCTCATCTCCGAACTCTTCTTGATCGTCGACGTCGCCGATTCGCTCTGGAATCTCGAGATCGAGGACAAGATCATCGCCGACGTGCGGTCATTCGTCGGCTAGAGCGTTGAGGCTACTGCGCTGGGGCGGCCCATCCGCCGGTCAATCAGGTGAATCCGACGATACCGTGGGGCAGGTAGTCCTTCTCGAGTGACTCGATCTCCGCGTCGTCGAGGCGCAGATCCACCGCGGCGACGGCGTCGGAGAGGTGCTGCGCCTTCGTGGCGCCGACGATGGGGCTAACGACGGCGGGCTTGGAGAGGACCCAGGCCAAGGCGATTTGGGCTGGCGCGACGCCGCGCCGGCCAGCGATGTCGATCACGGTGTCGACGATGGGCCGGTCAATCTCGAACGACAGCGAGCGACCGAACTGGTCACTCTCGGTGCGCTTCGTCTGCTGTTCCCACGGTCGCGTCAGACGACCGCGAGCGAGCGGACTCCATGGAATGGACCCGACACCCTGGTCGAGGCAGAAGGGGAGCATCTCTCGCTCCTCTTCTCGGTAGAGCAGGTTGTAGTAGTTCTGCATACTGACGAAGCGGGTCCACCCGTTCAGATCGGCACTGTACTGCGCTTGGGCGAACTGCCACGCGTACATCGATGATGCGCCGAGGTAGCGAGCCTTGCCGACCTTGACGACGTCGTGCAGGGCCTCCATCGTCTCTTCGATGGGGGTGTTGTAGTCCCATCGATGGATTTGGTAGAGGTCCACGTAGTCGGTGCCGAGGCGGCGAAGGCTGTCGTCGATCTCGGTCATGATGGCCTTTCGTGAGAGACCCTGTCCGTTGGGTCCGGGGCGCATCCTTCCGTTCACCTTGGTGGCGATGACCAGCTCTTCGCGCGGCGCCATGGACAGGAGCGTCGGGCCGGTGATCTCTTCGCTGCTGCCCGCGGAGTAGACGTTGGCGGTGTCGAAGAAGTTGATGCCGGCGTCGAGCGCTTGGCGGAAGAAGGGCACGGCCTCTTCTCTTCCGATCGACCAGGCCTGGTTGCCCCGATCGGGTTCTCCGTAACTCATGCAGCCGAGACAGATCCGTGAGACCTGAAGTCCCGTCGTTCCAAGCGAGACGTAGTCCACGTGGATGTTCTCCTTAGCTTGAGGTGGAATCTCAATGTACCGGCTGACGATCATCTTCGTGCGTTCGCACCACCAAAGATTGGCCCTGTGCCCGAGGCCCTTCACCCACGACGTCCGCGGGAGCCTTGGCCACCGACAGCGGACTTTGCTCGCTCGTCGAGGTCGTCGAAAGAGGTAACGTAGCCGAAACATGAGCGTGATATGAAAAGAACATCAATTCATCTTTCGTGGACGTTGATCCATCCTTGGCCTGGGATGAGGTGTACTCGGCGCCGGGAGTAGCACGGCCCGTTTACCGCGAAATCGTCGAGGTTCTCGGAGACCTTAAGACCGTCGACATCCGGTCGCGCTTCGATCAGCTCGGTCGGACCTTCGCGGAACGCGGGGTGACCTTCGCCTTTGGTGGAGAAGAGCGACCTTTCCCACTGGACTTGATTCCTCGGATCATCGCGGCCAGCGAATGGGAGGTCCTCTCGTCGGGAATTCAGCAGCGGGTCAAGGTCCTCGAGGCCTTCCTCGATGACGTCTACGGACCCGGCGAGTGCCTCAACGACGGGATCGTGCCACGTCACGTCGTGACGTCGAGCCCTCACTTTCGACGTGAAGCAACGGGCATCGAGACGCGGTTCGCGCCGAGAATAACGGTCTCGGGCGTCGACATCATTCGCGACGAGTCGGGCAACTTGCGCGTGCTCGAAGACAACGTGCGCATACCGTCGGGCATCTCCTACGTCATCGAGAACCGGCGTGCCATGACCCAGAGCTTCGGCTCGCTGTTCTCCAACTACCGTGTGCACCCCGTTGACGAGTACCCCGCTCGACTGCTTCGGGCGCTGCGCCTTTCGGCGCCCGAGGGTGTCCGTGATCCGACGGTCGTCGTACTCACGCCCGGCGTCCACAACGCCGCGTACTTTGAACACGTCTTGCTTGCTCGCCTGATGGGCGTCGAACTCGTCGAGGGCAGTGATCTCATCGTCGTCGCCAACGAGGTCAAAATGCGCACCACTCAAGGTGAACGGCCGGTCCACGTCATCTATCGCCGAGTCGACGATGAATGGCTCGATCCCTTGCACTTTCGACCCGACTCGGTGGTGGGCGTCGCGGGTCTCGTCAACGCCGCCCGCGCCAAGACCGTGACGATCGCCAACGCCATCGGTAACGGCGTGGCCGACGACAAACTCATCTACACCTACGTTCCCGACCTCATTCGCTACTTCTTGCACGAGGAGCCGTTGCTGTCGAACGTTGAGTCCTACCGCCTCGATGACGTCGCGTCGCTCCACGAGGTACTCGAACACCTCGAGCGCTACGTGGTGAAGCCCGTCGACGGGTCCGGGGGCCACGGCATCGTCATCGGACCCCAGGCCGACGAGGCCACCCTCGCGGACCTTCGCGCGACCCTGATGGCCAATCCGCGAGGTTACATCGCCCAGCGCACGGTGGCCCTCTCGACGGTGCCGACCTTCGTCGACGACCAGTTGTTGGCGCGCCACGTCGATCTGCGGCCCTTTGCGATCAACGACGGTCGCGAGGTGTGGGTTCTCCCCGGCGGTCTCACGCGCGTCGCGCTACCTCAAGGGGCGCTGGTCGTGAACTCCAGTCGAGGCGGCGGCTCGAAGGACACCTGGGTCCTCGCCGATCTCGTCCCGCTCGAACGTGAGCGAGTGAAGGTCGAACGCGCGCCGACGACCAGCTTGGCCGCGACGCAAGTCCAGCGAGGTGCGCGCCAGCACGGACCGCAGGCGCAGTCCGGATTCGATCAATGAATCGGGGCATGCTCGCGAGGCTCGCGGAGTTGATCTACTGGACGGGCCGCTACGTCGAGCGAGCCGACGACACGTCACGTATCGTCGACGCCTACGTTCACCGCATGGCCGAGGATCCCTTTGGCGACTCCGAGGTAACGTGCCGATCGCTCTTCGCCATCCTGGGGATGGACGTCGGGGCCAACGCCGGGGTGACCATTGAGACCGTGCTGGAGCGACTGGTGTTCGACGCAGAAAGTCCGAGTGCGATCACGGGTGCGCTGCTGGCGGCGTACGAAAACGCGCGACGGGTTCGAGAGGTGATCTCTTCGGAGATGTGGATCTGTTTGAACGCGACGAGGAACGACCTCGCCGCGCAGCGAGGTGAAGCGTCTCGCGTTGGTCTCGCGAGTTACCTAAAGTTCATTCGAGAGCGCTCCGCCCTCTTCGCGGGACTGACCGACGCCACCATCAGTCACGACGAGACGTGGTGGTACCTCGTGCTCGGTCGCAGCCTGGAGCGCATCGACATGACGGCGCGCCTGTTGCAGGGGCGTCTGGTGGCGGCCGAACACTCGCCGGACTGGCTTACGTTGTTGCGCGCCGCGGGCGCCATGGAGTCGTACCTGCGATCGTCGGTGCGCCGTTCGGACCCCGAAGCGATCGCCGCGTTCTTGCTCCTCGATCGCGAGTTTCCAAGATCCGCCTACCATTCGCTCGCCGTCGCTGACCACTGTCTCGGCGAGTTGACGAGGGCCAGCACCCACTTGGACATCGTGAACGAAGCTCGACGAACAATCCGAACGACCCAATCTCGTCTCGAGTACATGGAGCCCACGACACTGCTCAAGGGACTCGCGGACGTCCTCAAGTTGCTCGAGACGACGAGCGCCACGGCGAGCGATCAGATTACGTCCAGTTACTTTCGCCAAGTCGCCGCGACGTCATGGCTGTCCGAGGTCGGAACGTGAGCGGCGACGAACCCTCCGTGCGTTTGACGATTCGCCACGTGACGGGTTTCAGTTACGACGGCGTCGCGGACTCGTCGTACAACGAGGCGAGAATGACCCCGCCGACGCTTCCTCGCCAGCTCGTCACCGACGCCTCGCTGCGCGTGTACCCGAGTGCCGACCTGGCGACGTACCGCGACTACTTCGACACCATCGTGACCACGTTCGATCTCCAAGAGCCCCATGACCGACTCCAAGTGATCGCAGAAGCCACCGTCGAGACGCGTCGTGAGACCGAGGTCGACGCGAACCGTTCGCTCTCCTCGCTGCGGTCGCCCGGCGCGGCGGACCGCTTCGGCGAATACCTGGCTCCGACGCTTCGAACCACGATGTCGCCCCAGGTGTTCGAAGAGCTCCGTGAGGTGGTGACACGTCACGAGGACGTACACGCGACCGTCGACGCGGTCATGGCCCGGGTGAGAGAACGTGTCGCCTACGTCCGCGGCGCCACGCTGGTGTCGTCAACGGCGCAAGAGGTGTGGCAGCAGCGCCAGGGAGTCTGTCAGGACCTGAGTCACGTGACCATCGCGCTGCTGCGCGCTCTGGGCATCCCGGCGCGCTACGTGTCGGGCTACCTGTACTCCAAGGACGACGCCGAGGTGGGGGAGATGTTCGTGGGCGAAAGTCACGCCTGGGTCGAGTACTTCTGCGGCGAGTGGGTTGGCATCGATCCAACGAATGGTGGTCGAATCGGGCTCTTTCACGTGATCGTCGCGAGGGGTCGCGAGTACGGTGACGTAGCGCCACTGAAGGGGATCTACCACGGCGACCCCTCGGTAGCGCTCGGCGTCTCGGTCGAGATCACGCGCGTCGCTTAGCAGTAGCCCGCGCCGTGGTCCTCGTCGGGCCCGACGGCGTCGCGCGCGAAGTGGTGCGCCAGCCCTGCGTGAGGGGGCCACCTCGTCAACGTAAGGTGTTCGTTACGTTCCGGCGAAAGTATGAGGAGTCCCCACCATGTCCACCCCTCCCACCATCGTGGTCTGTGAAGGCGACCAGACCGGTCAGGAACTGCTCGATCAGTCGCTTCGGGCACTGGAGCCCTCGGTTCTCGGCTTCGAACTGGAGTTCCTTCGTTACGACCTCTCGCTCGCCAGCCGTGAGCGGACCAACAACGGCGTCATCCACGAGGCGGCCGCGGCGATGAGAGAGACGGGACTCGGCCTCAAGGCCGCCACCGTCACACCCACCGAGATCGGCAGCGTCGGGTCGCCGAATCGCATCCTGCGCGAGGGCATCGATGGCAAGGTCATTGTTCGCACGGGTCGTCGCATTCCCGGCGTGACCCCCATCGTGGGTTTGACCCACCCCGTCGTCGTGGTGCGTATGGCGGTCGGGGACGCCTACGGCGCGGCGGAGGGGCGTGACGGTAAGCCGGGCGCGAACGCGGAGTCGGCGTGGCGAACCGAGCGTATCGACCGATCCACGTGTCGCTCGGTGGCCGAGTTCAGTTTCCGCGCCGCCGACTCGCTGGGGGGACTGGTGTACGGGGGGCCGAAGTGGACCGTGTCGGCGACCTACGAGGGCATGCTGAAAGAGGAGATGGACTCAGCGGCGTCGCGCCATCCGACCGTTCACTACCGACCCATGCTCATCGACGCGGCGTACGCGGGGCTGATGACCGAGGGGTGGGACACGCCGGTGGTCATTCCCGCACTCAATCGTGACGGGGACTGTCTGAGCGACTTGGTGCTGGCAATGTTTGGCTCCATCGCCGGCGCGGAGTCGGTGCTGTTGTCGCTCGACGAGAACCTCGAGACCAGGGTCGCGATGGCCGAAGCGCCCCACGGAACGGCCCCGTCGCTCGAGGGCAAGAACGTGGCGAATCCCATGGCCATGCTGCTGGCGTGCGCGGCGGTCTTGGAGCACGCTGGTTACCGTGGTGACGCTGGCTGCGCGCGGGCCTCGTCGGCCCTTCGCGGCGCGACCCTCGGCGCGGCGGCCGACGGCATTCGAACGTTCGACCTCGGCGGTGACGCCTCCACCAGCGAGGTCGTGGACGAAGTCATCCGCCGAGTGCGTTCAGGTCGAGACTGACCTTGTCGCGAGGGCTCGTGCGCTCACCACTCGGGTCGGGCAGCTCCCTATTTGCTGAGGTTGATCGACCGCAGAATCGAGTGCGTGAACGTGTTGGACCGTGCGTAGACCTTGCGCCGTGCGTAGCGCGTGGCGTAGGCGCCGGGTCCGTGGGCCGCGGCCTGGACGTTGCCGAGGAGGCGCGCGTCGCGGTACAACTCGGAACGAAGACTGCGATGACGGGCCACGCTCACTCCTGGGGTTCAACACTTTCTATCAAAGCGGACGGTGTCGCGCCGCTCTGGCAGAATCGAGAGTGCCCACCCAAGTGAGGAGACCACGTGGATAATCGGCAGCTCGTACTCGTCGAGCGACCCGCGGGGCTGGTTGACGCGTCCACCACGCGCTTAGTGGTGACCCCAGCACCGACCTGTGGCGAGGGCGAAGCGTTGATCAGGGTCGCGATGTTGAGCATCGACCCCACGATCCGGACGTGGATGAACGACGCGCCGGGCTACTTGCCGCCCATTCAACTCGGTGACGTCGTGCGAGGGAGCGGCACGGGCGTCGTCGTCGAGTCGCGCAGTGCTCGCCACCACGTGGGCGACATCGTCTTCGGCATGACGAACTGGCAGGAGTGGGTTCTTGCGAACGATGAGAACCGCTTCTCTCTCGTTCCCCCCGGTCTCGGTTTGGACCTCGCGACGATGATGAACGTACTCGGCGTAACGGGCATGACCGCCTACTTCGGTCTCCTCGAGATCGGCCAGATGCAGCGCGACGACGTCGTCGTCGTCTCGGGCGCCGCCGGCGCCACGGGTTCGGTCGTGGGCCAGATCGCTAGGGCCCGTGGCGCCCAGCGGGTGGTGGGTATCGCGGGCGGACCAGAGAAGTGCGCCGACGTGGTGAAGAGGTATGGCTTCGACGAGTGCCTGGACTACCGCGAGCCGCACCTCGCCCGACGACTACACGAGGCGTTGCCGAAGGGCGTCGATCTCTTCTTCGACAACGTGGGCGGTGAGATTCTCGACGCCGTGCTCGCGAACATCGCGCTGCGCGCGCGCGTCGTGCTCTGTGGTGCGATCTCGCAGTACAACGCGACCGGCACGCGACGCGGGATCGAGAACACGTCCGCGCTGATCACCCGTCGCGCGCGAATGGAAGGTTTCATCATCCTCGACTTCGCGCACCGCTTCGTCGAGGCGCGGACGGAGCTCGCGTCCATGGTCCTCTCGGGCGCCCTGCGACACCAAGAGCACCTCGTTCACGGCCTGGAACGAGCCCCCGAGGCGCTGAATCTCCTGTTCAGCGGCGGGAACCACGGTAAGACCCTCGTCGTCGTGGACGAGAGTGTGCGGCTTGGCTGACGCGCCAACGGACGCTGTCGCGCGTCAAACCTGGCTTCGCGTCACGATCGCGCTGTTTCTCGTCGCGATGATCGCTGGCTTCGCGCAGTTCGGCGCCGTCGCGTCACTCGCCGACGTCGCGCGCCACTTCGGTCACCACACGTCGAGCCAGTCGCTGCAGAGCGTCGTGGGGCTCTCGGGGTCGGTGCTCGGTATCGGTCTCGCGATACTGCGCTTCGCCTCACTCGGGGCGCTGCCCCTCGCGTCGCTCGCCGACCGCTGGGGGCGCACGAACGTGCTGCGCCGAGCGTTGCTGGTGGGTCTCGTAGTCACCGCGTGCGCGTCGCTGAGTCCCTCGTACTGGTTCTTCGTCCTGTGCTTCGCGCTCGCGCGACCGGTGCTGTCGACGACGTCGGTGCTGGTCCAGGTCATCACCGTTGAACTTTCGAGCACGAAGGGTCGGATCGATCGACTCGTGATCATCTCGGCCGGAGCGGGTATCGGGGCCGGGTTGGCGGCAGTGTTTCACGGGATCATCCGGGGGTCCGCGTCGTTTCGCTGGCTCTTCGCGCTGGCGGTCGTACCGGTCTTTTTCGTGCGCCCGCTGCTGCGGCACATTCCCGAACCGGCCTTTCAGCGAGGCGAGACGGCCTTCGCACGACTCGGTGCCGTGCCCCGTGGCGTGCGTGCTCGGGTCGCCATCGTGGGCGTCATGGTCTTCATCGTGGGCGTCATCTCGGGTCCCGCGAGCGGCTTCACCTTCGTGTACGGCGAGGGCGTGCTCAAGATCAGCCCAGGAGTGATGGCGATGGTGGTGACGTTGAGCGCGGTGACGGGTCTCGTCGGGTTGCTCCTCAGCCGCTACTGCTCGCGCGTGTTCGGTCGACGCTGGACGATCGCTTTCGGCACGATCGCTACGGCGTTGACGGCGTCACTCGCCTACGGAGGCGGCAAGACCGCGTTCATCGTGGGCTACATGAGCGGCGTCGCGGCCGGTGGTCTCCTGGCGCCGGCGTTGGTGGCCCTGAGTACGGAGCTGTTCTCGCACTCGTTTCGCGCGACGGCCGCGGGCTGGATCGTCGTGGCCGGCGTCCTCGGGGCCATGACGGGTCTCTTGGTCTTCGGGCTGATCGGCGACGTCGTGCACGTGACGGGTGCCGGATCGTTCCGCCTGCCCGCGCTGTTCACGTTCGTGCCGTTACTTCCCGCGCTCTTCATGTTGACGCGCCTGCCCGAGAGTTCGGGGATGGACCTGACCTAGAGAAGTTCGAGGTCGGCGACGAGGGCCAGGTGGTCACTGCCGCCGTCACGCGTGAAGTTCTTCGTCGTCTTCCAGGGTCCGCGTCCGAGAAGGTGGTCGATCTGCGAATGGGGCCGCGCCGCGGGCCAGGTGCGTCCCGCCGCCAGCGTGTGCCACCCCGGCAACAAGAGCCGCAGGAGGGGTCGCCAACTGTTGAAGTCGCCACCGATCAGGATCGGGAGCGACGGATCGAGCGTCTCGACGATCTCGCTGACGCGTTGGTACTGGCGATGGGATCCGTGACTGAGATGCGCGCCGTGAATGGCGAGGACGTAGAACGACCGGTCGTTCTCCTTCAGGCGCGCTACCAGGAGCGCACGTTGGACCCGTTCGCGTGCCAGTCGTCCGAGTGAGATGGCGCGCACGTCTTCGATCTCCAAGCGAGTGAGGAGGCCGAGTCCCCAGGTACCGTGTTCGACGCGGTGGTGCCGCGCCCGATTGGCGAGCTGGGCCTTGGTGAGCGAGCGGTGTCCGGCGAAGTAGAGGCCCCGCTCGCCGACGAGGTGCGCGAGGCGTGGCTGCCACGTGGAGCCACCCTGGCCCGACGTCACCCGTTCGGCGCGCGCTAACGCAGCGAAGTCGCCCTCGAGGTGAAGTGAGGATCGAAGATCTTCGTAGAAGTCCGGACCGTCGTCGCCTCGCCAGAGTTCCGGGAGGATGAGCACGTCGGCGTCGAGCTCCTTGATGACCTCGAGAACTCGAGTTGGCCGACCCCAGCCGTCGACTCCGGCGTGCAGGTTAAACGTCGCGACACGCACCGTCAAACACTACCCAGGCTCGTGGTGCGATGTGGCAGTCTCTAAAGGTGGAATCCGTCGACGTGACGTTTGGACATCGTCTGTGGTGGGTCGACGCGTTCATCGGCGACACCGAACGCGGCAACCCCGCCGTGGTGGTCCTGCTCGAGCATCCCCTCGCCGACGACGAACTTCAACGCGTCGCCTTCGAGCTCGGCGTGTCGGAGACGGCGTTCGTGCGAAGGGTGGGCGACCAGTGGTCGCTGCGCTGGTTCACGCCGACGGTGGAAGTAGACCTCTGCGGCCACGCGACGCTCGCCGCACTGCACGTTCTGCTCAACGAACTCGACGCGCCCGGCGACGTGTTCTACTTCGCCACGAGGTCCGGCGTGCTCTCGGGGCGACGCCTTGGCGAAGGGCTCCTGGGGATCGATCTGCCGCGCGCCTACCTCGAGCCCCTCGATCCCTCGGTCTTGAACGACACGCTGGGCGTGGTGCACGAGCTCTACCACGCCGGCCCCTCGAGCGTGCTCGCCATTGTCGAGGACTACGACACGCTCTGTGGACTGAGCGTCGATCCGATGAGTCTCTTTCTGGTGCCGAGTTCGATCGTCATCGCCGCGTGCTACGGCGGACCCGACGCGGACGTGTCGATTCGCGTCTTCGCGCCCCGGCTCGGCCTCGCCGAGGATCACGTCACCGGCAGCGCCATGTGCGCCGTCGCGCCGTGGTGGGTCGAAAAAGTCGGATCGCCCACGGTCACGGTTCGCCAAGCGAGTACGCGCGGAGGCCTCATGCACGCGCGACTCTTCGAGAAGAACGTCGAGGTCGCGGGACTGGCGCGGACCTTCTTGAGCGGCGAGATCCGTCAATGAGTGACGACGTGCTCGGTCCCGGACCGCGCACGCGGGTCCGGCGCCTACCCAATAAGGCCCACTACGACGAAGCGACCATCTTCGCGATCTTGGACGAGGGGCGCCTCTGTCACGTCGCGGCGACGGTGCACGGCAAGCCCGTGGCGCTACCCACGCTGCACGCGCGTGAGCGTCACACCATCTTTCTTCACGGCAGTCCCTCGAACGAGGTCTTGAAGTCCGTCGTACGAGCCGGTGAGGCGTTCGTCACCGTCACGCTCTACGACGGGCTTCGCCTGGCGAGGAGTGGTTTTGAGTCGTCGATCGCCTATCGGTCGGTCGCCGTCGTGGGCTCGGCGCACGAGGTCCTCGACCAGCGAGAGAAGCGACGCGTCTTGGATCTCTTCGTCGACCGCGTCCTGCCGGGGCGGGCGAGCGAAGTTCGTCCGTCGAGCGAGCAAGAACTGCGTCTCACTATGGTGGTCGCGGTCACGATCGACGAGGCGTCGGCCAAGGTCTCTCGCGGTCCCACCGAGGACGACGACGACGACCAGGCGTTGCCGGTCTGGTCCGGTACGGTCCCCGCGCGCGTCGTCTTCGACGCCCCGCTTGCTGACACCAACGGCGCGATGGCTGGCGGGGACGTCGCGCTGCCGGCGTCGGTGAAGAAGCTCCTGGGCCTCTCGTGACCCTGGAGGCGTTGCGCGCACGGGTGCAGCGCATCACGCCGGTCGACGCGCGCGAGGATCGCTCGATCCGATTGACGCTCGATCGACTGAGCTGGCCGGGTGACCCCTTCGCCGAGAGCGAGAACGATCATCACGTCACCGCATCCTCGTTCGTCATCTCCTCGCGCGGCGTGATCTTGCACCGACACCGTCGTCTGGGCATCTGGGTGCAACCGGGCGGTCACGTCGACGCCGGGGAGTCGCCCGAGGAGGCCTGCGTGCGTGAGACCACCGAAGAGACGGGCCTCCTCGCGCACCACGTCGATCCCGTCGTGCTCTTTCACGTCGACGTGCACCCCGGTCCTCGGGGTCACACGCACTACGACCTTCGCTACGTCCTCGTCGCCGATCCCCTCGATCCCCACCCGGCGAAAGACGAGAGCCCCGACGTCTTCTGGTTCGACTTCGACGCGGCCCTCGATCGTGCGGAGCCGGCGCTGCGAGCGGCGCTGGAGAAGTTGGCCGAGGTGAGCGACGGTTTTCTCGTGACAGACTTAGCCAGTGAGTGAGACCGACGCCCTTCGCGCGCTCATGGAGGCCGATCGCTGGATCGACCGGGTCGGTAGTCAAAAGACGCACCTGCCCGAGATCGCGGCGTTGGCCTCGCTGGAGGTTGAACTCCGCGGTCTCTTGAAGGATCTGCACGAGACCGAGGCCCGTCTCGTACCCGTGAGGAGCGAGTACGAGGTCGTGGCGCGCGAGTCGCTTCGTCTAAAGCGTCGAGCCAGTGACCTCGACGCGACCCTGGCGTCGTCCACGGCGAACGCTCGAGAACTCACGGCACTGCAGAGTGAACTGACACACGTTCGCGACCTGCTCTCGGCGAGTGAGGATCGCGAACTCGAGTTACTCCTCGAACTCGAACCTCGCGAAGCGGACGTCGAGTCGATCAAGCGACGGGCCCAGCCTGGTGCGGCACGCCGCAGCGAGCTCATCGACGTGATCGCGCAGCTTCAAGCCACCCTCGACGAAGAACTGGTGTCACTTCGCCGCGGCCGTGGGGATCGCCACGCGGCTCTCCCGGAAGCGCTGCGCGCGCGTTACGACGTCGCGATGACGCGCGCGGGGACCTCGGGAGCGGCGCAGGTCGTCGAGGGGCGATGTGACGGCTGTCGTCTGGCGCTCGCACCACTCGACTACGACCGATTCAAGTCCCAAGCGCTCGACACCTTCATGGACTGTCCCGAGTGCGGTCGCCTGTTGTTGCCGTGATCATCCTGATCCGTCACGGTCAGTCGACGACCAACGCCGAGCGCCTCCTGGTAGGGCGAAGTGACCCGCACTTGACGCCGCTCGGTGAACGCCAGTCCCTCGCGCTCGCGCCGTACCTGGGAGGTGTGCGCGACGTGTGGGTCTCGCCGCTGGCGCGCGCTCGCCAGACCGCGGCCCTGGCGCTGCCGAACTTGGAAGCGCGAGTGAAGGAGTCCTTCGTCGAGGTCGACTACGGTGACCTCGACGGTCAACCCGTGAGCACGATCACGTTCGAAGGTTGGCGAGCGTTCGAACACGACCACGACGTGGCCTTCGGGGGTGGCGAGTCGCTCGCCAGTGTCGACCAACGGGTGCACGAAGAGCTGGACGCACTCTTGCGTGACGAGTCGAGTCTGTTGCACGCTCACGATCGCCACTTGGCGATCGTGAGTCACGTCTCGCCGATCAAATCCGCCGTCGTGTGGGCCCTCGGCGTCACCGGCTCGACCGCGTGGCGCACGCGTCTGGACAACGGTTCGATCACGACGATCGGCCTGCGCGGCGCGACGCCCCAACTCGTGCGCTTCAACGTGGTACCGGCGCTGGAGGAGTCAGCGTAGAGCCACGCCGAGTGCCCAGAAATTGAGTCCCGCGCCCACCAGCGTGCCCGCGTGGAAGAGTTCGTGATAACCAAAGACGCGCGGCACGAGTCGCGGTCGTTTGAAGGCGTAGGCGAGCGCGCCGAGCGTGTACGCGAGCCCTCCGCCGACCACGAGAGAGAAGCACAAGGGCCCCCCGCCCCGATAGATCTGAGGCATCACCGCGACGGCGGCCCAACCCACCACGAGATAGGGCAGCGTATTCACCCACTTGGGGGCGTCGAGAGCGAGTTGTCGAATGGTGATGCCCACGACGGCGCCGCCCGCCACCACGAGTAGCAGCACCAGGCGAATCGTCCCGTGCATGGTCAGACCGGCGAGGGCCAGGTAGCTCCCGGTGATGGCGAGGAAGATGGCCGAGTGGTCCGCCCGCTTGAAGGCCCTTCGGTGAGGAGGCGACCAGCGAACACGATGAAAGAGGGCGCTCGTGACGAGCATCGACTCCACGCCGACCAGGTAACACAGCACCCAAGCGACCTGGGACCAGGTGTGCGCCCGTGTCAGCAAGATCCATGAACTGCCCGCCAGGACGATCGCTCCCGCGACGTGCAGCCATCCGCGCAGCAGCGGGCGCAATAGTGCACTCGGCACTTCGCCGGAAAGAGCTTCGACCACGCCTCAACCCTACGAGTCGCGGTTGCGGGCCGTAGAGACAACGGAGCCCGTCTGTTCTGAAGACAGAACAGACGGGCGCTCGATGTTTGGCCCCCCCAGCCAATAGCCAAGAAATTAGTTCTTTCTTAGGTACTACTGTGAGCGGCAAGGCCTTTAAACACGGTCTCGTGAGCAACTTCACAAGGAGGAATCGCTATGGAACGTCGAACGCTGGGCCGAGGACTTGAAGTTTCCGCCGAGGGGCTCGGTTGTATGGGCATGAGCGAGTTCTACGGCGAGAGCGACGACACCGAGTCCCTCGCCACCATTCACGAGGCCCTCGAACGCGGCGTCAACTTCTTGGACACGGCTGACATGTACGGTCCGTTCACGAACGAACGACTGGTCGGGCGCGCGATCAAGGGTCGCCGTGACGAAGTGGTGCTCGCGACGAAGTTCGGTAATCAACGAGGCGATGATGGTTCGTTTCTTGGGATCAACGGCAAGCCCGAGTACGTACGGGCGGCGTGCGACGCGTCGCTCAAGCGCCTCGACGTCGACGTGATCGATCTCTACTACCAGCACCGCGTCGACCGCTCGGTGCCCATTGAGGAGACCTGGGGTGCGCTGAAGTTGCTGGTGGAGGCGGGCAAGGTCCGTCACCTCGGCATCTCGGAGGCGTCGTCGGCCACGATCGAACGAGCGAACGCGGTGCATCCGGTGACGGCCCTGCAGAGTGAGTACTCGCTATGGTCGCGCGAACCCGAAGACGGCGTCCTCGCCACCTGTCGGCGCCTGGGCGTGGGCTTCGTCGCCTACAGCCCGCTCGGACGAGGCTTCTTGACGAACGAGGCCGCTACTCGACTGGGCGGCGAGGGGGATTTTCGCAGTCATCACCCGCGATTCTCGGGCGACGCCTTCGAGCGGAACCTGGCCCTCGTGAAGAACCTCGAAGCGATCGCGGCGTTTAAGAACGTCACGGTCGCCCAGTTGTCGCTCGCGTGGGTGCTCTCACGCGGTGACGACGTGGTCCCCATCCCCGGCACGAAGCGACGTCGCTGGCTCCACGAGAACATCGCCGCTCTCGACGTCGACTTGAGCTCGTCCGACGTGGCCGCCCTCGAGGCAGCCGTACCACGTGAGGCCGTCGTCGGCGATCGGTACCAGCCGGCGGGGATGGGGAACCTCAACGGGTGACGCTCACGAGCTCCCCGTCACGCAACTCCACCACCTGGTCGCACCAGCGAACGACATTCTCGTCGTGCGTCGCCATGATCACGGTGGCGTTGGTCGAGGCGAGAAGTCGCAAGACGTCGCTCGTCTCCTCGCGTCCGAGACCCGCGGTGAGTTCGTCGAGCACGTAGACGTCGGGGCTCGTCACGAGCGCTCGAGCCACGGCGACGCGCACGCGTTCACCGCGCGAAAGTTCTTCGAAACGGGTCGTTCGATGCGCGACGAGGCCGAGCGCGGCGAGGTCGTCTTGGGGATCTCGCACGCCAACGCGACCGAGCGCGACCACGTCGAAGGCGAATCCTCGCGTGAAGCCCGGATCGCTAGGGATATAGGCGAGGTGTTGGCGGAGTTCGGATTCGTCGAGATCGCTCAGTCGCAGCCCACCGACGCTGATCGTGCCGCCCTCGACGACGTCGAGGGCGGCGAGGGCGCGCAGCAGTGTGGACTTTCCTACGCCGGACTGGCCGATGACGGCCACGCGCGTACCGGGCTCGATGGTGAGCGTGGCACCGTGCACGAGGACGCGCTCGTCCTCGACGAGTGTCACCTTGTCCAGTCGCACGACACGCTCATTGGGCCAGGGGCGTGAGCCGCGCGCCGTGACCGCCTCGAGTGCTTCGAGTCGTTCTCCGCCGCCACTCACTTCGACGGCGGCCTGCAGGGAGAGACGAACGGCGCTCAGTGCCTCGTACGTCGAGAGTCCGATGACCGACGCGACCACGAGCCACACACTCGACGTGCGAGGATGCGTGGCGACGGCGCCCATCGAGACCAGGCTGATCACGACGACGAGGGCGCTCGACGCGCGTCGCCGACGACGGAGCGCACGTTCCGCCAGTTCAACGCGCGCGACGGCGACGCTCGAACGGCGGACCGCCAGCTCTTCGCGACCGAGCAGGACGAGGTCGGGCGTCACCGCGCTCAACTCGACGAGTTGGGCGCGGTAGCCCCCTCGGGCCGCGCGAAGGTCGCGGTCCAGGGCGAGTTCAACCTTCGCGAGCGACGTGAGGCCCGCGACGGCGAGGAGCTGGAGGGCGAGAAGGATCGCGGCGTACGCCCACCAGCGACCGTGTGGAGCCAAGGCGGCCACCGCGACGTCAGCGAGCACCAGAACGGCGGAGGTGTCGACGAAGGGCACGACGAAGCGAAGCCAGAGATCTTGGAGCTCGTCGGTGTCACCGAGTGCCCGCTCAAGGAGATCACCCGACGCGTAGCGACGCCACGTCGAGAAGTCCAGCTGGCCAATCGTGACGACGAGCCAGCGTCGCCAGTGCGTGACGGCGGCGTACCCCAATCGGTGCGCGGCGAGGCGCTCGCGGAATCGCAACGGTGAGCGAAGGAAAGCGAAGAGCTCGATAACGACGAGGACGACCGCCACGGCGCGCAGACCCGGACGCGTGGCGCTCTCGACCAGCAGCGCCACCGCGCCCACCAAAAGAGCGACGCTCGTGGCCGTGGCGACGAAGCCCGCGATCAGGGCCCGCGCGAGCGCGATCCGTGGTGGCCGAGCCCGCCGGAGCCATCGACGTAGCCGCGTCACGTCGTCGCTCACGCTCGAACCTCGAGGCGTTGCGTCGTTGCGGTGAGTAGGGGCGTGTCGACGGTGGCTTCGACGACGGCGAGATCGGGCAGTGCCACCAGCGCTCGACGAACGAAGTCGCGCGCGTCGGTGTCGAGCACGCCCGCGACGTCGTCGAGCACCACCAGAGAAGATCCCGCGAGCAGGGCGCGCGCCAGCACCAGTCGAACTCGTTCGCCCGAACTGAGACCTCGTCCGTCGCTCAGCAGTTCAGCGTCGAGGTCCCGGAAGCGTTCCCCGACGAGGCCGAGGGACTCGAGCCGTTCTACGATCTCAGCGTCACTGAGGGCGACGCCGAGCGTGAGATTGTCGCGCAGTGGTCCGGAGAGCAACGCGCTGTCGACGCTGACGTAGCCAATGGTCCCGCTAGTTCGCGTGGCCACCCCCTTCACGAGCGGACGCCACCCGAGCAGGGTGTGCAGCAGCGTGGTCTTGCCCACGCCCGAAGGTCCAGTGACGACGACGCGATCGCCGAGGCGCACGCTCAGATCGACGACGCCGGCGTTGGCCTCGGTGACGAGACCGATCGCGAGGAGCAGTTGCGCTTGTGCTGCGAGCGCGTTTGACGTCGCCGTCGCGTCGAGGGTCGCGAGCGCGCGTTGGGCGTCGTCACGGCGGTGGAACTCAACGCCGAAGCGGCGCACTTGCACGAACAGTTCACTCGTCACGAGCACCGCCGCGAGGGCGCGCACCAGGCTGAGTCGACCGCCCAGGAGCGCGAAGCCCACCACCATGGCGACCAGTCCCACGCTGACGCCGCTCAGAAACTCCGTGACCAACGACGACTCCAGGGCCACGCGGATCGCTCGAAGGGCGAGTGAGTGTTCGCTCTCAGAGATGGCGGCGATCTCGTCGGCCCCGTAGGTGACCGCACCGAGTGCTCGCAGTTCGGGGGCGTGCTGTAACACCTCGAGTTGACGAGCTTCGAGCAGCGACCGACGCTCTTGGTACTGCGTGGCCATGGCCTCACTTCGCCGCCCTGCGCGCTGGTAGAACGGCGCGGCCATGGCGAGCAGGGCCACCGTGATCACGAGGGGCAACCAACCGGCGGCGAAGAAGACGACGACGACCCCCAGGAGTGACGCGCCGGCGCTCGCCTTCAGACGCTCGAGCGACGGTGACGTCGAGGCCTGATCGATGGCCAGGGCGAGATCGCCCCGGGACCGTTCGCCCTCTCGACGCGGCAGCGCGAGATGCTGGACGAGCGCACCGCGCCACGTCGAACGAAGGCGCGAGGTCGTCGCGTCACCCCACTCGTCGAGCGCGCTGGCGAGAATCCAGCGCAACGCGACCACCCCGACGAGCAGCCACACACCCGCGACGTCGTCGTGGTGGGCCAGGTCGTTGATCGCGACGGCGCTCAGCGCGGCGAGCGAAAGGGCGAAGAGGCTCGAGAGAACGCCGAGCACGCGCGCACTGCGCAGGTACGTGGCACTCCTAGGACGTTCAGTCGATGTGAGGGCCACCGTTCAATGCTAATGAACCCCTCGATCGTTACAGGGGGTCGTCGCGGTGGGCGAGGGCGCGCGCGGGACCGTTCAACCAGTCTCGCAACGCCTTCGTCGCACGACAGTCGTCCTCGTTGTACTCGAGGATTCGCGTTCGAGAGGCGAGTGCTTCGCGTGAATCGGGGCGCGTCGCCTCTTCGTACCATTGAATGGAGGCTTCGCCGCTCGGGTTGGGATCTCGCCACGCGAAGCCCGCGGCGACGGCGAGCATCTTCAGCCCGAGGGGACCCTCGGTCTGGATCTGACGTTTGGCGACTTCGTGGAGGTCGATCCACTCGGCGGGGTCACTACGGCGAAAGGCGGTGAGCACCTCCGACGTCGGTCCTCCCTCGAGTGGAGGATTCACGGCGCGATTCATCGCGCCGTCCTCAGCCTGCGCCCAGAAGCAGTACGCCGCGAAAGTACGGCCCTGCGCGCGACAGGCGCGGCGCACGCTCTCGAGCCACGTCCAGAAGTCTTTGAAGTTCGCGGCTTCCGAGTCGTGGGTGAGGCGACCCCACTCGACGAAGGCGCGGTAACCGGCCGTGACGCCGTTCGTTGGTTCGTTGACCGTCACGTGCCCCCCCCAGAGGTACGTCGCGTCCTCGTAGCTCTCCATGTCGACGTCGACCTCGACGTCCGCCGTCACGCAGCCCACGCGCGCGGCGTCGATCACGCGAAGCGACGTGCCACGTTCGTGCGCGCGCGCCCGGTAGATCAGATCGTCGAGCTTGTCGATGGCACGACCCAAGAGCTCTTCGGGCGCGTGGGGCTCGAGTGGATTGATCACCTGGTTTCGCGTACGCCGAGCGAGGTCGGGGCTGAGGCGCGCCAGTCGCGCGCGGGTGTCGACGCCCTGTTCGCGCAGGAGGAGTTGTTGATCGAAGGAGGTGAAGCGAACGAGCGAGACGTCGTCGCGTGCTTCGAGCTGCTCCTCGCAGTGTTCGCTGTAGGGGCACTCGGGACAGTCGCGGTGCCAGTAGGGCGCCGTGGGGAAGGGGCCTCCCGAGCGGGCCCACTCGTCGTGCGCCACGAGCACGTTCAATCGCTCGTCGTAGAGACGGTCGTAGGTCGAGAGGTTGAAGCGCGGGTAGTTGGCTCCGTCGAGTTCAAACCACCAGAGTCGACGTTGTCGGTCGACGACGCCGGCGCGCGCGCTCGGGTCCGCGTGACCCATCGCGGCGAGGACGCGCGTCGCCTGGGCCAGGGAGAGTCCACTGCGGGTCATGGGCAACGCGGCGCGCGTGCCCACGCCGTCGTGATAGTTCGCCTCACTGGGCCGCACGTGCTCGAGGGTGCCCTCGAGCGTTCGTCTCGTGCTGGCGACTTCGACGACCTCGTGGTTCTTGATCAAGAGCGGCGCGTACGTGAAGCGCTCGTCCACTCGGCCGACGCGAACGAGGGCGTGCACCGCCGCGCTGCGTCGTCCCTCGTCGTCCCTCGCCAAGCGCGGCCCCAGGATAAGTTCGCAGCCCCCGAGGAGAAGTTCGGTCGTTTCACCCTGGCTCGAGGGAGTCGACGCCTCGGGGTGGAGCCGGCGAAGCAACTCGAGCGTCGCTGTTCGATGGACACGCGCGCTGCGTCGCCGACGCTCGATCTCGGGCGTTATCGGGGGTGCCACGAAGTCGAAGGGGGCGCCTCGACTAAGGGCGACGCGGTGCACGCACGCGAGTATCTCGTCACTGCGTAGGTACTCCGCCACGAACGAAGCCTACGAGGCGGTCGGCTTCTCATTACGCCAGCTGCTCCACAGTGCGGCGTACTCGCCGTTCAAGGCGACGAGTTCGTCGTGCGTCCCGAGTTCGGCGACGACGCCGTCGATGACCACGCACACGCGGTCGGCGTCGTGCGCGGTGTGGAGTCGGTGCGCGATGGCGATCACCGTGCGCCCGTGCAACACGGCGCTGAGGGAACGTTCGAGGTGACGAGCGGCCCTCGGATCGAGCAGGGCCGTCGCTTCGTCGAGTACGAGGGTGTGCGGATTGCTAAGGACGAGTCGAGCCAGTGCCAACTGCTGGGCTTGGGCCGGCGTGATCTGATAGCCCGTCGTCCCGAGTTCGGTCTCGAGACCTTGGGGAAGGTGCTGGACCCACTCGAGCGCGTCGACGGCGTCGAGCGCGTCTTCGATTTCGCCCTCGGTCGCTTCGGGGTGGGCGAGCGCCACGTTGTCGTGCACTGAGCCGATGAAGATGTGGTGCTCTTGGGTCACGAGCGCGACGTGTTGACGCAGAGTCGCGAGCGGCATCTGGGCCAGTTCGACGTCTCCGACGCGCACCGAACCGCTGCGCGGCGCGTCGATGCCCGCGAGGAGTCGTCCAATGGTCGATTTTCCAGCCCCCGACGGACCGACGATGGCCAGTCGCTCGCCGGGCTGCACCGTCAGCGTGATGCCGTTCAAGACGTCGTGGCCCTCGCGGTAGGCGTAGCGGACGTCGTGCATCGTGATCGTTTCGTTGGAGGGTTCTGGTCCACTGCGCGGTCGGTCGTCCTTCACCACCGACACGCCCACCAGGCGCGCGAGCGCGGTCTGGCCGATCTGGAGCTCGTCGAGCCACGAGACGATGCGGTCAAGTGGATCGTTGATCTGCACCACGTAGAGCGTGACCGTGGTGGCCGCGCCAAGGGACAGGTGCCCCTTGATGACGAGCCACCCGCTCCAGGCCAACGTCGCCGCCACGGCGATGGCGAAGGCGCCCTCCACCGTGGGAAACCACACCATGCGCAAGAGCAGCGTGTACATCTCGGAGTAGAACGACTCTCGAACGTTGTCCTCGATTCGCGATGACTGGCGCGTACCCAACCGGTGCGCGTCGACGGTGCGCGCCCCCTCTGCCGTCTCCGCCACCGAACCGGACATGGTCGCGTAGCTGATCCGCTCGCGACGGTAGCCGGGCGTGGCGTAGCGCAGGTAGTGGCGAGTGGAGAAGAAGAGGAAGGGGAGCGAGACCAAGCTCGCCAACGTCGCCAGGGGACTGACCAGCAACATCGCGGCCAACGTGAGTACGGCTTGGAGAATCGCGACGAGCCACTCGGGCACCGCGAAGCGCACCGTGCGCGAGAGTGACTCCATGTCGTTGGTGGTTCGACTCAACAGGTCGCCCGTGCCCGCGCGCTCGACCTCGATGAGGGGCAGGGCCAGCACGCTCGCGAGGAACTCCTCACGCAGTTGGGCGAAGACCGTCTCACCGAGGACGTAACTCCGTCGGCGCGCGAAGAACGTGAGTACGGCGTAGGCCATCGACGACACGAACAGCGTGCCGACGTAGAGCGCGATCTTGGACGCGGTCAGTTGGTGGTTCGAGGCGAAGTCCGTGATCTGACCAATGGTCCACGCCGGGATGAGCGCCATCACCGCGGCGAGCGCGTAGAGCGCGAGCATGCGCGCCAGGGGACGACGATGCTGGCGCGCGAGGACGCGCGCGTAGGCGAGCACGACTTGGGTGTTCGCGACGGGAAGTTGCACTAGCTCTCCTCTCGCAACACGATCTGGCGGTACGTCGACGATCGCGCCACCAGTTCGTCGTGGGTTCCGTGCTCGGTCACCTGCCCGTCGAGGACGACGAAGACGACGTCCATCCTCTCGAGCAGTAACGGACTCGACGTGGCGACCAATGTCGTGTGTTCACCGCGAACCTCGCGCAGTCGCGCGGCGATACGACCCTCGGTGTGGGTGTCGACCGCGGAGGTCGGGTCGACCAGTATCAAGACGTCGGCGTTGGTGAGAATGGCGCGCGCCAGACTGAGTCGTTGACGCTGGCCCCCGGAGAATCCGCGGCCGCGCTCTTCGATGGTCGTCGAGAGTCCATCCTCGAGGGCGTCGAGGACGTCGAGAGAACTGGTGGCGCGCAAAACTTCCAGGATGCGCTCATCGTCGACGAGGCCGTGGGGCATGAGTTCGTAGCGAAGCTCGCCCGAGAAGAGTCGGGGTTCGATCTCGCTGACGATGACGTGCTCGCGAACGTCGGCCAAGGCGTACGACGATATGGCGACGCCGTTGACGAGCACGTCGTCGGTGTCGGACACGAATCGACCTAGGCGGTCGACGATGACGGCCGCGTGGTCGGGCGTGTCGGTGACGAGCGCGACTAGTTGACCCCGTTCGACGGTGACCCCACTGCGCCGGTCTTCGAGGCGCGAGAGTCGCACGGGCCACGCCACGGGGCTCTCCGGATCGGTGACGATGGGCTTGATCTTCAAGATCCTCAGGACCTTCCCGGCGCCTACGTAGGCCCTCGTCGACATGATCACGTAGTCGATCGCCGTACGCAGGGGCGTCGTGAGGAAGGACGAGTAACCAAAGAAGGCCACGAGCTGACCGGGCTGGAGAGTGCCGTTCATCACGTCGCGCGCGCCGAGGAACGTCACCACGCCGGTCAAAATCGCCGGCAGCAGGACTTGACCCGACTCCAGGCCGGCCTGGGGCGCGGCGATGCGCGTACCGGCGACGCGCACCTTTTGACTCTGCCTTCGGTAGTTATCAAAGAAGACCTCTTCGCCACCCACGCCCCGAAGGATCCGTAGACCCGCGACGGTGTCCGAGCCGAGGGCCGCGAGGCGCCCGGCCGCCTCGCGCTGGGCGGCCTGGGTCGCGTGCAGGGGTTTCATCAGCGGCACGGTCAGAGAGCCGAGGACGGGAACGCCCAGGAGCACGACGAGACCGAGTTGCACCGACGTCGAGAGCAAGATGAAGGACACGACGATCCACGCCACGACGGCCCCCGAGAATCTGGCGAAGCTGTCGTAGGTTCCCCCGACGCGCATGGCGTCGGCCGCGACGGTGTTCACGACGTCGCCCGCGGGAATCTCGTCGGTGAGGGCGGGACCCGTGGTGGCGATGTGTCGACCGATGAGCTGAATCGTGCGGTAGGTCGCGCTCATCCAGTTCGTCACGGCTAGTTGGTGGCGCAGCGACCCGCAGAGCGCTTGAAAGAGGCCAAGGGCCACCACGACCGCCACCCACTTGAAGAGTTCGGCTTCGTTGTGACGTTGGATACCGTGGTCGATGGCCGCGCCGACCGCGGCCCAAACGAGGGCCTGCGAGACCATCCACCCGATGCCAAAGACGGCGTTCAAGGACAAGAGCCACTTCTGGTGTCGCGCGAGCCACGCCAGGTAGCGAAGGGGAGAGCCGGTGTCGGGCGTGCCGGGGTCGCCCACGGGCAGTTCGCGGTAGGGCAGGTGCAGCACGGCTCATCCTTTCGGGTAGTTGGTTCATGGGACGTAGGGATGGTGAGTCGACCTATAAGCGGGGTTCTGTCCACCTTCGTAACGAAGGATGGGCGGCCATCCATCTCAGCGATCTACCTCGGGAGTGCCTCTGTTACAAGGCGCGCGGGCTGCCTCCCATGTTTGATCTTGCTCCGGGTGGGGTTTACCGAGCCACCTTGATCGCCCAAAGTGCTGGTGCGCTTTTACCGCACCGTTTCACCCTTACCTGTTCTTGGTTGCCCAAGTCATCGGCGGTCTGTTCTCTGTGGCACTTTCCTGCACGTCACCGCGACTCACGTTTCGTGAGCACCCTGCCCTGTGGAGCCCCGACTTTCCTCACCACCCGTTGCCGGGTGGCGCGGCCGTCCAGCCGGCTCACCATCCGCGACCAGTCTGACACACGACGTGCGCACCAGCAATGACGAAAAGGTAACGATCCGCAGGTATCCTCGACCCGTGGAGGCGCAGGTCCCGTCGGGTGACGACGCCGTCCTGGACGTCGGCGCCTTCTACGAACTGCTCACGGCGCATCTGGAGTCGGCCTACGGCCGCCGCCATCCGCGTTGGGTGCGCGGCGAGGTCTCCAAGGTCTACGAAAAGACCCACCTCTACCTCGACCTGGTTGACGCCGGCTCATTGGCCTCCGACGCGCGCCGCCCCGTGCTCAACGCGCACTGCTGGGCCTCTCAGTGGGTGCCGCTCAAGCGCCGACTGGCCGCCGAGGGAGTCACCCTGACGCCGGGCGCCGTAGTCAACCTGTTCGGGTACGTTGACCTCTACGCCCCCCAGGGTCGGATCGGCTTCACGGTCACCGAGGTCGACGTGGCCGGGCTGCTCGGCGACGTCGCGCGACGCCGCCAGGAGCTCGTCGCGCGCCTGGGGGCCGAGGGCCTGCTGGAAACCAACAAGGCGCGCGCGCTGTCGCCGGTGCCACTGCGCGTGGGACTGATCGCGAGCCCCCAGACCGAGGGCTACAGCGACTTCACCGGCCAGCTGATGGGGTCGCGCTTCGGGTTTGAGATCACGCTCGCGGCGACCACGGTCCAGGGCGAGAGCGCACCGCCCCAGATCGTGGCGGCGCTGGCCGAACTCGACACACTCGGGCTCGACGTGATCTGCCTGGTGCGCGGGGGAGGGTCGAAGGGTGACCTCGCCACCTTCGACGACGAACGCGTCGCTCGGGCCGTCGCGGGTGCGACCACACCGGTCTTCACCGGCATCGGCCACACCGGCGACGAGTCGGTCGCCGACCTCGTGGCGCACACGGCCGCCATCACGCCCACCAAGTTGGGAGAGCAGATCGTGACCCGAGTCACCCAGTGGCGCGAACGTCACGTGCTGAACGTCGCACGGACCCTGCTCGACGGCACCGAGGCCGTCCTGGACGAGGCCGGCACGTACGTGGCCGAGCGGCGCCGCACGATGATCTTCGCCGTGCGCGACCGACTTCGTTCCGAGCAGCGCCAGTTGGTCGCGACCCGCTCGCGCCTCAACCTCCAGGCGCGCCACGTGATCGACAACGCTGCCGCCTGGCTCTCGGGCCGGCGTCGACTGCTCACGGCCTACGACCCGGCTCGCCGGCTGGCCCAGGGGTGGTCGATCGTCTCGGCCGGTGGCGTCGTCGTGCGGTCCCTGGAGGGAGTCGCGCGCGACGACCTCGTATCGGTTCGGGTGAGTGACGGGTCGTTCGACGCTACGGTCACTGAGGTGAGGAGAGAGACGTGAGCACGATGCCGGAGTGGAACGCCGCGGCCGAGGAGCTCGACGCGATCGTCGCCTCATTCGACGAAGGCGAGGTGTCGGTCGACGACCTCTTCGCCAAGCTAGAGCGCGCGACCACGATCATCGAGGCTCTCGAAGCTCGTCTCAGCGCCACGCGCGCCCGGGTCGACGAGCTGGCCCCGCGTCTGGCCGCCGTCGACGATCAGTGAGCGGGGCGTTCTACTTTCGCCAGTTCCTCGCCGGGCGCGACTTCGCGGCTAGCGACGTGCTGGCGCGCCAGATGCTCAACTTCGCCTACGCCATTGGCGACCGCGACGCCGGCGTCGCGGTGCTGGTGGACCCGGCGTACGCGCCGGACGAACTGGTCGACGTGGTCGCCGCCGACGGCCTCGAGGTGGTGGGCGCGGTGGCGACTCACTATCACCCGGATCACGTCGGTGGCGACATGATGGGCCATCAGTTGGCCGGGGTCGCCGAACTGGCCGCGCGCGACCTCGCGATCCACGTGCAGCGCGACGAGGTGCCCTGGGTGTCGCGCGTGACCGGACTGTCGCCGGACGCACTGCGCGCCCACGAGCCCGGCGACGTGGTGACGGTGGGTGACGTGTTGATCACGCTCGTGCACACCCCGGGCCACACACCGGGCAGCCAGTGCCTGTTGGTCGACGGTCGCCTGGTGAGCGGCGACACGCTGTTCATCTCCGGCTGCGGTCGCACCGACCTACCTGGCTCGGACCCGCTCGAGATGTACCGGTCGCTGCACGAGCGCCTGGCCGTGGTCGACGACGGCGTCGTGCTCTACCCGGGACACCTCTACGCGCCCGAGCCCTTCGCCCCGCTCGGCCACGTGCGCGCGACCAATCCGGTCTTGGCGCCGACGTCGGCGGCGCAGTGGCTCAACCTCTTCGGTCCGTGACGAACCTGACGGGGTCGGACCACGTCGTCGTGGTGGGCGCGGGACTGAGCGGGTGGCGCTTCTGCGAGGCGCTGCGCCGCGAGGGCTATACCGGGGAGATCTCACTGATCGGTGAGGAGCACGACGCCCCCTATGACCGGCCGCCCCTGTCCAAGCAGGTGTTGGTGGGCAAGTGGGGGCTGGACCATACGACGTTGGCGACCCCGGAGCGACTCACCGAAGCGCGCGTCAGCACTCACTTCGGTGTCGCGGCGTCGGCGCTGGACGCCGAGGCGGCCTCGGTCTACCTGGCCGACGGCCGAGTCATCACGGGCACGCGCGTGGTGGTGGCCACCGGTGCGCGCGCTCGCACGCTCGCCTTCAGCGCCGAGGAACGGCTTCACACCCTGCGACGTCGGGCCGACGCGCAGCGATTGATCGACTCGGTGGCGCCGCTGTCACCGGGCACGCCGGTGGTCATCATCGGCGGCGGCTTCGTGGGCGCTGAGGTGGCGACCGCGCTGTACTCACGGGGCCTCGCGCCGCTCGTCCTGGAAGTGGCGTCGCGGCCGCTCGTCGCCGCGTTGGGTGAGCACGTGTCGCTGTGGCTGGCCGGTCTGGCCGCGGAGTTCGGCGTGGAGTTGCGCAGTGAGCAGGTGGTCGCCGACGTGGTGGATGACGACGGTGAGCTGCGCGTGGAGCTGTCCGACGCGACTGTGCGCGCCCCCGTCGTCGTGGTCGCCGCGGGCGCCACGCCCAACGTGGAGTGGCTCGAAGGCTCCAGCCTCACCCTCGACGACGGCGTGGTGGTCGACGAGCACTTTGCCGCATCACCAAACGTGGCGGCCATCGGCGACGTGGCGCGCTTTGCCTGGCCCAACGTCACCGGCACCGAAGCGATCCGCGTCGAACACTGGCAGAGCGCCAACGACCACGCCCACGCATTGGCGCGTGAATGGGTGACCGGTGAAGCACCCGCGGCGTTCACCATCCCGTATTTCTGGAGTGACCAGTACGGCAAGAAGATCCAGCTGCTGGGTCACCCGCACGCCAGCGACGACGTGACCCGGGTGCTGCGCGACGACGACGCCGGCCGCTTCACCGCGCTCTACAGCCGCGACGAACTCATCACCGGCGTGGTCACACTCAGCCAGCCGCGTGCGCTGATGCTCTCCAGGGTGCTGCTCGAAGAGCCGACGACTCTGGCCGGTGCGCTCGAGCGCGCGCCCTGGAACGTCTAGAACGCGATCGAGCTCAGGTCGGGGATCGTTCGCTCGACGCGGGCCACAACCGAGCGCCACCGCGCGCGTTGCGTCGTGCGCTCCGGGTCTGTGGTGCGCGGGTGGAAGACCCGCGCCGGTTGCCAGAGACCCTCGACGTCGTCCAGCGTCAGGTGTCCGGAGCTCACCAGCGCCATGAGTCCGGCGCCTCGGGTCGTGGCCTCACGCTCCGAGGAGACCGCCACACGAGCGCCGGAGGCGTCGGCGAGGCACTGGAGGAGAAAGCCGTTCGCCGTCATGCCACCGTCGACGCGGATTTCCTCGAGGGCGTCGCCGGTCTCGGCTCGGGCGGCGTCGACGAGGTCCGCGCCGCGTTCCGCGATCCCGACGAGGACGGCCCGTACAAGGTGGGCACGAGTGGTGCCGCGGGTCAGACCGAAGAATCCTCCGCGCGCGCCAAAGTCCCACCAGGGGGTCCCGAGTCCCCACAGTGCGGGGACGAAGGTCACGCCGTCATCACTGACCGACTCGGCCAGCGCCTCACACTCGGACGGCTCGTCAATGAGTCCGAGGTCTTTCAGCCACTCGATGCACGCGCCGGCCGACAGCATGATGGCCTCGACGCCCCAGGTCGGGACACCGCCGCGACTGGCGACCACGACCGGAAAGCACCCTGACGCGAAACGCGTCATCGCCGCGGGACCCTCGCCTCCGCGCACCAGATCCAACATGGCGCCCGTGCCGAAGGTGATCTTGGCGCCGGCGTGTACGCACGACTGGCCGAACAGCGAGGCCGGCTGGTCGCCAATCAGGGCCGTGATCGGCGGGGAACCAGCCAGGGCGGTCGCGCGCCCGTGGTCGCCCATGGTGTCGACGATGTTCGCCAGCAAGCCGGCGTCCAGATCGAGGAGCTCCAGCGTCGCGGGGTCCCACTGACGCGCGTCGACACCGACCAATCCAGTCACCGCGGCGTTGGAGCGGTCGGTGACGAAGGAGCGGCCCTCGGTGAGCAGGTACGTGACCCAGGTCTCCACCGTGGCCATGCGCAGCTCGCTCTGGGGTCGACCGGCTCGTTCGACGAGCCAGCGAGCCTTGGTCGCCGACTGGTTCGGCGCCAGGTGCAGGCCCACGCCCTGCAAGACGAGGCAGTCGATCACCGTTCGTAGGTCCTGCCAGCCCAGGGCCGGACCGACCGGAGCGCCGGTGGCGGCGTCGAAGAGGATGGTCGTCGCGCGCTGAGTGGTGACGCCCACGACGTCGCACTCTCCGCCGTCGCCCAGCGTGCGTGCGGCGAGCTCGAGCACCACCCGGCCGATCTCGTTGGCGTCGAGCTCGACCTCACCGGGTTGGGGTGTGGCGATCGTGAGGCCCTGTTGGTGCGCGTGCGAGACGGTGCCAGACTCGTCGACCAGTGCGGTGCGCACTGAGGTGGTGCCGACGTCGATGGCCAGCGCCCTCACCACGACGGTCCACCTAGCCCGAGGACGCCGGGATTGAGGATGTTGCCCGGGTCGAGCAACGCCTTGAGCGAGCTCAACAGCGCGAAGGTGTCGCCGAGGGCGGCGGACATGAAGCGCGCCCGGTTGCGTCCGACGCCGTGGTGATGACTCAGGGCCCCACCCGCCGACAGGACCTCACGCGAGACCGCGTCCCACGCGGAGCGGTAGTAGCCCGTGGGATCGCCCTCGGGCCGCCCGGCGAACGTGAAGTAGAGGCACGCCCCGTCGAGGTAGGCGTGGGACTGGTGCACCGACGCCGCCCGGGTGTCGGGCAGTGCGCGCAATGTGGTCAGCACGCGTTGGCTCATCGCGGCGAGGTCCGACCAGGCTCCGGACACTTCCACGGTGTCGACGACGATGCCGGCCTCCCACAGGGGAGCCAGAGCGTCCACGTCATTGCGGTGAGCGATCCACGTGGTGACGAGTTCGGTTTCGAGTTCGGTGGCGAGCGCGCACTCGACTGCGACCACGCTCATGGCCGCGTCACAGAGCGATTCGTCACCTTCGTCGAGCACGATGAGGGCGCACCCTTGGACCTGGAAGTGGCGGCGCGACTCGGTCTCGTCGTACAGGCGCAGCACCGCGGGCGCCGCCCCACGCTGGACGATGCGTCGGCAGGTCTCGAGTCCGGCCTCGAAGGTGGCGAAGCCGTAGGCGGCGCGCGCTTCGTGTGCGGGAGCGGGCCGCATCACCAGCGTCGCCTCCGTGATGACACCGAGCGCGCCCTCGGAACCAACGAAGAGCTGGAGGAGGTCTGGGCCCGTCGCGCGTCGCGGCGCGCGCCCACCAAGGTGGATCATCTCGCCGCTCGCCAGCACCACGCTGAGCGCGCGCACGATGTCTTCGACCTTGCCGTAGCGATTCGAGTACTGGCCCGCTCCGCGACAGGCGATCCATCCCCCGACGGTGGACAGCTCAAAGGACTGGGGGTGGTGACCCACTGTCCAGCCGCGTGCCCGCGTGGCGGCCTCGAGTTCGGGGCCGAAGCATCCCGCCTCGACGCGTACCAGACCGGACACGTCGTCAATCTCGAGCACCCGGTTCAAACCGGTCATGTCCAGCGCGACACCGCCGTCGGGAGCCACCGCGCCACCGACGACGCCGGAGCGACCTCCCTGGGCGGTCACCGCGACGCCGCGCGCGCCAGCTCGGCGCAGCACCTCGGCGACCTGACCCGAGGTAGTGGGTCGCGCCACCAGTCCGGGCCAGTGTGGGACGCGCCCGGCGTGAACCTGGGCGATGGAGAGGGGCCACCAGTCGCGGCCGTGGTCCGCTCGCGCTGACGCCGCGGTGTCGATGGTGACGCCCGCCGCGCGAAGTTCTCGCGCCAAGTCGTCGTCGGGTTCGGGCGCTCGGTTGAGCGTGACCGCCGGATACTCGTTGGGCATGACGGGACGGGTCACGCGAACCTACGGCGTCAGTCCGGCCGCGCGGAACTCGCGTTCGACCAGGTCGCGATAGGCGTCGACCTGACGCGTGCACTCCTGGCGCGTCCACCAGAACTCGTCGGCCACCAGTTCGGCCACGGCGGGCGCGGCGCGGAGCGTGGCGCGCGCGTCCTGCAGGTGGGCGCGGGTGCGTCGAGTGAGCAGGTCGAGCAGGGACGTCACCATCTCGTGGCGCGCGGCGTAGATGAACTCCGCTCCCACGAAGGGCAGACCCTCAATCATCGGCTCGCCGAGCGACGCACGCTCCGAGATCATCGCCAAGAGTGTCAACGCGTCCTGTCCGTAGCGACGGTAGAGGTGCACCTCGAGCTCGTTGGTCGGGCGCCACTCTCCCACGCCGTGCAACGCGAGGCGCCGGGTCCGCACCGACGGCAGGGTGCCGAGGTACGGCGTGAGCGCGTTCACCGTGTCCTCGGCCATCTGGCGGTAGGTCGTCCACTTGCCGCCGGTCACGTTGACCACCCCGTCGTGTTCGTCGGTGACGCGATGGCGCCTCGAGAGGTCGGCGGTTCGCTCGGTGAGCTGCTCGCCGTGGCGTGGCGCCAGCAGTGGTCTCAGTCCTGCCCAGAGTCCGGTGACGTCGTCGGGCGTCAGCGCCGAACTCGTCCACGCGTTCACGGCGCCCAGCAGGTAGGTGAGATCCTCGGGCGTGCACGTGGGACTGTCCAGGGATCCGTCATAGGCCGTGTCCGTCGTGCCGATGAAGGTGAAGGGAGCCTCCTCGAAGGGCACCACGAACACCGAGCGCCGATCACCCGGCACGCTGAAGACTGCGGCGATATCGGCGGGCAGACGCGACGAGGGCACTGTCACGTGCACGCCCTTGGCCGGCGTTACCAGATGCGACGACGCGTCGCGCTCGGTGAACTTGATCACCTCGTCAGTCCAGACCCCCGTGGCGTTGACGACGCAGCGGGTCTCGATCGTGAAGGTGCGCTCGCCGAGAAGATCCTGCACGGCGACGCCGGTGACCCGTTGGGCGTCGTCACGCGTCACGCCGGTGGCGCGTGAGTACGTGGCCACGTCGGCGTCGAAGTCGAGGGCCGCCGTGCGCGCGAGGGTGAGGGCCACGCGCGCGTCGTCGGCGCGCGCGTCGTAGTACAAGAAACCCGCTACGAGCCGGTCGGTTGACAGCGTTGGCAGGTGGGCTAGTGCCTCGTCACGGCGCACCCGTTTGAATCGGTGCCCGATGCGCCACCCGCCCGAGAGGTCGTAGAGGCGCAGCGCGACGGAATAGCCTCGCGCGACGGTCTTGGCAACCACGCCGTCGCGACCGAAAAGGGGGATGAGGAAGGGGAGGGGCCGAACCAGGAAGGGGGCGTTCTCCAGCAGGCGACGGCGCTCGCGTAGGTTTTCTCGCACGAGCGCAAACTCTCGCTGTTGGAGGTAGCGCAGGCCCCCGTGGACCATCTTCGAGGACTTCGAGCTGGTGCCTGAGGCCACATCGCCGGCCTCGATCAGGGCGACTCGCAGTCCCCGAGACGCCGCATCCAGGGCCACCCCGGCGCCGGTCATGCCCGCGCCAATGACGACCACGTCATAGGGCGAGGTCGCCAAGCGCGCCAGGGCGTCATCACGGCGGAAGGAGGACATCCGACCATAGTGACATAGCGGCCGAAGTAACTTTTGGCCCATGGACTTCGAACTCTCGTCCGAACACCGCTCGTTGCAAGAGATGGTGCGCCGCCTCGCTCAAGACAAGGTCAAGTCGCGCGCGCGCGCGATCGATCTGAGCGGAGAGTATCCCGAGGACCTCTTCGACGAGTTCCGCCGGGCCGATCTGCTCGGTCTATGCATCCCCGAGGCCTACGGCGGGTCGGGCGCGGGAATCCTGGGGTTGGCGCTCGTGATCGAGGAGGTCACCAAGTACTCCAACGTGCTGGGTCTCATGTTGCTGTTGACGCGACTGCCGACCGGACCGGTGATGATTGCCGGCACCGAGGAGCAAAAGCAGCGGTACCTACCGGGCATCGCACGCGGAGAGACCCGCGCGGCATTCTGTCTCTCGGAACCGGGCGCCGGTTCCGACGTCGCCGGGATGCAGACCCGCGCGACGCCGGACCCGCAGGTCCCGGGCGGCTACGTGCTCAACGGCACCAAGTGCTGGATCTCCGGTGCGATGCAGGCCGACTGGCTGACGGTGTTCGCCAAGACCGGTGACCCCTCGTCGCGCCGACACTCCGAGATCGGGTGTTTTCTCGTCGACACGTCAACACCCGGCGTGACGCGCCCGCGCGTCGACCACAAGATGGGGGTAAAAGGAATTGACACGGCTGAGGTCGTCTTCAACGGCGTGAGGGTGGGGCCCGAACAGGTCATCGGCGGAGGGTTCTCACTGGTGATGCAGTCGCTCAACGCCATGCGTCCGATCGTCGCAGCGCGTGGGATCGGTCTGGCCGAAGGCGCGCTGATGTACGCGACCGAGTACGTGAAGGCCCGGCCGGCGTTTGGCCAGACCGTCGCAGACTTCCAGGGCATCCAGTGGGAGATCGCCAAGTGCGCCGTGGAGATCGAAGCCGCGCGGCTGCTCACCTATCGCGGGGCGACTCTGGCCGACCAGGGCCACTTCACCAAGGAGTGGGTGCCGATGCTGTCGATGTGCAAGTACTACGCCTCGGAGGTGGCCGTGCGCGCGTCGGGACTGGCCGTCCAGTTGCTGGGTGCGGCTGGATACATGGAGGAGCACCCGACCGAGCAGTACTACCGCGACGCACGCCAGCTGACCATCGTCGAAGGCACAAGTCAGGTCCAGCTCGGCTTGATCGCCCGCGGCGTGTTGAACCACGACCTGTGGTGGGACTGAGTTCGCCCGATCAGATCGAAACGGCTACTTGGGTCCTACCGGCGTTCGATCGCTGGTATGGCATCGTCGCCACGCCTGATCGAAGCGGTGATCGGCTGGCCTAGATGTTGACCACAGGGCAGGTCAGCGTGCGGGTGATACCCGGCACCTTCTGGATCGCTCCCACGATGAACTTGCCCAGGTCGTCGACGCTTTCGGCGGTGCAGCGCACGATCACGTCGTAGGGTCCGGTGACCTCGTAGGACTCGAGAACGCCGGGCACCGCGCGGGTGGCCAGGACCACGCTCTCGCTCGAACCGATCTCCGACTGAATCAGGATGTAGGCCTGGACCGTCACGAGGACGCCTTTCGCTTGAGGTCCCACCATTGTGCCCGTTGGCACGCCGTGGCGCTACTCCTCGCGCGAACGCCGACCGATGTGCCACTGGTGGCAGTACTCGCAGCGGTACGTGTCGAGCTCGGCTCCGTTGAGCGTCCAGGCGAGTTGGGCGGCGCTCGCCGCTTCCTCGCGCGTGCGGTAGGCGGCCTTGGGCGTTCCTTCACGGGTGAAGTGCGACGCCACGCGTCCGATGGGTCGCGTGAGCGGGTGGGTGCGACGGCGGCGATTCATGGCACCTCGAGGCTAGCCAGATGGGTAGCGTTCTCTGCGTGTCGACCCAGCAGCAGACCGAGGTTCTCGTCGAGACCACGACGCAGATTGACGAGGGCGACCACGACCGCTTCACTCACATTGTCTTAGAGGGCTACACCCCCGAGGACGGCGAGTTCGTCGCACTCGAGAACTCGGTCGTCGAGGGCATGCTCAACACCACGCCGGTGCGCGCGCTGTGCGGCAAGGTCTGGGTTCCGGGTCGCGACCCCCAGCGCTACCCGATCTGTCCCACCTGCCGCGAGATCGCTACGGCGCTGGGCTGGTCCGTTCCGGCGGGTTAGACCAGGACGGGTGTCGGCCGTAGGCTGACGTCCAATGCACGTTGCTCAGCGCGGTACACCAACGAAACCGAGGTCGGTCGCCTTCCGCGTTTCACCACAGCGGGGCCGGCCATGAGTCGAGTCTTGGTGCTGCGCCATCACCTGGAGGATCGCCCGGGGCTGGTGGGTGACGCTCTCGAGTCGCGAGGACTCACGCTGGATGTCCGCATGATGGACGAGGACAGTGCGACCCCCTCGGTGGAGGGCTACGACCTGCTGATCATCCTGGGTTCCAAGCACTCCGTCTACGACCCGGTCATTGAAGAGGCGTGGTTCGGGCGCGAGCTCGACGTGCTGGCCGACGCCGAGCAGCGAGGAGTGCCGGTCTTTGGGATCTGTTTTGGCGCCCAGGCGCTGTGTCGCTACTTCGGCGGCGTCGTCGAGCTCTCCGAAAACCCTGAGGTTGGGTGGTTCGACGTTGACGAGGTCGGCGACTCTGGCGTGGGTGCCGGACCGTGGTTTGAGTATCACTTCGACGCCTGTTCATTACCCGCGTCGGCGCAGGTGTGGGCGACCAATCCACGTGCGGTCCAGGCCTTCGCCATCGGGCGCAACGTCGGTGTCCAGTTTCATCCGGAGATCGACGAGCACCAGTTGGGGGAGTGGATGAAGGCCGGCGGAGAAGAGGACACCCGCCAACTGGGCATCGACCCGGTCGAGCTCGTTGCTCAAACGGCTCGCGAGACGCCGGAGGCCCGGGCGCGTGTCGACGACCTGGTCGAACTCGTCTTGCGGCACACGGGCGTCGCCACGTCGGATCGCGGCTGATCGAACACGTCGAGTCGGGCAGTTCATTTGCGGTCGTCGCGCGCCGCCCATTGGGAGATACACGCCGATGGTCGCGATCCAGCGCGCATCTGCAGTCCTAGGCTTTGAAGATGGTTGCACCTGAGCCACTGAACTCTGCGTCGGTGGTCCGAGTCAAGCGGGCCGCGACCGGCGGGGCGGTCGGGCGCTTGGACGATGGTCGGGTCATCTTCGTGCGCCACGCCCTGCCCGGTGAACTCGTTCGCGTCGAGGTGACCGAGGTGTCACGATCCTTCGCTCGGGGCGACGCCGTTGAAGTTCTCGAGGCGAGCCCCGAACGGGTCACGGCGCCGTGCCCCTACGCGAAACCCCGCGGGTGCGGCGGGTGCGACCTACAGCACGCGTCCGACATTGCGCAACTTGAGTGGAAGGCCTCGATTGTGGCCGAACACCTGCGTCGCATCGCCAAGGTGGAGCGAGACGTCGAGGTGCTCGGTACCGGTGTCGCCCAAGGTTCGCGGTCGCGCCTGCGGTGCGCCGTCACCGACCAGGGATTACTGGCGCTGCACGAGTCACGTTCCCACGACCTCGTGGCCCTCGACGCGTGCTGGATCGCTGACGCGCGCCTCCAAAGAGCGTTCGCGACGCAGTGGTCCCAGGCCGAAGAGGTGGAGCTGCGCGCAATCGGCGACGGGGATGCGTTTGCCGTTGTGCGACACGAGACGCCCGCGGGGATATCGATCGACCTTCGTTCTCTCCAGGGCGCGTCACTCGACGGCCGAACTCGCTCCGAGGTCTCCGTGGCCGGACATCGCTTCGTCGTGTCCCCGACCGCGTTCTGGCAGTCGCACCGCAGCGCACCGTCGCTGCTCCTGGAGACGGTGATCGCCTTCGCCGGACTGGAGTCGGGCGATTCCGTCGTGGACCTCTTCAGCGGCGTCGGGTTATTCGCGGTCCCCTTGGGCGCCGTGGTGGGACCGAACGGTCGAGTTAGCGCCGTCGAATCGTCGCCGAGCACCGCGCACAACGCGCGCGAGAATGCGCGCGACGCGAAGAACGTTACGGTGCGCGAGTGGTCAGTCACGGCGCGCGCCGTGAATGACACCGTCGGCTCGCGCGACGTCGTCGTGCTCGACCCACCACGACAGGGGCTGTCACGAGGGGTCGCACCCGCACTCGTTCGTCGTGCGCCTCGACGGCTGGTCTACGTCTCGTGCGACGCGGCGACTTTTGCGCGAGACCTTAAGGTCTTCTTACATGGCGGGTACAACCTGCGTGACCTGCGCGTCTTTGACCTGTTTCCGATGACGGAGCACGTGGAACTCGTCGCACTGCTTGACATTGATCCGATCAGGGTGGAAAGTGACGATGAGGACGCGCCCCCCAGTCCTCGAGGGAGATGACGATGACCGTCAAGTTGGACCACACCCACCGCCTGACCGTCCAGAAGATCTTCGGACACCCGATGAACCACAACATCCAGTGGCACGACGTGTGCTCGCTCCTCGCCCGATTCGGTGAGGTGCACGAGACGCACCGAGGTAACTGGGCCGTGACCATCGACAACAGCACGGTTTCCTTCGGCTCCACTCGCACTCGCGACCTCACCGAGGATCAAGTGGTCAAGGTTCGCGGCTTTCTTCGTTCCGTCGGCCTGTCGCCCGGCTCGCTGAGCGCCGCCTAGGCGGTCTCTACTGCAGCATCGCGTCGAGTGCGGTCAGCACCTTGCCGCGCGGCCGTCCGCCGGAGCCCGGCGCAGGGTGTCGATGGCGTTGGCCCACTCCTCGAGCGCCAGACGGCGCGTCACCAGGAAGGCGGGACGAACGAGGACGGCTCGGCCACTGCTTGGTCGTCTACGCCCACGCCTCACTGGACGAGGGCGGCGCCCGCGAACCCCTCCTGTGCCTTACCGAGGTCTCCCTGGGACCGGGCGTCGCGTTCGCCGACTTTGGGGCGCCGCCCGGGCACCCGATTCGCCGGCGCGTCGAGCGCGGGGGCGGGGTTGGTCCCTCGACCCAGTAGTCGCTACTGCGACGCGCCGCGGGCCGTGACCTCGGCCACGCCGATCACGTCGTCGCCGCGCACAAGCCATATGTGGTCGTAGCGGTCGACGGTCGGGTCACAGTGCGGCGGCACCAGCGACAGTCGCTGGCCCCGGCGCAGTGGGTGGCGCGGGTCGCAGGTCACGAGCCCGTGCTCGTCGCCGAAGAACCGGTACGTACCACCATCGGGGCCCAGTACCCGAGGCGCTCCGGCGTCGGTCGCCATTGACTTGATCCCCGCGTCAACGGTGACGAATCCCTCGTGGTTCGCCGAGACGACCGTGGTGTCGATGTTGAGGCTCTGGTGGAACCGTCCCTCGGGGTCCTCGCCCAGCGTGTCTGAGTATTCGCGGTCCATGAAGACGTAGCTGCCGGGTTGCAGTTCGTTGAGCCGGCCCGCCTCGAGGTCGAGCCCGGTGGTGCCGGTGCCGCCGCCGGTCACGACGGAGACCGCGAGTCCCGCGGCGTCCAGCGCGTCGACGACCTCACCCAGTCGCGCCATGGCGAGCAGATTCGCCTCGCGGCGCTCCGCTCGCCCGCGGATGTGCTGGAGATGGCCCGCGTACCCCTGGACGCCGCCGAAGTCGAGGCCGTCGGCGTCGGCGATGCGCTCGACGACGAGCAACGCATGGGGCACGTCGACCACACCCGTGCGCTCGAGCCCAACGTCGACGTCGCACAGCGCACTGGCTCGCGTGCCCACACGGACGAGGGCGTGCGCGAATTCGCCAACTCCGTCGGGGTGATCCACCACGACCGTGAGGTCACAGGAGCGCGCCAGTTCCGCGGCGCGCGCGGCCAGCACCGGACCGACGAGCGGCGACGTGATCAAGATCGACGCGCGCAGGTGGTAGCCGTCGTCGATCAGGCCCGCGACCACCGCCTCGGCCTCCGCCAACTTCGCGCAGGCCAGGCCCACTGCCCCCGCCTCCAACTGGCGACGCGCGACGAACGCCGACTTGTGCGACTTGACGTGTGGGCGCAGAGCGACCGAGCCCGCCCGCGCGAGCTTCATCATCCGCTCAACGTTCTCGTCCAACAGGTCAACGGCGAGGACCAGGGCCGGGGTCGGGATGTCCGAGCGGGCTGGCGGCTCAGCACGACTCGTCAGCACAGACGCCACCAGGCGTCGACGCACCCGGTCGTTGACCGTGGGGCCCGCGAAGTCGCTCGACGTCACCGCGCGATGGGTGCGGTGAGGGGCCAGGGGAACTCGCGCTCCGCCACTCGCGACAGATCTAGCAGGAGTTGTTCTTCGTGGTGGCGGCCGATGACCTGCAGTCCGACGGGCAGTTCGTCCATCTGTCCCGAAGGGATGCTCACAGCGGGATTACCCGCCAGGTTGGCGGGAAAGGTCAGTGCCCCGTTGTTGGACAGGGCGCGGTCCAGTCCGTAGGCGGCGATCAGGTCGACGCCGCCGACGGTGGTGGCCATGGGACCGGTCGCGTTGAAGGCGACGTCGGGATTCGTCGCGCAGATGATGAAGTCGGTCTGCTCAAAGATCTCGGCCATCTTCTCGTTGAAGATGATGCGAAACATCTCGGACGCACCGACGGCGTCAATAGAGAAGCGCTCCATCGCGAAGCTCATAGCCAGCTGCACCTCCGGAGTCAGGTCGTCGTGACAGTCGGGGTAGAGGTCCCCGAGCAGACCGGCTAGGCCGCTCAGGTTGGAGAGGGCCCACTCAGTCCCGCCGACCGGGAAGTCAACGAGCACATCGACGCGTTCGAGCCCAGCGGCGCCTATTAACTCTTCTGCGCGCTGCGTGAGGAGCTGTGACTGACGTTCATCGATGATTGCGCCGCCGAGATCCATCGCGACGACGGCGCGACGACCACGTAGGTCGAAGCTGTCCAGCCCGGCCTCCCAACCCTCCACACGCGGGAGGCTCAATGTGTCGCGAGGGTCGAACCCGTTGCACACGTCGAACCACCGTGCCGTGTCGCGGACCGAGCGCGAGAGGCAACCCACGACGACCGTCAGTGGAGGCTGGTGGGCGAACGGGCCCTTGGGGATGCGCCCGAAGGTTGACTTGAGGGCGAATAGCCCGGTGAAACCGGCGGGAATGCGCAGGGATCCGCCGCCGTCGCCGCCGGACCCGATCGGCACCAGACCGCCCGCGACTGCCGCGGCGGTGCCGCCTGAGGACCCGCCGGGAGTGCGCTCGAGATTCCAGGGATTACGCGTCGTTCCGTGGAGCCGGGTGTTGGTGCAGTTGATGAACCCGAACTCCGAGGCGGTGGTCTGGCCAACTAACACGGCCCCCGCGTCACGCAAACGCGACACCTGGGTCGAGTCGGCGTGCGCGACGCGGTCCTTGAAGACGAGCGAGGCGAATGTCGCAGGCCATCCCGCGACGGCGTCGAGCTCCTTGATCGCCATGGGCACGCCTCCGAACGGCAAAGAGACGTCGGCGTCGCCGGCCGTGGCGCGCGCCCGGTCCGTGTCAACCAGGCTGAAGGCGTTGAGGTCGGACGCGGCGATCGCGTCGAGCGACGCGTCCAGCGCCTCGCGGGGGCTCAACGCTCGCGCGCGAAAGGCATCGACGAGTGCGCACGCGTCGCCTCGCCACGCGTCGGTGCTCACAGAGGGAGAGACTACCTAGTGAACCGGCGGTGCAGGAATACCGGTCTCGGCCGACGCGGCGTCACGAATCAGCCACCGCCCATGGTGGTGACACCACCCGAAGTGCTCAGGTTCGTCACCGGATCGCGTGACCATGACCTGCGTTGCCCCGCTCTGGGGCGGCGCGGTGGAACCTCGAGGAGCTGGCCACTCCACGGCGGCGGGGAGCTCCAGAGAGATCCACGCGACGTCGCCGTTCGCGCACAGCTGGGTGATGCGGTCGAAGTAGGTAGCCTGCGCGTCGCGCGAGAGGTAGGCGGCGAACCAAGTGTTCGTCATCACCGTTGGGACTCCGGCCTCCCCCGCGGCGAGGGCATCGTCCAGACGTTCCAAGGCGTCGCCGCGCAGGATCGTGAGGTCCGGCCACGACTCGCGGGCGTGGATGATGGCGTCCATGCGTTCGAAGCGTCGACGCTCCTCGGGCCACACACACGCCTCAAGCCACCGCTGATCGTGGGGGCTCGTCAGATCGAGCGGATCGCGGTCGATACCCGTGCGAGTCGCGATCTCGGGCAGCGGTATTGATCGATCGACGGGTCCCTCGTCGCGGCACACGAGGGTCATCGGGTCGGCGTCGTCGACTGACGAGACGCGATACATGTCGAGGTACAGGTTCAGTCCGGCGGACGTCCCCACGTCGAGGAGGTTGACGCGTTCGGTTCCCGCGGCGACGTAGGGAAGGACCGCACGGAGCACGGCGGACCGGCCCGGTTCGTTCGTTTGGGTGGACCGGTGCAGTTGTGCGCGCACCAGGTCCGGATCGGTGTTCAGGACGAAGATCACTGTGGTCACCATCTCGTCCACCGAGTCGGTACGTCCGTGGCGCACGGCGTCATACAGGGGACCGAGAACCGGGTGACCCTCGAGGGCCAGGTAGTGCAGCGCCGCCAGGATCAACATGGGGTTGCGCTGTTCAGTGCGCACCTCGGCGAGTAGGTGCAGCGCCACGTCGTCGTCGCTAAGTGCGCGGATCACACCCGCGTAAAACGGGAGTCGTTCTTGGTCCTCGGGCGTGAGCGCCCAGCCGTAGCGCTTTCGGGCGTCGTCCAGGTCGAGTTCCACCGCGCGAATCCTAAGTGTGTGGGCAATCAGATGAGCGCGTAGCAAGTGCGGTGGAACGTCGCATTGGCTCTAGTCAGCAGTCAGATCCAGTTCGTACCACTGTCCCGGTCGTCCACCGACTTGGGTTGGACCGTCGGCGATGAATCCAACCTTTTCCAGCACTCTCTGCGACGCGATGTTCTCATCGCTGGTGGCTGCCCTCAAGGTGCGCAGTCCGTAGTCCCGTCGGGCAACGTGAGAGAGGTCTCGGAGCGCGGACGTCGCCACGCCTTGACCAGCCACGCTTTGGGCAACGCGGTAGCCGACGACCGCCGTCGATTCGGAGATGTCATAAAGATTGAAGCGGCCGACGATGGTCCCATCGTCATCGACGAGGACGTGGAATGCGAATTTTCCGGACGCTTGGTCGTCCAATAGCGTCTGATGCTGTTCGGCGTACTTCGTGAAGAATGCGTCGCCGCGATCGTTGATCGATTTGGCGAAGTATGCCCGGTTCGCCACTTCGAAGTCGAGGATCGCAGCATCGTGATCCGCGCGGAGTCGCTGCAGTTCAGTCACCGTCGAAGCCTAATTTCGTCGACGTCAGCCACCCGTGTGCACTTCGTAACATCGAATTGCGGACACGAACGGCGGACTGCACGCACATTTGCGCAGTCCGCCGTTCAAGGTAAATCTCAATGAGTGGAGGTGCGGGCATCGAAGCCCGGTCCGATGATTCCTTGGTGAACATTCTCCGAGCGCAGCTGTCAGAAGATTGTCGGGGTGGCCACTGCTGTCAGCACCTTTGGACACCCGTAGTTAACTAAGTTTTCCCGCCGAGACCGTTAACGGATCAGGTCGGTAAGTCCCGCATTATGACGCCCTAGATCTGAACCGCAGGACCGGGTCCAGGAGGACGTTGCTACCTAAGCAGCAAGCGCAAGCGAAGGCTTGGCGTTTATTTAGTTTTCCGGCTCTTTAACGTGGTTCCGGAGACCACGGCTCGCTTCTTTCACCTCAACAATCAACGTCGAAACCATTCACCCCCTCGTTACGGCTCAGACTCTCAGGGCCGCAGATCCATTCTACTGAAGCCAAAAGGCTGACCGTAGCGGCTGTCCACCTCTCATCTTCGACCTCCGCGATCGACCCTTCGGGTCTCGCTGGAAACGGAGAGGTCCAGCCTCACGATTGACGTCGTTGGAACGAAAGGTGGAGCTCGTGGACGATGTCGCTCGTTCGACACCGGAGGTGAGAGCTCAGCCGGGAAACGCTGGAGATCGAAGTTGGCCTGCGAGTTCCCTGGTGGGCGCCAACAACCTCTCGACCGCACACTCGCCACGTGGTCTGCCGCGTATCAACTACTCCCAAACCTGCAAAGTTGCTCGAAAATTGCATTAACTGCCTGTTACCATCTCAAAGAGTTTTTGCACAAATAAGGGGGTCACGATGAAGGTTCGTCGTCAACTGTTGGTTGTCGGTGCGTCATTGGCGTTGGGGGCGCTTCCGCTAGCGACACTGGCATCCTCTCCCGCCAGTGCGACCTCACCAAATGGAACGATTCACTATATGCCCACCTTGAAGGGGTCGGGCAACGGGAATGGTAACGGTGGTGGTGGAGGACATCACGGGCCAAAGTCGAGCAACCTCTACTACCACGGAGGTATTTCCGACGGCGGCTCAGTCGCTATTGGCGTGGAGACCACGCCCAAGGTGTATTTGGTTCTCTGGGGATCACAGTGGACCAGCAATGACCCCTCAGGTGAGGCAGCGATACTTCAGAACTTCTATTCCAACGTGGGAAAGTCGGCGTGGAACAACACCGTGACCCAGTATTGCCAGAACGTCGCCGTTGGTTCGTTCTCGTGCACCAGTGGTCAGCCTGCGGGTAACCCCAGCAATCTCTTTGGAGGAGTCTGGTCTGACTCCACCACGGCCGCACCGAGCCACCCGACACAGAGCCAGCTCGCGGCCGAGGCCGTGAGGGCGGCGAGCCACTTCGGTAACACGACCGCGGCGTCGAATGCGACCGTTCAGTACGTGGTGGCCACCTCGACCGGCAACAGCATGACGGGCTTTGGCACGTCTTGGTGCGCGTGGCACAGTTCTACGACGTCGTCCTACGGCGACATTGCCTACACGAACCTGCCCTACATGACCGATGCGGGCGTGAACTGTGGAGCCAACTTCGTCAACGGGGATGGCGTGACCTTGGGACCGACCGCCGGTATCACTATCGTCGGAGGTCACGAGTTCGCCGAGACTGAGACCGATCAGTTCCCGAACGGTGGATGGCTGGACGGATCAGGTGCGGAGATCGGTGACAAGTGCGCGTGGAACAGCGCCACCGCCGTTGAGCCGTTTAACTTCGTCTCGTACCCCGTACAGCCGCTGTGGAGCAACGCCGCGGTCGGTGGTGCCGGAGGCTGCGTCCAGTCTTACTAACGCAGTCCTAAATAATCGATTGGGACCTTTGTCGGCGCGACGCGCCCCACCGTGCCCAGGACGAGTTCAAACCAGGCCCTCGACCGCCGTTGCGCACGAAGGTCAGGCGTACTTCTCTCGCTCCCGCGACGCGCGCGCCATCTCTCGATCGGCGTCTCGCTTGGCCAACTCCTGACGGCGGTCATGCTGTTTGCGACCTCGGGCCAGCCCGATCTCGATCTTGGCCCGTCCCTCCTTGAAGTAGAGCTTCAAGGGGATGAGCGTCAGGGGCTGGGTTGTGGTCTGGCCACGAAAGCGTTCGACCTGGTGCCGGTGGGCGAGCAGCTTTCGTTTGCGGTCTGGGTCGTGGCTGCCGAACCCCACCGCGTGCGACCACGGCGGAATGTGGGAGCCGAATAGCCATAACTCGTCGTCCTCGACGCGTACGTACCCGTCGCCGATCTGTGCGGTTCCTCCCCGAAGGGACTTCACTTCTGAACCGGTGAGTACCAGGCCGCATTCGAGGGTCTCGAGGATCTCGTAGTCGTGACGGGCGCGCCGATTGGTGGCGACCACCCGGTCACCGATGACACCGTCGCGCTGCGCTGCTCGCCGCGCCTGCATCTTCTTGGCTCGAGCCACGTCGTCCAGCGTAGTGAGGGGTCTTAAAACCCTCGGAGGGCTCAGTAGGGTGGCGGGGTGTTGACACTGAGCGCTGCGCAACGCGACGCCGTTGTGGCGACCTGCGTGAGGGCACTGCCGAACGAAGGCTGCGGACTGCTCCTTGGCGACAGCGCTGGTGTCGTCAGCGACGTCGTCGCGAGTCCCAATGTCGCCGACTCCGCCAAGATCTACGAGATCGATTCGAAAGTGTTGCTGCACACCTTTCGCCGCGCCGACGACGAGGGGATCAGTGTGATTGGCGTCTTTCATTCCCACACTCGGTCCGAGGCGTACCCGAGCCCCACCGACGTCAACAAAGCTCCCGATCCGACCTGGCACTACGTGTTGGTCTCACTGCGCGACGTGCCGACGGTCGTGCGCAGCTTCACCATCGTTGACGGTCAGATCGACGAGGAGCCCGTCATCGTTTGTTAGTTCGCATTATTTTTGCCCCGAGAGCCGGCTCTGGGGACAGTTCGGACCCGTCGCGCGCTAAACTTGACTAAGTTGGTCATGAATTGGCCACGGAGTCAGGAGAGGCGTCATGTCCGTACTGGTGCGAATCCCCACCGTGCTGCGGCCGGCCATGGGCGGCCAGCCGACGGTCTCGGCCACCGGAGAGACGGTCGGAGACGTCTTGGGCTCGCTGACGGCGACGTTCCCCGCCGTGTCGAGCCAACTGCTCGACGACGACGGCGTCTTGCACCGGTTCCTCAATGTCTATTTGAACGACGACGACGTGCGCTACATCGGTGGACTCGGCGCACCCGTGGCTGACGGTGACGAGGTGACCCTGCTGCCCGCCGTCGCCGGGGGAGCGCGGTGACGCGATACGCGTCCGTGCTCGACCTCGTCGGGCACACCCCAGTCGTCGATGTCAGCGCGCTGTCGCCCCGTCCCGACGTCGCCATCTTCGCCAAGCTGGAAGGTCGCAACCCTGCGGGTTCGGTGAAGGACCGCGTGGCGCTCGCGCTCGTGCAGACCGCCGAACGCGACGGGCGCTTGGTGCCCGGACGACCGGGACAGACCCTCATTGAACCGACCTCGGGAAACACCGGCATCGCGCTGGCCATGGTGTGTCGTCTGCGCGGGTACCAACTGAAGGTGGTGTTGCCGGTCAACGTGTCCCCGGAGCGGCGCCAGCTGCTCCTGGCCTGGGGGGCCGAGATCATCGACTCACCGGGCGGTGAGGGGTCCAATGGCGCGGTGCGCTTGGCGCAAAAATTGGCCAAGGAGAACCCCGAGTGGGTCTTTCTCTACCAGTACGCGAATCCCGCCAACCCGTTGGCTCACTACACCACTACCGCACCCGAGATCGTTCGCGACGTGCCCGAGATCACCCACTTCGTCGCGGGGCTGGGTACCTCGGGCACCCTCATGGGCGTTGGTCGTTACCTGCGCGAGCACCGACCCGACGTGCAGATCTGGGCCATCGAGCCGCCGGCCGGCGAGTCGGTCGACGGACTGCGCAACCTCGACGACGGCTACGTGCCGCCGATCTTCACCGACAACAACGGTGCCGAACTTCTCGACCGCAAGGTCGTCGTTCGACCGCGCGAGTCCATCGAGTGGACGCGTCGCTTGATGGAGGTCGGCCTGTTTACCGGCATCTCATCCGGGGCCGTCATGGCGGGAGCGGCCAAGTGCGCGCTCAGCCTGCCGGAAGGCAGAAGCGCGACGATCGTGACCGTGCTGGCCGACGAGGGCTGGAAGTACCTGTCGACCGGGGCGTGGACCGACGACGTCGACGAGGTTGTCGAGCGCGCCAAGAGAACCATCTACTTCTAGCCCCTTGAGCTGTCGAGCCACTACCGTGGTCGGACCGAGGAGATAACTCATGACTGCAGCGCGCGCCGACGGACGTCGACCGGACGAGGAGCGAACTCTCGCCTTCGAGCGTGACTTCACCGAGATGGCCGACGGGTCGGTGCTGGTGAGCGTCGGTCGTACCAGGGTGCTGTGCACCGCGTCGGTCGAGCGCGACGTCCCACGTTGGCTGCGCGGATCGGGTCGTGGGTGGGTGACGGCTGAGTACTCGATGCTGCCGGGATCGTCGCCCGAGCGAGTGGGTCGCGAAGCGGCCCGCGGTCGCCAGTCCGGGCGTACCCACGAGATCCAGCGCCTCATCGGTCGGTCCCTGCGTGCGGTGACGCGTCTCGAGATGATCGCCGACCTGCAGATCACGGTGGACTGTGACGTCCTGCAGGCCGATGGGGGAACGCGCACGGCGTCGATCTGCGGCGGGTTCATTGCGCTGAACGACGCCATCACCCGCCTCGTCGGCGACGGCACACTGAGCGAGCACGCACTCAGCGACGTGGTCGCGGGTGTCTCGGTCGGCGTCGTGGACGGACGAGCGCTGTTGGACCTCCCGTACGAAGAGGACGTGCGAGCTGAGACCGACATGAACGTGGTCATGACCGGAGACGGGCGCTTCGTCGAGGTCCAGGGCACGGCCGAACGCGAAGCATTCTCGCGCGCCGAGCTCGACGCCCTGCTCGACCTCGCCGCGACGGGCCTGCGGAGAATTCACGACGCCCAGCGCGAGCTCATCGCGACGCCGCCCAGCGCACGTTCGCGGTGAGCGACGTCGTCCTGGCGACGGCCAATCCGCACAAGGCCGCGGAGATCTCCGCGGTCCTGCACGCGGCGGGATTTAGCGTTCTCCCGCGACCCGTCGACGTGCCTGACGTCCACGAGACGGCGGACACCCTGGAGGGAAACGCCTTCCTCAAGGCTCGCGCCGTGAGCGAGGCGACGGGCATGGCGTCGGTCGCTGACGACACGGGCCTCTTCGTGGATGCGCTCGGCGGGCGCCCGGGCGTGAACAGCGCCCGGTACGCCGGCGACACGGCGTCGGACGCCGACAACGTGGCTCGACTGCTTGGTGAGCTGGCCGACGTAGCGGCGCCTCGACGAGCGCACTTTCGCACGGTGATTGTTGTGGCGTACCCCGACGGCACGAGTGTGACCGCCGACGGAGAGCTGGTCGGACAGATCATCGACGCACCGCGCGGCGGCGAAGGATTCGGCTACGACCCGGTGTTCGAACCTGATGAGACGCCCGGTCGAACATTGGCCGAACTTTCCGCCGAGGAAAAGAATCGCCGCTCGCACCGGGGTCGGGCCCTCGCCGCGCTCGCGCGAATCGTCGCCGAGAAGTAGTCGTTCACGCGCCGTTCACCTTTAGGGTGGGGGCGTGGGAGTCCGAGAGTTACCGATGTTCCCCTTGGGCATGGTTGTTTTTCCCCATCAAGTTGTGGGACTGTGCGTCTTCGAGTCGCGCTATCAGCAGATGCTGGCCGACATCGAATCTGAACCCGTGTTCGGCACCTGCCTCATCGCGCGCGGCTCCGAGGTCGGGGGCGCAGATCAGCGCACCAGCGTCGCCACTGTGGTGCACGTCATCGCCTCGCAGCGCCTGGATGACGACAAGACGCTCATGATGGTGGAAGGGACGCAGCGCGTCGAGATCTCCGAGTGGCTCGATGACGCGCCCTACCCGCGGGCGCGGGTCGACGACGCGCCGCTGGAGGGTGACGCGGTCGATCCGCAGCTCCTGCGCTCCACCGAATCCGCCGTGCGCGCGCTGCGCGCGATACAGAGCGAAATGGTGGCCGACCAGTGTCTCAAGAGCAACTGCGAGATGGACGAAGACCCTTTGGTGCGTACCTGGCAGCTCTGCTCGATGGCCCCCATGCCGGTATTCGACCAGTTCGCCGTGTTGAGCCTGCCGCGCACGAATGAACGACTCCGATTGATCGCCGAGATCTGCTGCGAGCGGTACGGCGACTACCAGCGCATCTTGGCGCTGGGCTGATCAAACCAGCTCGACGAGGTCCACGACGAAGATGAGTGTCTCGCCCGGCGCGATGACGCCACCGGCGCCGGCGTCGCCGTAGCCGAGGTGTGCCGGAATCACGAGGCGCCGCCGTCCGCCGACGCGCATCCCGACGACACCCTGATCCCAGCCAGCGATCACGTAACCAGCCCCGAGGGGAAAACTGAAGGTGTCGCCGCGATTCCACGAGGCATCGAACTCTTCTCCGCTGGACGCGGCGACGCCGACGTAGTGCACGACCGCGGTCTGACCCTTCGTGGCTTCGTCGCCGGTGCCGACGACAATCTCTTCGATGACGAGGTTGTCCGGCGCGGGGCCGACGTGCGGCTCGACGAGAGGCTTGTCAGTCACCGGGCGACTCTATCGACGGCGCGCGCCGCTGCCCACGACGCGCACGTTGCGAGCCTCGCGTCCCTTGGGACCGCTGGCCTCCTCGAACGCGATGGTCTGGCCCTGGGCGAGCGACTTAAAGCCGTCACCCTGGATGCTCGAGAAGTGAATGAACAGGTCGTCACCCTTGGCGTCCACGGCGAAACCGTAACCCTTGGAGTCATTGAAGAAGCTCACGACCGCTTCGCCGGGGCGACTCGACGGACGTGTCTGATCAACGGCGTTGACGCGACTGTGCGGCGCACGGCGCTGCTCGCGCGCGACCGGTGGGCGGCGCTCACGCGTGAATCGGCTGCGCTCGGCGGGCGCGTTACGCCGCGCCGGGGTAGCGCTACGCCGCGCCGGGGCATCGACCAACGGGGTTGAGGCCTCGGCGTCGTCGACGGCGCCCAAGCGCTGCGCGGTCGCCGACTCTCGCGGCTCGATCGATGAAGGTAGTCCCAACGTTCTTTGGAGGCGCTTGACCGCACCCAGGGTGTCCTCGGTCACCAGGGAGATGACCACACCGGAGGCTCCGGCGCGACCGGTACGCCCGGAACGGTGCAGGTAGTCAATGGCCTGGGCCGGCGGGTCGAAGTGAACGACGACGGGCAGTCCCTCCATGTGTATCCCGCGGGCCGCGACGTCCGTTGCCACGAGCACGCTGGTGCGACCGTCCTTGACGGCGCCGAGCGCACGCTCGCGCTGAGCCTGAGAACGGTCACCGTGCAGGGCCACCGCGCTCACGCCGCGGTCGTGCAGCTGGCGGACCAGTCGGTCCGCGCCGTGCTTGGTTCGCGAAAAGACAAGGGCGCGTCCGTGCTCACCGACGATGTCGGCGACCATCTGAGGACGCTCCTCGCGGGCCACGCGCCAGAAGAAGTGATCCACGTCGCTCGGAGACTCCTCGTCGACGACGTCATGGACCGCGGCGTTCGTGGTGAAGGAACGCACCAACGATGCGACGTCCGGACCCATGGTCGCCGAGAACAGCATCACGTGGCGATCGCTGTTCGTGGCGCCGATCAGCCGGCGAACGGCGGGCAGAAAGCCCATGTCGGCCATGCGGTCGGCCTCGTCGACGACGACCGTGGTCACCGAGCCGAG
>DATLTT010000023.1:0-20086 GCA_035533455.1 Acidimicrobiales bacterium | reverse complement strand
GCGCTCTCCAGCGCCAACTTCGAGTCACGTCGCGCTCCTAAATAGGCCCTATCACGATTGGGACAGTCAGCCTCTAAAGCTGGGAACGCAATGAAAATAGAGAACTAAACGCGCTGGTCAACGACTTCTGTCGTTAACCCGCCTCGTAATTCCTGGTAACGACCGATTTCAGTTCAGCGGGCGTACCGGTCGAAAGTGCCATTTTTTCGCAGAAATTAGGGCCGCTAACGCCCATTCAATGCCCAAAGCCTCCTCGAATTCGATGAAAGATGCCGCGAAACACTTGCTGGGAAACGGGTTTGGCAAATCTATCCCCACCATCGTTTTTGGGAGGTGCTCAAGATGCCGCGCCAAATCACGTCGCCGTCTGAATCAACGTCAGACCGTGGTTCGGCCAATGCCCGTCTCAAGGGTGTCGCATAGGCTCTCAAGAATGGCGACGGCGCGACTGGGTTTAACGGCGCTGGACTGCTCTGACCCTCCCGCCCTCGCGGACTTCTGGGCGGCGCTCCTCGGCGGCGAAGTCGTGCATCGCAACGACGAGTTCCATGCTGTCAAGGCGGACGGAGCCTGGCTGGTCGCTGTCAAGGTGCAGGACCATAGGCCGCCCACTTGGCCGGACCCGACCGTGCCGAAACAGATGCATCTGCACTTGAAAGTCGACGACCTTGACGCGGCGCAAACTGACGCGGTGCGTTTGGGCGCTCGGGTCGCAACAGAGCAAACTAATCCGGAGCAGTGGCGAATCCTGCTCGACCCGGCAGGTCACCCATTCTGCTTGGCAACACAACTTCTCGACTAACACGAGGCAAGTTTGCCAAGACCTGGAAGCTCAGGAATCAGTAACGACTCGGAAGTTCGAGGTCGCGCGAATCCTGATGGTCACGGCTCCCAGCATGACGTGATGAAGGATCCATCGAAGCAACTCGCTCTCACTCCACAGGTTCCGGATTCAACTTATGGCCGGCGCACTTCTTAAAATTGCTAGTTAACCCAGTGGTAGCGAGGTTACTACGGTCAAATTCGTGACTCGAAGAGAAAGCCCAATTGATTTGCGACCGCGTCCAAAGGCGCACTCCCTCTTTCAACCCTGCAAAGAATAAGGGCGCCTTCAACGCCAGCAACCGCGATCACCGCGATCCCTCGCGCACGCTCCTGGTCGACGCCCGCGGCCTCTAGTTGCTCGGCTAACAAAGCCACCCACGAATGAAATGCTTTGCGGGCTTCAATCAATAGTTCATCATCACTGGCCGGAACGTCAATCGTCACTCCGGCTACCGCACAACCTGCCGCACCATCCGTGGCTTCAACTACGTGTCGAAAGAGCGCTATGAAATGTTGGAGTACTTCACTCGCGGAACTTGGCGAACACGCCCGCATGTGAGCGAGCACCTGCTCCGACGTCAATCGAATGGCGTCCTTCGCCAACTCCCTCTTCCCCCCTGGGAAGTGAAAGTAAATCGAACCACGAGGAGACCCGCTGCTAGCAAGTACTTCGGAGAAGGAAGTGGCGTTTAGTCCCTGAGAGCCGATAAGAGCGGCGGCACTTTGCACCATCTTCGCTCGGCTGTCGTTTGCCACACTCTCCCTATTGGCTATGACGAGCGTCATAGAGTACGCTGAGCTCGCTGACTATGACATTCATCATACTGGACTGAGGAGAGACGTAATGCCCATGATCGACGTATACGCCAACGAAGGAACCTTTTCTGACAAGTATTCTCTCGCCAACGATCTCGCGAACGCCGTGATGCGCTGGGAGAAGGTCCCACCGATCTCATTGTTTACGAACAACACGGCTGCCTTCGTTCATGAACTTCCCAAAGGCTCAATCTCGAATGCGGCCGGGAATACGAATTACGTTCGAGTGCAAGTACTCACGCCGATGGGTGTATTGGACCGCGAAAAGCAACTCGGAGTGGTGCGAGAGTTGACCGACATCGTCGCGACCGCTGGTGGCGACGCGAGCTTGGTCGAGCGAACGTGGGTTCTAATCACCGAGTCGCCAGAAGGTGGATGGGGCATCAACGGACACGCGAATACGAGCACCGACATCGTTGCAGCGGCGCGTGACGAATTGTCATCGGCTTCTCAACTAAAAGACTCCCATGGATCCGATGAGGTCGCGACGAATGCGCCGGAGGTCTAGCCCGTACCTTTACCGTCGTTCACTTCAGAGTGCATCCGCCCTTTCAGAGAGGCGGCACGAGTTCGAATCCCGTTGGGGTTGCGAAGGCCCACTGCTTCTCCGTCGAATCGCCTTACCAGTCATCACTGGACCGCAACACGCTTGTTGGATCAAAACGTCGTGCTGGCTGTGTCCAGTGACGATTGCGGACACAGAGTAGAAACCGGGCTCATCAGTTCGACTCAATGAGTCTCGGCAACTCAGTCGCCAAGTTCATGAATGGCGGCATCCCTCCAACGGAGCGATTCGCCGCAGTCACTCTTGATCGGTGCGCCGGGTTCTGAGCTCAAGATCAACCGAACGTAGACGAGCGGCCATGGCCGCCAATAACTTCATTGCTACGTCTGGAGATGTCTCAACTAAGCGAATAAATTCTCTCCGTTCGAACACCGTCACGGTCATGTCGGTGTCGGCGATCACTGTGGCACTCCGGCGATCTCCGTCAAGAAGAGACATCTCACCGAAAAGCTCACCGGGGCCGAGGTCCGCCACCTCCACTTGATCGCCGACGGTGCAGTGCGCGTTTCCCGAAACAATCAGAAACGCCTCTTCTCCAACCGCGCCCTCTTTGGTCAGCACCTGATTGGCTGCAATTTCTAGGGTGACGCCGAGAGCCGCCACCGACTCCAACTCCCTACGAGAGAGTCCCGCGAACAAAGGTCGATTGGCCAGCATCGCGATTCCTTCCGGCGGGATGCGCACGGTTCCTCCTTACTTGACTTACTTCAAAACTTGCCTTGAGCGTAGTCCGCCTGCAGCGACTGGCAGGCGCCCGAGACTCGTAAGAGTTTGTCGAATCTTCGAGTAACGGTCGAGAGTGTCGGCCAGACCTCACCGACCTGGATCAACGTGACGTCCCGTACGTCCCGCCTTGAGGCGGTGTCGAAGTGATCCAGTCATGAGTTGCAACGACCTGGAAACGTGCGCGGTACGTTTGAACCCACGAACCCGTGATCACAATATTTGCCGTACGAAGAGTGAGGCTACTCAGTCCGACGAGTGCGTCGGCCCTTATCGAGAAGTCGCTGGGAGGTCAGCATTACGAGTATCAAAGGAAAAGCGAAGCATCGTGCGAGATTCGATGGGCGACCCAGTTGGCCGGCTCTTTGCGTCTCACTCACTTGGCGCGGAGCAGCTTGATAGCGGATTGGCTGATACTGAAGCCCTTGCCACTGGCCACCGTGCACTTCACGGTGCCGGTCGTGATGGTACAAGTGAAAGGACCGGAGCGCACTCGTGTCCCGGGTGAGAAGTCGGGCGTTCCGAGTCCGGGGTTCGAACCACACTGGGGGCCCACGCAGGTCACCACCTTCCCCGAGGGACTAAGACGGACGTTGTGGACGAGCCTCTTGGTATAGGACATGCAGTAAGCATCAGTGAGTGGCTTTGATTGCGGATTTCCAAAGTTGTGGTCGAGCTCACACGAGATCTGAGCAATCGCAGGGCCGAAGTAGGCGTTGAACTCAAAATTTTGCAGCACGGTCGTGACGTGAGTCGTGATCGCCATCTTTGGTCCGGACGACGTGGCTGATGCGTTGGTGGCCGGTGAACTAACGATCGCCCCGAGAGCAAAGATTCCGACCATACCGGCCCGCGCACCGTGAGACCACGATTTTCTCTGTTCTCGCCACCGCCGCACAATGAACGCCACCGTCATCCCATCTCAGTTAGTACTGAGTGTAGAAGTGGGGCGACCTTCGATTTGGCTGACCGTTACCTGAGGGCTGCGCGACCGTAGGGCCCGTGGAAGCCCGAGAGAGGGGAATGAAAGGTTCCGGTCGGCGGAGATTCCGCCTGATCAGTTCCCTTCCTCCCCGCAACACCACGTCAACCCACCCTATTCAAGGTGGCGGCTCGGGTTGCAATCCCGTCGGAGTGCGGTTTGTGCCTGAAGGTTTAGTTCTTCCCTGGGCGTTCGATTCGAAGCGCCCAGCAACCGGGGCTCGCGTTATGAACATGAAGAAACGCCACTTCATATGAGTCAAGCAGGCGTGCCGCCGTAGCCCCTAAGTCAACGCCGTCAATAACTTCACTCTCGAGCATCATTTCGTTGGCGTCAAACGCTCTCACGGAAAGTTTCCGGCGAAGTTGTTGTCCCTGGATGGTGCTGACGTCAGCCTGCCCACAATCATCCTTGTGAAGATAGATTGGACTCGCGCTGCGATACGGGGACCCCAAAGCAAAAGGGTCGTACGAAACCAAGGCCAGCACGTCGCCTACCTCGGCGTCCTTCAAACATTGTCGGCACGGATATCCAGGTGAGGTATCAGCCACGTCAAACACGGTCGCTCCTGCACGCAGACGATTAGCTTCGTCGGAATCGATTGGCATCAGAAGAACAGAAGTCACCATTCAAGAACCTTAACGGCACCGCCCCTCACTCACCATGAAGTCGTACGCTCAAAGCATTTGGATTGTCTCAATGCCTCGCTTCGAGAGACGTCGGCCCTTTCGCGACTCCCTCAGTGACCGACTTCTTCTGTCATCTCCAACCATCGCCGCACAGTGTTCCAACTGACTTCATCGAGGTGTTCACCAGGTCGCGACAGACGCGTGTCGTAGGTGGTGAAAGCAGAGGCCGTTGGAGTGCGACCTAGACAGCACCCCGTGGAGTCGGCCACGTCGAGTGAGAAGTTGTCATTGACTGCGTAGGAGAAGGGCTGCGGAAGTCTTCCTAGCAATGCGAGCCGGAAGCACCGCGACGAGATTGGCCAACGCAACAGCACCAAGCGCAAAGAACACGATCGTCCACACGGGTACGGTCACCCGGGGAACCGCAAAAATGGCGCGGGCAAAGAGCACCCACAGTACGTGCCCGGCGAAGATGCCCAGCGGAACGCCGACAATCGTGCCGAACGTGACCGCGCAGCTCGCCTGCCAAGCCACCGTGGACGCCAACTGACGGCCCGTGAACCCAAAGACCTTCAGGAGGGCCAGGTCGCGCCGTCGGCGACGAACCGAGGCGAAGAGCGTCAGTCCGAGCGCTGCGATGGCGCCCAGCGCCAAGCCCAAACTAAGGAGCGCTGCCGTTCCGGAGGCGGATCGGTAGTTCACGATCTGCGCCGGTCGTTGCACGCCCATGAGCGCCACACCGTAGTTCGTTGGAAGGGTCAACGCCGAGGCAATGCGGTCGAGGGCCGCGCGCGCGGCGAGCGGTGATGCCTCCGAGTGAAGGCGCACGAAGATCGCGTTCGGGCCCGTGGGAGAGTTCCCAAACTGGTTTCGCACCGGGGCGGGAAAGAGCAGGTACTGCACGAGCGCCCCGGTTCCCATCGAAGGGTGGCCGGTGACGCCGCCGACCCCGGTCGCTGGCATCGTCGCGGTGCCGACAATGCGAAGTAGTCGCGAATGGCTTGCTCCGTAGCTCACGGTCACCCATTCACCAACGGTCTTGTGCAGCTGGGCCAACGTTCCGGGTCCGAGCACGATCTGGTTAGCCGCGTCCAATCCGTGCCCAACGAGGATCGGCGGTGCGACGGGTGCGTGCACCGCGCCGCCGAGAGCCGGCACCGTTCGGCCGTCGATTTCGACGTTGCCGAAGTAGTACCCCGACCACGCGCTCACCTGTGGACTGTGGTCGAGAAGCACCGCCGCCTTCTGCGCGGGGATGTTCCCCGCTCCGCCTCCGCCAGCCAGCTCGAACGTCCAGTTCCAGCCGTACAACGCGGGATGCGACACCAAGGTCCCAATGCTGGAGCCAAAGATAACCGTGGCGATAACAACGACCGTCGCGATCGTGGTGCCGAGTATGGTCGAGCGAACCGGCGCGGCGGCAGCGTCGCTGCCGCTCTCCAGAGCGAATCGCACGCCGATCACTGCCGGCACCGGCAAACCCGCTGCCGACGCGGCGTCGGCCACTCTCGACGCGTGCCGCGGCGGACGCCAACGGCTCTGCGTTCGATGAGGCGTCGAACGTGCAGCGAAGGCCACCGTGAAGCCGCCGAGCACTATCGCGAGAGCCACCATCCCGATGCCGAGCACCGTCCAATCGAACGCGACCCCGGGGTAAGGGTCGATAGGGCGAACGGGGCCAAGCGGGGTCAGTGGCGAGAGGGCCACGGCGACAGCTCCGGCAACAAAGGCACCGAGTACTACGGCGACCAGGATCCCGAGCGATCCGTCACTCACGATCATTCGGGGATCCGCGCCAATCGATCGCATAACACCCTCGTCGCCACTCGTAGAACTCAATTGGCGCGCGATGAGTTGCATCGCGATGAGGAGCGCCGCTAGGGCGGCAATGCCGCCGAACACTTCGAGAGCAATGGTCTCTGGCCTTATCGCGACTTGAGCTTTCGTCACGTCATTCGACGTGTCGTAAAAGTCGTAGGGCAGAACTGGCGGAACGACACGCTGAATCTCGTCCTCCACCGCTGGCACGTGGGTGCTTCCGCCATCCAGTCGAAGAAAGGTGAAGGAGAAGTTGGTGCAGCACTTGATCATTCGAGACGTGAGGGCGGGGGTGAAGATCACGGGCTGAGAGCTGTTGACGTCCACGTCGTCTTGAACGACGGCACTGTTGAGTACAACGGTGCCCACGAGAGTGAGGTTCAAGCGATAGAGAGGCTTCGACGAAGTAGCGGCGCTCGAGTTCGCGGCAAAGCCCCACGCGACGGTCTCGCCCACGCGCAGATTCAGTTCACTCGCCGCTCGCTGAGACATCATGATCTCGTTGACCTTCTTCGGATTCGCCATCCGACCGCGAACGACGGTGACCCGGTCCTGGTTGAAAAAGAGGCCGTTGACGCTGCCCAAGTCGATGATGGTCACGCTCTTTGACGCCGCGGTGGGAGCACCGTTCGTCCCGAGGGGATTGGCGTTGAGCCCGGCGTAACTCTTGGCCCGCTGCACGAAGGGCAGATGTTGAATCACCCGAACGAGGGAGGCGTTGTAGCCCGTCGTAAAGCCCAGCGCCGGGTCGTAGAGGGCCGTGCCGACCCGCAGGTTCGAAGGATTGGTACTGGCCAGAAAAATCGGAAACGACGACTGGGTGCGGCGCGCACCGGCAATCGCCCCCATGGCGAGTCCCCCCACGAGTCCCACCAGGAGAACGATCGCGAAGTAGCCACGCCAACGACCTTGCCACGTTCTCCGGAACCGGTACGCACTTACCCTGAGTGCCTCGCTCATGATGCTCCGAGTCTGTCATCGCCAAAGAGACCCGCCGAGGTGGCTACCCTCACGCGCCAAATTCGTACTAGCACCTGCGACGGGGAGCGATTGCCCGAGACGACGTTTGGATCTCGAGTGCGCCGTTAGGCCCAGGCGGCACGGTGGTTGAATCTGATGCTGCAGCCGGGGGGCTTTTCGGCTACCCCTCTCCGTGGCGCACCACGACGAACCATCGCCGTGGTGCGCCCACTTTACGCCCGTGGTACGCCCAGCTATCGGCCAACTCCTTGATTTGGAGCCTCTCACCTTGAAGTGAAGTGCGAGAAGCCAACCGACCGGAGAGCGCCGACCAAGAGCACCAAACGAGTTGGCCCTACCAGCTGTGCTTTGCAGCGGCCGACTTGGTTTCCGTCCACAGGACCCTTGTGCGGCCCCCACGAATCGAGACGAGCTGCTGACGGGGCTCAAATCCCAGGTTTCCAGGGAGTTCGTCGACGTAGATCGCGCCGTGCGGGCCGAACGCGAAGTTCGTCGCCCAGAAGTATCTTCCCTCGACTTTGACCACTCTGTCGACCGGGACGAGGCCGGTCGGCGTCACGCGCACGATCGCGCCGCCGTTCGCCGCGTAGACGGCGCCGTCAGGGCCACTGACGAGCTCGGGAACGGTGCCGCCGCTGCCTCGGTCGTAGCCAACGTACGTGGCCGAGCCACTAGTCGCCACGTGCCAGATCGCCCAGCCATTGAAACCCGAGACGTAGAGGCTTCCGTCCTTGGCGACGGCGAGTGTGTCGAGACCCTCATCGAGCGAGGTCGGCAGACCCGCGATCTTGCCGAATGAGACACGGTGCGTTCGAATGGCGTCGAGCCGGCCCTCGCGCGTCATTCGCAAAAGTTGTGTGGAGGTAGCGACGTAGAGCACGCCGCCTGGGCCAAAGGCGATCGACGGGTCGGAACGGAACGAGGCGCTCAAGGCGCGCGCGCCGTCCGCCACCGTGGTGCCTGGGCGAGAACCGGGTGGCCACGAAGTCGAACCGTTACCGGCCACGGTCTCGATGACTCCGTCACTCTTGATGACGCGGACACGCCCGGCATCGACGAAGTAGAGATCGCCCGTCGAATCGAACGTGAGGTCGATGGGAGCTGACAGTTCCGCGTCTATCGCCTTTACACCGTTGCCCGAGTAACCGGCGATCCCCGATCCAGCGACGACCTTGAACTTCCCGTCCGGAAGTCGGGCGAGGATGCGATGCTCATCGGGTGCGCCGACGTAGAGGACGCCGCTCGGCCCGACAGCGAGCGACCCGGCCACGTTCAGCGTGACGGTGCGACCTGTCGGCAGTGTTGTGGTCCGCGACCGCGCACCGTGGTCGCTCGGGCGCGTTGAACCGATGAGACCGTGGCCCCCCACGATCGCGAGTAGAACGGCGATCGAAACGGCGATGGCAATCGAACCGATCACTCGCCGGCGCCGGCGTGCCTTCGCGCGAGCCTCTTTGATGAGGAGTTCGCTCGGCACCCGCTCCTCTACCGGACGCAACTCTTCCGGGTGTAACAAAAGCATTCGGACTCCTAGGCGCGCCGTGAATAAATAGTACTATACTTAATAGTACCATGAGGAGACCCGAAGTCAGCAAGAACGAGCCCGTCGCACTCTACGACCAAGTCGCCGCGGAGATACGTCGCTCGATCGCGGATGGAGAAGCGAAGCCTGGAGAACGTCTGCCACCGGCGATTGACTTGGCGGACGTACTCGGCGTCAACAAGAACACCGTCATCAGGGCCCTGCACCTACTGCGAGACGAGGGGCTGCTCGATTTCACACGCGGTCGCGGTATTCGCGTTGTGGGAACTGCGCAAAAGAGTGCGGTAGTCGTACGGATCAACGAGCTCCTCGAGTTCGCGCGCACCCAGGGCTATCGAACCGACGAGGTGGTTGCGATCATCGAAGCACGGGGCTCACGTTGAGGATGCGCTTGTCGATGAGGATATGACGTGACTATCGCGTCGCCCCGACACGACCAGAACGTCAAAACTACTGACGCCCCTGAGCTGCTCATCAAAGAAGCTCGAAGAAAGGCCCGATTGAGGCGTCTGCGTTGGGGCGGTGCTCTCGGAGTCGTCCTGATCTTGGCGCTCGAGTTGATCGCGGTGAATGGGGGATTCAGTTCTCCTCCGCCGCGTAGCAGCGGCACACCCTCTGGGAAGCTTGTCGCCACCGCGCACAAGTCCCCGCAAGCCTTAGCTGCAGCCATGCTTCCTTCGTCGTTCTATCCGCAACGGACGCTTGACTTCGTGACATCGGACGAGGGCTGGTTGATCGATCCCAACGCGAGCCGGATCTTGGTCACCCATAACGGAGGGAGCACGTGGTCAACGAGTTACGAGGAGTCGTCGTCCCTACAGTCCAAGAACGGCTTCCTTCGAAGCGTGGACTTCGTGAACGCTGACGATGGATGGGCGTTGATCAACTTCAAAGGACTCATCGCCACCACGGACGCCGGGCGAACGTGGTCTCTTCCTCTCGATCCGACGGAGGGTCCGTTGATGACGTTTTCCTTCTCGAGCCCCGAGGATGGATGGGCTCTCACCGACAAAGGCGCTCTCATGCGGACAACGAACGGTGCGCGGACGTGGCGACTCGTAAGCACGCCCGCGCCCGGCGCGTCAATCTGTGCAACGCCCTCGGGGACGCTCTGGCTCGGGGACAACGACAACGGAAACGTCTACGTTTCACACTTTGGCGCCGTCTGGCATCTCACGCTCTTGGGCAGATCAGTTCCCGCGAACAGCAACTCCTTCGGGCCACCAGCCGTTCGACCGGCGCCTTGGATTTCCTGCACCGGGATCACCGTGTGGCTGCTCTACAACTACGGCGAGTCCGCGGGCAGCATGCCGTACGTCGTCGAGCGAACACTGAACGCCGGCGCGAGTTGGAAGATCGTCCTATCAAGTGAAGTGCCGCGTTCATCACCGCGCAGTACGCCGGGGATATCCGCCACGGTGGTCGATTTCGGGACCACGAGTCCGAGCGCGGCTTGGATCGTCGGCTACTGCGGACCGTGCACCACGGGCCAAGCCAGCCTTTCGACGACGTCCAACGCGTCAACCTTCAGCAATCACCCTTTCGTAAAGAGTCAACGACTCTACGTTCTTCCCATCGCCGTTTCCTTCTTGAGTTCGAGAGACGCGTGGGCACTCGTCCGCGTCACGCAGTTGCGTGGATTGAACGCGGTCTATTCGACGACGCGGTACGTCGTGGAGCGCACCACTGACGGGGGACGGAGTTGGGCTGTCAGTAACCCTGGCTTGAAGTGAATCGTTCTTGACGCGGCGAACGATGCCTTGGCCACCAGGTCGTCCGACCACAAACCTCACGTCGTTGCCACCCGCAGGAGGGCGGTGACTTCCCGGCCCCGAAGTGCCATGACGAGCGTTTCCACGACGCAGCAACCCATCGAGATTCGTTGGTCGTACTCTCATGGAACGTCCGTAGTGAAAGTGAACGCCATGTCAGACGATTCAAGCCAAGGCTCGCTCGGTCCGTTGCGTCCTGAACGTGATCACGGCAGCGCGGGTGCCGTCGCTCAGCCACCATCGTGAGGGTGGCCCGGCCAGCGTCGACTACCGATCTCACACTTCCGCTCGTCGTTGGACCAGTGTCAGAGTGTCGGCCGCTCGACGTCTCTCAGCGACTCGGCGAGGCTTCGCCATGACCACGTCTCCCCCTCGACGTCGGCACTTGACGATCGGTCTCGCACTTCTCCTTACCGTCGTAACTACCATTGCCGTCGTCGTGGTGGCAACGCGAATGCCGGGGCGTTCGTCATTCGCTCACGTCAGCTCCGAGTACTACGCGGCGTCGCCAGGATCGCGCCTCACACAGGTCTCGCTCGGGCCGGGCACTCAGTTGCGGGCAGTCGATATGCGCTCACTGGAGTTCGGCTTTGGCGTCGCCAGAGCGAACGACGTCACGCGAAATCCGGACTACCTCGTTGTCACGAAGGACGGCGCCCGGCACTGGCAAGTGGTGCGGCGAATGCCCGTCACCGTTGGCGCGCCAGCGAACAGCATTGAGCCCAATCCCACGCTCCTGTCGTTTCTCTCGCGGTCCACTGGCTACGTCTCTACGAGCAGTGGCCTTGAGGTCACCACCAACGGCGGTCTCACGTGGGCTCGCGTTCACCTGGACTCTCCGGTTCTCGACTGGCGAACGGATCGCTACGGCCTGGTAGCTGTCACGCGCCCGTGCGTCGAGGGTTGCCCGCTCGACGTCGTCACCGCGCCACTCGGATCGGTGACCGTTCGTTCGAACGTGGTGCATCTCTCATCTCGACTTTCCGATGAGCGCGTCGCGGCGATGGCGCTCGACGGTCGAGGCGTGTGGGTGCTCACGAGCTCGCCCGCGGTCCCGAGTGGCGACCCGCACCTGTGGACCATCTCGGGTAGTCGGTTGGCGACAATGGCCGATCCGTGTCGCGGACTCCAGCCTGAGGGATACCTCAGCACGCAGCTACTCGTGGGTCACGCTGGCACCTACCTCTACTGCTTCGCCGACATTGGCATGAACCAGGGCTACGACGAGCTCTGGTACCGGGCTCGTGGGCCGAGTTCATGGTCCCTGCGCCAGAAGGTGTCGCCGTTCACGTCGGCTGGACGAGGGTCTCTCGGAGACTCACAGTTCCTTCTCGGACTCGTCGATGGAGGCGCCCGACTCGTCGCGATCTCAGGGGTCGCGTACGCGGGCTTCGACTCGAGCGCCGACGGCGGACGAACGTGGTCGAGCACCCGGTCATCGAACTTGGCGGCAGCGGGCGGCGAGCCCACGTCGGTCTCGGCGTGGGGCGGCGGCGCCATGATGCTCTCAAACGAGGGTGCGCTCTTTGGAACGCCGGGCGACGGCCGCGTCGTCGCTTACCCCTTGCCAACCGGAGTCGCCTCGGAGATTCCCTGGTGCTCGCCACAGGCCACCAGTGTCAATCTCGGCCCGTCATCGGGAGCGTTCGGCGACTTCGTCGTCACGGCGCAGGTCCAGGGTGCGCTCGGAGCAAGTTCCTGCGCTTTTCGTGGGCACGCCTTCATTGAACTCACCGGTAGTCCCAACGGCAAGGGAATCGCCAAACTGATCGCGGCGCCGTCGCCACTGACGCCAGGGCCCGCCGACGTCGTCCTGGGCGCTAACGCGGTGCTCGATTTCACGGTGAGGTTCGTCATGGGCGGATCGTCCTGCGCGCCAACCTTCGTTCCCCAAGTCATCCTCGACGTCGGGCCCGAGCGGTTCCTCGCCTGGGACACGTCGCGGCCATCTCTCGGCATCTGCCTCGGCCACCCCGCCGTGGAGGTGGGAAAGCCGTACGTCTACCACCCGGTCTGAGACGCGACAGGGCGTGTGCGACAAACCCACCGTTGACGAACGACGGTCCCGAGTCCGTCTCGTCCCCGACCAGGCATCGCTTCAACGCGAGGTCGTTCGAAGAGCTAGCCCGGTGAGACCGTGGTCGTGGGCGTCGTGGCAATGGTGGTGGTCGTGGTTGGCGTCGTCGTCGTGGTCGTGGTCGTGGTCGTGGTCGTCGTCGTGGTCGTGGTCGTGGCGTCGTAGCTGGCGAGGTCACGGAGGTACACGGCCTGCGCCTCGAGGTAGTGCTTCACCGTCGTTGGCCACCGCGCCCACCTGCTCTTCAGTTGCGCGATGGCAGCCGCTCGCTGCACGCCCAACGGCGTGGCGTTCGACGGGACCGGAGGCGTCATCATCGCGGTGAAGGCCCAGCCACAACCTGGGCCCACGGTGTCCTTCGCCGGCTTTCTGATCACCTTGGTGACGGGGATCGTCGGCACGACCGGCGGCGTCGGTGCGCTGGTGACCGAGCCGGCCTTTGGCCGTGCGACGACCGGCAGGGTGGCGTTCAAGAGGTTGAGGTCCGGACGGGCCAGTGTCGCGAGCGGGGTGACGACGATCGCGGTGGTGTAGGGAAGGTAGTTGCTCTGGGTGGGGTTGCGCCTCGAGGCGAGCACGGGCGCGTTCTCGTTGACGCACACGCGAGACAGTTCGGGGGCGAGTTGCGCGTCGAGCTCGTCGGCGAGCGCCATCGTTGCCGTCGTGGCGCTCTGGTAGTTGGTCGGGAAGGCGTAGAGCGAAAGAACGACGTCGCCCCGACGGAACGTCACGCCGACGATGGACGATCCCGACACGTTGGTACCGCTCGCGAGAAATCCGTCCAGGCCACTTGGTGACGTTGTTTGTACGTAGTCTCCGCTGCAGCTCGACGTGCTCGCCGAGGTGTTGGCAACGACGAGGGCACCCAGTCCCGCGCCGTAGACGTCGACGTTCGCGACCACCAGGAGCGTCGTTGATGACAGCGTCAGCGAACGCGAGATCTGGGCCACGGGGATCGTCGACGTGGCGCAACCGGCGAGCAACGGGTCAGTCGTGGCGAAGGACGGGTCGCTCGAGCTGTACCCAATCTCGTGACGCAGGTCGGCGAGCAGCGCGGTGACGACGGTCATCGCGGGCGAGGTTGCTGGGGGCGCGGGTCGTGCCGGCGGCAACGACGTCGTGGTGGTCGTCGTAGGGGTTGGCGCGGCGGGCGCGGCGGGCGTGAACCACAGGCCCGCCACGGCGAGAGTCAGGATCACGCCGAGTCCGAGAGCGAGCACGCCGATACCAATCGAAACGAGGTGGCCCACGACCGCGTGCCGTACCTTGCGAAGGGCGCTGCCCGTGGCGTGCGTGATCGATCGCGCGGTGATCACGACGGCGGTCCCGAGTAGGCGTTGAGCGTCACGGCGTCGCCCGGGGACACCGGCGTTCCCGCGGGCGGATTGGTGGTGCCCGCGACGCCGTTGCGCGCTCCAGTGACGACGAGACCGAGAGTTTGGAGTAGCGCTCGCGCGTTCTGCACGGAGAGGTCCGCGACGTCGGGCACCACCGCAGAGGACTTCGCCAAGTAGATCTCGGTCGGTGGCGCGATGGCAACGTTGGGCTGTCCCTGGAGGATAGAGGTCATCGCCATCTTGAACATCTCGGCGGGGAGCGTCCCTCCGTAGACCACGGGGACGCCGGCGACGTTGTACAAGGGGTAGGTCACCCCGCGCGGATCGCCCATCCACACGGCCATCGCGGTCGTTGCGGTGTAACCGTCGAACCAGGCGGAACCGAAGTTTGACGTGGTGCCCGTCTTGCCGGCGAGCGTATGGCCCGCGACGGCCGCCCCGGTACCGGTGCCGGAAGTGATGACGCCCGCCAACAGTGAGGTCACGGTATCGGCGACCGCCGGAGAGATGACCTGCGTGCACTGGGGGGAGACGTTGAGCGAGGTCCCGTTCGCGAGCGTGACGGAGGTGACGGCGTAAGGCGCGCAGTGCAGTCCGTGTGCCGCGAGCGTCGCGTACGCGCCGGCCATCTGGATGGGCGAGAAGCCACGGGCCCCGAGCGTGAGGCTGCCCTCCTTGGCGGTGACCGCGTCCGGACCCGACAGTGGAAGGGTGTCGGCGCCCATGAGGCGCGCGGTCTTGGCGATGGCCAGTACGCCGACCTTCTCCTCCAACTGGACGAAGGCGGTGTTCACGGAGCCGTCGGTGGCCTGGGCGATCGAGAGGTTGGTGGCGGAGGACGGATCGGCGTTGGTGAAGTAGCCGCCCGGCGGATTGTCGAAGACCGTCGAGTGGTACTGGCTGCCGGCGGGGAGAATGGTGGTGAGCGGTATCCCGGCGCTCAGCGCCGCCGACAGCGTGAACGCCTTGAAGGTTGAACCCACCGGTGAGGAAGAGTTGGCGTAGTTGAGCGTCGTCTCATTCTTCGTGGTGTCGAGGCCGTAGACGCGATTCTGCGCCATGGCGGTGATGGCGCCGGTACCCGGCGTCTCGACGACGATCGCGTCACCCACGCGGTTGGTGACGCCCACGATGGAAACCGCCGCGGTCTCGGCCGCTGCCTGCTGGCTCGGCACGAGCGACGAGTGGATGACGAGCCCTCCTCGTTGCAGCGTGGCGACGCGCTGGGCAACGGTGGCGCCCAGCGCGGGTAGCGTCGTGAGCTCGTTCGACACCAAATCGCAGAAGTAGGGGACTTTCGACGCTTGGCAGCCGGTGGTCGGAAGTGAAGGTTTTAGGTCGAGCGGCGACGCGGCGGCGGCCCGCTCTTGCGCGAGCGTGATCTGGTGGTTGAGGTACGTGACGTGAAGCACCTGATCGCGTAGGACGCGCGCGAGCGTGGGGTTGGTGAGTGGGTCGTAGGTCGTCGGGGCCTCGACGAGCGCGACGAGCATCGCCGACTGTTGGAGATCAAGTTGCGATGCGTGGACCGAGTAGTAGCGCCTCGCCGCGGCTTCAATCCCGTAGGCCTGCGCGCCGAAGTAGACGGTGTTGAGATACCCCTCGAGAATCTGATTCTTCGTGAGTTCGCGCGTGAGTTGACGCGCGTAGACGATCTCGTTGATCTTGCGCTGAATGGTGTCGAGCGTGACCGCGGGACCTCCCTGCAGTTCGAGGATGTTCTTCACGTACTGCTGGGTGATCGTCGAGCCACCCTGAATGGGTCGCCCTTCGATGTTGGCGAGCAGCGCTCGGACGATGCCGCGCGGATCGATGCCGTTGTTGGTGTAGAAGGTGCGGTCCTCGGAAGAGAGAAGGACCTTCACCACGACCGGCGCGACGGCGGAGAGTTTCACGGGCACACGATTCTCCGAGGTGAAGGTCGCCAGCACCGATCCGTCCGCGGCGAGAAGCGTCGAGCCCTGCGGCAGCGAGGGGATAACGAGGGGCGGCAGATCAGTCACCATCGCGTCGAGGTTCGCGGCGCCGACGATGATGGTCGAACTGACGACGGGCACGTAGATTCCCGAGACGATCAGCGCAATCACGGCACTCACGAGGAGCGAGACGGTGACGTGACGAGTCGGCCGCACGTGAATGAAGAACGAAGGGGACGCGTTCTTACTCCTCGTCTCCACTACAGCTTTCGAGCGCTTGTTCAATGAAGTTACGTCCGTGGTTCCCGTTGGTACGAGTACTCCCCCCTGACCCGCCGAGAATAGCGTCTCGTCCGTCAACATTGCGAGCGACCGTCACGGACAGCCAACGCTCAAGGTCCGAAAAGGCGACCGAGCCGTCGACGCGCTGCACTCGGCTATCGCGCTGGTGGAGGATGGTGTCTCTGAGGCGTCAACGTCCAGTAGAACGGGAACGAGTGGGAGTTGTCCGCGCACGCCAAATTGAACTCCGACACGGTCTCGTTGCTCCACGCGGACAGCGTGATTCGGCCAGTACTGGCGAACGATCCAATCGCGACACTTCCGCCCGTGCACGCTCCACGTGCTGCTCGCCCACAAGAGTGACTTACGAACGATAGTCGTACGCGTGCGCAGGACTATTGGTCGTCAATCGCAAAGCAAAGAAGGTCTCGTGTCGTGATGGTGCTGGAACAGTAACCTCCGTGGTAATCATTCGAGACACTTCCGCCAATGCAAGGGTCGTGGTTGCGTGACTGACGATGGAGCCAACGACGCGGTGCCCGACGGTGACCGGCGGCGACCAACCTTGCCTCAGAGGACTCTGATTGCCTGGGTGAGGCGACATGACGCAAACTACGTGGCACTTCGGCGCGCGGCTCGCACGGCGATCATCTTGCCCGCTCTCTTTGCGCTGAGTGTCACCGTCATTTCAAATGTCGAGGTGGCAACGTTTGCTGCGTTCGGGTCGATCGCGCTACTGCTCTTCGTGGACTTCTCGGGACCGATGCGCAGTCGTCTCCAGGCTCAAGCAGCTCTTTCGGCGACCGGCGGAGTCTTCGTCTCCCTCGGAACACTGACGTCTCGTAACTTGTGGTTGTCGGTTCTGTCCATGGGTGTCGTCACCTTCGTCGTGATCTTCGCGGGTGTGGTGAGCTCCGTGCTCGCCAGCGCGACGACCTCCCTGCTCTTGACGTTTATCCTCTCCACCGCCGTCCCCGCACCGACGTCCGAAATTGCGGATCGACTCGCTGGGTGGGGACTCGCTTCGATCGTCGCATTTATCGCCGTTTGGTGGCTGTGGCCCGTGAAAGGTCACGATGCTCTTCGCGTCGCGGCGGCCACGGCGTGTCGAGCACTTGCCATGAGGCTTCGAGCCGACGTTTCGAGTTGGCTCAGCACCGAGGTGTACTCGAGCGACGAGCACCGCGACATCGTCACCGTCGCCCACGAGGCGGTTGACGCTCTCCAGCGCGGGTTCCTGGCCGTTCCGTCGAGACCCACGGGGCTCAGTGTCTCGTCGCGTGCCGTCGTACGTCTCGTCGACGAACTCCTCTGGATGGATTCCCAATTGGTCGAGGTGAATCAACCCGCGTTCGCGGCGACCGTTACCAGCCAGGCTTGTCGAATTCGCACGTCGTCGGCTGCCGTGTTGGAAACGGGAGCAAACCTGCTCGATCGGCCCTTCACTACTTCAACGGAACTTGACGGCGCTCGCCACGACCTGCGGACGTCGATCGACGACATGAAGCGCGAGATGACGCTCCACTTCCCCATCACGGCCCGCGAGGAGTTCGACGCCACAAGACCAAACGTGGGTGGCGGAAAGGGACAGATCGACGGACTCCTGGATTCGCTCGAGCCGAGCTTTCGTGCTCAGGAGTTGGGGTTCGCGGCAACACAGATCGGCGACAACGTCGACCTCGCCGTCGCGGCCGATCGGCGCGGCTGGCTCGACGCCGTCGCCGGACGTGTGCCCGGTACCTCGACGGGGCGTACGGCCTCGGCCCGGCGACGCGCCATGGCACATTTTGAGCCACATTCCGTGTGGCTCCACAACAGCGTGCGCGGCGCCGTTGGATTGGCGGTTGCCGTCCTCATCGCCGAGAAGACCGGACTTCAACACTCGTTCTGGGTGATCCTTGGCACCCTCTCGGTTCTGCGCTCGAACGTCATCAACACCGGCCAAAGTGCGTTGCGCTCGCTACTCGGAACGACGGTCGGCTTCGTCGTGGGTGCCGGGCTGTTGGTGCTCGTCGGCACGAACGTCACGCTCTTGTGGCTCCTCCTTCCGCTAGCGCTTCTCGTCGCGGGCTTCGCCCCGACCGCTATCTCCTTCGCGGCCGGACAGGCGGGGTTTACCCTGACCCTCGTCATACTGTTCAATATTCTCCAACCCGCTGGCTGGCGAGTGGGACTCTATCGAATCGAAGACGTGGCGATTGGCGGTGCCGTCAGCCTCGGTGTCGGCCTTCTCTTCTGGCCACGCGGCGCGTCGGCGGCCCTCGGCACCGCCCTGCGAGAGGCTTTCGACCACAGCGCCTCCTACCTTGAAGCGGCCGTGAAGTACAGCACCGATGGCCGCAGTAGTCGCGCGCAGTCCCTACCGTCTCTCGAAGCGGAGCAGACGGCAGCGGCGGCCGCTTCCCTTCGTCTCGATGACGCCTTTCGGACGTACCTCGCCGAACGACGATCGGAGTCAATCCCCCTGGCGAAAGTCACGGCGCTCGTCACCGGCGTGGCGAACCTACGACAAGACGCCGACGCGGTGATCGGCCTATGGGAGGAAGCAGATGGTCGACCCGAGGCACTGCGGCCCGTCGCGCGCGACGAGCTGCTCAACGAAGCAGCACGTCTTACGACGTGGTACGAGCGACTGGGAGCGGGCCTCGTTGGCGAGGGATTGATTCCAGACGCGATGTCGGAGAGTCCCGCTTCCAACCGCCGCTTGATCGACACCGTACGAAGTGACCTCGACAGCGAGGATGGCCGCTCCGCCGCCGCCGCGGTGCTGCTGATCTGGACAAAGGACTATCTCGACGCGGCTCGCAGGGTCCAAAAGACGCTGGTAGGTCCAGCCCAGCTGGTGGCGTCAAGGCGTTAGTTGTCTCGACGCCCTGTCAGAGTGGCGGCACGGGCTCACACGGCCTCGGGACTTGCACTGATGGTTCCACGCAGTATTGCCGGCCCGACTGGCATCTGTCGGGCGGGAGCTCGCCCGTCGGCGTCAACGTACCCTTCGCGTAATGCTTGACGACCAGCGGTCGGCCTCCGGAGCAGCGCAGTACACCGTGTCCACCAATTGCGACACCGTAACCACGCAGAGGTCAACGTCCTACAGCGGACCGTGAGACGTCACAAACTATGGCCGCCGAACCAAGCCACCCACGACACCTCCGCCGCAACCAGACAGAAGTACAGCGAAAACGCCAGGAGAATTCCTACGCGTTTATTCATGGCCCAATATCAATTCCCTGACAACGTGGACACAAGATCTCAACACATCCACTGTCATATCACCAGTCGGGCCTATGATGCCCGGCTCAATACTTTTTGTATATGAGGGTGCGGCCGATGGTCGTCCCTTTTCCTTTGCGTACTTGGACAACGGTGTCCCTAGAGGAGATCCTCGAGTCCTCGCCCGGCGACAAGGCGGTCACCGTGACGACGCAAAGAAAGAAGGCTGGACCCGAACGACTCAGGTTGTCGTCGTACAGCTGAGAGTGCCTTGCCCGCACGAGCCGGACACCTTGAAAGTGAAAGGTTGAAACGGCACGACGGTGTCCCCGACATCGATTTGGATGTCGGCCTCAGGGAGGAGCGGCGTGGAACGGGGACTGCCGGTCAAGCGTTTACCGTTCTCGTAGACGACAACTTTGCCCTTGTCGGGTCCGACCTGGTTCGGCCCCAGCGGCTGTCCCCAGACGTCGAAGAACTGTCCGAGCGTGAAACTCTGTTTTTTGGGTGCCTCCACGTGAATGATCCCGTCAGCTACGTGGGTGTGAAGCCAGTAGAGGCAGTCGTAGAGCCCGACGTCGTCGAAGGGTCCACTCGCGTAGTGCTG
>DATLTT010000022.1:0-43405 GCA_035533455.1 Acidimicrobiales bacterium | reverse complement strand
GCCGAGACGGCGACGCCATTGAGGAATGACAGCCCGAGGACGAGCATGCCGAGGAGCGCGATGCAGACCGTCGAACCGGCGAAGAGAACAGCGCGCCCCGACGTGTTGAGCGCCGTCGTGACCGCGTCTTCAACACTGGCGCCGCGTTTGAGTTCCTGGCGCGATCGGGTGACGATGAAGAGCGCGTAGTCGATGCCGACGCCAAGGCCAATGAGTGAACCCAAGATCGGAGCGAACTGCGCGATGGCCAAGACGTGGCTGAGGAGGATGCCGCCAGCCAACGCGATACCAAGCGCGAAGAGGGCCACGCCGAGGGGCAGGAGCATCGCGAAGAACGACCCGAAGGCCAGCACCAGAACGATGGCCGTCGCGATGAGACCGAAGGCCTCGAAGGGGCTGCCCTTGGTGGAGTTCAGTTGGCCAAATGCGTTGCCCCCGAATTGAACGTTCAGCGAACTCGAACGAATCGTCGCCCCTTCAGTGATGACGGCGTCAATCTCCGGATTCGTCAATTGGTTCGCGGTCTTTGCGAATTTGACAACCGCGTACGCGATAGTTCCATTCGTCGACACCAGCGCCCCCTGGCACGTGCCACCAGATCGGGACGTGCTGTGGGCGAAGGAGCCAGTGCAGAACGGTGAGATGACGGCGCCAACCTCGGGGAGCTTCTCGACCTTGCGCAACATCGCCTGGATGGTCGCTTGGTGCGAGGCGACCGACTCGCCCGTTGTCTGGAAGACGATCTCGTCGATGTCACCGGACTGTTGAGGGAAGCCCTTCGTGAGGAGCGATTCGGCGTGCGTGGAATTCGTGCCCGGCAAACTGAAGGCGTTCGAGTAGGCCGAACCGACGGACTGGGATATGACGTTGATGAGGATGAAGAGCGCGAGCCACGAGAACAGGACGTACCAGCGATGGCGAACACAGAAGTGGGCGAGGGATTTCAAGGGGGAGTTCTCCTGGGGGAGTCGGGGTCGTTTGTTACTTTAAGTACGTCAAACGCACCACAAGTGTAGAGGAAGAACGATGACGCCCAATGGCGAACGACCCGAGCGTTTCGTTGGTCATCGCTATCCGCAAGTGATCCCCGACCCCGACGACGTCATGCCCGGGGCACTCGCCCCCTGGTCGGCACTGCCCGCGTCGGCCAGGTCCGGGATCACCCTACGCACGGTGACGGAGCGTCTCGGTCGTGAACGTCGCCTCCTCGCGGACCATCCCTTTCCCGACGAACCCGAGGAGCTCACCTTCGTCGCCGACGCGTCACCCGCGCCCGCGACGAGCCGTTCGGCCGTCCTGGTCGCCCTCTTCGAAGAAGAGGGCGAAACATCCGTCGTCCTCACGCGACGGGCCCTGTCGATGCGTAACCACGGTGGTGAGATCGCTCTTCCCGGTGGTCGTAGCGAAGACGGCGAGACCCCCGTCGAGACCGCGCTGCGAGAGGCGAAGGAGGAGATCGGGCTCGATCCGTTGACGGTCACCCCGCTCGCCTGGTTGAGTCCCCTCGTGAGCTTCGCCTCCGCGTCGTCGATCTGGCCCGTCGTCGGGCTCTTGAGCGGACGCCCCAACTTCACTGTTGACCCGGTTGAAGTCGATCGTGCCTTCAGCGTGTCGCTTGCGGACCTGGTCGCGGACGACGCCTTCGTCGAAGAGCGCTGGCGCCGGGCGCTGCTTCGCCCCGGCGCCGACGACGACGGGTACTTCCCGATCCACTTTTACAAGGTGCCCGGTGACGTCGTCTGGGGAGCGACGGCGCGCGTCTTGAGCGAACTGCTCTCGCTCATCACCGGCGCCCCTTGGCCGTGAGAACGGGGACTGAGGAGACGAGCGTCCTAGTAGATTGGAAGAAACGCTCACTCACTTTGGGTGTTTTCTATCGGAGGACTTCATGGCGGAAGTGGAGATCGGCATCTTCAAATCAGCTCGTCAGGCGTACGGCTTTGACGACATAGCGATCGTGCCCTCACGGCGCACTCGTGACCCCGAAGACGTCGATATCTCATGGCAGATCGACGCCTACAAGTTCGAACTGCCCGTGCTCGGCTCAGCGATGGACGGCGCCATCTCGCCGCTCACGGCCATCGAACTCGGACGACTCGGCGGTCTGGGCGTCTTGAACCTCGAGGGCCTCTGGACCCGTTACGAGGACCCGATGCCCCTCTTCGAAGAGATCCGAGAGCTCGACGACGACAAGGCCACGGCCCGCATGCAACAGATGTACTTGGAGCCCATCAAGCTCGAACTCGTGGCTGAGCGTATCAAGCAGATGAAGGACGCCGGCGTCACGACCTCGGCGTCGGTCACGCCCGCGCGCACGTCGTGGATGTCCAAGACGATCATCGACTCCGGGCTCGACATCCTGGTCATCCAGGGCACCGTCGTCTCGGCCGAACACGTCTCGAAGACCGCGGAACCGCTCAACTTGAAGAAGTTCATACGTGACTTCGAAGTGCCGGTCATCGTCGGCGGCTGCGCGAGTTATCAAGCGGCCCTTCACCTCATGCGAACCGGCGCCGCGGGGGTGCTCGTCGGCGTCGGCCCCGGCAACGCCTGCACGTCGCGAGCCGTACTCGGCATTGGCGTGCCCCAGGCGACGGCGATCGCCGACGTCGCGGGCGCGCGCATGCGCCACCTTGACGAAACCGGCGTCTACGTCCACGTCATCGCCGACGGCGGCATGAGTAAGGGCGGCGACATCGCCAAAGCCATCGCCTGTGGCGCTGACGCGGTTATGGTCGGATCGCCGCTCACCAGTGCGGTCGAAGCGCCGGCGCGTGGATTCCACTGGGGCATGGCGACGTTCCATCCGACGCTCCCGCGTGGCACGCGCGTGCGCACGCAAGTGCGCGGCACCCTGAGGGAGATCCTCCTCGGACCCGCGCACGAGAACGACGGGCGGTTGAATCTCTTCGGTGCCCTTCGAACCTCCATGGCGACGTGCGGCTACGAGACCCTGAAAGAGTTCCAAAAGGCCGAGATCATGTTGGCACCGTCACTCCAGACCGAAGGTAAGCAGATGCAGCGCTCCCAAGGCGTCGGCATGGGACATTGAACGACACCGTTCTCGTCGTCGACTTTGGCGCGCAGTACGCGCAACTGATTGCTCGGCGGGTCCGCGAGGCGCACGTCTTCTCCGAGATCGTGCCGAGCACCATCAGCGCGGCGCAGGTTCGAGTGAAGGCGCCGGGCGCGATCATTCTCTCCGGTGGACCGAAGTCGGTGTACGCGGTGCCAGCCCCCACGCTCGACCCCGCGATCTACGAGCTCGGAATTCCCATCTTGGGCATCTGTTACGGCGCGCAGCTCATGGCCCAACAACTGGGCGGCAAGGTCGCCAACACCGGCGCCGGTGAGTACGGACGCACAGCCCTCACTCGACAGGGCCCCACCGTCTTGATGACGAACTGGCCCGCGACGACGACGGTGTGGATGAGCCACGGTGACGCCATCGCCGTCGCGCCCGAGGGCTTCGTGGTCACGGGCTCGACGCCCGAAGCGCCCGTCGCCGTGATGGAGGACGTGGTCCGCCGGCTCCACGCCGTGCAGTTCCATCCCGAAGTTGCGCACACGGAGCACGGCCAGGACCTGTTGGTGAACTTCTTGCATCACGTGGCCGTGATCCCTCCGACGTGGACGAACTCGTCGATCATCGAAGAGCAGGTCGCCGCCATTCGCCGACAGGTCGGCTCCGAGAAGGTCCTCTGTGCACTCTCCGGCGGCGTGGATTCGGCCGTCGCCGCGGCGCTCGTCACCAAGGCCGTCGGCGCGCAGTTGACCTGCGTCTTCGTCGACACCGGGCTCATGCGAAAGAACGAGGGCGACCAGATTGAAGAGACGTTCACGCGTCAGTTCGGGGTCGATCTCGTCCACGTGAAGGCGCAAGACCGATTCTTCAGCGCCCTCGCGGGCGTGACCGACCCCGAGGCCAAGCGCAAGATCATCGGTGAGCTCTTCATCCGAGAGTTCGAGGAGGTCGCGCACGACCTCGCCAAGGACGGTGACGGTCCGCGGTTCCTCGTCCAAGGAACGCTCTACCCCGACGTCATCGAATCGGGCTCGGGACACGCCGCGAACATCAAGAGCCACCACAACGTCGGTGGACTACCCGAGGACCTCTCCTTCGAACTCGTCGAGCCCCTGCGCACCCTCTTCAAAGACGAGGTGCGTCGCGTCGGTGAGGAGTTGGGACTGCCGAGCGAGATCGTGTGGCGCCAGCCGTTTCCCGGTCCCGGACTGGGCGTTCGCATTATCGGTGAAGTGACGCGCGAGCGCGCCGAGATCTTGCGAAACGCCGACCACGTGGTCGTCGACGAGATCAAGAAGGCCGGGCTCTATCGCGAACTCTGGCAGAGTTTCGCGGTGTTACCCGCGGTGCGTACTGTGGGCGTTATGGGAGATGGACGAACGTACGCGTACCCCATCATCATCCGTGCGGTCACGAGCGACGACGCCATGACCGCGGACTGGGCGCGCTTGCCCTACGAGGTGATTGAGTCGATCGCGAACCGCTTGATCCGTGAGGTCGAGGGCGTCAATCGTGTCGCGCTCGACGTCACGAGCAAGCCGCCGGGCACCATTGAGTGGGAGTGAGTCGCGGTTCGTTCTCCGACGAGTCGCTGTGGGACAACGCTGCGCTCGACGCGCTGAGTCGACTCGATCCGACGTCGCTGCTCGAAGGTCTCACGTCGCCCCAGAGCGAAGCGGTCACCCAACGCGGCGGGCCACTGCTCGTGATCGCCGGGGCCGGCTCGGGTAAGACGAGGGTCCTCACCCGACGGATCGCGCACCTCCTCGCCACCGGTGACGCGCGGCCCTTCGAGATCATGGCCATCACGTTCACCAACAAGGCCGCGGACGAGATGCGTCGTCGCGTCGTTGACCTCGTGGGTGGTGAAGCCGATCGCATGTGGGTCTCGACGTTCCACTCGGCGTGCTTGCGAATGCTGCGCGCGCACGCCGACGTGCTCGGCTACGAGCGGGGCTTCACCATCTACGACGCCGGCGACGCCGAGACGGCCGTCGAGCGCATCATGCGAGAGCTGAACCTGGACACCAAGCGCCTCGCCCCACGAGGCGTCTCGGCGGCGATTTCGGCGGCGAAGAATGAAATGATGTCGCCCGACGCTTACTTCGACGCCTACGGCGACGACCCCCAACGGCGACGTATCGCCGAGATCTATCAGTTCTACGCGAAACGGCTCCGCCTCGCCAACGCCATGGACTTCGACGACCTCTTGGTGAACGCGGTGTCGATGATGAAGACCGATCAGCACGTCCTGCGCTCGTACCAAGAGCGCTTCAAGTACCTCCTCGTCGATGAGTTTCAAGACACCAACGGCGTACAGAATGAGTTGGTCATGATGCTCGCCGCCGAACACCGCAACCTCTGCGTGGTGGGCGACTCGGATCAGTCGATCTACCGCTTTCGCGCGGCGGACGTTCGCAACATCTTGCAGTTCGAGCTTCGGTTTCCCGACGCGCGGGTCATTCTGCTCGAACAGAACTTTCGTTCGACTCAGACGATTCTCGACGCCGCGAACGCGGTGATCGCGAAGAACGTCAGCCGTCACGCGAAGAACCTCTTCACCGACGGTGACGAGGGCGAGAAGATCCTCCTCTACCGTGCGGGCGACGAGTACGACGAGGGCCGCTGGGTGGCGAGTGAACTCCGCCGTCTGCGCAGTGAACACGGCCTGGGTTGGAACGACCTGGCGGTCTTCTATCGAACGAACGCGCAGAGTCGCGTCTTGGAAGAGGAGATGCTGCGCGCGAACGTGCCGTACCGGGTCGTCTCGGGCATGCGCTTCTACGACCGCAAGGAGATCAAGAACGCGCTCGCGTACGCGAGGCTTCTCGTCAATCCCCGCGACGAGGCGTCCGCTCGAAGGGTGATCAACGAACCCAAGCGCGGCGTGGGCGAGGGGGCGCAGGCCAAGCTCGGCGTCTACGCCGCCGAGCACGGACTCTCGTTCGCCGAAGCGGCCCACTACGGTGCCGCCGCGGGCCTCACGGGACGAGCACTCGCGGGCGCGGCGAAGTTCTCCTTCATGCTCGACGAATTGAGGGCCCTGGCGAACGACCTCAGCCCCAGGGAAATGATCGACGCGATCGTCCGCGAATCGGGCATGGGCGACGCGTTGCGCGCCGAGGACTCCGACGAGGCGTACTCGAGACTGGAGAACCTCGGTGAGCTCGCTTCGGCCGCCGCGCAGTACGACACGTTGCTCGACTTCGTCGAGCGCATGGCCCTCGTCGCGGACTCCGATCAACTCGGCAGCGGTGAGGGGGCTATCTCACTCATGACCCTGCACGTCGCGAAGGGCCTCGAGTTTCCCGGCGTCGTCGTGACCGGTCTCGAGGAGACGGTCTTTCCCCATCGACGCGCGCTCTCCGACGACGCCGAACTCGAGGAGGAACGTCGTCTCTTCTACGTCGGGGTCACGCGCGCCATGCGCTACTTGATCTTGACCCACGCCTGGAGTCGCACGATGTGGGGACAACGTCTCGAAGCGATCGCCAGTCGGTTCCTCCAGGAGATCCCTTCGGAGCTCGTGACGGATCTCTCGTCGACGTTGCCCACCCGGCGATCGAGCTTCTCCCTCGAGGACGACGGATTCGTGGGTCGCGGGACCGAGTTCACCCAGGGTCGGGCCTTCGGGACGGGCGCCGCGCCACCGGTTCGCTCCACGGGTGCCGAAAAGTTGGGTTTGGTGGTGGGCGAGCGGGTCGTTCACGACCGTTTCGGGCCGGGAGTGGTGGTTCGAGTCGAGGGTGAGGGCTCGCACGCACGCGCGGCGGTGAACTTCGACGAGCACGGCACCAAGCACCTCGTGCTCGCGATGACGCCACTGCATCGTGCCTAAATCGTTCGTAAGAATATTTTGGCCCCCGCGATAGGCCCCGGGCCCGAGGTGCGAGAATGGGAGACCATGAACTCACCGAGGCACGCGTATCGGCCACCGGTCGCCCCAAAGAATCGCCGCTACCCAGCCTTCGTCTACTGGCGTCGGCGCGCGATCGTGGCCCTGGCGGTCGTGACGATCGTCGTCCTCGGCTACCTCGGGACCACGCTCGGCTTCGCGCTCACGAACCCCTCCTACGGTGTCACGTTGCAGGCCCGTTTCGCGGAGTGGGGACGCCAACACGGGCTGGGCAGCGAAGTGACGTGGATAGAGACCGAGTACTACAAACTGAATCCCGCGAAAGTGGGGGGCAAACCGCCCTTGGCGGCGTTCGGCTCGGGTAAGACCACGGTCAGGGTGGCAGCGGGTGGGCACCTTCCCGAGCCGAAGAGGATCCCGTCTCCGGCGGGGACACCCCTTCCGGGTGAGGGCGTGTGGCACGTCGTCGGGCGCGAGACCGCCACCGGCGTACCCACCATGTACGAAGCGTTCGTTCGTCCCGACGCCATCCACACGAGTTACGTCGTGGGCGTCGCGTGGATGGACCCCACGTTGCTGCAGGCCCAGCTCTACTCCGGCTCGACGATTCCCGGTGGCGGACCGTACCCCTACACGGCACCGATTACGGCCAAGAGTTCGGAGAACCTGGTCGCCGCCTTCAACGCGGGCTTTCGCATGTCCGACGCGAACGGCGGGTACTACACCGATGGCCGTACCCTCATCCCGTTGCGCAATGGCGCGGCCTCGGCCGTGGTCTTCAAGGACGGGACGATGACCGTGGGCAAGTGGGGACGTGACGTGACGATGTCGAGCCAGGTGGCGTCGGTTCGCCAGAACCTCGACCTCATCGTGGACAACGCAAGGCCGGTGCCGGGTTTGACCAACGCCAACGTCTTGAAGTGGGGCAAGACCCTCGGGGGCGGCTTCAACGTCTGGCGGTCGGGTCTCGGCGTCACGAGGGACGGGGCCCTCGTCTACGTGGGCGGACCGAGCCTCTCGATCTCGGACCTCGCCAACGTCTTGGTGCGAGCCGGCGCGGTGAGGGCGATGGAGCTCGACATCAACACCGACTGGGTCCAGTTCTCTTCCTTCGCCGGTCCGCTCAACACGCCCATCAACGGGAGCAACGGCACCAGCTTGGAGAACGCCATGGCTGGCAACGCGTTACGCTACTTCGCCACGTGGTGGACGCGCGACTTCTACACGATGACGTTGCGCCCGAAAGAGACGACCTCGCCCAAGGGATGACCAGCGCCCTAGCGGTTGGTCACTTTGCGCCACAGTGGCGCCGGGAGATGACGAAGGACGAAGAAGACGTAGCGTAGAAGTGGCGGACTCCATATGACGTCGTCGTTGCTCGCCAGCCCGCGCATCACGTTCTCGGCCACTTCGTTCGCGCCGGTGGTGAAGGGGGGCTCGTCGGCCCCCACGGTCATCTTGGTGCGCACGACGGCGGGTCGCAGCAGCTGGAGTTTGACACCCGTGCCCTCGAGGGACTGGGCGAGCCCGGTGCAGATCCGGTCCAGTCCCGCCTTGGCGCCCGAGTAGAGGTACGTACTTTCACGGACTCGGATCGCCGCGGCCGAGCTCATGACGAGTATCCGACCGCTCCCTTGCGCGACGAGACGTCGGCGAATCTCCGCGAGCGCGGCCACCGGCCACGTGACGTTCACCGTGATCATCTCGGCCGACCTCGCGGCGCTCTCCTGGTCCGGTACCTGGACGCCGAGTTGACCCACGGCGATGATGACCAGATCGATCTGGTCGGCGGCCTTGTCGAAGGCCTCGGCGACCGTGCGCTCGGCGTTCGACGGGTCGTTCGCGTCGAAGAGCACGGTGTCGGTCTTGGTGGCGCCGTACTCTTGGGCCTCGAGGGCCGCGGCGTTGAGGAGTTCCTGGTTGCGCCCGGCCAGGATCACCGTGTGCGCGCGCGCCGCGCAGAGCTTCTTGGTGATGGCCCGCGCGATGTCCGAGCTGCCACCGAAGATGACGACGTTTTGCGGTTGGCCGAAGGCGTTTTCCATGTTTACTTTCCTACTAGGTCGAGACGGCGCGCGAGGTCGCTCGTCAGTTGGTTCTTCGGGTCGACGCGCGACTTCACCGCTCGGAACTCCTCGAGTCGGGGGTACATGACGCGAACCTGGTCGGCTCGGAGTCGTGCGTCCTTGGCGAAGTAGACGCGCCCGGTGGCGGCGACGACCAGCGAGTCGAGGTCGTCGAGTACGCCCGGGAGCGCGTCGGCGCCGACCGGCAGGTCGAGCGCCAACGTCCAACCCGAGAGCGGGAAGGACAGCGGCGAAGGGTTCCCCGGACCGAAACGCTTCAAGACCGCGAGGAAGCTCGTGACGCGTGACTCCGAGAGACGTTTGATGACGTCGACGACGGTGTCGCCCATGGCGTCAGGTACGCAGAACTGGTACTGCACGAAGCCCCGCTTGCCGTAGAGGAGGTTCCAGTTGGCGACGCCGTCCAGGGGATAGAAGAACGACGAGAGTGACTGGGCTTCGTCGAGTTCGCTACGCGGCGCGGAACGGAACCACGCCTCGTTGAAGGCCCGCACCGACCATCGGTTGAGAAGTCCGCGCGGCGCTTCGAAGGGGATGGTCACCTTGGGCTTACGCGGACCCTTCAGCGCGACTCTCTTCACGTCCTCGGTCGTCGCGTGATCGCCGCGGGTCAAGATCGCGCGTCCCATGTGGGCGCCACGGGTCATGCAGTCAACCCAGGCCACCGAGTAGCGGTACTCGGCGTCGCCCGTCGCCATGGCGCTCATCACGCTCTCGAGGTCGCCGTGTCGAGTGGTGTCGACGAGCATCTGGTTCGTCTCGATCGCCAGCATCTGGATCGTGACCGACGTCACGACGCCGGTGAGGCCCATGGCGCCCATCGTGGCCCAGAAGAGTTCGGGATCCTCGGTGGGCGAGAGCGTGAAGGGGCCCACGGGCGTGACCAGTCGCATCGAGAGGACGTGATTGGCCAACGAACCGTCGACGTGATGGTTCTTGCCGTGCACGTCCGCGGCGAGAGCGCCGCCCAGCGTGACCTGGCGCGTGCCGGGCGTGACGGGGATGAACCAGCCCTCGGGCATCGAGACCGCGAGGAGTTCGTCAATGGAGACGCCGGCCCCGAGGGTGACCACGCCGTCGTCGCTGATGGCGGAGATCCCGCCCAGGGCGCGGTTGTCGAGCACCACGCCACCACTCAGTTGGGCCGCGTCACCGTAGCTACGACCGAGCCCTCGCGCGATGAGTTGCTCGCCGGTGGCGAACTCGCTCAAGACGTCGGCCTCGTTGCGGGGTGTTCGAAGGGTAACGACCGATGCGTTGGTACGTCCCCAACCCGACAGTGTCGTCGATCTCATCCGTAGACACCAAAGACCATCAAGGTGGCCCACACGACCATGAGCACTTGCACGGTGCGGTTCTGGATCACCAGATCCTCCGGGGCGGCGCCCTGACCCGCTTCGACGTAGCGCAGGATGAACAGCACCGCGAAGACGACGGGTACCACGCTCAAGCGAATCGGCAACACGGCGTCGTGGTTCGACGAGAGGCCCGCGTTCGAGGTGTCAAAGGCCCAAAGGCAGTAACCCGTGACGACCACCGTGGCGCACAAGGTCAGGGCCGAGTCGAGGAAGTTGCTGGTGTACTCCGCGAGGACCTTGCGCGTGCCGCCGGCGCCGACGGCCTTAAGTTCACTGTCGCGTTTGCCCACGACGAGAAAGAGCGCGCCGAAGGAGATGACGACGAGAAACCACGTGGAGACGAAGATGTGTGATGACGCCGCCCCGGCGTACGCCCTCAGAAAGTAGCCGCTGGCGACGGCGCCCAGTTCGATGATCGCGAGGGTCTTCAGCCAGAAGATGTAGGAAAGCGAGATGACCACGTACAGTCCGAGGACCAGGTAGAGGTTCTGGGGACGCGAAATGGCCAGGGGCAGCAGGAAACCGACGAGCAAGAGAACGACCGCCGTCGACGTGGCGACGGCGGCACTCAGTTGGCCCGAGGCGATGGCTCGGTAGCGTTTGGTCGGGTGTTCACGATCGGCCTCGACGTCACGAAGGTCGTTCAAGAGGTACAGACCGGACGCCACCGAGCAGAACGCCAGAAACGCCACCGCGGTCTGGCGTGCGACGTCGTGGTGAAACAGGGTGCCGGCGGCGGCCGGCGCGACGACGATCAGTCCGTTCTTTACCCACTGACGCGGTCGCATGGCCGACGCCAGCGCGCGTAGCGGACCTCGCTCTTTCATGGCGTTGGTCGTCACGACTAACAACGCTACTCGGGGGTATTGACGAACCCGAGAGGCACGGAGAACGAGAATTTAGGTGCGTGGTGGTGCCTCTATGCTGAAGTACTGATGGAGCGCACGTACCGAGTCGTAGTCGCCAAACCCGGTCTCGACGGACACGATCGTGGCGCGAAGGTCATCGCGCGAACACTCCGTGACGCGGGCTTCGAAGTGGTCTACACCGGCCTACACCAGACGCCCGAGCAGATCGTCCAGGCGGTCATCCAAGAAGACGCCGACGCGCTCGGGCTCTCGCTCTTGTCGGGCGCCCATCTCGTGCTCGTACCGCGCGTCGTTGATCTGTTGAAGAGCGAAGGACGTGAGGACGTCCTGCTCGTGGTGGGCGGGATCATCCCCGACGCTGACATCGCGGCCCTGGAAACGGCTGGGGTGTCGCGGGTCTTCACCCCGGGCGCGTCACTCGACGAGATCGGCTCGTGGCTCGAAGCGACGTTGGACGCGCGCGAACTGCAACACGGATGACCAGTCGATCGTCAGTAGAAAACCAACGAAAGTAGAAGTGAATGGATCTCTTTGAGTATCAAGGAAAGCGGTACTTCGCGCGCTACGGCATCGCCGTGTCGCCGGGCGACGTGGCCGACACCGTCGACGAGGCCGTCGCCGTCGCCGAGCGCGTCGGCTACCCGGTCGTCGTGAAGGCGCAGGTGAAGGTTGGTGGGCGTGGCAAGGCCGGGGGCGTCAAGCTCGCCCGTGACGTCACCGAGCTGCGAGAGCACGCGGGCAACATCCTGGGCCTCGACATCAAGGGCCACGTCGTGAAGCGCCTGTGGATCGAACGTTCGAGTGACATCGCGAAGGAGTACTACGCCTCGTTCACCCTGGACCGTCCGAACAAGACGCACCTCGGCATGCTGAGTGCCCAGGGCGGCGTCGAAATCGAAGTCGTCGCCGAGGAGAACCCCGACGCCATTGCGTTCTTGTCGATCGATCCCGTCGAGGGGCTCAGTCTCGCGACCGCCCGGCGTTGGGTCGCCGAGGCCGAGCTCGACGACGTCGCGCGCGAGCAGGCGGCCGAGTTGCTCGTCAAGCTCTACGAGTGCTACACCCAGGGCGACTGTGACTTGGCGGAGATCAATCCCTTGATCCTCACGCCCGACGGTCAAGTGCACGCCCTCGACGCCAAGGTCACCCTCGACGAGAACGCTTCGTACCGCCACCCCGAATGGGAGGAGTTCCGCGGCGACGAATTCGAGGACCCGAGGGAGAAGATGGCCAAGGAGAAGGGCCTCAACTACATCGGCCTCGACGGCACGGTGGGTATCATCGCCAACGGCGCGGGATTGGCGATGTCGACCCTCGACGTCGTGAACCAGGTGGGGGGCAGCGCCGCGAACTTCTTGGACATCGGTGGGGGCGCCAACGCCGACGTCATGGCGGCCGCGCTCGAGGTCATCAACGCCGACCCCAAGGTGACGTCGATCTTCGTCAACATCTTTGGCGGGATCACTCGCGTCGACGAGGTCGCCCAGGGCGTCCTCGAGGCGTTGCAACGCGTCACGATCAACTCGCCCATCGTGCTTCGACTCGACGGCACGAACGCCGTGGAGGGTCGCGCGCTGCTGGCGCCGCACCTCAACGACCATCTGATGACCGAACCAACCATGCTGGACGCCGCGCGACGCGCGGTGGCGCTGGCGAACTGAGGAAGAACGATGAGCATCTTTGTCGACGAGAACACCAAGGTCATCGTCCAGGGCCTCACCGGAGGTCAAGGCCGATTCCACGGCCTGCGCAACCGTGACTACGGCACGAAGGTCGTGGGCGGCGTCACCCCCGGCAAGGGCGGTAGTGACGTCGACGGCGTTCCCGTCTTTAACAGCGTGAAGGAAGCGGTCGAGGCGACCGGTGCCACGGCTTCGTTCGTGGTCGTGCCGCCGAAGTTCGCTTCGGACGCGATCATCGAAGCCGCGCAGGGCGGCATCACGTTCATCGTCTGCATCACCGAGGGCATCCCCGCCCACGATGAAGCGTTGACGTACAACCGCCTCGTCGAAGAGTTCCCGGGCGTGCGGCTGCTCGGTCCGAACTGTCCCGGCATCATCAGTCCTGGTAAGTGCAACATCGGCATCACGTCGGGCGACATCGCGCTGGCCGGTGGGCCCGTGGGCATCGTGTCGCGTTCGGGCACGTTGACCTATCAAGCATTGCACGAATTGAGCATGCAGGGAGTAGGACAGACCACGTGCGTGGGCATCGGTGGCGACCCCGTGCCGGGCACGAACTTCATCGACTGTCTCGCCGAGTTCGAGAAGGATCCCGAGACGAAGGCCGTGATGATGATCGGCGAGATCGGCGGTTCAGAGGAGGAGCGCGCCGCTGAGTGGATCAAGCTCAACATGACCAAGCCCGTCGTCGCCTACGTCGCGGGCGTGACCGCGCCGCCCGGTCGAAAGATGGGGCACGCCGGCGCGATCATCTCGGGCTCCAAGGGCACCGCGCAGGCCAAGATGGACGCGCTGTCGGCGGCTGGCGTCTTCGTCTGTCAGAACCCCACCGAAGCCGGCGCGAAGATGGTCGAGATCGTCAGGGCGATGTAGCGCTTGGTCCCGGTTCGCCTCTGCGTGTTGGTGTCGGGTTCGGGCACGATTCTCGAAGCCGTGCTGAACGCGGGACTCGACGTGGCGCTCGTCTGCGCCGACCGACCGTGTCGAGGGCTGGACGTCGCGCGCGACGCCGGCGTCACCGCGCTCCTCGTCGACCGCCAGGCGTTTGGTGGCTTCACGCCGTCCTTCGACCGCGAGGCCTACAGCGAAGAGCTCACTCGACGCCTTAGTGAGGAACGTGTCGATCTCGTCGCCATGGCGGGCTTCGGCACCATCGTCACCGGTACCTTTCATCGGACCTTTCCCGGACGTGTTCTCAACACCCACCCCGCGCTGTTGCCCGACTTCAAGGGATGGCACGCCGTGCGAGCGACCCTGGCGGCCGGGGCCAGCGTGTCGGGCTGCACGGTGCACGTCGCGACCGAGGCGCTCGACGACGGGCCGATCCTCGCGCAGCGCCGCGTCGAGGTCTTGCCCGACGACGACGAATCGTCACTGCACGAACGGATCAAGACCGTCGAACGAACGCTCTATCCCGAGGTCATCGCTAGGGTGATGGCGTCACTCGCGCAGGGTCTCGAGCCCGAGTGCGTCGCCGGCACGATGGAGGAGATCTAGATGCGAGCGTTGTTAAGCGTGTGGGACAAGACCGGTCTTGTCGAGCTCGCCCAAGGCCTCAACGCGCAGGGATTCGAACTCGTGGCGTCGGGTGGGACGGCGAAGGCCTTACGTGACGCCGACGTCGCTCACCTCGACGTCGCGCAGGTCACCGGCTTTCCCGAGATGCTCGGCGGACGCGTGAAGACACTACATCCGCGCATCCACGCGGGCCTTCTCGCCGACCTCGACAACGCCGAGCACCGCGCCGCGCTGGTCGAACACGACATCACCGCGATCGACCTCGTGGTGTGCAACCTCTACCCCTTCACGTCGGATCCCTCGATCGAACTCATCGACATCGGTGGTCCGGCGATGGTACGCGCCGCGGCGAAGAATCACGCGCACGTGGGCGTGCTCACGAATCCCGCGCAGTACGAATCGGCGCTGAAGGAGATCGAGGCGACGGGATCGCTCTCGAACGCCACGCGCCACGCGTTGGCGCGCGCGGCCTTCGCGCACACGTCGGCCTACGACGCGCAAGTCGTTCGCTGGCTCGACCTCGGGGGGGCAGTCGGCGGGGTCCCGAGTGACGTCGACGCCGTCGTACCCGAAACCCTGCACCTCTCCCTCGAGCGCGCCGACGTCACGCGCTACGGCGAGAATCCCCATCAGATCGGCGCGCGATACCGTTTCGCGGGTACGACACCGTGGTGGGACGGCGTCACCAAACACGCCGGCAGCGCCTTGTCGTACCTCAACTTCTTTGACGCGGACGCCGCGTGGCGCCTGGTGCACGAACTGAGAGCGGACTCCCCGGGATTCGCGGCCGTGGCGATCATTAAGCACGCCAACGCGTCGGGCGCGGCGCTCGGATCGTCGTTGGCGGACGCCTTCGCCAAGGCCCTCGCCGCCGATCCCCAGAGCGCCTTCGGCGGCGTCGTCGCCATCGACGGTGAGGTGGATGAGGCCGTGGCGACGCTCATCGCCGCCGGTCCCCAGGCCGACGTCATCATCGCGGCGAGCTTCACGAGCGAGGCCATTACGACACTCGTGGCTCGACGCAGGGCCACGCGGCTCTTGAGCGCTCCGGCGCCCGAGCCCCTCGGACTCTCGGTGCGCACGTTCGGTGACAGCGCGCTCGTGCAGAACGCGGACGAACTCGTGATACCGGTCGCCGAGTGGCGTTGTGTCACCGTAGCGACACCGAGCGCGCAACAACTCCAAGATCTCCGCGTCGCGTGGCGCGTCTGTGCGCGCACGACGTCGAACGCCATCGTCATCGCGAACGGCGGCGTCGCGGTGGGTGTGGGCGCGGGTCAACAGTCGCGCGTGGTGTCGGCGGGGGTTGCCGTGACCAAGGCCGGTGACTTCGCGAAGGGCGCCGCGGCGGCGTCCGACGCATTCTTCCCCTTCGCCGACGGACTCGAGTCGCTCACGGACGCGGGCGTGACGTCGGTCGTCCAACCCGGGGGCTCGGTTCGCGACGGCGAAGTGATCGACGCGGCGAACAAGGCCGGAATCGTCATGATGCTCACCGGTGAGCGACACTTTCGACACTAGGAGATTCATGCCCGCAGAACTACTGAACGGCGAACCAGTCGCCGCTCGAATCAAGATGGAGTTGGCCGATCGCGTGCAGCGGCTCGTGGCGACGGGACGCACGCCGGGACTCGGCACGATCCTCGTGGGCGACGACGTCTCGAGCGCGCGCTACGTCGAGATGAAAGTCGAAGAGAGCGCGGAGATTGGGGTGCGCTCCTTCGACGAGCACCTTCCTTCAACCGCGACTCAATCGGAGATCGAAGCGATCGTCGATCGATTCAACGACGATCCCAACGTCCATTCGATTCTCGTGCAGCTCCCACTTCCCGAGGGCGTGAGCGAGGAGGAAGTGTTGCTTCGCGTGAAGCCCGTAAAGGACGTGGACGGGCTGCATCCGACCAACCTGGGTCGACTCGTCATGGGCGCGCCGGGCCCACTGCCGTGCACGCCGTACGGCATCGTTGAGTTACTCGCCGCGTACGACGTGCCCGTCGAGGGCAAGCACGTCGTGATCATCGGCCGCGGCGTCACCATTGGTCGACCGCTCGCTCTGCTGATGGCGATGCGTCGGCCACACTGCAACGCGGCGGTCACCGTCGTGCACACCGGCGTCGAGCGCCTCGGTGAGATCGTTCGCACCGGTGACGTCGTCGTCGCGGCCGCCGGCAAGGCCGGACTCGTCACGCGCGACATGGTGAAGCCCGGCGCGGCCGTCGTCGGAGCCGGAACGACGTTCGTGGGAAGGAAGCTCCTCAGCGACGTGGCCGATGACGTCAGCGAAGTCGCCCGTTGGATCACGCCACGTCTCGGTGGCGTGGGCCCGATGACTCGTGCCATGCTGTTACGCAACGCCGTGCTAGCCGCAGAGAAGGTCCGATGACAGTAAGAGACAGCCAAGGCCGCGAGTTCGATCAACGTCCCTGGGGATCGTTCACCGTGCTCGACGACGAGCTCTTCGATCACAAGGTAAAGCGCATCGTCGTCGCGCCGGGCAAGCGCCTCAGCTACCAACGTCACAACCATCGCGCCGAGCACTGGTTCGTCGTGAACGGCACCGCGACGGTCATCCTCGATGACGTCGAGTACGAGGTTCCTACCGGCGGCTCGATTGACATCGGACTCGGGCAAAAGCACCGCTGTGAGAATCGGGGCCCCACCCCGGTGGTCTTTATCGAGGTCCAACACGGCACGTATTTCGGTGAGGACGACATCGAGCGCATCGAAGACGACTTCGGCCGCGCCAACTAGCTCGATGCGCGTCGACGAACTCCTGCGTGAGGGATTGACGCGCTCCTTCGAATTCTTCCCCCCGAAATCCAACGAGGAGAAGGCCGTCCTCGAACAGTCGTTGGTCGAACTCGACGCACTCGAACCCTCCTTCGTCTCGGTGACCTATCGCGGGGGGCGCGCGTCGCGCCAACGCACGTTCGATCTCGTCACCGAGATCCAACAGGCGGGCCACGTCACGGCCATGGCCCACTTGATCTGCGTGGGACATCGACGAGACGAGATGCGTGACCTCTTGAAGAACTACCTCGACGCGGGCGTCAACAACGTCATGGCGCTGGGGGGCGACCTGCCCGAGGAGCCGGCCTTTGGCGCGTCGGAGTTCACGTACGCGCTCGAACTCGTGGAGCTCGTCCGCGAGGTCGGTGAGTTCTGTGTCGGCGTCGGCGCTCACCCCCAGGGTCACCCTCGCTCGAAGGACTTGGTCTCGGATCGCCGTCACCTCGCGAGGAAACTCGAAGCCGCCGACTTCGCCGTCACGCAGTTCTTCTTCGAGCCCGATGAGTGGATCCGACTCGTGGGTGAACTCGCTGAACTCGGTGTGGAGAAGCCCGTGCTGCCGGGCATCATGCCCGTCACGACGTTGAGTGGCGTGCGGCGCATGGCCACGATGGGCGCGAGCGTGCCCGCTTCACTCGTCGAACGCCTCGAGGTCGCGAACCAGCGCGGAGGGCCCGCCGCCGTTCGCGCCGAGGGCATCCTGGCCGCCACCGAGCTGTGCGTGCGACTTCTCGAATCCGGGGCGCCAGGGCTGCACTTCTACACTTTGAACCGCTCCACCGCGACGCGTGAGATCTATCACGCGCTCTTCACCTGAAGGACACGTCCCGGGCCGTGGGGCCAAAAAGTGGGCGCGAAAATCGCCGTAGGATGGGGTCATGGCTGAGAAAATCACTATGAGCACCGAGGGCGTCCTGCACGTCCCGGACAACCCGATCATCCCCTTCATCGAAGGTGACGGCATCGGGATCGACATCTGGCCCGCGGCGCAACTCGTGCTCGACGCGGCCGCGAACAAGTACGGAAAGACGATCGCGTGGAAGGAAGTGCTCGCGGGTCAAAAGGCCTTCGACGAGACCGGTAACTGGCTCCCGGAAGAGACGGTCACGGAATTTCGAGACCACCTGATCGGTATCAAGGGCCCCCTCACGACGCCCATCGGTGGCGGCTTTCGTTCGCTCAACGTCGCGTTGCGCCAGATCATGGACCTCTACGTCTGTTTGCGCCCCGTGCGCTGGTTTCAGGGCGTGCCCTCACCCGTGAAGCGCCCCGAAGACGTCGACATGGTCATCTTTCGTGAGAACACCGAGGACGTCTACGCCGGTCTCGAACTTGAGGCCGGGAGCGCCGACGCCGAGAAACTTCGCGTGTTCGTGAAGGAGGCCTTTGGTTGGGAGGTTCGCGAGAACTCGAGCCTCGGCCTCAAGCCCATCTCGGAGTTCGCCTCGAAGCGCCTCATTCGCGCGGCGCTCAAGTACGCGGTGAGTCACGGACGCGAGTCCGTAATGTTGGTGCACAAGGGCAACATCCAGAAGTACACCGAAGGGGCCTTCATGCGGTGGGGCTACGAGTTGGTGAAGGAGGAGTTCGACGACGTGGCCGTGGGCTGGGACGACTGCGACGGCAAGCCCGGCTCGAAGATTCTCGTGAAGGACGTCATCGCCGACATCGCGCTTCAGCAGGTCTTGACGCGTCCGAAGGAGTACGACGTCATCGCGACGACGAACCTCAACGGGGACTACATGTCCGACGCCCTCGCCGCGCAGGTCGGTGGCATCGGCATCGCGCCCGGAGCGAACATCAACTACGTCACCGGTCACGGCATCTTCGAGGCGACCCACGGCACGGCACCGAAGTACGCCGGCCAAGACAAGGTGAATCCCGGATCGGTGCTCTTGTCGGGCGTCTTGATGTTCGAGCACTTGGGCTGGACCGACGCCGCCAACGACATCGTCAAGGCACTCGAGGCGACCATTGCTGACAAGATCGTCACCTACGACTTCGCTCGCCTGATGGACGGCGCGACCGAAGTGAAGTGTTCGGAGTTCGGCGCGGCCATCGTCGAGCGTCTCTAAGACCTAAGAAGGAGCGTCATGACTTCCCCCGTGCACGTCACCGTGACCGGCGCCGCCGGTCAGATCGGGTATTCCCTGTTGTTTCGCGTCGCGTCGGGTGCGCTGTTCGGCCCCGACACGCCCGTCGTACTGCGACTGCTCGAGATCGAGCCGGCGATGAAGAGCCTCGACGGCGTCGTGATGGAACTCGACGACTGCGCGTTCCCTCTTCTCGCGGGCATCGAGGCGACGAGCAATCTCACGCACGCCTTCGACGGCGCGAACTGGGCCCTACTCGTAGGTTCCATTCCGCGCAAGGCCGGCATGGAGCGCAGCGACCTGTTGAACGTGAACGGCGGGATCTTCAAGCCCCAAGGTCGCGCGATCGCCGAGAACGCCGCCAGCGACGTGCGCGTGCTCGTCGTGGGCAACCCGTGCAACACGAACTGTCTGATCGCGCGGTCCAACGCGCCCGAAGTTCCCGCCGATCGATGGTTCGCGATGACGCGCCTCGACCAGAACCGCGCCGAGACCCAGCTGGCGAAGAAGGCCGGCGTCGCGGTGAAGGACGTCAAGAACGTCGCCATCTGGGGCAATCACTCGGCCACCCAGTTCCCCGACTTCGCGAACGCGACGATCAACGCCAAGAAGGTGCCCGACGTCATCGACGATCTCGCGTGGCTGCAGGGCAACTTCATCACGACCGTGCAAAAGCGCGGCGCCGCGATCATCGAGGCGCGCGGACTCAGCTCCGCGGCGTCCGCGGCGAACGCCGCGATCGATACGGTGGTGAGCCTCGTCAACGCGACGCCCGTCGACGACTGCGCGTCGATCGGCGTGACCAGTGAAGGCGCGTACGGCGTGCCCGAAGGCTTAACGTTCGGCTTTCCCGTGCTCGCCGATGGACAAGGTTCGTGGAAGGTGAAGGAGGGCTTCGAGTTCGACGAGTTCGCTCGCGAACGAGTCAAGATCACGACCGACGAGCTCGTAGGCGAGCGTGACGAGGTTCGCGCGCTGGGTTTGATTTAGAGCTCTCGGGCGCCAGTTTGAAACAACGCGGCGCCGACGGTCGTGCCCGAGCCATCGCCGTCTAATGACTGACGTCGAACAACGTGAGGAGTTCGCCGCACGCGATGCTCGTCATCCTCCACGAGGTCCGCAGAGCAGCGAGAGGCAAAAGGGCGCGAAGGCAGCGCGCTCGCGTCAGTTCGCGTGTGCTTGTTGGAGCCAACCAATCAGTGGTACGAGGCCCTGCACGTCGCCGCGGACCTTGAAGCGCCCTTCGCGCAACGCGACCCCCGTCTCGAGCGTGCCCGAGGTCAATGCCTGCGCGTCGCGGTACGTGAGTCGGACCACGGCGTTCGCCGCCAGATGATCGCCGAACTGCGCGACGGAGCCTTCCGCACTGATGGTGAAGGTGAGCGCGTGGGGAGAAGACTTTGGTCCTTCAGTGAGTTCGAGCACCACGCGAAAGACCGACGAGGGATCCTCTAAGGGCGCGGGCCCCGCGGCGGCGAGGGTGTCGTTCAGCGCCGACAGCCACGCGGCGCTAAGGAACGACGCCATCGACTTAGGGGGCCGGTTGCACGGCCGCGTCGGCCGCGGAGCGCTTCGGCTTGCGACGGATCTTTCGTCCGAGCCAGGCCACGGGGTCGTAGTGAGCGTCGACGACGCGCTCCTTCAAGGGGATGATCGCGTTGTCGGTGATCTTGATGTGCTCGGGACAGACCTCGGTGCAGCACTTCGTGATGTTGCAGTAGCCGAGTCCCATGTCCTCGCGAATGAGGTCGCGACGGTCGTTCTGGTCGAGGGGGTGCATCTCGAGTTCGGCGTAGCGAATGAAGAAACGCGGTCCGGCGTAGTGCTGCTTGTTCTCCTCGTGGTCGCGAATGACGTGGCAGACGTCTTGGCACATGAAGCACTCGATGCACTTACGAAACTCTTGACCGCGTTCGACGTCCTTCTGGAACATGCGGTAGCCACCCTCGGGCATGGTGGGGGGCAAGAGCGCCGGCACCTTCGCCGCCTGCACGTAGTTGAACGAGACGTCGGTCACGAGGTCTCGGATGATGGGGAACGCCTTCATCGGCGTCACCGTCACGGGACCCGGGGGCAAGGTGTCCATTCGCGTCATGCACATCAGCCGGGGCTTGCCGTTGACCTCGGCCGAGCAGGAACCGCACTTACCGGCCTTGCAGTTCCAGCGACACGCCAGGTCGGGAGCGTCGGTGGCTTGGATGCGGTGGATGACGTCGAGGACGACCTCGCCCTCGTTCTGTTCGAGGGTGTAGGACTCGAAGTCGCCACCGCTGGCGTCGCCGCGCCAGACCCGCATGGTCACTTGAGCCATTACTTGTCCTCCTCGAGTAGAGCCTTCAGGTCGGCTGGCATGATGAGAATTGACGTCTCGTGGACGGAGACCGGGTCGTCCCAGTGGCCGCCCTGCGAGCTCTGGGCGAAGTTGAGCTGGCCCAATTCGGGGTCGGCGTTGGGGTAGTCCTCTCGAGTGTGACCGCCGCGCGACTCCTTCCTTCGAAGGGCGCCGTTCGCCACGCACTTTGACACGGTGATCATGCTCGGCAGATCCGTCGCGAGGTTCCAACCCGGGTTGTAGGCCCGACCGCCCTTCACGGACACGTTCTTCACGCGCTCGGTGAACTCGTCGAGTGCATGGATCGCTACGGCGAGTTCACTCGCGTTGCGGATGATGCCGACGTTCTCCTGCATCATCTCTTGGAGGTCGTGTTGGACGTCGTAGGGGTTCTCCCCGCCCCCGCGCTCGAAGGGTGCCAGCGCCTCCTTGATGGCCGCGTCGACCTCACCCTGGTCGAAGGAGGTCGCCACGTCGCCGGCCTCGAGGTACTCGGCCGCGCCGATGCCCGCACGGCGACCGAAGACGACGAGGTCCGACAGTGAGTTCCCCCCGAGTCGGTTGGCGCCGTGCATCCCGCCGCCCACTTCGCCCGCCGCGAAGAGTCCCGGCACGACGGTGGCCTGGGAGTCCGCGTCGACCTGCACGCCACCCATGAAGTAGTGACAGGTCGGTCCGATCTCCATGGCCTCGCGCGTGATGTCGACGCCCGCGAGCTCCATGAACTGGTGGTACATCGAGGGCAGGCGACGGCGGATGAACTCGGCCGAGCGACGCGTCGCGATGTCGAGGAAGACGCCACCGTGGGGACTGCCGCGGCCAGCCTTGACTTCGGTGTTGATCGCGCGCGCGACTTCGTCACGGGGGAGAAGCTCGGGGGGTCGACGACCGGCGCTGTGATCGTCGTACCACTTGTCGGCTTCCTCCTCGGAGTCCGCCGTTTCGGCGCGGAACATCGGCGCGACGTAGTTGAACATGAAGCGTTCGCCGAGCGAGTTGCGCAGCACCCCGCCGTCACCGCGAACGCCCTCGGTGACGAGCAGACCGCGCACGCTGAGCGGCCAGACCATGCCCGTCGGGTGGAACTGCACGCACTCCATGTCGATGAGTTTCGCGCCGGCCCACAGCGCCATCGCGAGGCCGTCGCCGGTGCTCTCCCACGAGTTGGACGTGAACTTCCAGGACTTGCCGGCGCCACCGGTCGCCAAGATGACGGCCTTGGCCCGGAAGGTGACGAACTCGCCGGTCGCGCGCCAGTACCCGACGCAGCCGGCCACGCGACCCTCGGCGTCGTGCACCAACTGGAGGACCTTGCACTCCATGAAGACGTCGGTTCCCATGGAGACGACCTTTTGCTGCAGGGTCCGAATCAGTTCCAGACCCGTGCGGTCACCGACGTGGGCCAGCCGCGCGTAGCGGTGCCCGCCGAAGTCGCGCTGCAGGATCTTGCCGTCCCCGGTGCGGTCGAAGAGTGCGCCCCACTGCTCGAGTTCCCAGACGCGATCGGGCGCTTCTTTCGCGTGCAGTTCGGCCATGCGGTAGTTGTTCAGGTACTTGCCGCCGCGCATGGTGTCACGAAAGTGGACCATCCAGTTGTCCTCGGGGTAGACGTTGCCCATGGCGGCCGCCATCCCGCCTTCGGCCATCACGGTGTGAGCCTTACCGAGGAGGGACTTGGTGACGATGCCGACGTTGAGTCCGCGCTGGCTCGCCTCGATGGCGGCGCGAAGCCCCGCGCCGCCGGCGCCGATGATCAGTACGTCGTACTCGTGGTGTTCGGTCGTTGCGTCGGTCACGGAAGCGTCCTTAAATCTAGAAAAGCTTGTAGTCGGAGAGGGCGCCCGAGGCGACGAGGCGAACGTAGACGTCGGTGAGGGCCACGAAGATGAGCGACGCCCAGGCGAAGTTCATGTGCTTGGCGTTGAGGGGTGTTACGAACTTCCAGAACCGGTAACGAATCGGGTGAGCCTTGAAACTCTTCACCTGGCCTCCGCAGAGGTGGCGACAGACGTGACACGACAGCGAGTACAGCCAGAGGAGCGTGGCGTTGACCACGAGCACGACGGTGCCGACCGTGACGCCCCAGCCGAGGCCGGGCTGGTGGAACGCGAGAATGGCGTCGTAGGTGAGCAGGACGTTCAAAAGTAAGCCCGCGTAAAAGAAGTAGCGGTGCGCGTTTTGCAGAATGAGCGGGAAACGAGTCTCGCCCGAATACGAGCCGTGCGCGTCGGCGACGGCGCAACTCGGCGGTGACCACCACACGGCGCGGTAGTAACTGCGTCGGTAGTAGTAACACGTAAGACGAAAGCCCAACGGGACGATCAAGATGAGCAGGGCCGGCGAAAGGGTCCAGCCGCTCCACGAGAAGGCAAACTTCGCCCCGGGTACGCAGTCTCCGCCGATGCACGGGGAGTAGAAGGGACTGATGAGGTCGCGGTGGACGTTCGCGCCTACGAAGTAGTACCTGTTCTGAAACGCGGCCCAGGTCGAGTAAATGACGAAGGCGGTGAGGATGGTGAACGTGACGAGAGGCTGGACGCGCCAGCGATCTTGACGCAACGTCGGCGTGTCGGGGCCACCTCGCTTCCCCCCCAGTTGTACCTTCGTCGAACTTTCTAGGGCCGTCACAGACTCTCCTCGTTAGTGTCCTCTGGGTACTGCACCGCACACTCAATTCTAGGCAGTGTCCGCGCTTTGCTAAAAACGCGCGAACGTCACCTCCATCGATACAAAGGATGAACGTCGTCGAAATAACGTCGGCGAGTTCAACTGACTACTGGGAACCTCCGCGACGACCCTCGGCCGTTCCTCCGAACAGCGCCCAGACCACCAGACCGAGTCCGGGAATCAAGAACCAGATCCCGAAGACCAACGCGAGCACGACGAAGAAGGCACCCATACCGAGGGTGAAGGGCCAGATGGACGTCCCGGGAAAGGCGCCGACGACGCCCGCCCCTTGAGCCTGGGTAGCGTTCGGGTCGTCCTCTGGTCGCGCGCGCATACGGCGACTCCACCAGAAGTAGTAGCTACCCGGCACGAAGCAGAGCAGCATGCCGGCGAACATCATCACGCTGCCCGCGTTCTCGTGCCCCCAGTTCCAGTAGACGGCGCTCATGACGCCAAAGAAGAGCCCGAGGCCGAGGAGGACCTTCGCTTCGGTCCTCACGCGACGGGTACTTCGTCGTGGGGCTCCTGATGGGGCTCGTGGTGGTGACCGTGTTCGGCCGCGGTGTGACCGGGGTGGTTGTAGTCCCAGGTCGGACGCTCCGAGCGAATCTGGGGCAGACGGTAGAAGTTGTGGTGGGGAGGCGGCGAGGTGGTGAACCACTCGAGCGTGTGACCGTCCCACGGGTTGTCGCCCGCCGGGTACTTCTTCCAGCTGTAGACGACGTTCACCATGAAGGCGACCGTCGAGACGCCCACCAAGATCGCGCCCACGGTCGAGATTTGGTTCAGAACCTGCCACGACGGGTGCAGCACGTACGTGGCGACGCGTCGGGGCATACCGCGCAAACCGAGCAAGTACATCGGCAGGGTGAAGACCTGGGTGCCGATGAACAAGAACCAGAACTGGATCTTGCCAATCGTCTCGTTCAACAGGTAGCCCGTGATCTTCGGACCCCAGTAGTAGAGACCGCCCATCGCGCCGAGCACCAACGCCATCACGATGGAGTGGAAGTGCGCGACCACAAAGTAGGTGTCGTGGGTGAAGAAGTCGAGTGGGGGACTGGCGAGGTAGATACCCGTGAGGCCACCGATGAGGAACGTGATGAGAAAGCCCACCGCCATCAACATGGCGGTGGAGAACCACACTTCACCTCGCCACATGGTGCCGATCCAGTTGAACATCTTGATGCCCGTGGGCACCGCGATCAAGAGACTCATGATGGAGAAGAAGGGCAGCAGCACGACCCCCGTGGTGAACATGTGGTGCGCCCACACGCCGAGTGAGAGTGCGCCGATCGACAGCGTGGCGAAGACCATTCCCTTGTAGCCAAAGACGGGTTTACGCGAGAAGACGGCGATGATCTCGGTGACCATGCCGAAGAACGGCAGAGCCAAGATGTAGACCTCCGGATGGCCCCAGAACCAGAAAATATGCTGCCACAAGACGGGCACCCCGCCGCCTTGGACGGAGAAGATGTGCGTCCCGAAGTGCCGATCGCAGTAGAGCATGATGAGCCCAGCCGTCAAGACGGGAAAGGCGAGAAGAATCAAGATCGCGGTGATGAGCAGGTTCCACGTGAAGATCGGCATGCGGAACATCGTCATTCCGGGCGCTCGCAAGTAGAAGACCGTCGCGCAGAGATTGACGCCGGTGAAGATCGCGGAGAACCCCGTGAGCAAGAGCGCGCCGATCCAAAGGTCCGCGCCGGCGCCCGGCGTGTTGATCGAGTTCGACAGCGGCGCGTACGCCACCCAACCGAAGTTGGCCGCACCACCCGCCACGAAGAAGCCCGACAACATCGTGATCGAACCGGTGAGGTAAAGCCAGTAACTCAAAGCGTTCAGACGAGGAAAGGCCATGTCGGGCGCCCCAATTTGGATGGGCACGATGATGTTCGCGAGCGCGCCGAAGGCGAAGGGCCCGACGAAAAGGTAGATCATGACCGAACCGTGCATGGTGAACAGTTCGTTGTACTGCGCGAACGAGACCAGGGAGTTGTTCGACGTGGTGAGTTGAGCGCGAATGACCTCGGCCAACGCGCCACCGATCACCATCATGATGACCGAGGTGACGGTGTAGGACATGCCGATGACCTTGTGGTCGGTGGAGGTCATCCACTTCAAGATGCCGGTGGGTCCGTGGTGCTCTTCGTGTTCGTGGTGCTCGGCGGCGATGGGTGGATCGAGTACGTCAGTCATCAGTTGTTCCCCTCGCTCTTCGCGGGCTTCGTGGGCACGATTGACGAGGTCTGCTGGCCCGTGGCGGCCTGGGCGGCCTGGGCGACGGCGGCGTTCGCGTTACTCGCGAGCCAGGCGACGTACGCGGACTGACTGACGACCCTCACTCGAAAGACCATCAGTGAGTGGTACAGCCCACAGAGCTGCGTGCACTGCCCGCCGAACGTCCCGGTTTGCACGGCGCGGAGCGTGAACTGGTTCAACACTCCCGGAAGGGCGTAGCGCGAGAAATTGAAGGCGTGCACGTAGAAGCCGTGGAGGACGTCCGACGACGTCAGATTGATGTGCACGTTGGTGTTGACGGGCATCACCATCACGGGGTCTTGGGTGGTCTGACCGACGACGACGACGTTCTGGCCGGGGTAGGTGAACTTCCAGCCCCACTGAAAGGCGTTGACGTCGATGGTGACGTTCGTTTTCGGGTTCGCGACCTCCTTGTTCTCGACGACCATGGTGGCGGCGAAGAGTCCCAAGACGATGATGATCGGCACGATGGTGTAGGCCATCTCGAGTGGGATGTGGTACTGACTCTGCTTGGGGATGCGGTCGCTCTTGCGACGGTATTTGAAGACGGCCCAAAGAATGAGCACCGTGGTCAGACCGCCAACGATGACGGCGCCGATGGAGAAGCCTTGCCACAAGTGATACACCGAACGGGAACTCGTGGTGGCGCCGGGTGCGGCACCAAAGGTTGGCACGGTGCAACCCGCGAGTGCGAGGGCGACGACGGGGAGCGCAACGGTGCGGCGCACGCGGCGCCAGCGCCGCGTGCGGTTGGAGACTCCCTGCGGGGACAGGGCGGGTGGTTCCACGGAGAAAACCTTACTCATTTTTCAAGGTTGGTTGGCTCGCCCGGCGGCGGTGGCGAGGGCTTCGTCACCGGATCGAACGACCCCGTCGACTCGGCGACTATTTGTCGTCCTCGGGCGTCTTCGTCTCCGAGGCGTCGGTGGCCTTCGTGGTGCCCGAAGCCTTGCCTTCCTTCAGACCTTTTTCGAACTCGGTCTTCGCGGAGCCGAGATTCTTGGCCAGCTTGGGGATGGCCGCGCCGCCAAAGATGAGTACGGCGACGATGATGACCACAATCAAGAGATCCGGTCCAAAAATTTCACCAAAGAACACGGTCCACTCCTTTGACGTGCGTAGGGCCAACAGTAGTTCGCTTCTCGCGAGCCACCGCTGCGCCGCCGCAGCCTCTCATCAGGCTCGGCAAGAATGAAGGAGTGACGACAGCGCTCCGTGAGACGTCTCGCGACGCTCTGAGCGTTGCCTTCACCGTAGGGACCTACGGCGTCGCCTTCGGGGCCGCCGGTATCGCCGCGGGGTTCAGCGTCCTTCAGACCTGCCTCTTCTCCCTCCTCACCTTCACCGGCGCGAGTCAGTTCGCGGCCGTCGGGGTGATGGCGGCCGGTGGCGGCGCGGCGAGCGCCGTCGCCGCGGCGACCATGCTCGGCACGCGCAACGCGTTGTACGGACTCCAGATGGCACCCCTGGTGCGGGCGACGGGAGTGAAACGGGTGGCGGCGGCGCACCTCACCATTGACGAGTCGACCGGTGTCGCGCTCGCCCAGACGCCCCGGGGCACGCACGCCATGCGACGGGGATTCTGGCTGACCGGCGCGGGTGTCTACCTCTTCTGGAATCTCTTCACGCTGCTCGGCGCCCTTGGCGCCAAGGCCCTCGGGAATCCGGCCTCGTGGGGACTGGACGCCGCGGTGCCAGCCGCGTTCTTGGGCCTTCTCTGGCCGCGTCTCACCACCACGTTCCTACGCGTCGTCGCGCTCTCGTCGATGGTCTTCGCGCTCCTCGTCACGTCGTGGTTGCCCGCGGGACTGCCCATCATTGCCAGCGTGCTCGTCGCCGTGGTCTGTGGATGGCGTGAACGATGAGCACCGAAGCGGCCTGGATCGTGCTCGGCGCGACGAGCGTGCTCTGCTTCAGCGTGAAACTGCTCGGCTACTACATCCCCGAGGGCTGGCTCGCCCATCCGCGCTTACAACGCGTGAACGCCCTCGTACCGATCGCGCTCTTGAGCGCGCTCGTCGTCGCGGAGGGTCTCGTCACCAAGACCCACGTCGTGCTCGACCACCGTCTGGCCGGTCTCGCGGTGGCCCTCGCGGCGCTCTTCGCGAAGGCGCCCTTTCCCGTCGTCGTCGCCTCCGCCGCGATCACCTCAGCGCTCGTGTACCACCTGCACTAGCCGGTGAGCGCGACGCCCAGCACCAACGCCGCGATCGTGCCGATCATGCCGACGCCAGCGAAGACGCCCTTCGCCTTGGGCGACGCCGCCTTCGTGTGCAAGAACGCTCCCAGTCCCGCCACGAGGACGAAGAACATCTTGACTCCGAAGACGGCGTTCCAGTTCGACGTGGCCCCCGAACCCATCGCCGCGACGTTCCACACGCCCGTCACGATCAAGAGGCCGTAGGCCGGCCAGGTGAACCTCGCGAAAGCTCTCGCCACCTTGGCGGGTGCGTCGTGAGAGATCCCGCGCAGCGTCACGACGAGTCCGGCGAGCACCAACTGGCCGCCGACCCAGACGCACGCGCCCAGCACGTGCAGGCTCAGACGGACGATGGCCCACGCGTTGGCGAGTTGCGCGTGGTGGGTCACTACGGTGACCACCTACTTACCCTGCCAGTTCGCGTCGCGCTTCTCGGCGAACGCGACCGCTCCCTCCATGGCGTCGGCGCTGCGGCCGATCATCGCGAATGCCTCGTCGCTCACGGCCCACGCCTCGGCCTCGGTGAGTTCACCGGCGCGGCGCATCACGGCCTTCGACGTGCGAACGGCCAAGGGCGCGTTCTTCGCGATGCGCTCGGCCAGGGCGATGGCCACGTCGAGCACGACGTCGCCGTGGACCACGTGATTGACGAGACCGAGTTCGTAGGCGCGCGCGGCGCTGATGGGATCGGCCGTGAGGGCCATCTCGAAGGCGACCGTGAGCGGTACGCGCTTGGGCAGGCGAATCAACCCGCCCGCGCCCGCGACGAGACCGCGCGACGCTTCGGGGATCCCGAACATCGCGTGCTCGGCGGCGATCACCATGTCGCAACTGAGCATCATCTCGAAGCCGCCCGCGAGCGCCGAGCCGTTCGCCGCGGCGATCAAGGGCTTGGGAAAGTCGCGCTTGGTGAGGCCACCGAAGCCCTTGTCGGTGATCGGGAACTCGCCCGTGGCGAAGGCCTTCAAGTCCATTCCCGCGGAGAAGGCCTTGTCGCCGGCGCCGGTGAGCACGACGACCCAGACCTCGTCGAGCGTTTCGCACTCGTCGAGCGCGTCACTGAGGGCCAGCGCCGTCGCGCGGTTGATGGCGTTGCGCGCTTCGGGTCGATTGATCGTGAGTAGTTCAACGTGTCCACGTCGTTCGCGCAGTACTTCGTCGGCCATCGGGCCTCCTTCAAAGGGCCCTCGCGGGCTTCGTTCGAGACGCTAGTTGACGGTGGCCAGTGGCGTGCGTGCGAAACTGACGACGTGAACTCGCGAGCTCGACTCTTCGTAACGCTCGAGGGTTACGCGGTGGAGGGCGGCTTCGATCGCGCCGGCGAGCCCATGACCTGCTACGCGCCGACGATCGGACTCGGTCGTCACGTCGGTCCGGGCGCCGCGGACGATCTCTGGCGTCACTACGAGGACGTACTCGACTTCGTGCCGGACCTCGGCTTCGCCGGCGTTCGACTCAGCGTCGAGTGGGCGCGCGTCGAGCCGCGTCAAGGGGAGTGCGACGAGGAGGCGCTGCGGCGCTACCGCGACGTCGTTCGCTACGCGCGCTCCCTGGGGCTCGACGTCACGATCGCCCTCGTGGACGCGGTGTGGCCCTCGTGGCTGGGTCTCGAGGCGTGGATCCTGCCCTGGGTCGTACCCCACGTGCTGGCCCACGCGAGAAGGCTGGTCGAGACGTTCAGCGACGACGTCACCGGTGTCGTTCCCTTCGCTCAGCCCGATGAACTCGTCACCCGGGGCTTTCTCGCGGGCACGGCCCCGCCGTGGCGTCGCGGCGCCTCGACGGACGCGGGTTTCGCCCGCGCCCAGATCGAAGGTCTCGTCAGTGCTCTCGGAGACGACGGCATCGTGGGACCTCGACTGGTGCGTTCGAGCGCCGTCGCGTCGCTCGACGACGCCCCCGAAGACCTCATCGAGACGCGACGCTCGCTCGACGTCGAGGAGATCTACGTCCGTTCACTGCTTCGTGGAAGCGGCCCGACCAGCGCGGGCGCGGGACTTCTTGCCTTGCACGGCCACGAGTGGCGCGTGAGCGCCCCCGAGGAGTTACTGAGCGCCTTGCGTTGACTCGTCGTCGGGATGCTCTTTGACCCACGCTTCTTCGACGTCGGCCTCGCGACGCTTCCTTGCGTAGTGCAGGACCACGATCAGCCCGACCACGACGACGAGGACCGCGATGCCCACCCAGCCGGAGTACTTCAAGATCGAGCCAAGTGCGTGGCCGGCGAAGTAACCCAGCAACGTGTAGCTCACGCCCCAGACGAGCGCGCCCGCGGCGTTGGCCATGAGGAAGCGGCGATAGCCCAGGCGACTCATCCCCGCGAGTCCCGGCATCACCGCGCGAAGGAACGCCGTGAAACGTCCCACGAACACGTAAGTGGCGCCGCGACGGCGCAGTCCGTCGAGGGCGCGTTCGAGCGCGTCGTGACGACTGCGCAGGAAGGGAAGTTCGACGAGGCGGTGGCCGTAGCGTTTACCGATTTCGAACCCCAAGGAGTCGCCGATTATGGCCGAGAGGACGACCAGGACGGCGACGTCAACCACGTTGACGCGGCCCTGACTCGCGATCACGCCGGCCACGACCACCGAGGTCTCACCGGGCAACACGAAGCCGATGAAGAGGGCGGCCTCGCCGAAGACGAGGAGCCCGACGAGAATGTAGACGATCGTGGGCGAGACGCTGTGTAGCTTGTCGATCAGAAACGAAGTGATGGTCGCGTTCAGCACCTTTCCATTGTGGTTGATAAATCTTGGCTTCGAGCGTTCAACTGACGAAAGAGCGGGAAACCGCGGCGTCGCCGAGGTGACCCGGGCAAACCACTACCGGCCCAGAAGCACGATCGGTTGCGACGTTCGTACACCCTCTGACCGCGGATGGTCGACCGCTCAGACTCTGTTCACGCCCCTCCCTTCGACTCCTCTCCGGCGCCCACGGGTCAGCTGCTCGTCCCGGCGATCCCGGTATCGAAGGAACGAGCACTGCGTTTCACGGTCCCCGAACCGCGCTCCCCGCGTGGTGGATCACCCGCCAACGGGTGAGTTCGTGGGGACAGCGCTGGCCGCCCACGTGCACCGTGCCTTGTCGACCGCGACCATTGTCGACGTGAGTCCCTTACGCGGCTGGGCGTTTCGGGTGGATGAGGGTGACGTAGACGTGCGACCGGCGCCGTACGGAGGGGCGGAGCCGAAGACGGTCAAAGGAGCCAACGGTAACCTCTACCTGCGATGAATGATCACCCTCTCCGAGTCCTCGTTATCGAAGACGACTACGACCTCGCGAGTGCGGTAGCGGGCCTCTTGGAGGACGAAGGTTTCGTCGTCGTGCAACGTCACGATGGCGAAACGGGCTTCGAGGAAGCGCTGCACGGCGACTTTGACGTCATCGTGCTCGACATCATGTTGCCCCGGCGCAGTGGCTTTCGGGTCTGCCAGGATCTTCGCGCCGCCGGTCTCGAGACCCCTCTCTTGATGTTGACGGCCAAGGAGGGTGAGTGGGACGAAGTGGAAGGACTGGACGTCGGGGCTGACGACTTCTTGCGCAAGCCGTTTGAGCGCGCGGTCTTCATGGCGCGCGTGCACGCGCTGCTTCGACGTCAGGATCGGGGCCGCCCTCAGACGCTCACGCTCGGTACGGTCTCGTTGGACCCCATGAGTCGCCACGTCACGTCGCACGGACGACGCGTGGCCCTGACCCCGCGAGAGTTCTCTCTCTTGGAGTTCTTCATGAGTCGATCGAAGGTCACGCACACCAAACTTGAGATTCTGAACGCGGTGTGGGGCAGCGATTTCGACGGCGATCCGAACATCGTCGAGGTCTACGTGGGCTACCTGCGGCGAAAGATCGACGTGTCGAACGAACTATCGATCATCCATACGGTGCGCGGGGTCGGCTACTGCGCACGTGACGCGTGATGGCCGAGGGTCGTCAGCTCTCGATTCGAGCGCGCCTCACGCTCATCTTCGTCATCGCGATCACCATCATCTTGACCTTCACCGGCGTGGCGCTCGTCAATCTCGTGCATCGCTCACTTCTCCATCAAGCGACCGATCAAATCGACTCGGTGATTGAACAGACGCAGCAGCGTCTCTCCAACGCGAACGTCTCGTCGAAACGATTGATCAGCCTCGCGACCGTGGGTGACGTCGTGGTGCAAGTCACCAACTACAACGGAACCCGGATCTTGGCGGCCAGTTCGGCCATCGAGAACGCGCCCGTGCTGGCTCGACCCATCACCGACCCGGCGAAGCCCAGTGGTCTGTCGTTCGTCTTCATCCATGACGCGGGTACCCAAGCGACGCTCTCGGAGTTGAGTTCGGGCGAAGTGTCGACGATCACCACGACGTACGGACCGGCCCTCATCTTTGGCTTCGTGTACGGCGGCGCCGTCGAGCACAGCGTCCGGGTACTCCTGGTCAGCCTCTTGATCTCCTTCCCGTTGTTGTTGATGATGTCCGGGGGACTGATCTGGCTCGGTATTGGACTCGCGCTCGCGCCCGTTGAGTCAATCCGCCGTCGAGTGGACGCGATCGCCGCCGAGGACTTAACCGAACGCGTGCCCGTCACGGGGGGCGACGACGAGATCGCGCGCCTGGCGCGAACCGTGAACGCCATGTTGGACCGGCTCGAATCGGCGTCGAAGTTCCAACAGGAGTTCGTCTCGAACGCCAGTCACGAACTGCGCAGTCCCTTGACAACGTTGCTCGCCACCACCGAACGGGCCACCAGCGATCCCGTGAACACCAACTGGAGCGACGTCGCGGACGTCATCATGCGTGAAGGCCGTCGCCTCGATGGCATCATTGGCGACCTCTTCTGGTTGGCTCGCCACGACGAAGAACACATCCTCTCCGAACGATCGGACGTCGACTTCGACGATCTGCTCTATGAGGAAGCGACGCGCGTTCGCTCCATGAGCGACCTGGTGGTGGACACGTCGGCGGTCCAGCCCACGCGAGTCGTCGGCGATCCGGCGATGTTGAAGCGAATGATTCGCAACGTCGTCGACAACGCCATGCGCTACGCACAGAGCGAACTGCGCTTCGAAGCACGCTACGACGGGGACGAGGCGGTGGTGGTCGTCAGTGACGACGGCGACGGCATCGACGTCGATCAAAGCGCGCGCTTCTTCGAGCGCTTCACGCGCGCCGACTCGGCACGCAGTCGCCAGTCCGGCGGCACGGGCCTGGGCCTCGCCATCGTCACCGAAATCGTCATACGCCACGGCGGTTCGGCCCGGTTCGTCAAGGTGAAGAGCGGCTCGAGGATCGAACTACGTGTGCGCAGCGATGGACGGCGACTGGTGCACTAGAACCGATACGTTGAGAGGCAATTAGAGTCAACACCATGAACGCTGACGAGCTGGCGACGCTCACCGCCGATCCGATTCAAACGCTGGGCAGGGGCTTCTACTTCGACCCCCTCACCGGCGTGCGCGCCAAGGAGCTCGGCATCAACATCTTTGAGTTCTACGGCCTGGGCCGAGCCGGCACGATGGGCGACGTCGATACGACCACCGTCTACGAGGCTTTCACGTTCTTCAATCAATCAACGATCGATTTTCTCTGGACCCGGGCGAAGTCGAAGGCCGATCCCGTCGCGACGGCTGCCGACCATCTCCTCGCGGCCTACGCCTTCGCCGACCGGACGTTTGGTGACGTCGACCTCACGGTGCTGGCCAACTTTGCCTCAGCCGCGCGAAAGGTGGTCGACGCCGAGCCCCGTGGCGTCTGTCCACTCGTGGACGGCTACAAGAAGTTCGCCGCGCCAGCCAACCCGGTGCACGCGGCCTACCTCGGCACGATCTTCCTGCGTGAACTTCGCGGCGGGGTGCACGTCCACGCCGTCCACGAGGTAGGTCTCACGCCGCTGGTCGCGTGTTACCTCGAGGATCCCGGCACCTTCACCCTGCACGGCTACCAAGCTGACGAGGTGCCCGACGTCACGAAGGAGCTCGCGGACAAGAAGCTCCGCGCCGAAGCGTTGACCAGTGCCGCGATGCAGAAGTGTTTCGACGTGCTGAGTGACGTCGAGCGTGCGGCCCTCGCGGCGGGCACGCGCGCGATGTTCGACGCGCTCCAAAATCCGGTTCCCGTTACGCGGTAGTTCCATGGCGTTCCGACACGCGCTGGGCACGACGCGCGATCGACTGTTGACCGTACTCATCACGGGCGCCGTCCTCGAGATTCTCTGGACGGTCTTCTTGGGGTGGCGGCTACCTCGCCACCACATCGCGTACCACTGGGACGTCGCGTGGGTGGGACTCGACGTCGCCGAGATCCTCATGCTCCTCGGCGCCGCGTGGGCCGCGTGGCGCCGTCGTGCGGTGCTCATCCTCTTCTCGATCGCCTCGGCAACTCTCTTGCTCCTCGACGCGTGGTTCGACGTGACGACCTCGGGCCGTAAGGGTCTTGAGGGGAGCCTGCTCCTGGCGGTCATCGTCGAAGTCCCTTCCGCGGTGGCGTTGCTCTGGGTCGCTCGGCGCGCCGCCCACGCGTTGCTCACGACGCAGTTCACCCGGGGCCACCTCGCCGAGTTGCCGTTACGAAACATTCCCCTCACGCCGACGGGTGACGATCAGTAGTGCACGCCTTCGAGGTCGAGGAGGAAACGCTTCACCTCTTCGCTCCCGCCGTAGCCGCCCAGCCCGGTTGACGACACCACGCGGTGACAGGGAACGACGATGGGCCAGGGATTCGCGTGATTGGCGTTGCCCACGGCCCGCGACGCCAGCGGCCGGTCGACGCGGATGGCGACGTCGCCGTAGGTGCGTACTTCGCCGTAGGGGATGTCGGCGATGGCCTCCCAGACGTCGCGCTGAAAGTCCGTCGCGTCGACGTTCGCCAACGACACGTCGAAGCGACGCCGTGTGCCCTTGAAGTACTCCTCGAGCTGTATCGCCGCGCGCGCCACGGCGCGCGGCGCCGTCCCCCTCGACGCGCGGCGAGGGTGCGTGGGTAGGTGGATGGCCGTGATGACCTCGGCCGTTCCTTCGACGCCCCAGGGGCCGACCGGTGAGGGGACGTTGGCGACAAAAATGTCCATGGTCACGTTCTAGTTCGCGGGTGTACGGTCTCGAAAGTGGAGTCCATGACAGTGCACAGCGGTGAGGTACGACTGGAGGTGAACCTGCACGGCGAGGGTCCGACGATCCTGTTGCTGCACGGTTGGCCGGACACCTCGGCGCTGTGGGACGACGTCGTACCCGAACTGGTGAACGCCGGGTACCGTGTCGCGGCGCCCGATCTGCGCGGGTGCGGAGAAAGCGACAAGCCGAACGACGTGGACAGCTACAAGATGCGCCACCTCGTGGGCGACGTCGTGAGCGTGATCGCCGCGCTCGGCGAGGAGAAGGTCACGTTGGTCGGCCACGACTGGGGCGCGAATCTGGCTTGGATGGCCGCGGCGTACCGGCCCGATCTCGTGGAGCGCCTCGGCGTCGTGTCGGTGGGTCATCCCACGGCGTTCCGCTCGGCCGGACTCGAGCAGCAGGTGAAGAGCTGGTACACCTTGCTCTTCTACTTCGAAGGCGTGGGGGAGGCGTTCCTGCGCAAGGACGACTACGAGGTGATGCGCCGTTGGCTCGGACATCCGCGCGTCGAGGACGTCATCCGAGAACTCGAACGTGACGGTCAGATGACCACGCACCTGATGTGGTACCGCGCGAACATGGCGCCGGACGCGTTCATCTCGACACCACCGACCCTGCCGGCGATCGAGGTGCCGGTGCTCGGTCTTTGGTCGAGCGGCGACTTCGCGCTGAGCGAGCACCAGATGACCAACTCGGCGCCGTACTGCACGAAGGGCTTCACCTACGTCCGATTCGAGGGCCGTGGACACTGGTTGCCGCTCGAAGCACCTCGCGAACTCAGCCACGAAGTCATCGACTTTTGTTCAGCGCCTGGCTGACCACGACGAGCCGGTGGGGCGAGGCTGGTAGAACAATGTAGTGAAAATTGCGCTCTACAGAGAGTCGCGCCCCGGTGAGACCCGGGTTGCGTTGACGCCCGACGCGGTCAAGACCCTCGTGGCGGACGGTTGGCAGGTCGACGTCGAACACGACGCCGGTGAGCGAGCGCACTTCAGCGACCAGAGCTACGTCGCGGTCGGCGCCACGATCGTCGACGCCGCCGCGGGCGACGTGAACCTGCGCGTGAACGCGCCCACGCTCGACGAGGCGTCGCGTCTCACCGAGGGTTCCTTGCACCTCTCGTTCCTTTCGCCCCTCTTGCAGCTCGACGTTGTCAAGGTCTTGAACGACCGCAGAGTCACCGTTCTCTCCTTCGACCTCCTGCCACGAATCTCGCGCGCGCAGTACATGGACGCGCTCTCCTCGCAGGCGACCGTCTCGGGGTATCGAGCGGCGCTCGCTGGTGCCACGCACCTCGACCGTTTCTTCCCACTCCTCACCACGGCGGCCGGAACGATTCGTCCGGCGAAGGTCCTCGTGATGGGCGTGGGCGTGGCCGGACTGCAGGCGATCGCCACCGCCAAGCGTCTCGGCGCCAGAGTTCGGGCCTACGACGTGCGCACGGCCGCGAAGGAAGAGGCCGAATCCGCTGGCGCGACGTTCGTCCAACTGGGTGTCACGGCTGACGCGGCCGGAGGCTACGCGCGCGAACTCACCGACGAAGAGCGTCAGCAACAACAGGCGGCGCTGCTCAGTGAAGTGGCGGGATCGGACGTCATCATCACGACGGCCGCGGTGCCCGGTCGAAAGTCCCCGATCCTCGTGACGACCGCGATGGTCGAGGCGATGGCCGAGGGGTCGCTCATCATCGACATGGCGGCCGACGGCGGCGGGAACTGCGAACTGACGAAGGTGGGCGAGGTCGTCGAGCACCACGGCGTTCGTGTCGTTGGCCAAGCCAATCCGCCCGCCGAGATGGGGACGCACGCGAGTTTCCTCTACGCGAACAACGTCCTCAAACTGCTCGGACTCTTCGGCTCGAAGGGCCAGTTGAACCCCGACTGGAACGACGAAGTCGTCATCGGCGTCACCGTCGCGAGAAACGGCGACGTGAACCACGCGCCCACGGCCGAGGCGCTGGGCGCGGCCCACGTGGCGATCACGCCCGAAGTGAAGGAGACCCCATGAGCAACGTCTTGTTGCAGTACGCCACCGTCTTAGTGCTGACCGCCTTCGTCGGAACGGAGATCATCGCGAAGGTGCCGAGCATCCTGCACACGCCCCTCATGAGTGGCTCGAACGCCATTCACGGCGTCATCCTCGTCGGCTCGATGATCATCCTCGGCTCGGCCAACACGAACCTAGAAGAGGTGCTGGGTTTCCTCGCGGTGATCCTCGCGACGCTCAACGTCGTGGGCGGCTTCGTCGTCACCGACCGCATGCTCGAGATGTTCAAGGGTCGCAAACCTCAGCCCAAGGCGAAGTCCGACGAGGTCGCTCCATGAGTCGAGGGACCCTGATTGACCTCATCTACCTCTTTTCGGCGACGACGTTCTTGGTGGCGCTGAAGGGACTCGGCAGCCCCAAGCGGGCCCGCTACGGCAACATGGTGGCGGCCTTTGGGATGCTGGTCGCGATCGTGGCGACGTTCTTCAAGTTCGTCGACGGTCACGCGCTGCACCACGTGGGACTCATCCTGCTCGCCATGTTCATTGGCACGATCATCGCGGTCCCGACGGCGCGCTTCGTGCAGATGACGGCGATGCCCCAACTGGTGGCCATCTTCAACGGTGTCGGTGGTGGCGCCGCGTCGTTGGTGTCGATCACTGAGTTCGTGCACATCAAGTCCACCAATCCCGCGACCTACGTCACCTTGGAGGTGTTGCTGGGTGTCTTGATCGGCACGGTGTCCTTCTCGGGCTCGGCGATCGCGTTCGCGAAGTTGCAAGAACTCATGACCGGTCGTCCCGTCACGTACCCCGGTCAGCAGGTCATCAACGCCATCGTGGGCCTCGTCGCGCTCGCCCTGATCGTGACGATACTGGTGAAAGGTTCGACGACACTGCTCTGGGTCCTCTTGATCGTGGCCTTCGTGCTCGGCGTGGCCTTCGTCTTGCCGATCGGCGGCGCGGACGTGCCGGTACTGATATCGCTGCTCAACTCCTTCACCGGCCTCGCGGTGGCGGCGTCGGGCTTCACGCTTGGGTCGAACCTGCTCATCGTGGCGGGCACCCTCGTGGGCGCCTCGGGCATCTTGCTCACGCGTCTCATGAGTAAGGCCATGGGTCGCAGTCTCTCGAACGTGCTCTTCTCGGCCTTCGGTTCGAACATCACGGCGACCGGCACCAGTGGGGTCGAAGGGCGCAGCGTTCGCTCGGGTTCGCCCGAGGACATCGGCGTTCTCCTCGGGTTCGCGAGCAAGGTCGTCATCATCCCCGGTTACGGTCTCGCCGTCGCCCAGGCCCAGCACGTCCTCCAAGAGCTCGCCCAAGTGCTCGAGGGTAAGGGCGTCGAAACCTTCTACGCCATCCACCCGGTGGCCGGACGTATGCCCGGGCACATGAACGTGCTCCTCGCCGAGGCCAACGTGCCCTACGAGGATCTCCTCGAAATGGACGAGGCGAACTCCGAACTCGCCACGGCCGACGTGGCGCTCGTCGTGGGCGCCAACGACACCGTGAATCCCGCCGCGACCAACGACCCGTCGTCGCCGATCTACGGCATGCCGATCATCCACGCCGACCTCGCCGAGAACGTGATCTTCTTGAAGCGCTCGATGCGCCCGGGCTTCGCGGGCATCGACAACGAACTGCTCTACAACCCCAAGACGCTCCTCGTCTTTGGCGACGCGAAGGACACGCTGACCAAGGTGGTCGCCGTCGTGAAGGCTTCGTAGACCTCCGCTACGCGCTCAGGAGCTCGAGCTCTTTGAGTTGCGCGTCACCGAGAACGGTGACCGCTTTCACGTTGGCTTGAATCTGTTGCGCTGAACTCGCGCCCGCGATGACGGACGAGACGCGAGGGTGGCTCAAGAGCCACGAGAAGGCGAGTGAGAGTATGGGCACGTCGATGTCGTCGGCGTAGGTGAGCAACGTCGCGACTCGTTGGCGGAACTCGTCGCTCAGCCAGTGCGCGCTGCGCTCGGGGGCCATGAGCGCGAGGCGCGTGCCCTCGGCCAGTGGCTCGCCGGGACGAACCTTCCCCGTCAGTAGGCCGTTCGCGAGCGGGTAGAAGGGCAAGAATCCGAGCCCCAGTTCGTCGCAGACCTCGAGCACGCCGTCACGTTCGGGACTTCGATCGAGCAGCGAGTACTGGTTCTGTACCGAGACGAACGCTGGCCCGTCGCCGGCGGCCACCTTCGCCTCGCGAAGTTGCGCCACGGTGAAGTTCGAACAGCCGATCTCGCGCACCTTTCCCGCGGCGACCAGTTCGCGAAGCGCCCCCAGCGTGTCGGCGATCGCGACGGTGTCGTCGGGGTAGTGCAACTGGTAGAGGTCGATGTAGTCGGTACCGAGACGACGTAGGGAGTCCTCGCAGGCCTCGCGCACGTAGCCGGGGCTCGCGCCCACGTGCGCGTCGTCGATGGGCATGCCGAACTTCGTGGCGATGACGACGTCAGCGCGTCGCTCGCCGAGGGCCTTGCCGAGGAAGACCTCCGACCTCGTCGCGCCGTAGATGTCGGCAGTGTCGAAGAAGTTGACGCCCGCTTCGAGGGCTCCGTTGACGACCCTGGTGGCGCCCGCTTGGTCGAGGCGAGCACCGAAGTTGTTGCATCCCAGACCGACTTCAGAGACTCGCAGGGAACCGAGTGAGCGCTGTTGCATAACCGTCCTTTGTCACGAACGAGCATAGGCACGTCGACGAAGCCGAGTGCCGCGATGATGCCTCTCAACTACGATGAGTGAAAAGGAGGGCACGTGAAAGTAACGGTTGATTTCGATCTCTGTACGTCCAACGCGGTCTGCATGGGCATCGCCCCCGAGGTCTTCGAGGTGCGCGACGACGGCTTTCTCTACGTCTTGAACGAGAGTCCCGGGTCCGAGTTCGACGAACGTCTTCGCCAGGCCGTCACGAGCTGTCCCAACGGCGCCATCTCCATTGAGGAGTAGCGGATGAGCGGGCCCAGGGTGCGATTCGCGCCGTCGCCCACGGGCTACTTCCACGTGGGTTCGGCGCGATCGGCCCTCTTCAACTGGTTCGTGGCGCGTCAAGACCGGGACGGCGTTTTCATACTGCGTATCGAAGACACGGACGCCTCACGTAACCGCGAGGAGTGGGTCGACGGCATCTACTCGGCGATGGCCTGGTTGGGCCTCACTCTCGACGAAGGTCCCTTCCGCCAGAGCGACAACGTCGCCGCGCACGACAGCGCCGCGCAGCTGCTTCGCCGCGCCGGCTATCTCTACTACTGCGACTGCACCTTTATGGAACTCGAGGCGCGCAAGGGTCCCCGCGCCACGCCCGGGTACGACGGGTACTGTCGCGATCGCGGCCTCGAACGTGGTCCCACGACGGCGCTACGTTTTCGCACACCCCGCGAGGGCGTCACGATCGTGCGAGACCTCATTCGAGGCGACGTCGAGTTCGTCAATGACTTGATCGACGACTTCGTCGTCGTGAAGTCTTCGGGCGTCGTGCTCTACGCCCTCGCTAACGTCACCGACGACCGTCACGACCGCATCACGCACGTGATTCGAGGTGAAGAGCACCTCGCGAACGCGCCGAAGCAGATGATGCTCTGGGAGGCGTTGAACGCGGCGACCGGTGACGAGGTGGCGCTCGCGCTCTACGCCCACCTTCCCCTGCTCGTCAATGAACAGCGCAAGAAACTTTCGAAGCGTAAGGACCCCGTAGCGACCGAGTCCTACCGCGACGAGGGGTACCTACCCGAAGCCTTCGTCAACTACTTGGCGTTACTCGGCTGGAGCCCACGCGGTGACGAAGAGATCGTGGCGCTCTCGACCCTCATCGAGCAGTTCCGACTGAGCGACGTCTCGCACTCGCCGGCGTTCTTCGACGTGAAGAAGTTGACGCACATGAACGGCGAGTACCTACGTGCACTGAGTCTCGAGGAGTTCATCGAGCGCAGTGGTCCCTGGGTGGCGCCGTGGACGAGTGCGTGGCGTCCGAGTGACCGTGTGCCCCCGTGGCGCGAGGATCAGTTCGACCAGCATCTCTTCGCACTCGTCGCGCACCTGGTGCAAGAGCGCGTCGCGACCTTCGGCGAGATTCCCTCGATGGTGGCCTTCTTCTTTCTCGACGAGCCCGCGCTCGACGAGGCGAATTTCCAGAAGGTCGTCGTCAACGATCCGCTCGGTCGCGACCTCCTGCGCGGTGCGGTGCAGCGCTTCGAACGCCTGGTGTCGTTCGACGCCGCGAGTCTGCACGACGCGACCTTGGCGCTCGGCGATGGACTGGGCGTCGCGCTTCGAAAGGCGCAGGCACCGATACGTTGCGCCGTGACCGGGTCGCTCGTCGGGCCACCGCTCTTCGAGTCGCTCGAACTGCTCGGTCGCGAGAGGTCGCTCCGGCGACTTCGCGCGGCCCTGGAGCGCGCGTGATCTTTGGTCCCATCAAGTTGTTGCTGCGACTGTTGAGCCTCTTCTTGACGGTGCTCGTTCTCTACTTCGCGGTGACCTTCGTGCAGATCTGGTGGCGAGGACACGAACACTCGACCGCCTCGGCCCAGGCGATCCTCGTCTTTGGCACCACCGAGGACAACGGTAAGGCGTCGCCAGAATTGATGGCCCGCCTCGACCAGGCCCTCTCCTTGTATCGGGCGGGACGCGCGCCGTGGGTCGTCGTCACCGGTGGCAACCGTCCCGGCGACGTCTACACCGAAGCTGGTGTGTCGTCCACGTTCCTCGAGAAGCACGGCGTGGCGGCGTCGCATATTCTGGAAGGCGCGGGTAACGACACGTGGCAGAACGTCCGGACGGTCATCGCAAAGTTGAAGCGACACCACATCACGACGGTCATCACCGTGACCGATCCTTTTCACGAGTTCCGCGCGATGGCCATCGCTTCGGCGCAGGGCCTAAAGCCCTATCCATCACCGGTTCGCAACTCACCCACCATCAAGCATCAGTTGTGGCGCTACTACATGAAAGAGACCCTCGAAGTCGGCGTGGGTCGCTTCGTCGGCTTCGGTCGACTGAGTTCATGGACGACCACGGTGAACAAGATTCACGTGCCAAAGGTCCACGTGCCCAAGGTCCACGTGCCGTCTGGCAACTGAGAAGGCGACTCCGATAAGATTGCCGAGCCCTTCGGGGGTGGTGTAATTGGCAACACAACTGGTTCTGGTCCAGTTATTCAGGGTTCGAGTCCTTGCCCCCGAGCGAATGAGTCAGCGGTCACGTTGGTTTTTTCATGGTCCCATCGTCTAGTGGCCTAGGACATCACCCTCTCAAGGTGGAGGCACGGGTTCGAATCCCGTTGGGACTGCCGTGAGTTAGCGACAGAAGTCGGCTGAGTGCACCGACAAAAGTCGGTTCCCAGATTGTGCCACGGCGGTGCGACATGCCCGGTTGGCGCTGTGGGTCTTGGCGTTCGATGATCGAACGAGCGGTTCTCGTGGACGACGTCAGCTGGTGAGGTAGTCGGTCAGGCTCACTCGTCGACGTCGGGCGCGTTTTCGCGCCTCGAGCTCGTCGCGATGAACCGTATGCTGACGGTGGGTGTCGATCTTGCGTAGGTTGGCCGCCACGATGAGCAGCGTGACGAAGATGCCCTGGGCGGCGATGCCGCGCACGCGCCG
>DATLTT010000021.1:0-96872 GCA_035533455.1 Acidimicrobiales bacterium | reverse complement strand
GCTTGGGGTCATCAAACCTCGCGTCGAGATCTTCATAGGTCAGTCGACACCACTGATTCGTGGAGTTTGTTGCCATCTTGCGACCGTTGCGGTACGTGAATAGCAAAGCGAAAATCAGCGATGAGCGCGCGTAACGATCGCGAACAGGTCGCCGTTGATCTCATTTCAATTCCCGTTGCTGCAAGTCGAATCGGCTTGTCAGCCGAGACCGTCTACCGTCTCGCGCGAGCAGGCCAGTTCGAGCCAGCTATTCGAGTCGGCGCTAGATGGTTGGTCAGCGTTCCACGTCTCGAGAGGTTCCTTCATGGCGACGCTTAAGTCGCATCTTGAGCCTCGACATCCGGCGTGCCGGAGGACCATCGCACGTTCGTAAGTCGCCATTGGATCAAGGAGGCGTTGGCTGGCGGCGATACGCATTTGGCTTCGCTTGCTCGCCGCTCGTCGCGAACCAACGTCTACGGACATTGTGCGCGACAGTCGTCGTTGCTTTCACTCGTTGTAGCGCAGTGCTTTGGGACGCAGCCGGAGAGCACAATGGTGAGCGATATTTCAGTGAGCTTATGGAGTTCCGTCAAGATCGCAGGTCCGTGATGGCTGCAGTTGGGCAAGACAATCAGGACCAGTTACCTCCCCGGTATCGCCAGCCCTGATGATCCACATCGGGGCTGTCGCGGGGATCGCCATCACCACCCGGGGGATCTCCAACGTGGCCCCCGAGGACTCCAGCGCCGCGCCGGGCCTGCTCAACGTGTTCAATCAACTCGGCAGCACCCGGGGGCTGGCCATCTTGGTCTCGGTGTTCGCCTCGGCCAGCCGCGACGCGTCATCCCACCCGGCTGCCGGCTCGATGCGAAGTGCCGGGCGGCCCAGGTCCTGGCCCAGGGCGTGTGGAGCGCCCTCACCGGTTCCGCCGTATTCCTCGGCATCGCCGTCGTCGTCGCCCAGGTCATGGTCCGCCGGGTCAAATGACTGCCGTCCAAACCTCCATGATCATCATGGTCAGGCGCACACGTCGCATCCTTGTGCTGGACTGACGGCTATGACGACTTCGATTTCAGCAAATGACGGCGACGAGCCGAAGACCGTGGACGTTTCCCCAACCTATGGCGGCACAGACAAGCACGCGTTCAACAAGAAGGTGCCGAACGTAGATCTGAGCATCGTTGAAGTGGACGCACCCGAAGACGAGGGAGTGTCTGTTGTTCTCAATTGCCGCGATACTCGCATATTGGGCGAAGCACTGATCCCTTTATCGGGCGAGGCCGACGAGTGGAAATACAAGTTTGAGCCGAATGAGGGGAACGGACTCAAATGATTTGGTTCGCGGCTGCCGCGTTGGGTGTTTCTGTCGTTGGCGTAATCGTCGCAGTGAATGCGAACAAAAGGTCACGAGAAGCAAACGCTCTTTCGCGCGACGCGAACACGATCGCTGGCGAGGCGAAGGATGCCGCCGTGAAGTCGGCTGGCGAAGCGAGTAAATCGGCTGAAGAGGCCCGCAAGTCGCGTCTCGAAAACCTTGCGTCATCCGTCACGATCAAGAACATAGAGCCCCATCGTGAGCGCTGGATAATTGATTCAAAGCGTGAAACCGAAGAGATGACACACCCGGGCATTTGCGAGCCGAACACAACCTTTCACCTGCCGATTAGCGGTGCCGGGCGAATCCTGGTCGGAGCAATGTTGACGCTTGCCAATGAAGGCAACAGAACGGCCGAAGTGGACTTTGACGTGAATCGCCTCGACGATGTCACTTCGGAGGGCGACTACGCGGCCGCGCTCGACAAATACAACGCCGCCACCTGGCGCGACCAAAGTAATTCGGTTCGACGCAATAGAAAAGTCTCTGTCGCTCCCCATACTGAACGTCGGGTGTTTGTTCGCTCTGGCCCTACATTTCAAGAGTGGCTTGATGGCGGTGAGCCTCCCGTCTGGATAACTCAGGTGTCAATTACATCTCACGTCGCTGTTGCTGCCGCAATCCAGCGATGGATCTTAACGCTGTCTGCTCAATTACTGACAACTGATCCGCAGTATCAAGGTCAGGTAAGAACTCTCTCGAATACGTTGATAGGCGCTGATCTTCAACTGCTTTCGTATGGGTATCCCGATGATCCGCGCGCCTCGCATGTGTAAGTGGATGCGAGGCTGGTTGTGAATTTCGACGGTGATTATAAGCCTTTGCCTCCTGTGGCGCAGAGCCTTCCGATTGGTTCGACTCTGAGGTTCGCAGTCGGAGATTCCAGTGGCATGCGATCAAGCACATGGAGCGTCGTTGGTGGTAAGCGTGAAAGGGACATTTATATCGGAGCTCGCCAGGCAATGGGTAGTCATAAGTTGTCACTTCATCGCTCTGGTAATTGGCGATTGGCTGAGGTCCAAAAACGAGATGGCGGTGAAGACCGAGTGATAACTCGGTACGATCCCTCACCGGAGGTCGCGCAAGGCTGGCGCTTCGCCGCGCAGATACTCGTGCCGACGACGAGTTTGCGTCCGCGGTTCCCCGAAAAGGCGGCGAGCGACAAAAGGGCGATCTCTTGGTGGCTACCGCCAAGACCGGGTTGGACTTTGGGTTTTCATATATTCCTTGGCGATGACACGCGCGATCCGAATTTCACAGTCCAGTGCGTTGGAGTGGTCGGGTCCATTGAACTGCCCGGCAATGCCATCGTTTGGGTGCTCGCGGAGGAGCTCAACTCAACTGAACAAGAGGCTCAAATTGAGGAGCTTCGTGAGGCTATGAAGAATAACAAGAAGCCCTCGACCACGTATCCGGCCGCTGCGGCGTGGGCGACCGAAAACGAAACTGGTAGGCCCGTTGTCTACGACCTTGGAGACCTCAATTAGGCTCAGCCCAACTACGGCTGAGGTCATCTTGCCCCACAAAATGCTCCACAAACCGACTCGTGTGCTGATAGCCCCAGTCGTCTTCCGTGGTGATCTCTCCTGATCAAGTGGTATGGGGTGGTACACCGTTGTCTAACGAACACGATAGGAACACTTTCACACGGCTGAGGTCACAGGTTCGAGTCCTGTAGCGCCCACCGAATGGGTGGTGAGACTTCACAGGGTGGTGAGACTTCACAGGGTGGGAGTCGAACTCATCGCCGCCAAGATCAACTTCGAATGGAGACACGAAGAGCGCAGGTTGGATGTCGCGACGCCTATCGGCTCGGACACGTCGTCAGCGAGCGAATTTTCAGTCCGACAACATACCTCGAGCTCCGAGTTTCTGCGAGAGACGCGCAGCGCCTCAGGTCCCGGCGCGGATAGTTGACAGGTGCGGGTTCTCGCTGAGTAGCCAAGGTTTCTGCACTTGGGAGCACTAGTCGCGCACGACCGTGCGGCCACACCTCACCCGTATTCCGTCGTGGCAACTGTCTGCCAACGAAGGATGCGTAAGTCCCCAAGAAACTACTTACGCAACTTTTACCTTCTCGTTAGTGCGTCGCTGTCCCAAGAAGGCAGCGGGCGTTAGTATTTTGGTTGATCCGAAGAGAGTGTTGGACGTTACTCTCCATCGTGTGATTCGCTGCGGAGCTACTGCTTTGGTGACGCGGTGGAGAACGCGTTTGAGGAAGATGTTGATCAACGACTATGAGCTGAAAATGAGGTTGGGTCTCACGTGCCTAATGAACCGAAGGACCAATTTGATGAGGGCGGCCCGTCGAAATCTTGGCGAAGCAGTCTGAGCACCAAGATTTCGATTCGCACGCAACGTCGCAAATGGAGTGGGCGCGCTGACACGTGGGACCGGCACAATGACGTCGGCATGTCCAAGGTCGCCGCGAAGGCAATCGAAATGGCGGACGTACGGCCAGGCATGGCGTGCGTCGACCTCGGATGTGGTGGGGGGCGACTCGCGATTCTTCTGGCGAAGCTCGGTACCACGGTGGTCGGCGTCGACGTTAGTGACGCCATGATCAAGCGCATGGAGTCTCAGGCCAAGAGTGAGGGCATTGAGACCCTCACGGGCATGGTCTCGCCCATCGAAAATCTTTCACTACCTGACGAGTCGGTCGACTTGGTGATCACCAACTATGCCCTGCACCACTTGCTCGACGCGGATAAGGGCAAAGTTGTTCTCGCGGCGTACCGCTGGCTTCGCCCCGGTGGTCATCTCGTCATCGCGGACATGATGCTCGGACGTGGTGCCACGGTTCAAGATCGACAAGTTATCGCCAGCAAAATCAAGATCATGGCGAAGAAGGGAGTTCCCGGATACTGGAGGATCCTAAAAAACGCGGGTCGGTACCTCTTTCGTGTCCACGAACGCCCGATAACGCCGGAGGCGTGGAGTCGTCTGTTTGAAGTGGCGGGATTCGTGAACCTAGAGCGGGTCAATGTGGTGGCCGAGGCCAACGTCGTCAAAGGAACAAAGCCCGGAAATTGAGTCGCTGACGTCAGCTCGTGGGCGCGCCGGGGCATGAGCCGGCGACCGGTCCAACCGAGGCCCTGCTCGTGATCGAGGCCACCCCCGGCACCGTCCCCGCCGCGTTGAGGGCGCTTCGCTTTGCGGTCTGGTGTCGTAAGTAGGCGTCGAGGAAATCGAGCGTCACCCGAGTCACGACGCGCAGCGGAGTACCGGGCGAAAGGTACGCGCTCAGATGAGTTTGTCCAATCATCGAAAGGTAGTACTTGGGTTGAGGTGCTCCGTTATAGAGTTGCACGCTGCAGTCGACCGGATTCATGGTGAGGTCATTCGTCCCTTGCACCACGAGCAAGGGTACGCCCTTCGTGGCGAAGTACATCCCGCCAAACCAGCTCAACTCTGCTCCCGAAAGAATGACGGCGGCCTTGACGCGTGCGTCGCGACAACAGGTGTTACTCGTAATGGCCAAACTCACGTCGCCCCCGTCCGATTGACCTATTACGCCAATTTCACCGGGATTGATCAGACGCGACAGTGACCCGCCCGGCTCAGCGTTCATCCGCAATAGAGAAGAGATCACGAAACTCGCGTCGGCCGGATGACGCACGATATCGGTACGCACTACGCCACCTGGTGCGTTCGGTGAAGTAAAGGGATAGGCCGGGTCCGCCACCACGTACCCCGCGGCCGCCCACGAGTTGAGCAAACGCGAGTACGCCTCAGGTTGGATATCAAAGCCCTGCGAGAAGATGACGAGCGGATACGGCGCGACGGTGCGCAGAGGTTGCGCGCCCACAACGTCCCGACCGCCGGGCGCGCCCGCGGTGGGGTATCGCACCAACGTTTTGAGAAAACGCACCGGATGGCTGGCTGTGGCCGGTTCCGTGATATTGAGCGAGATGATGCCCACCGCAGACGTAGTCGCGGCCGACACGGTCGAACTCGTCGAGACGCTCACCGTGGGCCCGGTTGTCGTAGCGGGCGTGCGGTGGGGTGAAAAGTTGTGCGCGCCCACAACGATCGCGAGCGCTACGAGCACCGCGACCCCGGCCACGCCGCCGCGCCGACGAGCTCGAGGTTGTCGACGGTGCCTCGGTGATGACATCGGCTGAAGGTTAGCAGTTGAGGTTTTTTGATTTTTTTCGCGATCATCCTGCGAACCGACATCTTCCGCGCGGCTGTACCATTGGTGATTCCTGTGGCACTTTCAACCTCCTTTGTTCACCTCCTCATGGTTCATCGACGATGACCGACGCGGTGAACGTCCGTTCACTCGCTGTCGCAGACGTACGCGAAGTGGCGTTTCTTCACTGTCGAGTGCTCGACATGGAGTTTCTCTCTCGATTTGGTCCAAACTTCATGAGTGCGTACTATCTCGCCTGGATTGACGCGCCCGGTGCGATCGCCGTCGTCGCCACCGACAGCGGCGGCGACGTACTCGGGGCACTCCTCGGTGCGACGGACCCAGCTCGCCACGCGCGAGCGATGGTTCACCAAAGTGGCGTGCGCCTGGCGTTGAGCCTCGCGAAGTCGGCCGTGGCGCGTCCTCGCCTGGCCAAGGATTTGATGGTGACGAGGGGCCAACGTTACGCACGTGGCCTGAGTCGATTACTCATTGCGCGCATCTCTCCACGCAAGGCACCCGCGTCGCAGAGTACGGGCACCAAAGTCGGGGAGATAACCCACGTTCTGGTGAGGCCCGAGGATCAGGGACGTGGAGTCGGTCGCGCTCTGATGGATGCCGCGCGGCAGCAGGCTCATTCATCTGGCGTCAACGAACTCGTGCTCGTGACACCTCCCGACCTGGCGGCGCGCACCTTTTATGAACGGCTGGGTTGGCAGTCTGAAGGCACGATGACGAGTCGCAGCGGCGAACGCTTCCTACGATTCCGACTGGTCATCGGTGGGGAAGGGTCGAAGGGTACCGATTCGTCGAATTGAGGTACGCAGGAACTCAACGGCTCGCGTACGCCTCCCTTGTCGCTATCGCCTGTGCTGGGGCGGCGAATTGCCGCGATGGTTTGTGGGTCGCCCAGCTCGCGTACGCGCTGCGCGTCGTCGTAGGGCCCGACGACGCGAGGTCCTAAGACCGACCAGAACCAGCGCAACGAGAGCGAGCGCCAGGTAGGCAACGAATCGCCACCAGCCGCTCTCTGAGGAAGTTGGCGGCGACACTGGCGCGATCGTCGTGGTCGTAGTCGACGTCGTCGTGGACGTCGTCGTAGTCGACGTAGATGTCGTGGTTGAGGTCTGACGGGCCGCGGCAAGTACCTGTGCCGCCACACGCGCGCCAGGACAACCAGGGGTGAGTGTTGCCGAGACCGAGGGAGGCGCCTGCGGTGCCTGAGCGGTTCCAAACAGCGTCGTCGAAATGGCGTTCGCCATGACGATCTGACCCGAGACATTGGGATGGAGATCGTCGAAATTGAAGTACGGACCGTAGGGGACCGTGGGCTGACAAGCGCCGTCGTACACGTCACCCATCACCGCCCCAAGATTGATGACCGCGTCGAACCCCGAACTTGACGAAAGCATCCACGCGTTGACGGCGCTCAGTACGGACTGCTCGGACGGTAGCCAAAGTTCTGGCTTCTCCCGATCGGACGCGCCTGGCGTCATACGAGGCAACAACGTGACCCCAAAGATTTTCACTCCGCGCGCGTGCGTCTCGGAGATCACTTGGCTCATACCGCTCTCGATCGCCGCCGCCGTCCCGTATGGGGCCAACGAATGACCGGAGAGGCCTCCCGCTCCAAACCAGATGTCGTTGGTTCCGAGGAAGAGCACCAGGTCCTTCACCCCGGGCAAGGCGAGTGCCTCGGCCAGACGGGTGACGCCCGGTACTCCACCCGACGTACTTTCGTAGGTGGTGCGAGGAGGAAAGACGGTCAGGGTATTGCCGGCGATCCCTTCGTTGACGACGGATAGCTGTTCGGCGGCCGGCAACTTCGCGATCCGCGCTTGCAGTGCGTTGACCCAGCTGAAGCCGCTGTTCGCGTCGCCAAAACCATCGGTGATGGAGTCGCCAAAGGCCACCACCGCACCCAGTGCGGGTGAACCAGAAACTGAAACCGCCGTGAGCCAACGCATATTGGTGTTGGCGAGAAGGGGATCGAAACCTGCACCGGAGGGGCTCGTGGTTAGATTGCCGATTCCGTTTTTCGTGGCGTAGGAGTCGACGTGACCGTAACAGCAGTAGTGCACGCTCACGGTTGCCGAGCCCATCTCGGCTATCGAAACCGAGATCGACTCGCCAGCGTGAACTGCCATGAGCACCGGGTCGCTCGTGACCCTGGAATAGGGCGCCATGGTTACGGATCGACTTCCGTGGTTGAACGTGACGGGCACGATGGTGCCGGGGACGACGTCGCTTCCGCTTGCTTGGACGCCGACGGTGACCGCGGCGAACGTCGTGGTCGTCGGGCTCCATTCATTGGAGAACGTGAGGACGAACGACCTCCCCGCTACCGCAACCGTGGCAACGTCGCGCGTCGTCGAGTTATAGGTGAGGCCGTCCGCGAGATCCATGGGTGACGTCCAAGTCGCTTGCCACGCCGGCGCCGTTGACGCCGACGCCGACGTTGACACCAAGGCGGTGAACGCTCCACTGAGCACCAGGATCGCGAGAACGAGTCGTGCGAGGGCGCCCCATTGGCGACGAGTGGTCTCGTACGGAGAGTTCACGACCAGCCAACTCTCACCCGCGCACGTGCGCGCCGGCGCGCCGGACTCATCGAAAGACGTCATTGAGAACCACGTGAACGTCCTAATTGACGTATCCGAAGACGAAGACGCATCTTGGCAGCGTCATCGCCGGGTTGGCTCTCCGCCGCAACCTAAGAGGCAGTCCCGTCCTCGCGCGCGAACCACATCGAGGAACGTTCGGCGTCCGCTGGGACGAGTCGCAGTGTTCTCGCTCGAACGTTGAACGATAGCTTCGAGCCTTCACATCAAAGTCCGGCGCGAGGTTGCGGTGTTTCATAACCTTCCAATCTTAGTGATGACATGCTCTTCGATATGGCCGCGACGTTGGAATCTTCAGCGTGAGGCGAAGTCAAAACGGTCAGTCGACGTAGCGTGGGGGTGAGGCCAGTGTCACGGTAGCGACGGGCGACTGGTTACTCGTGAGGTCCGGTCAATCTTCGACTTTACTTCCCCTCGCGGCTGAAACGTGGCACTGAACGCGCCACGTGCGGCGAGCCACGACAGAACGACGTGGATCGTTTCTCGCTCATGAAGCCTCGGCTCGCGCCGGGGTGGCCCGTCTTTGTCATTTGGCGCCGCAATGAACGCTCCTCTGGTTCCAAGAGTGACGTACGAAAGGGTTGGGGAGCAGCGTGGTGTCCCTCGCTTCGCGTCGCGACGGCGCCCGACGCCCTCCTTCGTCGATCGACGAAAGGTGGGTGCGTGAATGAAGCGCCGTCGCTACTGATCTTGGGATGCTCATCATCGAACTCAAAGAGCGGGTTCGTCGACCTCTGAGAAGATCATGTTCGATGTCTTGAACATCGAACCAGTTGGGCCGATGAAAAATCCTTCGACGCCGTCCATCGCTTCGAGGAGCTGGAGTACGGCTGTTCCCCCGACGGCCAGTGCCGTCGCCAGGGCGTCGACGATCGCGAGGCGGTCGCCCGTCACGGTGGCGGAAACTGCGGCGACCTCGCCTCCAAAGGGATGAATGAGGTGATCTCCCCTTTCGTAGGTCCCCGACGTGGCGATGGCTGAAGTCGTCGGCACCACCGCGCACAGCGCGTTCGGAGACAAGGGGTGACGTATTCCTACTTGGTACGTTCTCCCTGGGAGGACGCAAATATCCCCACCGGCGTTTACCAAAGCTGCCGTTGTTCCGCCTCTCGCGATAATCGACAGTGCTCGTTCCGCGGCCCATCCCTTGACCAATCCAGTCGGGTCGAATCCTCCCGGCATCCGCCACGGGTCGAAGAAGCCCTGCGAGATATTGCTCGCGTGCGCACAAAGTTCGAACACCTCATCCATCAACGCCGACGACGTGTCCGCTCTCCCCGCGCGAAGCAGCGATAACTCACTCTCGACTTTCCATGGGCTGAAACGATCGTCAAGACGGTGGAGTTCCCCGCACGCCTCGTCGAGAACCTCGTCGACGTCACGGTCCGAGAGATCACCGGCCTCAACGAGGAACGAGACAACCGTACCCATAACGCTTTCCGTCCGGGTGATCACTTAAAATGAAGTTTGTCGAGCGCGCTCTGGATGGAATAAGCGTACGCTTCGCTCGTGTAGGTGGCGCCCGATATCGCGTAGATTTTCGTGCCCTGCGCCTTTAACACTTCGGCTTTCAACATCGGCACCACTTGTTGTTCGAGTTGCTGAGAATAGGACTCGAGAGTTTGCAGGGAGTTTATTTTGAGGTCGACGATGCGATTATTGGTGATGGTTACCTTCACCGCGAGTTGCCCGTACGAATAGTTCTCGAGTTGTCCTACGGCACTTCCGTTGACGTTGGCTGAGGGTCCCGCGAGCGTGGTGGTGGTCGTTGCCCCCGGAGAAGAGGGCGGCGCCGTCGTGGTCGATCCACTGGTTGTTCGGCTACTGGGGCTCGACACGGGCACGCTCGAACTTGACGGGCTGTGCAGCGTCGTTACTCCAAAGAATCCGACCACGGCAGCACCCAAGACGGAAAGAGGTCCTTTCAATTGCGTTCTCATATCAGATGCTGTACGCCTCTTCATGAAGCGCCTCACCCGGAACGCCGGCTCGGCGCGCCATCAGCGATGCTTCACGAACAAAGTCAACCGAGCCACTAATGAACACGTCACGTTTGGCGATGTCAGGCACTAGCTTCGCGATTGAATCCATGGGCACGATGTCTCTGCTTCCAACCAGCCGGTGGACTTCGCCCTTTCGAATTCGCACAAGTTCTTCAATTTCTTCGATCAAAACTAGATCCTCCTCGGTCGACGCTCGAATCACGACCACAGGTCGCGACTTCATCGGCAGATCCTCAATCAGTGATCGCGCGGCCGTGACGCCCACACCACCGGCGAGGAAGAGTGTTCTCGTACGTCGTCGCGCAAAGGTTGTGAAGGAGCCGTACGGGCCCTCAATGGCCACGGGTGTCCCCACCTTCAACTGCGCCACGGCCCTGGAGAAACTGCCGACACCTTGAACGGTCAAGCGGATGTACGGGGGGCGGGGCAACGCCGAGACGGTGAAGGGGTGGGCCTGCCACCACATTTGCGGCGTCATGAAACGCCACTCGAAAAACTGGCCGCCCGAGATCGCTAGTCGGTCAAGATGTCGACCTTCGAGAATCACCGAAACCACGCCGGGTCCTTCGGGGCGAAGCTCGACCACCTTCAAGCGATGGCGAAGGGTCCGGTACACGGGGAAGCCGACTCGATAGGTGAGCACAAGTCCCGCGGCCAAGAGCCAGGCAATAGTCCAGAACAGTTTCGCCAGCGGGTGGCCCACGAAAGATGGTCCGAGTGCCAACTCGTGGGCGAAGGAAAGGATGAGCGCCGCGTACATCAGCAAGTGCACGAGCCACCAACTCTCTCGTGGAATCCGAGTGCGAATCTGACGCAGGGATATCGTGCCGATGCCGACCATAATTCCAAGCGCCACCGTGGCCGACACCATGCTTGGAAACGTGTTGATGATGACGCCTGCTTCTTTCAGCACACCCCGCTTCGCCACCTCGGCGTAGGAAAGCGTCAAAAACACGGCGTGGACCGATATGAGCGCTATGGGCCAGGGTGCCAGGAGTCGATGCCAACGAATGACTCCGTGTTGTCCCAACATCCGCTCGAGTGCCGGTAGACGGCTCGCCATGATGACCATGAGCAGCGCCAGGTACGTGCCGATCATTCCGGTCGTCGAGCCGATGAACATCGCGATCCCGCCTTGGAGGTGGAGTTCACTCAGAGTCCCGTCAACGATTGGTAGCCCCGCCACGAGTCCCAGTCCTAGACCGCAGACCAACAGGACGGAGTAGTAACTGACGGGGTTGGGCCCGTGGGTTCTCACTGCTCGCCCTTCGCCTCGGCGAGTTGAGGGTCCCGGAGTTAGCGCCTTTGCATCAAATCTGGCGGATTCCAATTTGCACTCCCATTGCGGGCCCTACGTCGACCATGTCACGTCAGGCTATCTAGGGGTTACGAGCACTTCGGTGAAACTTCTCAACTTCTTAGCGAGTTTTGTAGAAGTTCGTACTTACATTTGCCGGTTCCGGTGCTCGCGTTCTTCGCACCAGCGCGTCCGCCAACTCCTTGGTCACGAGCGTCGGGGGGCGGGGGGGTGTCCTCTACGACGCCGGGCCGGTGCCCGCCGGGTTGCACCCCCGTGGATCCCACGGCATCAGTGCTTGCGACACGGAGCTCGGTGGAGTGAAGTCCTTGTTGCCCTTGAGCCCTGGGGGGACGAACGCCGTCGTCGTCGTCACCGGGGGCGTAGTCGACGTTTTCTTGGTCGTCGTTTTTGTCGTGGTCTTCGTCGTGGTCTTCGTCGTGGCCTTCGTCGTCGTAGTGGACGTCGGCCTAACGGAGAGACCCGTGCCGATCTGAACCGTTACCGTGGCACCCGCGGTCACGTCCTTCGGGTTGTAGCCGATAATGGCCGGACCCTGCAGTTGGGCAAGCACGGTCTGCGCGGCGGCCAACGCCGGGCTCGTCCAGTTGCCGTGGGCGGGCGGTGGGGGTCCCCCGTACCAGACCACCGACTCGCTTACCGGTCCCGGTGAGGCGGTGTTGGCGAACGAGACGATGTGAAAACCCTTCGCGCGCAGTGGGTTCACGACGGAGGTCAACTGACTGGCGACACCCGTGCCATTTTCCACGCTGACCCTCAAACTCGAAGGAGAGGGCAACGCGGCTCCGGTGAACGTGTTGTGTCCCGCGGCGACGTTGAGGATCTGATTCACGGCGTTCAGGCCGTTGGGCTGTACCGGGAAAACCACGTCGCCGTAGTAGTAGCCGTAGAAGAGGAGGGAGCCGGTCTCCACGTTCGTCACCGGGAAGGTGAATTGGGGAACGTTCGAGATGCTGGTGTGGGCGAAGGTCCTGGCCAAGCTCACCATGTGCCCTTCACTGAACCCGCTGTCCACCGTCAGGTCAGGCAGGACCGACGTCGCGAGGTTTTGATCGGTGATGGGATTACCGAGCCCACGCGCGGCAACTTTCGCCGCGAGCACGCGCAAGAACTCGTGCGTGCGTCGAATGCGAGCGAGGTCAGAGAGTGACTCGAAGGGCCACGAGCGCGGGTCATGGTTTGAGGGGTTGGGTTGAATCTCTAGGTGACGCGCTCGTACGACCTGTAGGGCGTGGTAGCCGTCGAGTGTGTAGCAGCCCTTTCGTTCGATGTTCAGTCCCGAGTACGCGTCGAAGATCGGAACCGGAAAGTACATCTTCACCCCGCCAAGGGCGTTGACGACGTTCGCGAACGTGTCGAAGTTCAACACCACGTAGTGGTTGATGGGAATCGCGAAGTCTTCTTCGATTGCGGCGATGAGTTGGCTGGGCCCTTCGTAGAGTGCCGCGTCGATCTTGTTGGAACCAATGGCGCGAGCGTTCGGTACGAAGAGGTCCCGAGGTATCGAAAGAAGTGACACCGTTCGCGTGCTCGGCACGAGATGCAAGATCATGGTGATGTCGCTGTTGACACCATTCACGCCCTGCGAACAGAGACCGTACGCCTTGTTCTGCACTTTGAGAGCGCAACGACTTGTCGAGCCAACCAGGAGGATGTTCTCTGCGGCGCCCGCACTACTTTGAAGTCCGTTCAAGTTAACTTTATTCACGAGTGAACCAAGGTAGAAGTAGTCGGCGGTGACACCCGCGATGATCAGTACCGCGACGAGTCCAACGGCGATAATCGATCGTCGAATCCAACGTCGTCCGCGGCCACGCGGTCGCGCGCGATGGCCGGTGGCGCTGCGTTGATTCATGGCTTCACCCATGGCCACTAAGCGATCGTGGTTGGCGATTTTTCCTTGACTGGACCCGTGATTTCTACCATTCGTCTCGCGAGCCACCGGAGCATTCTACTGGACGGTCCCTTCGTGCCAGGGTCTGCGGCTCCGTCAACTCGAGCCATTCTCGCAACGTGTCGGCGTGTGAAGGTGCCGCAGCCAACAAGGGCAGTGGACGACGACGCCCCTTGACGTTTTCCGTCCCTTCGGGCATCGCACCACGAGATCGGACAGGCCTCGAGCGACGGCGCGAGGATACGCCCGGTCAGTTCAGAACGACGTCTTTCTGAATCGCTTCGACGTGGAGATAACGCGGACCAACTTTGGCGCAGGCCGCGAAGGGAAAAGCGACGATCTTTGACCTGGACTGACCGGGCGGGTACACGCGCAGTCCCGCGGCCGAGACTTCGCGGCACGTCGCGGAGGGAAAGTTCCCCACCTCGGTTATCTGCAAGATCACCGTCGCCGTGTTCTGCATGGCCGCGGAGAGGAGCCCCCTCGCGCTGAGCGCGCTCGTGAGCGTAATGACGGCGGGCGCGATCGTGTTGTTGCGAGCGGCGCTCCCGCCGACTTGTCGATTCGTCAAGGAAACGCCCGACACGCCTGGGTAGCCCACGAGGGTACACGCGTGGGGCGACAGGTTCGTGAAGTTCAAGTCGTAGTACGAACTGCCCGCAGCGCCGTTACCAACGGTGTTCAGCCAGATGACGAGGTCCGAGGTGGCGCACGCGCGAGTCGCCGCGGCCGAGGAGATCGTCGTGCCCGTGGGCACGCCGAACACGAAGAGTCCAACGATCAACGCGACGGCACCGGCCCAGCCCACGAGTCGGCCTTGGAGGCCCGCTCGATGAAGAAGTGACTGGTGACGCATGACCCTCCTCGTTGGTGGCTGAGAAACCGTTCAGCAACGGGGGTGTTCGAACGATTTCACTACACAAATCGTAGGTGGCCGCGCGTTCGATTCTCGACGAAACGGCCAATGTGTCACGCAGTTGTAAAGAAGTGCCGCGTCGCGTCAGCAAACCACGTGGCTGAGGGTTTCAAGGTGCGCGCGAACGTGGTGCGATTGACGGCCACGATCCCGAATTTGGGTCGATAGCCCAAGGTCCACTCGAAGTTGTCGAGGAGCGACCATTGGAAGTAGCCGCGCAGATCGACTCCGTCGTCGAGGAGTCTTCGAACGCCACTGAGCGCCTCGGTGAGGTAGCGCACGCGCTGAGCGTCGTCGGCGGTTCCGATGCCGTTTTCGGTCATGATGATGGGCACGTTGGTCAGCGCGGCGGCCCGACGAACGGTGTACTCGACGCTCTGGGGCCAGAAGAGGTAACCCATATCGGTCAACTCCCCGTCGGGCTCACTCACCACGCCGTCGGGACCGAGGATGAGCTTGGTGTAGCACTGCACGCCCACGTAGTCGTCGCCACGAAGAGAGTACAAGTACTTGTCCTCCATCTCAGTGCGAAACGTCTCCAGTCGGTCTTCGCATCCCGGTAGCGCTTCGTACTCTTGCATCGAAAGGGGCAGGCCGATCGGGAAGTCGCCCGGCCCTTCTCGCAACGCCTGGCGTACGGCGGCGTGACAGGCGCGCATCGTCTCGTTCACTTCAACGAAGCGCTCCCAACTGGTGACCTGGGGTGGAAAGAGTCCGAGCAGGTAGCCCATGACCGCGACGATGTTGGGTTCATTGATCGTGCAGGCGATTCCGATCAGGTCGCCCAGCGCGGCGCCAACCCGGGTGGCGTAGACGGCCATCCACTGGGCGATGTCGGGGTGTTCGAAGCCACCCTGGTCGGCTACCCAGAGCGGCAGGGTGAAGTGGTGCAGTGTGACGACGGGTACGATATCGCGCTCACGGCACGCGACGAGGACCGCGCGGTAGTGATCGAGGGCCTCGTCGGAGAACCTGCCCTGCTCCGGTTCGACGCGCGCCCACTCCACCGAGAGGCGAAAGGCGTTGAGACCGAGCGACTCGAGAATGTCGAGGTCCTCTTCGTAGCGGTTCCACGAGTCACACGCGTCACCGCAGACCTCGACCGCGGTTGTCCCCTTGGCTCGCTCGAAACGCCACCAATCGGTGTTCGTGTTGCCGCCCTCGATCTGGTACGCCGACGTCGAGGTACCCCACGAGAACGCGTCGGGGAAGTGGACGAGGCGCGCGGTCATTTCATAAAGTTACGTCGATCTCGTCGACGGTGACGCCGCGCGACGGGGCCGACGTCGCCGAGGGCGCGACTATCGTTGCTCCGACGATGAAGCTGAGCCACAAGATCCCCGAGACACCGTGGCGAGCGAAGAGTTCGTGGTCGTTTCGAGCCCGAATGGCGTTGCCGTTGGTGCTCGGTCTCTCACTCTTTGGATTCGGCGAAGGTCTGCTCGTCGAGGCTCAGTGGGGCGCCACGCCCTGGACCGTGTTCGCCCAGGGTGTCTCTCGTCACACGCACTGGTCGCTCGGTTGGTCCACCGCAGCCATCAGCGTCGTCGTGTTGCTGGGCTGGCTCCCGCTACGCGAACGCCCCGGACTTGGCACGCTCGCTAACTTGATCATCATTGCCTACGTGCTCGACCTTGCGTCGACCAATCTCGCTGTTCCCGAAGCCTCGTGGTTAAAGGTCGTCTACGTCGTGAGCGCCGTGCTCGCGATCGGCGCCGGCAGTGCCCTCTACCTCACGACGGGGCTCGGTCCGGGGCCGCGGGACGGGTTGATGACGGGTCTGCACCGTCGCCTGCGCGTCAGCGTGGTCTACGTTCGCCTCACGTTGGAAGCGTGCGTGCTCGTCGCGGGCTGGCTGATGGGGGGAACGGTCGGCGTGGGTACCGCTTTCTTCGCCGCGACCATTGGCTTCAGCTTCGGCGCGAATCTTCGAGCGACCGAACTCCTCGTGCGACGGTTTGCCAAGTGATCGGCGGGGGACAACTCGCGACGTTCTTGGTGGCGTCGATGGCGATCATCATCGTGCCGGGTCCGAGCGTGCTCTTTACGTTGGCCCGCGGTGTCGCGTGGGGCCGTAGCGTCGCGGTCCTCACCGTGCTCGGCAACAGCGTCGGAACCCTCGTGCTGTCAGTGGTCGTCGCCGTCGGCCTCGGTCCGTTCCTCTCGCACTCCAAGGTCTTCTCCGTCGTCTTGCAGATCGCGGGTGGCTCGTATCTCTTGTGGCTCGGGTACGACGCGATGCGCCACCGACACGAACACGCGAGGGCCATGGCCAAACGTGAAGATCGGCGACCTTCGTCGTTCACGGTGGTCCGGCAGGGTTTCGTGGTGGGGATCTTGAATCCAAAGTCGCTGGTGTTCTTCGCCGCGGTCTTCCCGCACTTCGTGGAGCCAACAAAGGGGAACGTTACGGTGCAGCTGTTGACCTTCGGCGCGATCTTCAGCGTGATGGCCTTCTGTAGTGACTCCACGTGGGGCCTCATCGCGGGTACGGCTCGAGAGTGGCTCTCGAGCTCCGCGGCGCGACTCGTCGTTCTGCGAACGATCGGCGCGTGCGTCATGATGACGCTCGGCGTCATCATCGTGGTGAGCGCCCTCACCGCCTAGCGTCACGCACGGTTTCGACCTCGAGACGCACGGCTCCATCGCACTCGTAGTCCGATCCACACCAGTCGCGGCAACGCTTGTCGCCACCAACTCTCTTCCTACACTGCATCTACGGAGGGGTTGACATGAGTATGCACGGGGGCGCCGGCGGCGTTCGACTTGGAATGCGGTCGCTGTCGCGAGACCGAAAGATCCTCCAGCATCAGCTGAAGAAGGGCACACTGCCACGGATCCTGAAGTTCGCCAAGCACTACCGCCCGGCCCTCGTCATCTTTCTGTCCGTCGTCATCGTGGACGCCGTGATCTCGTCGGTGTCGCCGCTGTTACTGCGTGAGATCATCGACGTTGGCATCCATCGTCATCGCGCCGACCTCGTCATCGGACTCGCCCTCGCGACGGCGGTGCTCGCGCTCGGCGACGCCGCGTTGCAGTTGGTGGAGCGAAGGATCTCGGCCATTATTGGCGAGGGACTGATCTACGACCTGCGCGCCGAAGTCTTTCGCCATATACAAGAGATGCCGATCGCGTTCTTCTCGAGGACCCAAACGGGCGCGTTGATAAGTCGGCTCAATAACGACGTGGTAGGAGCACAGCAAGCCTTCACCGACCTGTTCTCAAACGTGGTGGGCAACGTCGTGCTCGTGCTCATCATTCTCGTCGTCATGTTGACCCTGAGCGTGCCGATCACGTTGGTGGCGCTCGTGCTATTGCCCGTCTTCCTCATCCCGGCACGGCGCGTGGGAAGAAAGCTCGGCACGCTCTTCCAGCGAGGAATGGAACTGAACGCCGAAATGAACATGGTGATGAGCGAGCGCTTCAACGTCGCCGGCGCGATGCTCGTGAAACTCTTTGGTCGCCCCAATGAGGAGCGCGCCGCGTTCGAGCAGCGCGCCGCGCAAGTGCGCGACATCGGCATTCACCAGGCGACCTACCAGCGGTTCTTTTTCGTCTCGCTCTCGCTCACCGCGTCCCTCGCCACGGCCTTCGCCTACGGCTTCGGCGGGGTCGAGGCCGTGCACGGGGTGTTGGCCGTCGGCACGGTCGTGGCGCTGACGGCGTACTTGGCTCGCCTCTACGGTCCCTTGACCCAGCTGTCGAACCTCAACATTGACTACATGTCCGCCATGGTTAGTTTCGAGCGACTCTTCGAGGTTCTCGACCTCGAGCCAATGATCAAGGAGAGCCCGGACGCGGTGGCGATTCCCGCACGTCCGGCCCAACTTCGCTTCGAGCACGTCGATTTCTCGTACCCGGGCGCCGAAGACGTCTCACTCGCTTCGCTCGAAGCCGTCGCGCGACTTGATGACACACCGCGCACCGCCGTGCTACACGACGTCTCCTTCGCCGTCGAACCCGGCACGATGACGGCGCTCGTCGGACCAAGCGGAGCGGGCAAGACGACGATCTCGATGCTGGTCTCTCGGCTCTACGACGTCGACGCGGGATCGGTGTCGATTAACGGTGTCGATCTGCGAAGGGCCACGACGGCGTCGCTGAACGCGACGGTCGGTGTCGTCACGCAAGACGCGCACCTCTTTCACGACACCCTTCGCGCCAACTTGTTGTTCGCCAAGCCCGACGCCACGGACGACGAGATCGCGCGCGCGCTCGCTTCCGCACAGATCGCGGACCTCGTCTCGACGTTGCCGATGGGTCTCTCGACGGTGGTGGGCGAGCGTGGATATCGCTTGTCGGGTGGCGAGAAGCAGCGCGTCGCCCTCGCTCGACTACTCCTGAAGGCGCCGCACCTCGTCGTCCTCGACGAAGCGACGGCTCACCTCGACGCCGAGAGTGAGGCGGCCGTGCAGCGCGCGCTTGACGAGACGATGAAGGAACGAACGTCGCTCGTCATCGCGCATCGTCTCTCCACGATCCGCAACGCCGATCAAATCCTCGTCGTGGATGACGGAAGCATCGTCGAGCGAGGCACGCACGCCGAACTTCACGCGCGCGCTGGTCTCTACCGTGATCTCTACGAAACGCAGTTCCGGGGTCAAGAAGACGACTAGCCCATGGCGTGCGCGCCGCCGTCGACGTGGATGACCGAAGCGGTCGTGCCCCGCAGGAGCGGCGAGAGCATCGCGACGGCGGTGTCGGCGACGGCACTGGAGTCGTTCACGTCCCATCCCAAGGGGGCGCGCTCACTCCAGGTGTCTTCGAACAGCGAGAATCCCGGGATCGACTTGGCGGCGATCGTTCGAATGGGACCCGCGGCGAGCATGTTGACGCGGATATGGTCGGAGCCGACCTCGCGCGCCAGGTAGCGACCGAGAGACTCGAGGGTGGCCTTCATGACGCCCATCCAGTCGTACATCGGATAGGCCCGCGTGCCGTCGAAGTCGAGCGCGACGACCGAGGCGCCGCCGGGGGACGTGCTCTTTTGCATGAGGGGGCGAAAGGCCCCGACCAGGGCAGCGAGTGAGTACGTGGAGACGTGCATCGCGGTCGAGACGTCGTCGAAGGGCGCGACGAACATCCCGCCGCCGAGACACGTCTGGGGGGCGAAGGCAATGGCGTGGACGATTCCGTCCAGGCGCCCAAATCGGGAGTCGACTTCCAGCACCGCCGCGGCGATCTGATCGGGGCTCGTCACGTCGAGTTCGATGATCTCACCGACGTCACCCAGCTTCTTGGCGGTACGCCGGGTGAGTGACGTGCCCCGACCGGCCCCCGAAAGGGCGATCGTCGCGCCTTCTTCGAGCGCGCGCTTGGCGATGCCGTAGGCCAGGGAGTCCTCGGTGAGGACGCCGGTGACCAAGATGCGGTGATCTTCTAGAAGTGCCATCTTGTTAGCGTAGTTCTAGGCAATCAGGAGCAACGGGGACGACAATGACGACGGTGGGCATCTTGGGAGGTACCGGTGCGGCGGGACGCGGCGTCGCGATTCGTCTCGCCAGTGCGGGTTACAGCGTCGTGATCGGATCACGCGACGAGACGCGCGCGCGTGAGATCGCGAGCACGCTGCACGCGCGCGGTGACGGCGCCGTGCGGGGCGCGTCGAACGACGCGGCGGCCGCGTGCGACCTCGTCATCGTGGCTACGCCGTGGGATTCGGCGGTCGCGACCGTGAGCGCCGTGAGGAGTTCGCTGGCCAACAAAACGGTCGTCTCCATGGTCAACGCGCTCGCGCGCGAGGGAAAGGAACTCGTACCGATCTACCCCCCACGGGGTTCGATGGCGGCGCAGTTGGCCTTCGCCCTGCCCGAGAGCGTCGTCGTCGGCGCCTTTCACCACTTGCCGGCCAGTGAGATGGAGAATCTCGACAGCGGACTCGACGCGGATGTCGTCATCTTCTCCGACGACGACGGGGCCCGAGAAGCCGTGGCACGCGTCGTTGACGAGATGCCGGGTCTGCACGCCATCGTCGCGGGATCGATGTCGCTCGCCAGCGCCGTCGAGGGCTTCACGTCAGTGTGCGTGTCGATCAATATTCGCCACAAGGTGCACAGTTACGTGAAGTTCGCTGGATTCTCGCACTGATGCAGCTCTACGACAGTGCTCGTCGCGGGGTCTACCCGCTCGAGGTCGGACCCGTCGCGACGCTGTACAGCTGTGGCATCACGCCCTACGACTCGGCGCACCTGGGCCACGCCTTCGTGTACCTTTCCTTCGACGTCTTGACACGCCGCCTCCGCGACGCCGGGCACGAGACGCGTTGCGTGCGAAACGTCACCGACGTTGACGACGACATCTTGCGCAAGGCGAGAGAACTGGGCGTCAACTATCTCGATCTCGCCGCCCAGGAGATGGTCACGTTCGAGCGCGACATGAAACTCATAAATCTGTTGCCCGTCTACGCCGAGCCACGGGCCACGGGCGCCATTCCCGAGATCTTGACGCTGATCGGCCAGACGTTCGATCAAGGATTCGCCTACGAAGTCGAGGGTTCGGTCTACTTCGAAGTCTCGAAGTTTCCGCGCTTTGGGCAGGTTAGTCACGAGAGCCGCGGCGCGATGCTTGACCTCGCGGCGATTCACGGCGGACGACCCGACGATCCCAACAAGCGCGACCCCCTCGACTTCGTGCTCTGGCAGCCTTCGCTCGAGGACGAACCAGCGTGGGAGTCACGCTGGGGCGCGGGGCGACCGGGCTGGCACATCGAGTGCTCGGCGTTGGCGCTTCGCGAGTTGGGCGAAACGGTGGACGTGCACGGTGGCGGACGCGACCTGGCCTTTCCCCACCACGAGTGCGAAGCGGCCCAGAGTGAGTCGGTCACGGGCGCTGCGTTCGTCAAGACCTGGATGCACGTGGGCATCGTGGCGCTCGACGGCATCAAGATGAGTAAGTCACTGGGAAACCTGGTCTTCGTACACGACCTCGTACAGCGCTCTGAGCCCGCGGCCGTTCGACTGTCGCTCCTCGACCAGTTCTACCGCGACGACTGGGAGTGGCGCGATGAGCTGTTGCTGCACGCGCAGTCGAGACTCGCGACGTGGCGCTCGACGTTGACGACGGGTCGGGCCTCGTCGGTGCTCGACGACGTGCGCGACGCGCTCGACGACGACTTGAACACGCCCGCGGCCCTTCGCGCGATCGACGCCGCCGCGCACGCCGGCGCCAACGTCGCTTCGGCGGCGTCGCTGCTTGGCATTACGCTGTAGCAAGCGAAAGGCCACCATGACCGACCTCAACGTAGAGTTACCCGACGGCAGCGTTCGCACTCTGGGCGAGGGATCGACCGCGCTCGACCTGGCCGCGGTCATTGGCAATCGCCTGGCGAAAGACGCTCTCGCGGCGCGCGTCAACGGCGTGCTCACCGACCTGTCGACACGCCTGGCCGACCTCGATCGCGTTGCGATCGTCACGCCGGCGAGCGATGACGGTCGAGAGGTCCTTCGCCACTCGAGCGCGCACGTCATGGCGCAGGCGGTCACGCGACTCTGGCCAGGGGCGCACTACGCGATCGGACCCGCCATCGATGACGGTTTCTACTACGACTTCGAACTACCTGGTGGCGCCCACTTTAGTGACGACGACCTGGCTCGCGTCGACGCGGAGATGCGCGCGATCATCGCCGAAGATCAACCCTTTGTCCGTTCGGAGTGCTCGATTGACGAGGGCCTGGCGATCTTCAAGGATCAGCCCTTCAAGATCGAGATCATCGAAGCCGTCGCGCGCGGGGACCACGGGGAGGACTTGGTGGAGACGGCCGGTCCCTCCGTCGTGTCCACGTACTCGAACACGAGCGCGTTCGTGGATCTCTGTCGCGGTCCGCACGTCCCCTCGACGGCGCGTCTCGGCAGCTTCAAGTTAACGCGAGTCGCGGGCGCTTACTGGCGCGGGGATGAGAAGAACCCCCAGTTGCAGCGAATCTACGGCACCGCGTGGGAGTCGAAGGACGCCCTCAGCGCTCACCTCACGCAACTCGAAGAGGCCGAAGCACGCGATCACCGCAAACTCGGACACGAACTAGACCTCTTTTCCTTCCCGAGCGAACTGGGTCCCGGACTCGCGGTCTTTCATCCGAAGGGCGGCATCATTCGACGCGTGATGGAGGAGTATTCGCGTCACCGCCACGAGGTCTCGGGTTATGAGTTCGTCTACTCGCCCCACATCTCGAAGGCGGAGCTCTTTGAGACGTCGGGACACCTGGACTGGTACGCGGAGTCGATGTACCCGCCCATGGTCCTCGACGAGGGACAGAAGTACTACCTGAAGCCAATGAACTGTCCGTTTCACCTCCTCATCTACAAGGCTCGACCCCGCAGTTACCGCGACTTGCCGCTACGAATGTTCGAGTTCGGCTCGGTGTATCGCTACGAGCTCTCGGGTGTCGTCCAGGGTCTCACGCGTGTGCGCGGTATGACGCAAGACGACGCTCACATCTTTTGCACGCGAGAGCAGATGGCCGACGAAATCGAAACCGCGCTTAACTTCGTACTCAACCTGTTTCGTGACTTCGGCCTCAGCGAGTTCTACCTGGAACTTTCGACGCGCCCGTCCGAGAAGTCGGTCGGATCCGACATCGAATGGGACGAGGCCGAAGCAACGCTTGACACGGTGGCGAAGAAGGCGGGGCTCAAACTGACGCTCGACGTCGGTGGTGGCGCCTTCTACGGACCAAAGATTTCCGTGCAGGCGCGTGACGCCATCGGTCGGACGCACCAGCTGTCGACCATTCAGCTGGACTTTCAGGAGCCGAAGAATTTTGACGCCACCTACGTAGCGTCCGACAACTCGCGTCAACGCCCCATCATGATTCACCGAGCCCTCTTCGGTTCGGTGGAGAGGTTTATGGCGGTGTTGATCGAGCACTACGCGGGCAACCTTCCCACGTGGCTCTGCCCCGAGCAGGTCCGCGTGCTCGGCGTGCGCGATGTCCACGACGACTACGCCTACGAAGTGGCGGAGCTGCTACGCGCCGTTGGCGTGCGCGTGAGCGTCGAGCCCGCCAGCGAACCGTTGGGCGCACGCATTCGCAAGGCGAAGCTCGAAAAGATCCCGTACCTGGTCGTTGTTGGCGACGACGACGTCGAAAGGGGAACCCTCGGCGTCAACGCGCGCGGTTCGAACGATCCCGACCGCGGTGTCTCGGTGGGCGTGTTCCTCGAACGACTCGTGAACGAGATCGAGCGTCACGCCTCGCCCGAGGCGCCCTAGTGCCCCTCGAGCGTTTCTCGGCGGCGTGGCGCGAAGAGTACGTCTCGAGCGCGTTCGGCGGTGAACTCGATCAGGACCCGAGCAAGTGCGTTTTTTGCGTGCTCGCCCTGGAGCCCGTCGACGAGTCGACGGGCGTCTTGAAAAAGACCGCGTTCTCGTTCGTCGTGCTCAATGCCTTTCCCTACGGATCGGGCCACCTACTCGTACTGCCGACGCGTCACGTGGGCGCGCTCGAAGAACTGAGCGACGAGGAGTACACGGACTTCTTTCTCGTACTGCGCGACACGATTCGCGCGCTGAACGCGGCCTACGGTCCCGACGGGATGAACGTGGGGATGAATCTCGGACACGCAGCCGGCGCGGGCATTCCCAAGCACCTCCACGCGCACGCGCTGCCGCGCTGGCACGGCGACACCAATTTCATGACGACCATTGGCGAAACGCGCGTCCTGCCCGAGTCGCTCGAATCCACGTGGCGCAAGGTCCACGCGGTTCTTTGAGCCGAGTGTTACCGGCGGGTACAACTAGACTCGCCACCATGAGCCAAGAGGGTCGATGTTCGACGGCAAGTTTCGCCAGTCGGTAGACGCGACGACCGCGCCGATCGGTCGCTGGCTCGTTCGAATAGGTTTTTCCGCCGACGTCCTCACGGCGTCGGGCCTCGTCTTCGCCGGCGCGACGGCCTGGGCCATCGCGGTGGGCCTGCACTACTGGGCCGTCGTGTTGTTGACCCTGACGGGTTTCCACGATCTCTTCGATGGCCCCGTCGCCAAGGCCTCGCATCGCGCCAGCCAGCGCGGTAGTTTCTTCGACTCGGTCTCGGACCGCGTCGCCGACGCCATCATTCTCGGCGGCGCGGCCTACTACTTGACGGCACATCACCACGGCCAACTCGTGCTGCTTCCCTTCGCGATCCTCACGACGACCTTCATGATCTCCTACCAACGCTCGAAGGCGGAGAGTCTGGGACTCGTGGCCAAAGGCGGACTCATGGAGCGCGCCGAACGAATGATCCTCCTCGGCGTCGGTCTCCTCGCGACGCCCATCTTCATTCCAGTGCTCTGGATCATGCTGGTCCTCACGGCGATGACGGCCGGTGGACGATTCTGGCGCGTGTGGCAAGTTGCCGCCCGCCCGGCCCCTTCTACGACGTCGACGCTTCGTGCTCGCCAGCACAGTCGGCGTCTCCGACGAGGACTTAGCCGCTCTTCGCGTCACTAGTCGTGACGACCTCGGCGCGCGTCGCACTCTTCAAGGCGATGGGCGCCGCCATGGAGGTCCTACCGGAACGCCTCGACGTCGCGCTGGCGCGTTCGGTGTCGTCCGCGCTCGGTCGACGCGACCGGGTGAAGCGAGAGAATCTTCGCGACAATATTGATCACGCCCTCGCGGCGCCCGGATCGCACGCGAGGGCCGATCTCCTTGACGAGTTCGTGGTTCGCGGTTTTCGAAGTTACGGCCAGTACTGGGCCGAAGGAGCGAAACTCCCCGGGCTGTCCAAGACGGCCATCTACGATCGCTTCTGCATCGCCGAGGGACTCGAACATCTCCAAGAGGCGAAGCAACGCGGTCGGGGCGTCGTCGTGGCGCTGCCGCACATGGGTTCGTGGGAGTGGGGTGGCTCGTTTCTCAACTCGGTGGGTCTTGGAATGACGGCCGTCGCCGAGGTCCTCGAGCCGCCCGCGCTGTTCGAGTGGTTCAAAGCGAAGCGCGAGTCGATCGGGATTCGCATCGAACCGCTCAACGATCGAGCCGGGTCCGTGTTGTTGTCGACGTTGCGTCGCGGCGAGGTCGTCGGCCTGCTCTGCGATCGCGACCTGCAAGGGAACGGCGTGACGGTGGAGTTCTTCGGGGAACACGTGACGTTGCCCGCCGGACCCGCCACGCTCGCGCTGCGAACGGGTGCGACGCTGGTGGCGGCGGCGTGCTACACCGGGCCGGGCCGTGACCACTTCGCGGTGGTGACCCCACCGATTCCAGCCGAACGCTCGAAGCGACTGCGCGATGACGTGACGCGCGTCACGCAAGCGCTCAGCCGAGAACTTGAAGGTCTCATCCGACGCGCGCCCGAGCAGTGGCACGTCCTCGAGTCACGATTCCCCTCGTGAGCGTCAAGCGCGTCGCCCTCGTTTCGCCCTACGCGCTTAGCGTTTACGGGGGAGTACAGGAACAAGTCCTCGCCATGAGTCGCGTCCTCAGCGCGCGCGGTCACGAAGTACTCATCGTGGCCCCGGACGCGAGCGACGACACCGTCTACGACACGCCGGCGAGGGTGGTACGTCTCGGACCGCGCTGGTCGTTCCCAGCCAACGGCTCCAGGGCGCCCCTCACGATTTCACCGCTGGCGGCGTGGCGCGCGCGAGAAGCGGTCGACGCCTTCAATCCCGACGTCGTGCACTTTCACGAGCCCTTCGCGCCCCTCCTCGGCTGGTCGTTGTTGCGCCGTCACGCACATCCGGCCCTGGCCACGTTTCATCGAAGTGGGAGCGGCCCCGCACTGCGCTACACCAAGGCCCTGCTCGAGCGACTCTCGACGCGCCTCGACGCGGCGGTCTCGGTGAGTAAGGCCGCGGCGCGAACGATCGAGGACGCCTGCGGCTTGAAGAGCGACGTGTTGTTCAACGGATTCGAAATGGATCGCTTCGTCGCGACGCCGCGGCAGCGTTCCGACGAGACGGTGCTCTTCTACGTCGGGCGCCTCGAACAGAGGAAGAGCGTCGCCACCGCGGTCGAAGCGGCGCACCACCACAACGCCCGCAGTGAGCGACCGTGGCTGCTCGTGATCGCGGGCGACGGACCCGAACGCGTTCGACTCCAAGCGCTCGCCGCTCGTTCGCAGCGAATCGTCTTCATTGGACCCGTCAGCGACGAAGAGAAGCGTGCGTGGCTTCGTCGCGCGGACGCGCTCATCGCGCCCTCCACGCGTGGAGAGAGCTTCGGACTCGTCCTCCTCGAGGGCATGGCCAGCGAGACGCTGGTCGTTGCCAGTGACATCGAGGGCTATCGCGCGGCGGCCGGCCAGTTCGCGACGATCTTCACGCCCGGCAACGTCTCCTCGCTCGAGGGCGCGATCATTCGTGCCCTCGAGGGCGAGAGCGCGAAGAAGATCGCCGCGGCGCGCGAGCACGCCGAACGGTGGTCGATGGACGCGCTGATGGACGAGTACGAACAACGCTACGACGCGGCGCGAAAGCGATTTCAAGCAACCAAGTAGCCTTGGGACGTGGCAACCAAGCAACGGCCGCGTTCTCGCCGCCCGCACGTATCGAGAGATCGCGGGGCCCGTTACGTCGCGCCGGTGCTCGATCCCTCGTGGCAGAACCCCTACACGCCCTCGACGTCCGAGCGCCAGGACAACGAACGCGTCCTTCGTCGCTTCGCCCTTCGTCGCCGTCTTCCTCAGACGACGGTGGTGGGGGTCGTGGCGCTCGCCCTCATCGCGGGCTTCGTCGTCGCGCCCTGGTTGCCAGCCGTGGGTGTCGTGTTGGTGCTCGTCTACGCGTGGGAACTTCGACGGGCCGTCGCGAATTACGCCCAGCGCGGTCAAACGCTCGGCGCGAAGTTCCTCGCACAGTTCTCGCCCGGAGGCGAAGCCGTCGAGCGGTCGCGGCTCGTCACGGTGCTCGACCGGCTGGCCGCGACCTTTGGCGTCGACAACGTCAGCGCGTTCATCGTCCGAGACGCCTGCTACAACGCCGCCCTCGTTCCCGACGGCAGCAAGTTTTCGCTCTTCGTGACCAGCTCGTTGATGCAGGACTTCGAACTCATTGAACTTGAGGGCGTCGTCGCGCACTGCCTCGCGCGCCAGCGCCTCGGGCTCTTGGACCGCGAAAGCCTGGCGGCCGTCACGACCCTCAGTGACGACGCTTGCCGCAAGTTCGCGGGTAGTGGCATGGCGTACCGGGCCGACGAAGTCGCCGCGGCGAGCATTCGCTACCCGCTGGGACTGGCCGGCGCCCTACGAAAGTGCGCGCGCCAACAGCTCGCCGCCGACTCGTTCTTCTCCTCGTCGACCTACGCCCAGTGGCGTTGGGTCTTCTTCAATCAGTGGAGTGATCAGCGCGAGCGCGACCTCGGTGACCTCGATGACGTCGAGCTGAGAGCGCGAGCCCTCGAAGAGTGGTAGAGCCACACCGTTAGGCTGGGACTATGAGTTCTTCTACGAATCCTTCGGTCACCGGCTCGGCGCTCGTCAAGCGGGGCCTGGCCGACATGTTGCGCGGTGGCGTGATCATGGACGTCGTGAACCCGGAACAGGCGAAGATCGCCGAAGACGCGGGCGCCGTCGCCGTCATGGCCCTCGAACGAGTGCCGGCCGACATCCGCCGCGACGGCGGCGTCGCTCGAATGAGCGACCCCCTGATGATCCAAGAGATTCAGGCCGCCGTCACGATTCCCGTCATGGCCAAGGCGCGCATCGGTCATTTCGCCGAGGCCCAGATCCTCCAAGCCCTCGACGTCGACTACATCGACGAGTCTGAAGTACTGACACCGGCCGACGAAGAGAACCACATCGACAAGTGGCCCTTCACCGTCCCCTTCGTCTGTGGCGCGACGAACTTGGGTGAGGCCCTGCGCCGTATTAGCGAGGGCGCGTGCCTGATCCGTTCCAAGGGCGAAGCGGGAACCGGCAACGTCGTCGAGGCTGTTCGTCACCTGCGCACGATCAACGCCCAGATGCGCCGACTGCACAGCGCCGACGCCAACGAGCTCTACGCGCTCGCGAAGGATCTGCAGGCACCGCTCGCCCTCGTCCAAGAGGTGGCTGAGGCCGGTCGGCTCCCCGTGCCGCTCTTCTGCGCCGGTGGCATCTCGACGCCGGCCGACGCGTCGCTCGTCTTGCAACTCGGCGCCGAAGCCGTTTTCGTCGGTTCGGGCATCTTCAAGAGTGAAGACCCCGCGCGCATGGCTCAGGCCATCGTCGAGGCTACGACCCACTTCGAGGACCCGAGCGTCGTGGCAAAAGTGTCGACCGGTCTCGGCTCGGCCATGAAGGGTTGGGAGACCGCGACGCTCGAGCAGCGTCTCGCCGAGCGCGGTTGGTAGTGAAGCGCGTCGGGGTCCTCTCGCTGCAAGGCGACGTGGGAGAGCACGTCTCGACGCTCGAGTCCTTGGGAAGCGAAGTCGTCAAGGTCCGAACCGTCGAACAGCTCAACGGCGTGGACGCCCTGGTACTACCCGGAGGCGAGTCGACCACGATCGCCCATCTCCTCGAAACGTCCGGACTGAAGGACGTGCTCGCCGACCGGCTCCACGAGGGACTTCCGGTCTTTGGGACGTGCGCGGGACTGATCTTGTTGAGTGCGAACGTCCTCGACGGTCGTAGCGACCAGTGGAGCTACGCGGCGCTGTCGCTTTCGGTGCGCCGCAACGGTTACGGCCGCCAGATCGCAAGTTTCGAGTCGGCGCTCGACGTGAGGGGCGTCGGCACCGTCGCGGGGGTCTTCATACGCGCGCCGAGGATCGAATCGTACGGGGACAACGTTGAAGTGCTCGCGACGCTCGACCACGGTGACGCGCTGGGTGAGCATCCGGTCTTCGTTCGTCAGAACCAGGTCTGGGCCGCGTCGTTTCACCCCGAGTTGACTGGTGACGCGCGCCTGCACCAGCTCTTTCTCGACTCGATCTAATTCTCGCTACGATTATCAAGCCCTTCGAGGCAGGAGGAACTATGTCCGGCCACTCCAAGTGGGCAACGACCAAACATCGTAAGGGCGCCAAAGACTCAGCGCGCGCCAAGGTCTTCGCCAAACTCATCCGCCAAGTCGAAGTCGCCGCGCGTGAGGGCGGCGGCGACGCCAACACCAACGCCGCGCTGCGCACGATGTTCCAGAAGGCCCGTGAGGCCTCGGTGCCCCTCGACACGATCGAACGGGCCATCAAACGAGGTACGGGCGAGCTCGAAGGCGTGCGTTACGAGGCCATCAGTTACGAGGGCTACGGACCCAGTGGTGTCGCCGTCATCGTCGAGACGTTGAGCGACAATCGCAACCGCACGAGCGCCGAGATCAAGCACCTCTTCGGAAAGAACGGGGGAGCGATCGCCGAACCAGGCGCGGTCTCGTGGCAGTTCGATCGCAAGGGCGTCTTGGAAGTAGAAGGTCCGGTCGACGAAGACCAGCTCCTCGAGTGGATCATGGAGGCGGGGGCCGAGAACTACGAGGCCAACGGTAAGAACTACACCGTCACGACCGAGCCCCACGACGTCGCGATCGTGCGCGACGCGCTGGAGAAGCAGGGCCTGAAGGTCCAAAGTGCCGATCTCACGCTCGTCGCGCAGAACACCATTCCCGTGACCGAGGAAGCCGAAGTCAAGAAGATTCTGCGTTTGATGGACGCCATTGACGATCACGACGACGTGCAAAACGTCTACGCCAACTTCGATATCGCCGACGATCTCCTGGCGAGTTACGACGGTTAATTCCTCTGTTTCGCGGCCGCGGCGGATTAACATCGAACGTATGTTCGTACTCGGAATCGACCCAGGTCTGACCCGCTGTGGGTTCGGCCTCGTCGAAGGGTCTTTCGACGGAGTGGAGTCGTTCAAAGCGATTCGAGCCGGGACTATCGAAACGGACCCGAAGAGCCCCGTCGAACGACGACTTCGCCAACTCCACGTCGAACTCGATGAGCTCATGAGGGTTACGAGCCCCGACGCGGTCGTCGTCGAACGGGTCTTCTATCAACGAAACGCCCGGACCGCCATCCCCGTCGCCCAAGCCAGTGGTGTCGCGATCGCGCTCGCGGGCGGTGAGGACGTCGCTGTTCGCCAGTTCACGGCTCAAGAGGTGAAGCTCGCCGTGACCGGTTACGGCGCGGCCAGCAAGTCCCAAGTGCAGGGCATGGTCGCGAAGCTCTGCGGCTTGACCGAGATTCCCCGTCCGGCCGACGCCGCGGACGCGCTGGCACTCGCGATCGCGTACTTCATGATCGTTCGAACCGAGCGGCGCTACCCCCTAGGAAGTCGCGCGTGATCGGCTGGCTCAGTGGGCGCGTGACGCACCAACTGAGAAACGGTGCCCTCCTCGTCGACGTGCAGGGTGTCGGCTACGAGGTACACGTCGCGAGCGCCGACCCGCCGCCCTTCGACGAGCTGGTGGAACTCTTCATCTTCACCGTGGTTCGTGAGGACGCCATCCAGCTCTTCGGCTTTCACACGATCGAGGACCGAGAGTTCTTCGAACTCTTGCTCGTGACGCCGGGCGTCGGTCCGTCGACGGCCCTCGGGGCTCTTCGAACCATGAGTGTCGCCGAGTTGGCCCACGCGATCGAGAGTGACGACGCCAAGAAGGTCGCGACGATCTCGGGGATCGGACCAAAGACCGCCAGTCGCATCGTGCTCGAGCTCAAGGGCAAGGTCCTGACGGACAACGCCTTCGAGCCCGCAGCGCCCGCTGAGCACGTGGACGCCGCGATCATTGACGCGCTGCGCGCGCTCGGCTACACCAGCCACGAGGTTCGCGACGCACTGCGTGACGTGGTGCTTCCCGCGAGCGAGCCCGAAGCCCTTCGAACGGCCCTGCAGCGACTGCGACACTCGTGAGCAAACGAGAGATAGACCTCGAGCAACTCGTCGACCACGTCGTGACGCCTGAGGCGAGCGAAATTGAGCGACGCGCGGAAGTCTCGTTACGTCCTTCGACGTTGGGCGACTTCGTAGGGCAACGCGACCTGGTCGGCCACCTCCAGGTCGTCCTCGGCTCGGCGCGCGCACGAAACCAGTGCTGCGATCATCTGCTCTTCGCCGGACCCCCCGGGCTCGGTAAGACCTCACTCGCGAGCATCGTGGCGGCTGAAATGGGATCTGGGTTTCGTGTGACGTCCGGACCGGTCCTGTCGCGTCCGGGCGACCTCGCCGCGCTCCTCACCGATCTCCAAGATGGGGACGTGCTCTTCATCGACGAGTTGCATCGACTCTCGCGCGCCGTCGAAGAGGTGCTCTATCCCGCGATGGAGGATCTTCGACTCGACGTCATGATCGGTCGAGGACCGTCGGCGCGGTCGATTCGACTCGACCTGCCCAACTTCACGCTCGTCGGGGCCACGACGAGAACGGGACTCGTCGCGGCGCCCCTTCGTGACCGCTTTGGCTTCATTGGCCAACTCGATCTTTACGAAGTCGACGAACTGACGTTGATCGCGCAGCGATCGGCCGGTCTGTTGAACGTCGCGCTCGACCCTCAGGCCGCCGCCGTCATCGCCTCTCGCAGTCGTGGCACACCGCGCATCGCGAACCGACTGCTTCGTCGGGTGCGCGACTACGCCTCGGTCAAGGGTCACGAGAAGCTCGACGTCCAGGTCGCCACCGACGCGCTACTCCTCTTTGGTGTCGACGAGTTCGGCCTCGACAAGATCGACCGGAGAATCCTGACGTTGCTCTGTGATCAGTTCGCCGCGCAACCCGTCGGACTCACGACCTTGGCCCACGCCTGCGGCGAAGAGCCCTTTACGATCGAAGACGCGTACGAGCCGTACCTCTTGCGCGCGGGACTCATGGTCCGCACGCCTCGAGGTCGCGTGGCGACGGAACGAGCGTACGAACACCTGGGAATTCAGCCCAGAACGGGCGGACTGTTCTAAACACTCAGCGCCCAGCGAGTAGAGTTTCTCTGTCCGATACTGAAGGAATTCCATATGTTGCTTGACGCAGCCAAAGCCTCGACGTCTCACAGTTCGTCCTACATCATCCTGATCTACATCGCCGTCTTTGCCTTCGCTTACTTTTTCTACCTCCGTCCGCGCTCGCGAAAGCAAAAGGCGGCGCGCTTGGAGACCCGCAAAGTCGAGGTTGGCGACCGCGCCCAGACCATTGGTGGTTTCGTGGGCACCGTCATCAAGAGTTCGAGCGACCTCATCACGCTTCGTACTGACGGTGGCGTGGAACTGGACTTCGTACCTTCGGCCATCGCGCGCAAGTACAACCCCGTCGTCCCCGAATCCTCCGACGATCACCCGACGGAAGGTGACGCGAAGTAATGCCCCCACAGGTTGGATCACGACGATCATTGATCGTCAGCCTCGTTCTCACCGTCGCCATTGCCTTTGGATCTCTCGCGGCGACGTTGTCGCTCGGCTGGGGACCCAAGCTGGGACTCGACCTCGCGGGCGGCCTCTCGGTGGTCTACAAACCTACGACGCACGCCTCCACCGCTGACTTGCAAGAAGTCGTGACCATTCTCACGAATCGTGTCGACGGACTCGGTGTCTCGGGGGCCACGGTCAACTTGCTTGGAAAAGACGTCGTCGTGAGCGTCCCCGGCGTGAAGGACGCGCGCGCGGTCCTTCAGGCCGTGGGCCAGACCGCGCAGCTGCTCTTTCGCCCGGTCCTGTGTGAAGCGGCCGTGGGCTCAAAGCTCGTGAGCACCTCGACGTTGCCAGCGTGCGCCGCGCAGTACCAAGACACGGCCGCGAACTTGAACGTCAACACCTCGACGAGCAGCGCCGCCAATATCGCGCCCGACCCCGCGTTCACCAACATCGCGTCCACGCCGCCGCCGAAGGACCTTCCGGCGGACACCGTGCTCTTGCCCCTGCTCGGTACGCCAGGCGTGCGCTACGTGTTGGGACCGTCAGAGATGACCGGTCACTCGATCAAGAAGGCGCTCGCGCAACAGAACCAGGCCGGCGCCTGGGTCGTCAACTACACCCTCACCTCGACGGGCAGCCCCCTCTGGGACAAGGTGGCACAGCAGAACTTTCACCAACTCCTCGCCATCGAGCTCGACGGTGTGGTGCAGTCCGCGCCTCTCATCCAACCCGGCCAAGCGGCCTTCTCCAGCTTCGCCGGTCAAGGTCAGATATCGGGTTCCTTCACCCAGCAGTCGGCGCAGACCCTGGCGCTCGCGATGAACTTCGGTGCCCTGCCCGTGCGCTTGCAGGCCTTGACCACGACAACCGTGTCGCCGACGCTCGGCCACTCGGCCCTCGTGGCAGGTTTGGGTGCGGGCCTCGCCGGCCTCGCGTTGGTGTTGCTCTACACCATCGTCTACTACCGCGCCTTGGGTCTCGTCATCGTGCTCGGCCTCGCGGTCACGGCTTCGTTGTTGTGGGCCATCATCTCGGCGCTCGGCCATACGGCCTTCGCGCCCAGTTTCGACTTGGCTGGTGTTACCGGATTGATTGTGTCCATTGGCATCACTGTCGACAGTTACATCGTGTACTTCGAGCGATTGAAAGACGAGGCCCGAGCAGGGCGCTCGGTTCGTTCCTCGGTCGATCGCGGCTTCCGATCGGCCTGGCGTACGGTGCTGGCCGCGGACACGGTGAGCCTGCTCGCCGCCGTTTTGCTCTACATCATCGCCGTCGGCGACGTCAAGGGCTTCGCCTTCTTCCTGGGTCTGTCGACGTTGATGGACGTCTTGATCACGTGGTACTTCACCCGTCCACTCGTGATCCTGCTCGGTCGACGCGGTTCTTCCAGTACGTCCAAGCTCTCCATGGCCGCCGGCCTGCACGCGGGAGCGCAGGGTGAGTAACGACACCGGCACCTTCGCGCCCGCCGACCCCAAGACCTACGGTCGATTCGGTCGCCTCTACCACGGCCTTACGACGGTCGACTTCGTTGGTCGTCGCAAAGTCTGGTTCACCGTCTCGATCGTCATCATCGTGCTCGGCATTGGCTCGCTCGCCATTCGCGGCTTCAATCTCGGCATTGACTTCAAGGGAGGCAGCTCGTGGGAAGTGCTGGCGCCCCACACGACGATCGCCAACATGACGAGCGCGGTGGAGAAGGCCGGACTCACGCATCCGAACGTCGAAAAGTTGGGCTCGAAGACGTATCAGATCACTGCTGACCTCAACGCTCTCCCGGCGAGCCAACAGGCGACGATCACCACGGACGTCGTGAACGCCATGGCGAAGACGGCGAACGTGGGCGCCAATCAGGTCTCCACGAGCAACGTCGGTCCCACCTGGGGCGGCCAGATCACGAACAAGGCCCTCGAAGCGCTCATCGTGTTCTTCATCGCCGTCGTCGCCTACATCAGTATTCGTTTCGAGCCGAAGATGGCCGTCGCGGCCTTCATCGCGATGGTCCACGACCTGCTCGTCACGGTTGGCGTGTACTCGCTCTTCGGTTTCCAGATCACGCCGGACACCGTGATCGCGATCCTGACGATTCTCGGCTACTCGCTCTACGACACGGTCGTCGTCTTCGACCGGGTGCGCGACAACACGCAGGGTGTCTTGAAGAGCGGCGATCTCACGTACAGCGACATGGTGAACCTCTCCATGAACCAGACGCTCGCGCGTTCGATCAACACCTCGTTGGTCGCCATTTTGCCAGTCCTCGCGGTATTGCTGATCGGGGCGGACCTGCTCGGCGCGACGACGCTGCAGAACTACGGTCTGGCGCTCTTCGTGGGTCTCATGAGTGGGGCGTACTCGTCGATCTTCATCGCGAGTCCGTTGCTCGCGTGGATGAAAGAGCGCGAACCTCGCTACATCGATTTGGCCGCGCGCGTCGGCGCGCGCACGGATCGTCGCGTGTTGACGGCCACGAGTGCCGCCTTGCAGGGCGCACAGACGAGCGCGACGAACGCGCGTCCGGCGCGCTCGGGCGGAGTGAGTGGGACCATTCAAGCTCGCGCTCGTAAGCAGAAACGGCGCTAAGGCGCCGCGGCGACGACGCGCCACGCGTGGCGCTGCGCTACTGCCCTTGAGTGAGTGCGACGAACTCCTTCAAAACTTTTCGGCGGCGCAACGAGTTGCGAGTCCCGGCCAGGGCGAGGTCGGTGGCCGAGGACCGCGCGAATGAAGGGCTAGGCAAGCGGCGCCGACCGATGATATCGTTCGCCGCAGCGGCGAGAGCCTGTTCCCGGGTGATCTTACCGATTAGACCACAAGGAGGCTTCCCGTGCGACGTCTTATATTTGCGCTCGTGTTGATTGGCGCGGTCCCGATTTCGATAGCCGCGACCTCGCCCAGTGCCCTCGCCAGTTCGTCGAACTCGTCGGCGAACCTGACCTACACGTCATCGACGATGAACTTAGTGAAGGTGGGCACGGTGAACCTGGGTGCTGGCTCGACCTCGGTGAGTGCCACGAGCGCGTTGGCCGCCGCGCCGACCGCCGTGCGCTTCGGGGCACCGCCCGCGGTAACCGCTAATGGTGGGCTCGGTGCGGCAAGCGCCATCAGTGCCGCTGGCGCCGCTGGCGCCGCTGGCGCCGTTGGCACCGTTGCTTCCGGCAACGTGATCGCGGTGCAGCGCGACAAGCAGGTGACGGGATTCGAAGGGATCAGCGGACCCCAGCAGAGGAGCGTCAATCAATTCGACCTTGAACCACCCGACCAGGGCACCTGCGCGGGTCCGAGTTACTCCAATGGGCCCGTCACGGTCGAGATCATCAACAACGCGCTCACGGCGTACACGCCGTCGGGAACCCAGGTGTTGCCCCTGACGCCCACCTTCGCGCTGTTCGACCAGCCGAAGACGACGTTCCTCTCCGACCCGCGCTGCTACTTCGACGTACAGACACAGCGGTGGTTCTTCACTGAGTTGACCCTCGGGACCACCACGAGCACGCAGTACGTCGCGGTGAGTCAAAACGCGAACCCCTTTGGCAGCTACACGGTGTTCAGCATCGACACGACTGACGCGGCGAACTCCCTAGGTGACTGCCCCTGCTTTGGCGACTACGACCAGATCGGCGCCGACGCGAACGGTTTCTACATCACGACGAGCGAATTTTCTATCGCAGCCACGTCGGGCGCCTACTACAACGGTTCCGTGATGTACGCGATCTCCAAGGGACGCCTGGCCCAAGCCGCCGACGGAGGCTCGTTGCCGACCGTCGCGAGGTACCAGCTAACCGGCGACTCCTTCGGCACCAGCGCCGGCGGCGCGAACAGTGGGCCGTATCACGTGTCGCCCGCGTCGACGCCACCGGACGGCAGTTACGCGAACAACACCGAGTACTTTGTCGAGTCCAACTCCGATCTGTTGAGCGACAATCACCTGATCGTCTACGCGTTGACGGGAACCGACGCGCTCAACCACGGCGGCCTCCCCTCGTTGTCGGCCACCGAGATCGTCAGTGAAGGCTACGCGTTCCCGCCGGACGCCACCCAGAAGAAAGGCCCGCTGCCGTTCGGCAAAACCCAAGGAGCGACGTCGCCCACGGGCCTCCAGGCTGACTTCAACGCGGTCCAGCAAGTGACGTACACCGACGGTCAGCTGTACGGTGCCATGGACACGGGGATCGGTAGCCCGACGCCGAACGCCGACGGCATCGCGTGGTTCGACCTCAACCCGTCGACACACGATCGCAACCTGTCGGTGCAAGTCTCGTCACAGGGATACGTGAACAGCAGTCAGAACCTCCTGTATCCCGACGTCGTCGTGAACGGATCGGGCCAGGGCTACATCGTCTTCTCCGTCTCGGGACGGGCCGAGTACCCGAGCCCTGGCTACATCGCGTTCAACTCGGGGTCCGGGCCGAGCGGCAACATCCGACTGGCGACCGTCGGCTCCGCGCCCGAGGACGGGTTCACGTGCTACCCGGCTCCGCCAGCCAACTATCCACCGTTTGGTGGCTGTCGCTGGGGTGACTACTCCGGCGGCGCCGAGTGGAACGGGCAGTTCTTCATGATGGCGGAGTACATCCCGCCGAGCGCCCGTGACACGTACGTCAACTGGGGCACCTTCGTGTGGACCGCGCAGAGCCAGAACCACTAGTCAAGAAGATTTCAACGCCGAGTGCGGGTGCGGACCCGCACTCGGCGTTGACGACTCATGACGTGGATCTGACGGTGGTTCGAAGCTGGGGACTGATCTCGTCACCTATCGGCTTCGTTGGTCCTTGTTCGTGCTCGCTGACGTGGAAGCGCGCGGGGCGCGAGCACGCTGCTCAACTTGTCGCGTCGCGGCGGTCGCTTTACCGTTTTGAAGGGCGACGCCGACTGCTGAATCCTTCGTCGACGTGCCCTAAATGACTTTGAGTAGTTTGAGGATGACGACCACGATGAGACAGAGGACGGCCAGGCGAATAAGAGTCTGAAGGTTGAGCCTCGCTCGGCGATGGAATCTCACGGATGACTCAATGTCATGGGGTTCGCCCTTCATTCTTCCTCGAGATTTGGCCCCGTTGGACTTCGAGGACCAGACCCATTTTTCGTGCGCTACTTCATCAGAATCGGGTGACGCCCGATCTTACCGCTGTCGATTCGCCGACGCGCACGCTACTATCCCTTCGCCGTGAACGCCGTCGTTCATCTCAGTGAGCGCGAGGTCGAGATCGAAATGGACGCGGCTCAAGGTTGCGGTTCGAGGGGAGCGTGCGGTGACGTCGAGATGGTCTTGAGGTCGCACGACCTACGTCCACTGGATTCTTTACGGCGGCCGTGACTCGACCAGCAATCGGCCCGAGTGAGGGGTCAGTCGCACGTGAGAAACGCCGGGGCGCCGGTAGGCTGAGTCCATGGTTAGTCTCACTTCACGCTCTACGGCCGACCCCGTGCTGTTGAGTTCGATTGAGCGCCTTATCGCGCGCTTCAACGAGCACCACGAGAACGGTGACGTGGAGCTGATCAGACGCGCCGGGATTGCCGCGATCAACGCCCACGAGGGCCAACTTCGCCGCACGGGCGAGCCCTACGTCACCCACCCCATCGCCGTGGCCGGGATCGTGGCCGACCTGGGCCTCGACGAGGTGACCATCGCCGCGGCACTGCTGCACGACGCCGTGGAGGACACCGGGGTCACGACCAAGTGGCTGGACAGTGAGTTCGGGACCCAGGTGGCCGCCGTCGTCGACGGCGTGACCAAACTCGATCGCCTCGAATTCGACTCCAAAGAGGCCCAACAGGCGGCCACGATCAGAAAGATGTTCATCGCGATGGCCCAGGACTGGCGAGTCTTGTTGATCAAACTCGCCGACCGCTTGCATAACATGCGAACGATCTCGGTCATGCCCATGCACCGTCAGCGCGCCATTGCCCAAGAGACGCTCGACGTCTACGCGCCGCTCGCGCACCGTCTCGGCGTCCAGCAGGTCAAGTGGCAGCTCGAAGACCTGAGCTTCGCGACCCTTCACCCCAAGCGCTACGCCGAGATCGAACAGATGGTCGCCGCGCGTCAGCCCGAGCGCGAGTCGTATCTCGCCGAAGTGATGGCGACGCTCCTCGCCAAACTCGACGAGTTCCACATTCACGCTGAAGTTCGGGGTCGCCCGAAGCACTTCTGGAGCATCTACGAGAAGATGGTCGTCGGGGGCAAGGAGTTCGACGACATCTTCGACCTGGTGGGACTACGTCTCATCGTCGACGAGGAGCGAGACTGCTGGGCCGCGCTGGGCGCGATCCACGCCCTGTGGTCGCCCGTGCAGGGGCGGTTCAAGGACTACATCAACTCACCCAAGTTCAATCTCTACCAGTCGCTGCACACCACGGTCATCGGCCCGCGCGGCAAGTCGGTCGAAGTTCAAGTGCGCACCCAGGAGATGCACCGCCGCGCCGAGTTCGGTGTCGCGGCGCACTGGAGCTACAAAGAGGGTGCCTCGGCGAAGGAAGTTGCCTGGATGCAGCGCCTCGCCGACGTCGAAGAGGAAGAGAAGGACCCGATCGCCTTTCTGGAGGCGCTGAAGCTCGACCTCGGCCAAGACGAGGTCTACCTCTTCACGCCCAAGGGTCGCGTCATCGCCCTGATCGAGGGCGCGACGCCCATCGACTTCGCCTACGCGGTGCACACCGAGGTCGGGCACCACTGCGTGGGGGCGAAAGTGAACGGCCGTCTCGTGCCGCTCGACACGGTGTTGCGCTCGGCGGACGTCGTGGAAATCGTCACGAGCAAGAACGAGAACGCCGGTCCCTCGAGGGACTGGTTGAACATCGCTCAGTCCTCGCGCGCCAAGTCCAAGATTCGCCAGTGGTTCCAGCGAGAACGTCGCGACGACGCCATCGAAGGTGGAAGAGAAGAGCTCACGAAGGCCCTGCGGCGCGAAGGTCTGCCGATCGCGACCTCACTCTCGTCGAGCGCCCTCGACGCCGTGATCAAGTCGATGAATCTCGAAGACCGTGACGCCCTCTTCATGGCGATCGACGGTGACCAGATCTCGGCGCTCGCCGTCGTCCAGCGACTCGACCGCGAGCTGCGTGGGGGCGACGCCGAGCAGATGCCCACCACGGTCACCAAGGTGCCGCGCACCAGTCGCACGACGCGACGCACCGCTGGCGTCTACGTCGAGGGCCTCGACGACGTCATGATCCACCTGGCGCGTTGTTGTTCGCCCGTTCCCGGCGACAGCATCATGGGTTTCATCACGCAAGGGCGTGGCGTGTCGGTACACCGCGATGACTGTTCGAACGCGGTTGCGTTGGCGCAGCGACTCGGAGAGCGCATCATCGACGTCGAGTGGGATGGATCGGCCGGGGGTCAGTACCGTGCCGTGCTCGAGATCATGGCCTTCGATCGGTCGCGACTCCTCCTCGACGTCTCCAAGGTCGTCGCCGAGTATCACCTCAATATCATCTCGAGTAGCTCCACCACGTCGGGCGCGCGCATCGTGCGCATGATCTTTGACGTCGAGCTCGCCGACCCGACACACCTGTCAAGTCTCTTGGCGGCGCTGAAGGGCGTCGACGGCGTCTTCGACGCCTTTCGGCAGTTACCGGGTCAGAACAAGACCTCATGAGCCAGTCCTCCGCGCCGTTCAAGGCGCCCATCGGCACGCACGACGTGCTCAGTCCCGAGTCCGCGTCGTGGGAGGGACTCGTCGCCGTGTTCGCCGAGAGCGCGTACCGCTACGGCTTCTCGCTCGTGATGACGCCCATCTTCGAAGACGTGGGCGTGTTCCTTCGCGGTATCGGTGAGGAGAGCGACGTCTTCAAGAAGGAGATGTACGTCTTCGAGGATCGCGGCGAACGTCGCTACGCACTGCGCCCCGAGGGAACGGCGTCCGTCGTGCGCGCCTTCGTCCAACACCAACCAACGACACCCTGGAAGGCCTGGTACCTCACGCCGGCCTTTCGCTACGAGCGTCCCCAGAAGGGTCGCTACCGCCAGCACTACCAACTCGGCGTGGAAGTCCTCGGCACCGACGACCCGGCCGTCGACGTCGAAGTCATCGCCCTGGCGAACAGCTTCTATCGTTCGATTGGACTTCGTCAGGTACGGCTCTTGATCAACTCCATGGGCCACGACGCGTGCCGTGCGGCGTACGTCAAGATTCTGCGAAAGTACCTGAAGGCGAATGAAGAGAAGCTCTGCGACGAACATCGAGTGAGCTGGCGTGAAAATCCCCTACGCGTACTCGACTGCAAGCGCGCGCCCTGTGTCAAGGTCACGTCCGGGGGGCCGATGTTGATCGACCACGTCTGTGACGACTGTCGCGGGCACTTCGACACGGTGGTGGCGGGGCTCACGGCCCTCGGCATCGAGAGCGTCCTCAGTCCCCGGCTCGTTCGGGGATTTGACTACTACAACCGCACGACGTTCGAGTTCGTCGCCGACGCGTTCGAGAGCGCGCAGAACTCGATTGGCGGTGGCGGGCGCTACGACAAGTTGGCCGAAGAGCTCGGTGGCAAGCCCACCAGCGGCATCGGCTTTGGCAGCGGCGTGGAGCGGGTACTCCTGGCTCGTGCGGCCGAGGGCGTCGACACGGCGCTCTTAAAGCGTTCGCTCGACGTCTTCGTCGTCGACACGTCAGGTGGCGACGCCGTCAGCGTTCTCGTGCAGCGTCTGCGCGAGGCCGGCGTCGCGACCGACCGGGCCTACGACCAACGATCGCTGAAGTCCCAGATGAAAGTGGCCGACAAGTCCGGTGCGCGACTGGCGCTGCTCGTGGGACCTGAGGAACTCGCCGCCGGTGAGGTTACGATTAGGGACCTGCGAAGCCCGGACTTTGCGCAGGCGCAACCGCGCGTGGCGCTCAGCGAGATCGTTTCGACGGTCGCCAATCTATTGACGAAGTGACGTGACGATGCCCAAGGAAATTGAAGCCACCAGCATGCGCGACCTGCTCTGTGGGTCCGTCAATGATGATCACGTGGGTGAGCGCGTGAGCGTCTGCGGCTGGGTGGCCAAGCGGCGCGAACACGGCGAGCACCTGGCCTTTCTCGACCTGCGTGACCGTTCGGGAGTCTTGCAGGCCGTCGTTGAGGGGTCGGTCGACGTGCGCAGCGAGTACGTCGTTCGCGTGACCGGCACCGTGACCCCTCGTCCCGAGGGCACCGTCAACGTGCGTCTGGCGACCGGGGCCGTCGAGCTCAGTGACTGCCACGTCGAAGTCCTCTCGCTCGCCGACGTGCCGCCCTTTCAATTGGACGACCGCGTCGACATCGACGAGCAGGTGCGACTGCGCTTTCGTTACCTGGATCTTCGTCGTGATCAGATGCAACGGAACCTACGCCTTCGCGCGAAGGTGAACGCCGCGTTGCGCCGAGCGATGGACGCGCAGGGATTCTGCGAGGTGGAGACGCCGCTGCTCTGGGCGCCGACGCCCGAGGGCGCGCGCGAGTTCGTGGTGCCCTCTCGCCTGCACGAAGGTGAGTTCTACGTCCTACCCCAAAGTCCTCAAATTGCCAAGCAACTCTTGATGGTCGGCGGCTTCGACCGTTACTTTCAGATCGCGCGTTGCCTTCGCGACGAGGACCTGCGCGCGGATCGCCAGTTCGAGTTCACCCAACTCGATCTCGAAGCGAGCTTCGTCACCCAAGAGGACGTGATGGCCTTCGTCTCCGAGGCCGTCCTCGACGCCGCCGAAGTCGCGACGGGCGTGCGCCCGGGAGTCATTGAGCGCCTTACGTGGGCCGAGTCGCTCGACCTTTACGGCACCGACAAGCCCGATCTGCGTTTCGCCATGGCCCTTCACGACCTCTCGGAGGTCTTCGCTTCGAGCGAGGTCAAGGCCTTCGCCGCGCCGACCGTGAAGGCGCTTCGCGTGGTGGACGGCGCCAGTTTCTCTCGCTCCAAGCTCGACGCTCTCACCGATCAGGCGAAGGGTCTGGGCGCGAAGGGCCTCGCGTGGTTTCGTGTCACGAGCGACGGCCTCGACTCACCGCTGGCGAGATTTCTCAGTGAGCCAGAAGCGGCCGCGATCTCGGACGTCGACGGTGCCCGGGTGGGCGATCTCGTGCTCCTCGTCGCCGACGAGTACGTCGAGGCCTGTCGAGTGCTCGGCGCGCTGCGCGTCACGCTCGGTGGACTGCGCGTGGGCGAAGGACCTCATCACTACGTGTGGGTCACCGAGTTTCCTCTCTTCGAAGGGATTGACGAGGACGGCAATCTCCAAGCCGCGCACCACCCCTTCACGATGCCGCACCCCGAGGACCTTTCGCTCATCGAGAGCGATCCCCTCAAGGTTCGCTCGCAGGCCTACGACTTGGTACTGAACGGTTGGGAACTAGGCAGTGGCTCGGTGCGCGTTCATCGTGCCGACATCCAATCACGGATCTTTCGTGCGCTCGGGATCAGTGACGACGAGGCGCAGGGTCGCTTCGGTTTCCTCCTCGGGGCCTTCAAGTACGGCGCGCCGCCGCACGCGGGATTCGCCTTCGGCATCGACCGCTTGGTCGCGATCTTCGCGGGGGAGGAGAACATCAGAGAGGTGATCGCCTTTCCCAAGACCCAGTCGGGCAATGACCTCATGACCGGCGCGCCCAAGAACATCAGCGAACGCCAGACGCGCGACCTACACCTTCGATTCGCGCCAAAAGGTACGTGACCTACGTCGCTCTTTGACGACGCCGTCAGCGAGCGCCTCCGCGAGACCGCGCCCCTGGCCGAACTCCTGCGTCCACGCACGCTCGACGAGGTCGTCGGTCAAGACCACCTCGTGGGCTCCGAGGGACCGCTTCGACGCTTCGTCGAGTCTCGACAGTTGACGTCGATGATTCTCTGGGGTCCCGCGGGCACCGGCAAGACGACCTTGGCGCGCATCCTGGCCACGTCCGCCGACTACGTGATCGAGAGCCTCTCGGCCGTCTCCAGTGGCGTGAAGGACGTGCGCGAAGCGATCCTTCGTGCGCGCGAACGCCTAGGTCAACACGGCCAGCGCACCGTGCTCTTCATTGACGAGGTTCACCGTTTCAACAAGGCCCAACAGGACCTCTTGTTGCCCGCGACCGAGACCGGTGAAGTCGTCCTCATTGGCGCGACCACCGAGAATCCCTACTTCGAGGTCAACGCGGCACTGATGAGCCGATCGACGCTGTGGCGACTGCGTCCACTGGGCGACGAGGACCTCGCCACACTGGTTCGTCGCGGCTTGGCGTTGAGGGGCGCCACGATCACCGATGAGGCGCTGCGCGCGGTGACCTCGTCGGCCGACGGTGACGCGCGAAGTGCGCTCACGACGCTCGACACGGCGATCGTTCTCGCCACCATGGAGTCCGCCGGTGACCCGGTCGACGTCAGCCACGTAGCGCGCGCGAGGGACGGTCGTCTCTACCACCAGTCGGCCGATACCCACTACGACCAGGTCAGTGCCTTCATCAAATCGGTGCGGGGATCGGACCCCGACGCCGCCCTGTACTGGTTGGTGACGTTGCTCGAGAGCGGCGAAAGTGCCCGGTTCCTCGCTCGACGTCTCGTCATTCTCGCCAGTGAAGACGTCGGTCTCGCCGATCCACTCGGTCTACTGGTCGCGGAGTCGGCGGCGCGAGCCGTTGAGTTCGTCGGTTTGCCCGAAGCTCGCCTCACTCTCGCGCACGCGACGCTCACACTCGCCCTGATGCCCAAGAGCAACTCGGTGACGCGCGCGCTCGGTGCCGCGACGACGGCGGTACAGTCCGGGGGGCTCGTCCAAGTGCCCGCGCATCTACGCGACGCGTCGTATCGAAGTGCCGCACTGCTCGGACACGGCACGGAGTACCGCTACGCGCACGACTATCCCGACGGCTGGGTCGATCAGCAGTATCTGCCGGACGGCTTCGTCGACGCGACGTTCTTCGATCCATCTGAGTATGGTCGCGAGGGTCCTCTCGTCGCGCAGTGGCGCGCGCGCACCTCCCGCTCCCACCAGGGCGAACCGCCCGCGCCAGTAGAGTAACTCTCGTGGAAGCCGCCCAACTTCGCAGGATTTTCCTGGACTACTTCGCCCAAAACGGACACACCGTGGTTCCCTCGGCGAGTCTGATACCCCACGATCCGACGCTGTTGTTCACGGTGGCGGGGATGGTGCCCTTCAAGCCCTACTACTCGGGCGAGGAGATCCCACCCTACCCACGCGCCGTGTCGATTCAAAAGTGCTTTCGCGCGGCGGACATCGATCTCATCGGCACGACGCAACGCCATCTCACGTTCTTCGAGATGATGGGCAACTTCTCCTTCGGCGACTACTTCAAAGAGGGCGCCATCGAGTACGCGTGGCAGTTGATCACCGAAGGCTTCGGGATCGATCCAGAACGGCTTTGGATCACCGTGCACGTCAGTGACGACGCCGCCGCCGACATCTGGCGCGATCAGATTGGCGTTCGTCCCGAACGTCTTCAACGGCTCGACGAGGACAACTTCTGGACGATGGGCGAAGTGGGGCCCTGCGGTCCGTGTTCGGAGATCTTCTTCGACAAGGGAGCGGAGTTCGGCGGCGACGGGGGACCGGCCGTCGGCGGCGAGGACCGATTCATCGAGTTCTGGAACCTCGTCTTCACCCAGTACGAAAGGGGCCCGGGCGGCACCCTGACCGAACTGCCGAAGAAGAACATCGACACCGGCGCCGGATTCGACCGGACGCTGTCGATCTTGAACGGCGTCGAGTCGGTCTTCGCCACCGACCTCTTCGCACCGCTCATCGACACCGCGTCGCGTGCGCTGAACGCCACGTACGGCAACGACGAGTCGGTTGACGTGGCGATTCGTCGCGTCGCCGACCACGGACGCGCCATGACGATGCTCGTCGCGGACGGCGTGCTGCCCTCGAACGAGGGGCGCGGCTACGTGTTGCGTCGGATCATCCGCCGGGCCGTCCTGGCGGCCCGGCGCGCCGGCGCCGAGGGCGCGCTGTCGGCGTCACTAGTGGACGCGACGATCGAGAAGATGGGCGTCGCCTACCCGGCGCTCGTGAAGGATCGTGATCTGATCGTCGAGGTCCTCGAGCGTGAAGAGGCTGGCTTCGCCCGCACGCTTCGCACGGGACTCTCGCTGCTCGACGACGCACAGCGTGACGTCCTGGCGAGCGGGGCCACCATCTTCCCAGGTGACGTGGCCTTTAAGTTGCACGACACGCACGGCTTTCCCATCGAACTGACCGACGAGATCGTCGCGGAGTCGGGACTGCGTGTTGAGCGACGAGCATTCGACGAGGCGATGACGGCCCAGCGCGAGCGCGCGAGAGCCAACGCCAAGACGCTGCGCGTGGCGGACGACGCGCAGTACCGCGAGCTCATCGAGCGCGACGGCCCGACGGAGTTCGTGGGTCGTGACGTCACGCGCTACAGCATCGAGACGACGGTCGTCGCCGTTCTGGCCGGCGAGAAGGGAGAGAGCGAACTCTTCCTCGACACGACCCCGTTCTACGCCGAGTCGGGCGGCCAAGTCGGTGACACCGGCACCGTCGTGACCGAGACCGGTCGCTTCGAGGTGCTCGACACCCAAAACGTGGCCGGCGGTCTTTTCGCGCACCGCGGGCGATTGACCGGAGAGGTGTTGCCGGGTCAGATCGCGGTGGCGACCATCGAGGCCGATCGTCGCGAGGCGACCCGACGCAACCACACGGCGACGCACCTCTTGCACGCGGGGCTTCGCACGGTGCTGGGCGAACACGTGCGCCAGCAAGGCTCCTACGTCGGGCCCGACCGCCTGCGCTTCGACTTCTCGCACGGCGCGGGTCTCTCCCCAGAGGAGGCCAAGCAGATTCTGACGCTCGTCAACACCGACGTGGTCTTGAACGAAGACGTCGACACCATTCAGACGTCCAAGAGTGAAGCGGAGACGATGGGCGCGGTCGCGTTCTTCGGCGACAAGTACGGCGACCGGGTCCGCGTCGTGCGCGCGGGTCGCCATAGCCTCGAATTCTGCGGAGGCACCCACGTGGAGCGCCTCGGAGACATCGGACTGATTCAGATGGTGAGCGAAGCTTCCATTGGCGCGAACACCCGGCGTCTCGAAGCGGTGAGTGGTCTGGGTGCGCATCGTCGCAGCTACGAAAGGGAACAGGTTCTCGAATCCGTGGCAACGCTGTTGAAGACCTCGACCGAGGACGTGGTGCCCGCGCTCGAACGACTCTTCGAACGCCAGCGCGACGTGGAGAAGGAGATCGCGAGCCTGCGCCAAGCTCAGCTCACCCAGTTTGCCCGCGAACTCGACGCGCAGAGCACCGGTGACGTCGTGGTCGCGCGCGTGGACGGTTACGCCGGCGACCAGTTGCGCACGCTGGCCCAAGATCTCCAGCGCCGCGGACGGCGCGTCGTGGTGCTCGTGGGCGAGAACGACGACAAGGTCTCGTTGGCGGTGGCGACCGACGGGTCCCTCGACGCGTCGAGCACGGTGAAGTCGCTCGCGTCACACGTGGGCGGCGGTGGAGGGGGCTCAGCCCGTCTGGCCCTCGCCGGTGGCCGTGATCCCCGAGGTATCGACGCGGTCGTCGTCGCTGCGAAGGAGCTCTAAGAGCTCGGTGACGCGGTTCCTCGGCCTCGATCCCGGAGCGGTGCGTTGTGGTGTCGCGATCACGGACTCGTCGGCGACGCTGGCCTTTCCCCGACCGGCCCTCGCCAACGACGCCACAATCATCGGGTCGGTCCTGCTCTTGATAGAAGAAGAACGTGTCGGCGCCGTCGTCGTCGGTCGCCCGGTGGCACTGTCGGGTAACGAGACGTCGAGCACGAAGCAGGCGGACGCCTTTTATCACGCGCTCGTCGACGCCCTGGAAGGCGTCCTCGTCGTCCAGTGGGACGAACGCCTCACGACCTTCGAGGCGCGGCGATCGCTCTCCCACGCGGGCCTGAGGGCCAAAGAACACCGCGATCACGTCGACAGCGCGGCCGCCGTCATCATGCTGCAAAACTACGTTGATGGCCAACATGTGGAGTAGGCCGCTTCGTCGTGTCGTTCTCGCCGTCGTGGTTGTCATCGTCGTGGGCGTCGGCTGGTTCGCGCTCCAGATCGACCCGGTCTTCGCCGGTAAGGGCCGAGAGGTCATCGTCACCGTGCACAGCGGTGACTCCTTTTCGACGATCGCCGCCGAGTTGCACGCCAAGGGCGTCATCGCGTCGACCTTCGCCTTTCGCCTCGAGAGCCTCGTCCTCGGCACGCCCCAGGTCCAGATAGGTTCCTACCAACTTCGACAGGGATCCTCGTTCGCGAAGGTGCGCTCGGTGTTGAGTGCCCCCCCCAACGTGGAAGTCGTCGACGTCACCCCGGGGCTCACCTTGCATGAGATAGCCATCGACGTGGCGAACGACATGGGACCCGCCTACGCGAAGCGTTTCGTCGCGGCCGCCACGGCCGCGACGACGCCGAGTACGTTCGCCCAAACTGGCTCCCTCGAGGGGCTCATCGGGCCGGGTACCTACATCATCGCGCCCTCGACGACGCCGAGCGAACTCGTGGACAAGATGGTGCGCAGTTTCGAGAAGGAGGCCGCCTCGGTCGGCCTGACGCCCTCGACGTCGGTCAACGGACTGAACGCCTACCAGTTGGTCACCGCCGCGTCGATCGTCGAAAAGGAGGGCTACTATCCGTCCAACATGCCCAAGGTGGCCAGAGTCATCTTCAACCGATTGGCGCGCGGCGGCCCCCTACAGATGGACGCCACCGTGCTCTACTACTTCAAACAAGACGGCGGCACCGTCACGCGCGCCATGTTGACCACGCCTACGCCGTACAACACGTACCTGAACACGGGCCTTACGCCGACGCCCATCTGCACGGTGTCGACGTTTTCCCTGAACGCCGTCCTCCACGCGCCCGCGGGCACGTGGCTCTACTTCACCCTCATCGACAAGAACGGCGACGAAGCCTTCGCCACGACGTTCGCCCAGCAACTGGCGAACGAAAAGTTAGCGCACCAGCGAGGTCTCGAGTGATCTGGCGCGTCGGCGTCGCGGGTTCGCCCGTCGCGCATTCGCTCTCGCCCCAACTTCACGAGCGCGGACTTCGCCTCGCTGGCCTTGAGGGCACCTCGACGCGTGTCGAGTTGGGCCTGGACGACGGCGATCGCCTGCGCGAACTGATGTCGAGTGCGTTCGACGCGCTCTCCATCACCGCTCCGTTGAAGCGCGTGGCCCTTCAACGAAGTGATGAGCTCAGTGACGTCGCGCGCCGAACGCAGTCGGTGAACTCACTCTTGATGCGTGACGGCATCCTTTACGGCGACAGTACCGACGGCGAGGGCTTCTGTGACGCCCTGCGCGCGGCGTTCGGACCCGTGGTGGAAAACGCGCACGCGGTTGTCTTGGGATCGGGGGGAGCCGCGAGTGCCGTCGTCGACGCTTTAGTGCGTCACGGCGCCTCCTCCGTCGTCATTCACGCGCGCAACGACGTCAACGTGGAAGAACTTCGTGGTCGCTACCAGAACGTCTTTTCCTCTTCGCTGGTCTATCGACCGGTGGACCTCGTCGTGAACACCGTGCCGGTCTCGGGGCGAAACCCCGAGGCGGCCGTGCTCCAGGGCGTCCACCACGAAACGGTCGCCGTCGACATCACCTACGAACCACGATCGTCGACGTGGCGAACGCTCTACGACGAGGCGGGGTGTCGCACCATGAACGGGCTCGCGATGTTGGCCTACCAGGCTGCGCTCCAGATGCGCTGGTGGTGGGGCGTCGACGTGGGCGGCGCCCAGCTGCTCGAGGTGCTCGCGTGACGGACTCTCTCGGCGCCCTTGCGCACCGTCTACGCCCCAAGGACTCCTTCGATCGAGCACTCTTTTGGAGCATGATCGCCCTCGGGGCCACGGGCGTGGTCGCGATCTACTCCGCGACGCGTCAACAGCTCGTGAACCAGGGATTGAACTCGCACTACTACGTCGAACGTCAGGGTCTCTTCATGGTGTTGGGCGTGATCGCCATGTACGTGGTCTCGCGCATCGACTATCGGCGTTTCGAGATCGCCGCGACGCCGCTGTACGTAGGTTCGCTGCTCGCGCTCGCGGGTGTGTTCGTCCTTGGAAAGACCGCACTCGGCGCGCAACGCTGGTACAGCATCGGTACTTCCATTCAGATCCAACCCAGCGAGTTCACGGTGCTCTTCTTGATTCTGGCGATCGCGACGTTCTGCGCTCGAAGAACCGAGGGCCTCAGGATGTACGACGTCATGCGTCTGCTCGTGATGGCCGTCGTGCCGCTCGCCCTCATCGTCAAGCAGCCCGACCTCGGCACGTCCGTGATCATCGTCTTGATCGTTTCGGCGATGATGGTCATCGCGGGCGTGCCGCCGCGATTCATGACGTTGCTGGCGGTGCTCGGCTCGATCGGGCTCGCGTCGGCGCTCTACCTCGATCTCTTGCAGAAGTACCAAGTAGACCGCTTCGTGTCCTTCCTCAATCAAAACTCCACGAATCCGCAGTTGACGGCCCTGCTCTACGAGGTCAACAACGCGAAGAGCGCGATCGGGTCCGGGGGCGTCTACGGCGCGGGCCTCTTTCACGGCTTGCAGACGGTGCTCGGCTACGTCCCCGAACAGCAAACCGACTTCATCTTCACCGCGATTGGTGAGCAGATGGGATTCATTGGCTCGGTGTTGATCGTCCTGCTGTTGTCCTTCGTTTCGTTTCGAATGTTCATGATTGGCAAGAACGCGAAGGACACGATGGGACGACTCCTGTGCATCGGCGTCTTTATCTTCTTCGCTTTCAGTTGCTTTGAGAATATCGGCATGACCATGGGCATCATGCCCGTGACGGGAATACCGCTACCCCTCCTTAGCTACGGAGGGTCGGCGGAGCTCGTGTTTTTCGTCGCGAGCGGCGTCGTGCTCTCGGTTTCACGTCGCCCGGGCAGTTAGGGTGGGTGCCCTATGAGCGATGAGGTACCCGTCGAGGCCGACGTCGCGAGCGATGAGGCGCCCGTTGACGCCGAGGCGAACTCGACATCAGCGGACGTCACCTATCGCGTCATGCACCTCGAGTCCGTGCTCTACGACCTGACCGACGCGTCGCCGATGATCCATCTGCTCGAGGCGGAGTCGCCCTTTCGCTACCTCGTCGTGCCCGTCGCCCTCAGTGACGCCGTGGCGCTGCAGAACGCGCACGGCGCCGTCGAGGGGCGCCGTCCGAGCACGCACGAGCTGATGACGACGATTCTGACCCGGCTACAGAGTGAGGTGATCGCGGCGCGCATCGTTCGCTACGAGGGCGGCGTGTTCTACGCCGAGCTCGAGCTCATGACGCCGCGCGGTCGCGAGGTCTTCGACTGTCGCACCAGTGACGCGCTCTCGATGGCGCTCCGTCAAAACGTGCCGGCGCCCATTCTCTGCGCCGAGGAGGTACTGCAGTCGTACTACGACTGAGGGAAACGGACGGCGACGATCTCGCCGCCGTGTTTCTCGGTGTTCCCCTCGTCAGAGATCCGTAACAGGATCGCGACCACGAGATAGTTCGCCACGAGTGAGTTGGCTCCGTAGGCCATAAAGGGCAGCGTGATTCCGGTGAACGGGAGAAGCCGCAAGATGCCGGCCATGATGAAGAACGCCTGAAAGCTCAGCAGCGCCGTCAAGCCCGTCGCGGTGAGGCGAACAAAGTCCGTCGAGGCGCGCTGGGCAATGCGAAAGCCCTCACCGACGAAGGCCGCAAAGAGACAGAGCACCAAGATGACGCCGAGAAAGCCGAGCTCCTCGGCGATCGCGGCGAAAATCATGTCCGACGTGATGAAGGGAATGTTGCCCGATTGGCCGAGGCCGAGTCCCGTGCCGGTGACCCCGCCGGCGGCGATCGAAAACCAGCCCCAGGCCAATTGGTGCGAGACGTTGAGGTTCGCGAGCGACCAGGGATTCAGCCACTCACTCACTCGACTTTGCACCTGGACGAAGAGCCGGTCCGCGATAAAGGCGCCGCCGATCAGTAGCCCGATCCCGAGCACGGCGTAGGACTTAAGGCCCGTCGTCACCCAGAGCAGCGCAATGAACAGAGCAAAGATCAAGATTGCGAAGCCCAGGTCGTTTTCGGCGCCCAAAATGGCGATGGAGAGCCCCCAGGCCGCGAGAATCGGCACGAGGACCTTGGGTGGCACGAATCGTGCCGGTCCTAGGCGCTGCGTGGGAATGGAGAGGAGCTCACGATTTGCCGCGAAGTAGGACGCGAAGAAGATGATGAGCAGGATCTTCGAGAACTCGACCGGCTCGAAGGCGTAGTGGCCCACGTCGATCCAGAGACGCGCACCGTTGACCGTGGTGCCCACGTGAGGCAACAGTGGCGCGATCAAAAGCCCGATCGCTCCGACGAGCGTGAGGTAGCGGTAGCGGTCAAGGTCGCGAACGTGGCGAACGACCTTGAGGGTGAAGGCGAGGGCCAGGGCACTCACCAAGAACCAGATGGCTTGACTGCGCGCGAGCGGCGGGTCCCAACGCGCGATCTCGACGTAGCCAATCCCGTTGAGCAGGGTGGCGATCGGCAAGAGAACCTGCGAGGCGTTGGGAGCGTAGCGCACGACCGCGAAGTGCATGAAGAGAGAGACGAGGATCATCCCCGCGAGAAAGACGCCGAAAGAAGGCGGCATCTTTCCCACGGCCCCGAGGTAGGCCAATACGTAGAAAGCGGTGGTGATCAACCACGCCAGGGCCAGCAGTCCCAATTCGGTGAAGCGGAGGTTCCGCGGAACGCTCGGCGCGGGCGCGTCGGCTCGAGCGGTCTCGATACTCGCGTGTCTCGCCACGTTTCAACAGTAGTCGTACGATGGTGAGAACCAATTGACTCACCGGAGGGAACCAGGCACCTTGTCGATAGATCTAACGTCGTTTGGACCCGAGAGGTTCTCGAGTCGCGAACTCTCGCGCCTGGAGTTTGGCGCGCGACTTCTCGACCTCGGCGCGGACAAGAGCCTGCCCATTCTCGAGCGGTGCAAGTTCGTGGCCATCTTCGCCGAGATGATCGACGAGTTCTTTCAAGTCCGGGTGGTGAGCCTCGAGGACAAGGTCGCGGCCGGGGTGCAGACGCCGTCCATCGACGGGATTCGACCACGTCAGCAGTTGGCGGCGATACGTGAGAGCGTGCTCGAACTCGTCGAGCGCCAAGACCGTCTCATGATCGACTCGATACTGCCCGAACTCGCGGCCAGCGATATCGCCATCGTGCGTCACGACGATCTCGACCACGAGGCCAGGGCGCTGCTCGCGAAGTACTTCGACGAAAACGTCTATCCGGTCTTGACGCCCCTCGCGGTCGACCCGGGCCATCCCTTTCCGATGATCTCGAACCTTTCGTTGAACATCGCCGTGTCGGTGCGCGACGACGTGTCCAACGACGAACGAAGCGCGCGCGTCAAGGTGCCCAACTCGTTGCCGCGCTTCCTCCAGGCCGGACCAGCGCAGTGGTGCCTGTTGGAGGACCTGATCATCGCGCATCTGGACCGCTTGTTCCCGGGCATGACGATCGGTCGCGCCGATCTCTTTCGCGTGACGAGGAACGCGGACCTCACGCTCGAAGAGGACGAGGCCGACGACCTCTTGGTGGCACTCGAGGTCGAACTGCGCCGCCGGCGCTTCGGCGAGGCGTTGCGCGTGGAGATCCAACGCGGCATGTCCGAAGAGTTCTTGAAGCTGCTCGTGGATCAATTGGACCTCGATCCGTCGAACGTCTACGTCACCGACGCGATGCTGGGGTTGAGCGATCTCTGGGGACTGTACAAGTTCGATCGTCCCGACTTGAAAGGCGAGGATTGGTCTCCACTGACGCCCCGGCGCCTGCTCGACGGGGACCACGTCGGCGACGTCTTCGCGGCGGTGCGCGACGGCGACATTCTGCTGCACCACCCGTACGAATCCTTCACCGACTCGGTCGAACAGTTCACCGCCCAGGCGGCCCTCGACCCCAAGGTCGTCGGCGTAAAGCAGGCGCTGTACCGCACGTCGGGTGACTCACCCATCGTGGCGTCGCTGATCCACGGAGCGGAACGGGGCAAGCAGGTCGTGGCGCTCGTGGAGTTGAAGGCGCGCTTCGACGAGGCCGCCAACATCGAGTGGGCCAAGGCGCTCGAAGACGCGGGCGTGCACGTGGTCTACGGCATCGTGGGCCTCAAGACGCACTCGAAGATTACGTTGGTGTTGCGATCCGAGGGCGACACGACCGCGCGCTACGTGCACATCGGTACCGGGAACTACAACGACAAGACGGCGCGCATCTACGAGGACTTCGGTCTCTTGACCCGCGACCCGGCGATCAGTCACGACGTCGGGGAACTCTTCAACTTCCTCACCGGCTTCTCACGCATTGGCAACTACGAGAAGCTCATCGTGAGCCCATTGAACACGAGGTCGCGCGTCGTGGAACTCATCAACGCCCAACGCGATCGCGGCGCGCTCGGCAAGATCGCCATCAAGGTGAACGGACTCACCGATCCCACGATCATCGACGCGCTCTACGAGGCCAGCATCGCGGGCGTCGAGATTCGTATGGTGGTGCGCACGCTGTGCAGTCTGCGACCGGGCGTCGCGGGACTCTCGGAGAACATCAAGGTCCACTCGTTGGTGGGCGAGTTTCTCGAGCACTCAAGGATCTTCGCCTTCGGCCGCCAGGGCGATCCCGACTTCTCGATCTACATCGGATCGGCCGACCTCATGGAGCGCAACCTCGACCGACGCGTCGAAGTACTGGTACCAATCGAGGACCCATCCCTGCAAGAAGAACTCATCGAAGCCTTCGAGATCACGTGGCGAGACGACCTCTATACCTGGGTGCTCGGGACCGATCGCCGTTGGCGCCGACTCCAGCCGGTGAACAACTTCTCCGCGCAACGCGAGTTCAAACGTCGGGCAATGGATCGGTCGCGTTCCCTTTCCCAGGTGTAACCTCCGCCGGTCGACGCCACTGCAGGCTCGCGTAGGAGATCCCGCCGAGGGGTATGGGAATCCAGAAGTTCACCAAACGATACGCGAGGACCGCCAGAATCGCCTGACTGTGCGGCACGCCGAATCCCACGAGCGTGGTGATGAGCACGCCCTCGACGACCCCCAGTCCGGCGGGTGTGACCGGTATCGCCGCGAGGACGTTGGCGAGTCCGTAGGCGACGAGGAGGTCGACCGGTGACACCACGGACCCAAAGGACCAGAGAAAGACCCACAGGCACGCGGCGTCCAACAGCCAATTGAGCGTGGCCCAGGTAAAGGCCCACCAAAGGGTGCGTCGGTTGGTGATGAGGAGGGTGATGCGATCGGCGACCTTTCGAAGCAACGCCGACACGGCGTCGGGATTGATCGAGGGCACCCGGCGCGCGACCGCGCGCAGCCACGCGTCGGCGCGCCGCTGACCCCTCGTGATCAGCAGAATCGTGCCGAAGAACGCGAGGAGGAGAAAGACCCCGGCGAGCGCCGCGAAGCCGTAGGCCGGGTTGAAACCGTCGAGCGGGATCGAGATCACGAGCGCGATCCAAAAGATGATGTTGAGCACGACCGCCGAACCCGACCCCTGCGCCGCGAGTCCGAAGGCGTTGGTGTCCCGGGGCACGCCGAGTTCATTGAAGATCCGATAGGCGAGTGCTCCAGCGGGCGCCGTTCCCCCGGGCACGACGTGACTGATCGCGAGTCCGGCCATGTTCACGCGCAGCGTGTTGTAGCGACTGGGCGCGTAGGGGTAGAGCACGGTGCGCGTCAACTCAACGTAGGCGAGTATCGCGCCGATCTCTAAGAGCACGCCGAGCGTCACCAGGATGGGGTTCACCCTGGCGAGCAAGGGAAGTGACGAGTGCGCCGCACCGAATTGGGGCAACACCAGATACGCGAAGACGAAGACCAGGGAGCCGAAACTAAGAATGAGACGAATCTCACGAGGTAACGCGAGACGTTTCTTCGAGACGGCTTCGGGCATAGGACTTCCTCTAGCGTGTCACGTTCTCACCCCGTGACGGGGGAACTCAACGGGCTCAGCCTAGGCCACGTCGTAGTATCTCCTAATGCCCACGTTGGTGGTACTTCCCACGTACAACGAGATTCTCAACGTCGCTGAGATGCTCCGCGCGCTTCGTAGCGCGGTTCCCGAGTGTCACGTCCTCGTCGTGGACGACGCCAGTCCCGACGGCACCGCCGCGAGGGCGCGTCAGTTGGGCGACGAACTCGGCCAGATCGACGTGCTCGAGCGCACCGCCAAGAATGGGCTCGGCCACGCGTACCGCGCCGGCTTCGCCTGGGGCCTCGCCGCGGGCTTCGACCGCTTCGTCGAGATTGACTGTGACTTCTCACACGATCCGTTGGCGCTGGCGAGTCTGTTGGTGGCGGCAGATGACTACGAGGTTGTGATCGGATCACGCTACGTGCCGGGGGGGCAAATCCCTCGCTGGACGTGGTCGCGTCGGCTGCTCTCGCGCGGGGGTAACCAGTACGCGTCGACGATGCTCGGTCTTCGAGTCGCGGACTCGACGTCGGGGTATCGCGTGTACGCGCGATCCGCGCTCGAGAAGATCGACTACGAGACCGTGAAGGCCGACGGTTACGGGTTTCAGATCGAGATGACGTTTCGAGCACGGCGCCACGGCGCGACGATTATCGAGGTGCCGATCTCGTTTTCGGATCGCCAACGAGGCGTCTCCAAGATGTCGGGCGCGATCGTTTTCGAGGCGCTGGCGCTCGTCACGATGTGGGCCATGCAACGACCGTTTCAGCGCGAGGCACTACACACGGTCAACTAGCACCGACGTCAAGACACTCGCGAGTTTGTCCTTAGTTTCTTCTCGTTCGGCGATCGGGTCGGACTCACTCACGATCCCCGCTCCGGCCCACGCTTCGAATTCGCGGCCCTTCACCAGGACGCCGCGAATGCCGATCCACCACTCGCCGTCGCCATTCGCGTCCATCCAACCGAGCGGCCCCGCGTAGTGTCCGCGGTCGTGTTGCTCGAGACGACGGATGAGGTCGTACGCGCTCTGTCTCGGAACGCCGCCGACGGCCGCCGTGGGATGGAGCATTCGTAGCACCTCGAGCGCGTCGGGTGCGGTGTCGAGGTCGTGGGAACGGGCGCGCACCCACGCGCCCAAGTGCGCCACGGTGCGCAAGGTGACGACGGTGGGTTCCGGGTCCGCGTCGACGTCGTCGTAGACCGTCGCGAGATTGCGCACGACCTCGTCGACCAACACGCCGTACTCGTGAAGATTCTTCGTGCTGCCGAGCAACCAGGTCTGGTAGTCGTCCGGGGCGACGTTGGGCGGCAGCGTGATGGTCCCCGCGAGCGGGTGACACTGGATCTCCACGCCCGTGCGGCGCACCAGGAGTTCGGGGCTGGCCCCCACGAACCGCTGGCCGTCGTTCGCGGGCAAGCTGTAGAGCGTGCAGATCGGCTCGCGGAGGCGAAGTCGTTGGGCGATGGCGGCCGCGTCGATGGGGTCGGGCACCGAGCCCAGCACGGCGCGTGCGAGCACCACCTTGTCGATCTCCTTGCGGCGAAGGATCTCCACCGCGAGCGCGACGTTGTGCGCGTACTCCTCGGGCGTTGGCTGGAACGTGAGCGAGCGAAGGCTCTGGGTCTCCTGGGTGGGCGCGACGACCGCGTCGTAGGACTCGCGCCAGTTCGCCGATCCCTCCGGACGGGTCAACCACGCGTCGCCCGAGGCGGTCTGGGTGAACAAAAACTCGGGGACCTGCAACTCGCCGGGCGCGTTGCGATCGAAGGGCAACGTCGCGAACGCGACGATACCCGTGCCCGCCGGGCCTTCGTCGCCGACGAGCTCGTGTCGTTGCAGCGACAGCGTGGCGTTCGAGGGCGAGTGCAGGCCCGCGTCGAGCTCGACGCGATCGACCACGCGTCCACATCCCGCGCGGAGCACGTCGGGTGATTCGATGAGCCAGCCGTCGCGAGCCCCGAGGGCGCGCAGGGTCTCCGTTCGAAGCGGGTCGACAAGGGAGCGAACGAACTTCACGTCGTCCTCGTGGCGAGGAACTGTTGATTGAGGCCGCCCATGACCTTGCGGTGATTGACCGCGGAGAAACCGGCGCGGTTCAACATCGCGACGATCTCGCCCGAGGCTGGCAAGTAGGCCGTCGACGCTGGCAAGTAGTGGTACGCCGCGCGGTCCGAGACGAGCGAACCGATGAAGGGGACCACTTGGCGAAACCAGAGCCGAAAACCCGCGCGCCAGGGTCCCGCGGTGGGCTCGGCGACTTCGAGCAGCGAGAGTCGCCCTCCGGGGCGCAGGACTCGAGCCATTTCGGCGAAGGTCGCTTGGAGATCCGTGAAGTTTCGCAACGCGTAGCCGCAGGTGATGCCGTCGAAGCTCGCGCTACGAAAGGGGAGCTTCGACGCGTCGGCTTGGACTCGTTCTCGCACCGCCCTGGCGGTGGCGAGCATGTTGTAGCTGAGGTCAGTCGCGACCGCCCGTTGGCCTTGATGGTGGAGTTCACGCGCGAAGTCACCCGTGCCCGCGGCGACGTCCAGGATGAGACTTCGCGGCGCAAGTCGAAGATCACTGACGGCTCGTCGACGCCAACGGCCGTCGAGACCGAAGGTCATGAGGGTGTTCACCAGTTCGTAGCGCGAGGCGATGGCGTCGAACATTGAGCGAACGTGCTGAGTCTTTTCGTCGCCTTGGGGTAGGGGAGTACTGGTCAAGGCGTTAGCGGTAGTAGCGAAACACGACTTGAGCGACGCACGAAGGCTTGGGGGCGTCTTTGACGTCTACGGTGACGTCGAGCGCCACTTGCACGCCACCGGCGACGTCGTCGACCGACACCAGCGTGGCCCCGGCGCGAATCTCTGAGCCCACCGGCACCGGTGACGTGAATCGGACCTTGTTCGAGCCGTAGTTCACGCCCATCGCGACGCCGTCCACCTTCAGTACGCCCCCGAGCAGCACCGGGATGAGGGACAACGTGAAGTAGCCGTGCGCGATGGTGTGACCGAAGGGACCGGTCGCGGCGCGCTCGGGGTCCACGTGGATCCACTGGCGGTCGCCGGTCGCCTCGGCGAAGAGGTTGACCTGTTCTTGCGTGACCAGCGCGTAGTCGCTGTAGCCGAGGTGCGTTCCCACCAGTGCCGACAGTTCATCGATGCCTTTCACGTGCGTGACCATGGTGCACCTCCGAGGCAACACTATCTTTCACCGAATGTTCACCGGAACGGTCAGGTGGGTCACCGTAGACTCGCAGCGTGAGTGATAACGGTGGCGCCGCTGAGCATCGCCAGATTAGTGACGGGGGCTTTCGCGCGGCGCTCTTTGGACTGATGGACGGGCTGGTGACGAACGTCTCTCTTATTCTGGGTTTCGCGGGTGCCAATCCCGGTCACAACATCGTGCGCCTCGCTGGGCTCGCGGGACTGGTGTCGGGAGCATTTTCGATGGGCAGCGGCGAGTACCTCTCGATGCGGGCCCAAAAGGAGCTCTACGGGTACGAAATCGACGTCGAACGTCGATCCCTCGCGAGCGAACCCGATATGGAAAGAAAAGAGCTGCGCGATATCTTCATCGGGCGCGGCATTGACGAGGAGTTGGCCGAGCGCCTCTCCACGGACCTGATGCGCGACCCCGACCTGGCGCTTCGTACGCACACCCGCGAAGAACTCGGCATCGACCCCTCGGCGACGGGATCACCGTGGATTGCGGCGTTCTCGTCCTTCCTCTTCTTCTCCGTCGGCGCGTTGATCCCGCTGTTGCCGTGGATCGTGGTTTCGTCGGGCAACGTCATCTGGTGGTCCGTCGGTCTCGCGAGCGCCGCCATCATCTTCGTCGGCGCGGCGGTCGGACACTTTACGAGACGTGGCGTGGTCTACTCGGCGGCGCGCGCTCTCATCATCATGGGCCTCGCCTCCGTCGTGACCTTTGGCGTGGGCTACCTCGTCGGCGTCGGCTAGGCGCGCACGAAACGTACGAGTCGATCTTCTCGTTCGAGTCGAAAACCGAGAGAGTCGTAGAGCTTCTTCGCCGAGTCGTTGGACTCGTCCACGAAGAGCACGGCGTCCGAGACGCCCTTGCGACACAGGACGTTGAGTCCCTGGGTCACCATGACGCGCCCGAGGTGGTGGCGTTGGAAGTCGGGATGAACGGAAATGACGTAGATCTCCCCGAAGCGGTCGGGGTGTAGCTCGTGGACCTTCGTCCAACACGACGCCGCGATACGTCCACCGATCTCCAAGAGCAGAAAGCCCGAGGGGTCGAACCAGGGCTCGTGCGTGCGTTCGTCGAGGTCCGTGAGATGCCACGCGCCCTGCTCGGGGTGGTTCGCGAAGGCGGCGTTGTTCTGTTCGAGCCACGCCTCCTCGTCGTGGTGGGGTTCGAAGTTGCGCAGCACCGCGCCTTCGGGCACGTCCTCTACGGGCACGGGCAGTTTGACGCGCAGGAGCTGCAACATCCGGATGACGCTCCCCCTGACGTACTCGCACGTCTGGGGACCGCGCGTCCACCAGTCGACGACTTCGTGCGCAGCGAGTAAGTGCGCAAGGAGCTCCTGGTCGTAGTCGCCGCCGCACATCTCGACGATGGCGTGTCCCTCGCCCGACGACATGGCGTACTTGGTGAGGACGCCCTCGTCGTAGTGGAGCCAATGTTGCGCCCGCCAGCCGTGCACCACGGCGCGACGACGGCCTTCGTCGATGGCTTCACGTCCGAGCAGGGCTTCGGTCCGATCGAGCAGACTGAGCACGTCGAGTCGCTGTTGCGGTGATAATGAGAGGACGCACCACCACGGAGAAGCCATAGCCAGACACTACCGGTGGGCTTTAGAGAGCCCGTCCCGCGACGCGGACGAGTCGACGAAGGAGCGCCCCCACCGTTCGCTCCGCGGCGACGAGTTCGGCGTAGACGTCGGGGGCCATGGCGTCACCCTCGGCTTCGACGAGGGTGGTGATGCGCGTCGAGAGTTCGGTCATGGTCGAGGTGATCGTGTTCAATTCCGTCTGCATGCTCATTGGTGACCGCCTCGTGCGCGGCGAGTTTCACCACGTTGGCGCATACTGTAATAGTTCATGAGTACGAAGGGGAACGACACGACCACCCACCCGCTGGCGTGGTCGGTGCTGAAGGTCCGAGGTCCCGAGGCGGAGTCCTTCCTCCAGGGCCAACTCAGCCAAGACTTGTCGCTCGTCACCGAGGCGGGCTCGTGGGCCCTCATCCTCGAGCCCGACAGCGTCGTCATCACGAGTTGTTTCGTGCGACGACGCGAGGACGGCTTCGACGTGATAGTTCCGAGAGAACTCGCCGAGGTCGCCGCGATTCGCCTCAAGCGCTTCCTACTTCGCGCGAAGTGCACCATCGACGTCGAGGAGATCGACGACGGACCATTCGTCACGCTGGACGAACAGATCCGTGCCAACTGGCCGGGCGTGCGCGAGTTCGCGCGGTCGCTCACGCCCCACAGCTTCGGTAAGACGTTCGTGGCGGCGACGATCTCCTTTCAAAAGGGCTGCTTCACTGGTCAAGAGTTGGTTGGACGACTCGACGCTCGCGGGTCGAGCGTGCCCTGGCGACTGGTGCACGTGCGTGGCGCGAACTCCAAGAACGTCGACGAGTTCTTGAAGTCGAAGGGGCCCGCTGGCCCCCAGGGCGTGACGAGCGCGTGGATGACGGACGGTCGCTTCGAAGGTCTGGGCGTGGCGCACCGCACCCTGCTCGATCCAACCAGTGACCGAAGCGACGACGTGATTGTCGAAGAAGTTGACTGAACCGAATCAACGTGCGTGAGTAACGTACCAATCATGGAGATGGTACGTGCGACTCACGGCTGAGGGCCTCTACATCAAGATCTCGGGGATCACCACGGAAGAGGACGCGCTCTTCTCCATTGGCCTGGGCGCGAGCGCCGTCGGCTTCGATTTCGCCCTGACGCCTCGTCAGATCTCGGTGAACGCCGCCCACGACATCGTTCGTCGCCTACCCCAGGGCGCCGGTTCGGTCGGCGTGTTTCGCAACGAGCTGCCCCAGCGGATCGTCGAGATCGCCAACACCATCGGTCTCAGCGCCGTGCAGATCGACGGTCCCATCACCTCGGACGAACTCCGTTACGTCTGCGAGCGGGTGAACACGGTGCTGCGCATGGTGCCCGACGGCACCGAGCGCCTCGCACTTGCCAACGGCGTGGCCTGCTTGATGCTGCCCGAGAGTGACGAGCCCGAGGCCCTCGTGGACTCGCTCGAACTCTTCATGGAGTCTGGCCCGCGGGTGCCGCTCATCGCCTCGGGTGGACTGAACGCGGCGAACGTCGTCGACGTCGTGCAGAACTTTCCGGTCTTCGGCGTCGACGCGCGCGCCGGCGTCGAGAGCGCGCCCGGTGTGAAAGACCCGGTGATGTTGGGTGAGTTCATCGCCAACGCGCGTTGGGCGTACGACAACGCCTACGTGGAACGCCACTTCGGTGAGTGGACCTTGTAGCTACGCGTGAAATCGCCGGAAGATGACGCTGCCGTTGTGACCACCGAAGCCAAACGAGTTCGACAAGATGATCTCAACGTCGGCTGGACGCGGCGCGCCGATGACGACGTCGAGGTCGATCGCCGGATCGATGTCGGTGGTGCCGGCGGTGGGTGGAATGAGTTGGTGGCGTAGCGTCAGTACCGAGGCGACACCTTCGAGTGCACCGGCGGCCGCGAGGGAGTGCCCGAGATGTCCCTTGATCGAGGTGGTCACCGGTGGGTCGGCGCCAAAGACGCGATGGACGGCGATGGCCTCGGCGAGATCGTTGAGTGGTGTGGACGTGCCGTGCGCGTTGATGTGCGAGACGTCTTTCGCCGTGATGTCGGCGTCGGCGAGCGCTAACTGCATGCAACGGATCGCGCCCGCCCCCGTAGGGTCGGGCGCGGTGATGTGATGCGCGTCGGCCGTGGAGGCCGCACCGATCACTTCGGCGAAGATGGTCGCGCCGCGCTCGAGGGCGTGGTCCCACTCTTCGAGGATCAACACGCCCGCGCCTTCGCCCAAGACGAAGCCATCGCGATTCACGTCGAAGGGCCGAGAGAGGTTGAGGTTCGAGAGCGCGGTCATGTTGCGAAAGCCCGCTTCCGCGATCTCGACGATAACCGCTTCGGCGCCGCCCGCGACGACGACGTCACAGCGGCCCGACGACACGAGGCGGGCGGCGTTGCCAATGGCGTGCGTTCCGGCGGCGCAGGCGGTCGTCACCGTCTCACACGGTCCCCCCAAGCCAAAACGCATGGAGACGGCTGCGGTCGCGGCGTTCGGCATCATCATCGGTACGAGGAACGGCGAGACGCGTTCAGGGCCTCGTTGCAAGAGCACTACGCCCTGATTCAGGGTCGACTGGAGTCCACCGATGCCGGTCGTGACGATGCTGCCCGCGTCGGTGAGGGGACCCACGAGTCCACTATGGTTCCACGCCTCGTCGGCCGCGACGAGCGCGTACAGGGCGAAGGGGTCGAGGCGACGGAGTTCCTTGGGGCCGGCGACGTGTGCCGTCTCAAAGTCGCCTATGCGCTTGGACGTGGGCCCGTCGGGCTTCATGAGCAGTTCCCACAGTGCGTCGACTCCTTCGCCGGCGCACGAGAGCGCGCCGAGACCCGTGACGGCTACCCGGCGACCTTGTATCGGTCCCGAGGGAGTGACGGCAACGCGCACTACAGCTTGGCGTAGATCAGTTCGAAGGCCTCGCCGACGGTTTTGATCTCTTTGAGTTCGTCTTCGGCAACTTCGATGTCGAAGGTCTCTTCAAGCGCCATGACGAGCTCGACGAGGTCGAGACTGTCCGCGCCCAGGTCGTCACCGAAGGAAGCCTCGAGAGTGACCTGCGCTGGGTCGACGGCCAAAACCTCGACCGTGTCCTCGGTGAACTTCGCTAGAGCTTCGTTGCGATCCATGGTGTAACCCCTTTTTTCTTTCGCTCCATCGTACTCAATCGTCTCGTCGCACGACGCAACTAGAGACCGAGTGCGAGCCCTCCGTCGACGGCGATGACGGCGCCCGTGACGTAGCGCGCGTGGTTACTGGCAAGGAACCCGACAACGCCAGCGATATCGGACGGCTGGCCGACGTGGCCAAGTGGAATCATCGCGGTCATCGTGTCCTTCGCCGCGCCCAGCTCGCTCGTCATGTCCGTGTCGATGAGTCCGGGTGCTACGACGTTGACGGTGACCGATCGAGAAGCCACTTCCTTCGCGAGCGCGCGCGCGAGCCCTACGAGTCCGGCCTTGGCCGCGGCGTAGTTGGCCTGGCCGGGTACGCCCAGGAAGGGCGAAACCGAGCCAATGAAGATCAGCGAACCTGTTCGAGCGCGCACCATGGACGCCACGGTGGCGCGCGCGGTGTAAAAGGCCCCGTCAAGGTTCGTGCTCAACACCTCACGCCACTGTTCGTCCGACATGCGCATCGCGAGTCCGTCGCGCGTTACGCCCGCGTTGACGACGGCGACCTCCACCGGACCGAACTCCTCGACGGCGGCCTTGACGGCCTCGTTGACCGCTTTCGAGTCGGCCACGTCCACGGCCACGGACTTCGCGCAGCCCGCGGGCGCTCGGCCCGAACGCGAAAACGCCACGACGTGGTCGCCGAGGTCGATAAAGTGCTGCGCGATCGCGGCGCCAATGCCGCGACTGGCCCCGGTGACGATGACGTGACGGCTCATAGGACGATCTCCTGTATCTCGCTGAGAGTGGACGGCGCGATCTGTTGATCGAAGTCGCGGATTCGCTTCGTGAGACCCGTCAAGACGCCCACCGGGGGCATCTCTATCGTGACGCGCACGCTCTCGGGGAGGGCGAGCGTCACGTCCAAGAACTCAACGGGCGACGTGAGTTGACGCCGCAGTAGTTCACGCCACTCTTCGGCCGTGTCGTGCGCCTTCGCGTCGACGTTGGAGATCAACACCGACTCGGTCGTCGACCAGGTCGTAGCGTCGAGCGCCGCGTCAAACTCCACCTGGGCCGGCGCCATCAGGGGCGAGTGAAAGGCACCACCAACGGACAGGGGCGTCGCGCGTCGCCACCCGAGATCCTTGTGACGAGCCAAGAGATTGTCGAGTCCCGCGCGCGTGCCACTCACGACGATCTGACCCGTGCCGTTGATATTGGCGACCCAGACCTCAGCCACCGAGCCGAGGGCTTCGCGCGCGCCGTCGTCGCCACCCATGACGGCGACCATCGAACCTTCGTGAGCGGCCGCGGCGCGCGCCATGGCACCACCTCGAACGGCGATGAGCCGCGCGCCCTCGTCGAGCGAGAGCAGTCCCGAGGCGACCAGAGCGGTAAACTCACCGAGACTGTGTCCTACGAGGTAGCGCGGACGGATGCCGCGATCGAGCAACTCGCGGTAGCCAACGAGCGAGAGGGCGAAGGTGGCCAGTTGCGCGCGATCGGTCCGCACGACCTCGTCGTCGCTCGCGCTGAGCAACAGTGCCGCCACGTCGACGCCCGCGACGTCGCTGATTCGTTCGACCAACGGCCAGTGGCTCGACGTACGCCACGCCACGCCCGCGCCGGCGCTGATCGAGCCTTGGCCGGGAAAGAGCGCGACGACGTCATCGCGAAATGGGAGGGTCGACCGTTCAACCATGTTGTAAAGGTAACAGTGCCCGGAGTGGGACTTGAACCCACACACTCTCTCAAGTAAAGGCTTTTGAGGCCTCCGCGTCTGCCGATTCCGCCATCCGGGCTGCGGCGACCACGGTAGCAGCATCCGTAAGGTGGTGGTGATGAAGGTGACGCTGTACCGACAAGACGTCGTTCTCGAGCGACCGGTACGAGCGAGCAAGCAGGACCACGAGGGTCGTTCTCGACTCTTCGTGCGCCTCGAGCACGAAGGCGCCTTTGGCTACGGCGAAGTCGCCCCGCAGCCGGAGCGACTGAACGGCGATCCCAGTGTCGACGACGTCCTTGACGCCACGCACGACTTACTCGCGCGCCTGAGCGACGTCGTCACGCGCGAGGGCGCGCTGCCGTCGTGGAGTCGGGTGGCCCGACTCGCGGCGTCGACACCCGCGGCCAACGCCGCCGCGGCGTTGTTGGAGATGGCGGTACTCGACCGCGAGCTTCGCTCGGCGTCGCGCTCCGTCGAAGAACTCTGGGCGCCACGGTTCTCGACGCCGAGACAGGCAACGTTTTCGTTGTTGGACGACGAGACCGACTGGCGCGTTGGCGACCCAGTGGCGCGCGTTCGCGCGAAGATCGCGCCGGGCCCGCTCAGCGAACGGGCGTTGGAGCGACTCGCGCGCCTCAGTGTTCCGGTACTGGTCGACTACAACTGTTCGGCGAGCGACGACGACGACGTCTTGCGTCAGGTCGACCAGATTCGTGACGTCGCGACGATCAGCGCCGTGGAGCAGCCCTACGGCGTGGGGAACCTCGCGGACCACGCCCGACTGGCCCGGCGACTCGACGTTGCCCTCAGCCTCGACGAGGGCGTGCGTTCACTGCGTGACCTGACGCAGATCGTCTCGTACCAGGCCGCCACCATGATCTGCGTGAAGCCCGCTCGCGTCGGGGGATTGGCGAACGCGAGAACGCTGTTCGCCAGGGCCGACGAACTCGGTCTCGACGCGTACCTCGGAGGGTTCTTCGAGTCGCCCTTCGCGCGACGCGTCCATCAGCTTCTCGCGAACAGTTGCGTGCGTCAGCCAAGTGACCTCGGCGACGTGGCGTTAGACGACGACGCGGACCTCGAGGTGGTGGAGCTGGCGACGAGTTTCGGTGTCGAACCGTCACCGGCGATGCTCGAGCGCGCGGCCCGCATCAGTCATCGCTGAAAGTGAGTCGTAGACTGGATTTCATGGGATCTCGTCTGGTGAAGCGCCGTCTCGCGGACGTGCAACGCCAGTTGGCCCAGGCCCGGGAGAGCCTTGCGGTGCTGGAAGAACAGGTCGAAGTGTGGAACGACGCCTTGGACGACGCGAGAATTCGGGCCCTGGTATCCGAGACACCCCTGCAGTCCAAGGAATACGATGAACTCTCGCGTCACGTCATGGTCGCCAACGCCGAGATGCTTCGTCGTTCGGGGGAAGTACGTGAACTCGTGACGGCGCGTGATGAACTACTGCGCGAATGGACACCGAAGGATGACAATGGATAAGCGCGTGGTGATTGCCGACGATGAGTCGATCATCCGACTCGACCTCAAGGAGATCCTCGAAGGTGACGGCTACTTGGTCGTGGGCGAGGCCGCGCGCGGTGACGACGCGCTGGTGATGATTCAACAGCACCGTCCCGACCTCGCGCTCCTCGACATCAAGATGCCCGGTCTCGACGGCGTAGAGGTAGCGCGCGCGTTGAAGGGCTCGTCGACCGTGGTCGTGCTGTTGACGGCCTTCAGTCAGCGCACCCTCATCGAGAGCGCGCGGGACGCGGGCGTGGCGGCGTACCTGGTGAAACCCTTTCGCAGCAGCGAGATCCTGCCCAAGTTGGCGGCGATCCTCAATCCCACGGCCAGCGAGCCCCTCGTCACGCACGACGCCCCGAGTGCCGACGACAAGATCGAGACCCGAGAAATCGTGCAGCGAGCCAAGGAGATGCTCATGGCCGAGCGTGGCCTCGACGAGCCGGCCGCCTTTGAGGTCATTCAACAGTCCGCGATGCGCGCGCGCACTCGAATGCGCGACGTCGCCCAACAGATCCTTAAGGGTGAGTTCGTTGGCTGAGGTCGCCGATTCGCGGCCGCTCGTGCTCTTGGACGGGATGTCGCTCGCCTTTCGCGCGTTCTTCGCGCTGCCCACTGACATTCAGACCTCGTCGGGCGTCGTCACGAACGCGCTGCACGGCTTCGCGTCGATGCTGGTTTCACTCGTCGGCTCGCAGAATCCCCGGGCAGCGGCGGTCGCCTTCGACCTGCCGGGCGGTACGTTTCGCGACACCCTCACCGAGGACTACAAGGGGGGTCGGGCCGAGACGCCGCCCGAGATTGAACACCAGTTCGATCTCATTCGCACGATGTGCGAGACCCTTCACATCCCTGTCCTCGGCGTCCACCACTTCGAGGCCGACGACGTGTTGGCGACCCTGGCGACCTGGGGCCGCGACGCCCGGATCCCGGTCGTCGTCGTGTCCGGAGACCGCGACACCTTCCAACTAGTCGAAGACCCGTTCATCAAGGTGCTCTACAACCGTCGAGGGGTGTCGGACTACTCGCTCTACGACGAGGCCGGCATCTTCGAGCGATGCGGCATCGAACCGGCACGCTACCCCCTGCTCGCGGCGTTGCGCGGTGACACGTCGGACAACTTGCCCGGCGTACCCGGCGTGGGTGAGAAGACGGCGGCGAAACTGTTCGCGCAGTACCACGACTTCGACGAGCTGTACGCCCACGTCGACGAGTTGACGCCCAAGCTGCGCGAGAACCTGGTCACCTACGAAGCGCGTGCTCGCAACAACGAGATGGTCATGCGCCTCGTACGCGACGTGCCCCTCGACTTCACCTTGAGCGATCTGACGCTCGGTGGGTGGAACCGCCAGGAAGTCGAGACCTTCTTCGAACGCTTCGAGATGAACTCGATGAGTGTGCGCATGAACAAACTGATGAAGGCGGGACTGCTCGGTGAACCGGCCAGTCAGGGCGAAGCCGGCGCGCCGGCGCCACCGAAGAACGCGGTGGCGACGCTCAAGCACGAGTCGTCGCTCGCGGCCGTGCTGATGGGAACGAAGGAACCCGTGGTGGCCTACAGTGACGCGCGCGTCGCGGTCCTCAACGCCGCGTCGGGTGCGATCGCCGTCATCGATCTCGAGGAGTTCTTTCGTGGCGTGGGTGACGCGGCGGTGTCCGGTCACGACGTCAAGCGGCTCTACCGACTCGGTGACGAGCGTGGCTTGACGTTGCGCGAGCCGTCCGACGACACCGCGATCATGGCCTTTCTCGTCGACGCGATCAGTGGACACTACGACCTCGCGGACGTGGCGCATCGCTTTCTTGGCGAACCGATCGCCGACGCGCGTCCGTCGCTGTTCAGCGCGACGAGTGACGACACGTTGATCCACGACGTCCAACTCGTCGCGCGCCTCAGAGACGTGCTTCGCGCCGAGATCGAGCGCTGGGAACTTCATCGCATCTACGAGGAGGTCGAGCTTCCCCTCGTCGCGGTGCTCGCGCGCATGGAGGCGCGAGGGATTCGTGTGGACGCCGCGCTGCTCAAGACGATCGCCGAAGAATTCGCCACCGAAGCCAAAGAGCTCGACCTGGAGATCCAAAAGGTCGCCGGGCATGAGTTCAAGGTCAACTCGCCCCAGCAACTCCAGACGGTGCTCTATAGCGAACTAGGCCTCACCGCGGTCAAGAAGATCAAGTCGGGTTTCTCCACCGACGCCGCGAGTCTCGAGGCCATCGCGGACGAGCACCGCATCGTGCCACTGATCCTGCGGTACCGCGAAGTGGAGAAGTTGCGCAGCACCTACGGCGCGCCGCTCATTGACGCGGTGGGTCCCGACGAGAGGATCCACGCCACGTTCAGTCAGGTCGTCGCGCGTACCGGTCGCCTCTCCTCGGAGAATCCCAACCTGCACAACATCCCCGTTCGCTCCAAGGAAGGTCGACGACTGCGCTACGCCTTCATCCCCAGTGAGGGGTGGCTGCTCGCGGTCTCGGACTACAACCAGATCGAACTGCGGATCTTGGCGCACCTGTCCCAAGACCAGGGACTGCTCGCGGCTTTCGCGTCACACGAGGACGTTCACCGCACCATCGCGGCCTCGGTCTTCGGCGTTGCTCGCGAAGAGGTCACCAACGAACAGCGCGAACGCGCCAAGGCCGTCTCCTACGGCCTCGCGTACGGCATGGAGGCCTTCGGCCTCAGTCAACGTCTCGGCGTTCCGGTCAGCGCCGCGAAGGAGATCATGAACAAGTACTTCGAGGGCTTCCCGAGCCTGCGCAACTACTTGGACAACATCGTCAAGGAGATCCGCAACCAGGGATACTCGCGTACCGAGTTCGGTCGTATCCGCCCGTTCCCCGACCTCGCCACGGCCGTCGGGCCCCAGCGCCAGGCCGCCGAGCGCCAAGCGATGAACGCGGGCATCCAAGGACTCGCGGCTGACGTCTTTAAGTCCGCGCTCGTGCGTCTCGATCGTCAGCTGAACGCCGAGCAACTCGAGGCCCGCCTCATCCTTCAAGTGCACGACGAAGTCGTCGTCGAGGCGCCGCCGAGTGAGAAGGAGCGCGTCAGTGAGATCATGATCGACGCCTTGACCAACGCGGCCGCGCTCAGCGTGCCTCTCGAGGTGTCACTGAATTGGGGCGAGAACTGGGCGGCCGCGAAGGGCTAGGGGTCTCGGTGCTAGGGTGGTCACCTGGGTTAACACCGGCGACCCAGCCCTATTGACTAGTTAGGCCCCGGTGTGGTCAAACGAAAGAAGTACGCATGTCGGACGGCACGAGCCTCCTCTCCACCCAAGAAATGGGAACCTTTGACGAATCCGGGAACTACATCCCGCGCGTCATCACCGAAGACGACCTGGTCGGCACGGACCTCACTTCGCTCGTGGGCGACAGCGTCCTCGAATTCGAAGACGGCGATTTGGTCGTGGGCACCGTCGTCAAGATCGACCACGACGAAGTCCTACTCGACATCGGCTTCAAGTCCGAGGGCGTCATCCCCTCGCGCGAGCTCTCCATCCGCAACGACGTCGACCCCTCGGAGATCGTCTCGATGGGCGAACGAATCGAGTGCCTCGTCCTTCAAAAGGAGGACAAGGAGGGCCGCCTCGTCCTCTCGAAGAAGCGCGCGCAGTACGAGAAGGCCTGGGCCAACATCGAAGAGTTGAAGAACCGCGACGAGGTCGTCAAGGGCGTCGTCATCGAAGTCGTCAAGGGTGGACTCATCGTCGACATCGGACTCCGTGGCTTCTTGCCCGCGTCGCTCGTGGAGTTGCGTCGCGTGCGCGAACTCCAGCCCTACATCGGCAAGACCGTCGAAGCGAAGATCATCGAACTCGACCGCAATCGCAACAACGTGGTGCTGTCGCGTCGCGCCTGGCTCGAAGAGACCCAGAAGGAACAGCGTGGAGACTTCTTGTCGAACTTGAAGCCCGGCGAACGCCGTCACGGCGTCATCTCCTCGGTCGTCAACTTCGGTGCCTTCGTGGACTTGGGTGGCATGGACGGTCTGATCCACGTGTCCGAACTGAGTTGGAAGCACATCGATCACCCGAGCCAGGTCGTGGCCGTCGGTGACGAAGTGGACGTCGAGGTCTTGGACGTGGACTTCTCGAAGGAGCGCATCTCACTCTCGCTGAAAGCCACCCAGTCCGACCCGTGGCAGGTCTTCGCGGACAGTCACGCCGTTGACCAACTGGTCTACGGTCGCGTCACCAAGTTGGTGCCCTTCGGCGCCTTCATCCAAGTGGGCGAGGGGATCGAGGGACTCGTCCATATCTCGGAGATGGCCGCGCACCACGTCGAGTCACCGGACCAGGTCGTCACCGCCGGTGAGGAGCTCTGGGTCAAGATCATCGAACTCGACACGGCCCGTCGTCGAATCAGCCTGTCGATCAAGCAAGCCGCGGACGGTGGCGAGGTCTCCGAGGAGTATCGCGAGGCCTTTGGCTCACACGCCTACGACTCCGAGGGCAACTACATCGGCTCTCTCGAGTACGGCGAGTTCACCCCCGAGACCGAGGCGCAGGCCGCGTGGGCCGAGTACGCCACCGAGGTCACCGCCAAGCCCGCGGACGAGGACGCCCCGTCCGGCGACGACGCGTTGACGGCGACGACGGACGTCACCGAGGTCGCCGGAGGCGAAACACCGAGCGAGTAGAGGGTCCGCGTCCCCTTCGTCGGGGTGGGGATTACTTGCGGGTGAGCGTCGAGAGCGGGTAGTGGCAGGCCACCTGGTGGCCGGTCGCGATCTGCACGAGCTGGGGTTCTTCGTTCGCGCACTTGTCGGTCGCGTTCGGACAGCGAGTGCGAAACCGACAACCGCTCGGCGGGTTCAACGGGCTCGGTGGCTCGCCGCTCAATACTTCTCCGTGCACCGGTGAGCCGGGGTCGGCTTCGAGAGCGGCGCCCAGGAGGAACTTGGTGTAGGGGTGTTCGGGCGATTCGTAGAGCGTGTCGGACGGGCCGATCTCACAGATCTTGCCCAGGTACATGACCGCCACTCGATCCGAGACGTTCTTCACGACCGCGAGGTCGTGCGCGATGAACAAGAGTGTCAACCCGTACTCGGCCTTCAAGTCCTCGAGGAGGTTGAGGATCTGCGCCTGCACCGAGACGTCGAGGGCTGAGACCATTTCGTCACAGATCAGCAGTTTCGGTCGCATGGCCAGTGAGCGCGCGATGGAGATGCGCTGGCACTGGCCGCCCGAGAACTGCCGGGCGTAGCGCTCGCCGTAAGCGACCGGGTCGATGCCGACCTTGCTCAAGAGATCGTCCACGAGTGCCTCGCGCTCCGCACCCTCGACGGTCTTCCAACAGTCGAGAGGCTCGGCGACGATGTCCTTCACACGACGACGGGGGTTCAACGAGCTGATCGGGTCCTGGAAGATCATCTGCATGCGCGTTCGTAGATTTCGCAGATCCTTGCCTTTTTTGGTGGTGATTTCGATTCCCTCGAGTTCGATCGTCCCGCTCGAGGGTTCGACGATGCGCATGAGGGCCCGGCCGGTCGTCGACTTGCCGCACCCCGACTCACCGACGAGTCCAAGGGTCTCACCCTCGTAGATGTCGAAACTGATGCCGGCGACCGCGCTCAGTTGGTGTCGGCGCGAACCGAAGGTGATCGTGAGGTCGCGTACCTTCAAGAGAGGTTGGGTGGTGTCGCTCACGCCGAAGCCCTTTCCTTCACGGGTAGTGGGTTCCAACAGGCGAACGTGTGGTCCGGCGCGCCGGCGGCTTCGAGTTCCGGCCGTTCTTCGTGACACCGATCGGTCGCGAAAGAGCACCGCGGCGCGAAGCTGCAGCCCTTGGGCAGGTTGAGCAGATTCGGCGGTCGTCCCGGAATCGCGAGCAGTCGCGTGTGCGAGGGGTTGGAGACCTTTGGCGAGCCCTCGAGGAGTGCTCGGGTGTAGGGCATGCGGTGGTGGTAGAAGACGTCGCGCGTTGAGCCCATCTCCACGATCCTTCCGGCGTACATCACGATGATCCGTGAGGTTCTCGTCGCCACGACGCCGAGGTCGTGGGTGACGAGGACGACGGACATCTTCATCCGTTCCTTTAGCTCTTCGAGCAGGTTCAAGATCTGGGCCTGGATCGTGACGTCGAGACCCGTCGTCGGTTCGTCGGCCATCAACAACTTCGGTGAACCGGCGAGGGCGGTGGCGATCACGACGCGTTGGCGCATGCCACCCGAGAGCTCCCCGGGAAACACGTCGTAGCGTTCGGCGGGTGAGGGGATTCCTACGAGATCGAGCAGTTCGATCGCCTTGGCCTTGGCGGCCGGGCGATCCATGCCGAGACGCACGCGCAAGATCTCGTCGATCTGTTTGCCGACGCGCATCACGGGATTGAGTGAGGTCATCGGATCTTGGAAGATCATGGCCACTTCGAGGCCCCAGATGCTCCTCTTTTCCTTCTCGCTCGCCCCCACCACCTCGAAGCCGTTCAAGAGCACCGAGCCACGTACTTCGACGTTGGCGCGCGGCTGTAGCCCCATGATCGTACGTGAGAGAACCGTCTTTCCCGAACCCGACTCACCCACGATGCCGAGCGTCTCGTTCTGTTCGAGTTCGAACGAAACGCCACCCACCGCCGCCAACGGTCCCGACGGGGTGTGAAACGTCGTGGCGAGGTCCTTCACGACGAGGAGTTTCTGCTTCTGGCTCACAGTTTGCCCTCAGCGACGTCGAAGTGCGCGCGCAGCCGGTCGCCAATGAAGTTCAAACATAAGAGGAACAGGCACATCGCGAGCGAGGGGAAGATCGCGAGCCACGGATTGGTCTGCAAGATCGCGAGGCTCTCGTTGATCATGTTGCCCCACGACGGCGTCGGGGGATTCACGGAGAGTCCGAGGAAGGCGAGCGCGCCCTCGAGGGTCACGACCGTCGCGATGCCGACCAAGAGAAAGGAGATGCCGATCGGCGCGACGTTGGGCAGTAGCTCCTTCATCAGGATTCGTCGGTCGGTGGCGCCTTGGACCTTGGCCGCGATCACGTAGTCCTTGGTCGCCACGGTCATCGCGGCGCTGCGGATAACGCGATAGACGAGGGGAATCGACGCGAGGCCGATGACGATGATGATCTTGAGCAGCGATCGGGGCGTCCAGAACGAGAGCACCGCGATGGTGGCGATGATGGCCGGGAAGGCCAGAAAGACGTACATCACTGACGAAAGGACGGAGTCGAACTTGCCTCTTCGATAGGCCGCCAACATGCCCAAGGGCGCGCCGACACCAAAGCCGATGACCATGGCCCCGAGACTGACTTCAATCGAGACCCGCGAACCGAAGACGATCCGCGAGAAGATGTCGCGCCCGAGGTCGTCGGTACCCAAGAGGTGACGCAGCGAGGGACCGGCGTTGATCGTGGCGTAGTTTTGAAAGAGCGGGTTCTGCAAGGGGAGCACGCTCGCGAGGATGGCGGCGAGGACGTTAAGAGCGATCCAGCCCACGCAAATCCAGAACAGCAGCCCGAGTTTCTTCTTCCGTTCGGGCCGGCTGTGGACCGAAGCCTCTTCGGCCATCTCGTTGACGTACATCGAACTACTACTCACGGCTGATCCTCGGATCGACGATGTTGATGACGATGTCGAAGGCGAAGTTGATGAGGATGACCCCGACGGAGACAACCAGCACGATTCCCTGGACGACGAGGTAGTCACTTTGACCAATGGACGCGATCAAGGTGTAGCCCAGGCCGGGAATACTCAAGAGGTACTGCACAATGAAGCCACCGGCGAGCAGTCCACCGATATTCACCCCCGCCGTGCCGAGAAGGGTGACCGACGAGGGGCGAAAGGCGTGGCGCCACATGATGCGGCGTTGGCTGATGCCCTTGGAGCGAGCCATCGTGATGAACTCCTCCTGGAGGGTCGCGATGAGGTCGCTGCGGAGCACCCGGTAGTACACGACGTAACTACCCACGGCGAGGGTGAACGAAGGTAGCGCGAGACTTTCGAGGTTGCCGATCCAATCGGCACTGAACGAGATGTACGACGACGGGCCGGTGTGCGGCACGCCGAGTTTGATGGCGACGACGAGGACCAGCAACACGATGATCACGAAGGAGGGAATCGAGAGGAGCGTGAAACTCCCGGCACTGAGGATCCGATCCAGCCAGCCGTCGGGCTTGCGGGCGCTGCGCATGGCCGTTGGTATGGCCACGGCGAAGGCCAGGATCTGGCTGAGGACGATGATCTCGACGTCGATCGGTAGGGCGGTCTTCACGGTGCTCCAGACCGAGGTCTGCGAGATAAAAGAAGTGCCGAGGTTACCGCGCGCGACGTTCTTGAGCCACACGAAGTACTGCTCGAGGATCGGCTTGTTGAGCCCAAGCTGCTGGTACAGCTTGGTTCGATTCGCTGGGCTGTCACCGGTGCCCAGGATCACGACGGCGGGGTCCCCGGGAAGAAGGTGAATGAGGTAGAAGGCTCCCACAGTGATGATGAAGACGATGACGATCAGCATGATCAGCCGCCGCACTAAATATCGAGCCAAAGTTCTCCCCTCCGGGACCGCTATCGACCTTATCGAACGACGACGTTCTTCAGGGGTAACCCGACCGGCGTCTCGGCCGGGATGTCAGTGGCGATGAGTACCGTGGTCGTGTGAAAAGAGTTGCCCTCGCGGGCGGTATTGGTGCGGGTAAAACCGTCCTTTCGGAGCGACTCACGTCCTTGGGCTGGCCGGTCATCGACGCCGACGTGGTGGCGCGACTGGTCGTTCGAAAGGGCGAGCCCGCGTGGACGGCGTTGCGCGACGCGTTCGGCGCCGCCGTACTGACGGCGTCGGGTGAACTCGACCGGAAGTTCATGGCGGACGTCGCGTTCCACGACGCCAGCGCGCTTCGCCGTTTGAACCAGATCACCCACGGTTACATCGGCAGCGAGATCATTCGCGAACTTGACGCCACGGACGTCGACACGGTCTTCGTCGCGCTGCCCCTCTATCGAGCCGAGCACCGCGACGTTTTTGGTCTCGACGAGGTGTGGGCCGTCCTCGTCGACCCGGAGGTCGCCCTTTCGAGGCTCTGCGAACAGCGTGGGTTCGACGAAGACGACGCGCGAGCCCGTCTGGCCGCGCAGATGAGCAACGAAGAACGCGCGTCACTCGCCGACCGCGTGTTGTGGAACAACGGCACGCGCGAGCAACTGTTCGCGCAACTCGACGCGGCCCTCGGCGAACTGGGCGCGCGGTGACCGACTTCCTCGTCGAGTCGCCGTTTCAACCCGCGGGCGACCAACCCACGGCCATCGCCGCGCTCACGCAAGGCGTCGAAGACGGTCTTCGCTACCAGACCCTCGAAGGAATCACCGGCAGCGGCAAGACCGCGACGATCGCGTGGCTCGTCGAACGCGTGCAACGCCCCACCTTGATCCTCGAACCCAACAAGTCGCTGGCCGCGCAGCTGGCCTCGGAACTTCGTGACATGCTGCCGACGAACCGCGTGGAGTTTTTCGTCTCGTACTACGACTACTACCAGCCCGAGGCCTACATTCCACGCACCGACACCTATATCGAGAAGGACAGCTCGGTCAACGAAGAGATCGACCGATTGCGCCACGCGGCCACGTCATCACTGCTCACCCATCGTGACACCATCGTCGTGGCGTCGGTGTCGTGCATCTACGGACTGGGTTCGCCCCTCGAGTACCGCGAGCGCATGCTGCCCTTAGAGGTGGGCGCGCGTCTGGAACAGCGAGCCGTCCTGCGTCGTCTCGTCGAGATGCAGTACGGCCGCAACGAGCTCGTCATCGATCGAGGGAGCTTTCGCATGAAGGGCGATACCCTCGAGGTCCAGCCCGCGTACAGCAACGAGGCCGTTCGGGTCTCGTTCTTCGATGACGTGATCGAGGAGATTTCCTTCTTCAATCCGGTGACGCAAGAGAGTCGCGGCACCGTGAAGGAGTTCACGCTCTTCGCCGCGTCGCACTACGCCGCGAGTCTCGCGACCTTGCAACGGGCCGGCCAAACCATCGAGGCCGAACTCCAACAGCAGCTCGCGACCTTTCAAGCCGAGGGCAAGCTCCTCGAAGCGCAGCGCCTTCGCTCTCGGACCGAACACGACCTCGAGATGCTCGAACAGACGGGGATCTGTGCGGGCATCGAAAACTACTCCGCGCACCTCGACGGTCGCCGTCCGGGCGAGCGACCGTTCACGCTGCTCGACTACTTCCCCGATGACTTCCTCGTGGTGATCGACGAGTCTCACGTGGCGGTTCCCCAGGTGCGCGGCCAGTACGCGGGGGACCGGTCGCGAAAGTTGACGCTCGTCGAGCACGGTTTTCGCCTGCCCAGCGCTCTCGACAATCGCCCCCTGAACTTCGACGAGTTCATGGAACTCGTTCCCCAGATGGTCTTCGTCTCGGCGACGCCCGGTCCCTACGAGATCGAGCACTCCGATCAGATCGTCGAACAGGTCATCCGTCCCACGGGTCTGCTCGACCCCGAAGTGTTCGTCGCGCCCACGAAGAACCAGATCGACGACCTACGCGGTCGTCTCGACGTCGTGATCGCGAGAGGCGAACGGGCCCTCATCACGACCCTCACTAAGCGCATGGCCGAAGACCTCACCACTTTCCTCACCAAGGGTGGTTACCGCGTCCAGTACTTGCACAGCGACATCGACACCATTCAGCGCATCGAGATCCTGCGATCACTCCGGCTAGGCGAGTTCGACATCCTGGTCGGCATCAACTTGTTGCGCGAGGGCCTCGACCTGCCAGAGGTCTCACTCGTAGCGATTCTCGACGCTGACAAGGAGGGGTTTCTACGCTCGCGCAGTGCCCTCACGCAGACAATCGGGCGCGCCGCCAGGAACTCCAATGGCCAGGCCATCCTCTACGCGGATCGCATGACCGACTCAATGCGCGCCGCCATCTCGCTCACCGAGCGGCGACGCCTGCTCCAGATCGCCTACAACGAAGAACACGGTATCGAACCCCAGACCGTCATGAAGAACGTGGCCGATATCTTGAATCGACTTCGCAGCGAAGCGCCCCGTGAAGTCACGTCAAAGGTGCACGGCGTCTCGTCCCTCGACGGGGTCCTCCCCGACGATCTCAGCCTCGAAATCGCTCGGGTCGAAGAGGCGATGCTCATCGCCGCGGGCGATCTTCGCTTCGAGGAAGCGGCCGTCCTGCGCGATACGCTGCAGAACCTCCAGCGCCAGGCGCTCGCTCCGGGCGACGGGCTGATAGGTGTCGAGGAACCGGTAGATTCCCCCTATGTCTAAGTCGATTCGGGTACAGGGAGCGAGGGTTCACAACCTCAAAGACCTCTCCGTGGAGATCCCGCGCGACCAGTTAGTGGTCTTCACGGGCCTTTCGGGTTCGGGTAAGTCCTCGCTGGCCTTCGACACGATTTACGCCGAGGGCCAGCGGCGCTACGTGGAGAGTCTTTCGGCCTACGCCCGTCAGTTTCTCGGGCAGATGGACAAGCCCGACGTCGAGTTCATCGAAGGGCTCTCACCGGCGATCTCCATTGACCAAAAGACCGCGTCGAGGAACCCGCGCTCGACCGTCGGGACCATCACCGAGATCCACGACTACTTGCGTCTGCTCTTCGCGCGCATCGGCGTGCGGTACTGCCCGAACTGCGGCAAGGCCATCTCGAGCCAGACGCCCCAGCAGATCGTCGACCAGGTGCTCGCGCGAGGCGACGGGGAGCGATTCCTCATCCTGGCAACGGTGGTCGAGGGTCGAAAGGGCGAGTACAGCACGTTGTTGAACGAACTCGCGGGACAGGGATTCTCTCGGGTTCGCGTCGACGGCGTGGTGATGGAACTTTCCGAACGCGACGCCTTGACCTTGGCGCGCTACGAACAACACACCATCGACGTCGTATTGGACCGACTGACGGTGAAGAAGACCAATCGTCAGCGACTGACCGAATCGGTGGAAGCGGCCCTCAAACTCACGAAGGGCGTCGTCAAGTTCCTCTTTCTGGACAACGACGAGATGGTGCAGTTCTCGGAGAAGATGGCCTGCAGCGACTGCGGGATCAGTTTCGGAGAGCTGGCGCCCCGCGATTTCTCATTCAACTCTCCCTACGGCGCGTGTCCGGTGTGCACGGGACTGGGCACGCGCTACGAAGTCGACCCCGACCTCGTCGTACCCGACGACACGTTGTCGTTGGCCGACGGCGCGCTCGCGCCCTGGGCCGGCGCGCGCTTCAAGTACTTCGAGCGGCTCATCGGTGGCATCGCGACCCTCGGTGGTTTCGACGTCGGCACACCGTGGAAGAAGTTGCGAGCGAAGGATCGAAAGCTCGTCCTCTACGGCGTCGACTCCAAGACGGTCCCCGTGAAGTACAAGAACCGCTACGGACGCGTGCGCAGCTACGAGACGACCTACAACGGCATCGTGGAGTGGTTGGAGCGTAAGCGCAATGAAGCCGACGGTGACTGGTCGCGCGAACAGGCCGAACAGTTCATGCGTGAGGTGGAGTGCACGACCTGCAAGGGACAACGCCTGAAGCCCGAGGTCTTGGCGGTACGGGTTCACGGTCGCAACATCGCCGACGTGAACGCCTTCACCATCGACGAGGCCATTGGCTACTTCGGCGCGTTGACCCTTACCAAACGTGAGGAGACGATCGCGCACCAGGTGGTCAAGGAGATTGTCGAGCGCCTGACCTTCCTGATCGACGTGGGACTGGACTACCTCACGCTGAGTCGTGCCTCGGCGACGCTCTCGGGGGGCGAAGCGCAGCGAATTCGCCTCGCGAGCCAGATCGGCAGCTATCTCGTGGGCGTGCTCTACGTCCTCGACGAGCCGTCGATCGGACTGCACCAACGCGACAACCGTCGCCTGATCGCGACGCTCGAGCGTTTGCGCGACCTCGGCAACTCGGTCATCGTCGTCGAACACGACGAGGAGACGATTCGCCTCGCCGACTTCATCGTTGACATCGGTCCCGGGGCCGGTGAGTTCGGCGGCGAAGTGGTCCACGCGGGTAACTACGAGGCGCTCTTGAAGAACAAGCGCTCGCTCACGGGCCAGTACCTCTCGGGCGCCAAGTCCATCGCCGTTCCCTCGACGAGGCGACTCGGCGACGGTAAGCGCCTCACCATCAAGGGCGCGCGGGCGAACAACCTGCAAAACGTCACGGTCGATATTCCACTCGGTGACTTCGTCGCGGTCACCGGCGTGTCGGGCTCGGGTAAGTCCTCACTGATCAACGCCATCCTCCTGGCGTCACTCGAACGACAGATCAATCGGGCGAAGACCAAGGCCGCCGAGCACGACACGATCCTCGGCGTGAAGCACCTCGACAAGGTGGTCGCCGTCGATCAACAACCCATTGGCCGAACTCCTCGTTCGAACCCGGCTACGTACACGGGGGTCTTCGACAAGATTCGAAAGCTCTTCGCCGAGACCCAAGAGGCCAAGGTCCGCGGGTATCAGCAGGGGCGCTTCTCCTTCAACGTGAAGGGCGGACGCTGCGAGACGTGTGCCGGGGACGGCACCATCAAGATCGAGATGCACTTTCTGCCCGACGTGTACGTGAACTGTGACGTCTGCGACGGTGCGCGCTACAACCGCGAGACCCTCGAGATCCTGTACCGAGGAAAGTCCATCGCCGACGTGCTCGCGATGCCGATCTCCGACGCCCTCGAGTTCTTCGAGCGTCAACCTCTGATCCGGCGACACATTCAGAGCCTGGTGGACGTGGGACTCGGCTACGTGCGTCTCGGTCAACCGGCGCCCACGCTCTCGGGCGGCGAGGCGCAACGAGTCAAGTTGGCGACGGAACTGGCGCGACGTCCCACCGGCCACACGCTCTACGTGCTCGACGAGCCGACGACCGGACTTCATTTCGAGGACGTGAGTCGTCTCTTGCACGTGCTGCACCGCTTGGTCGATCAAGGCAACACCGTGCTCGTCATCGAACACAACCTCGACGTCATCAAGACCGCGGACTGGGTCATCGACCTTGGTCCCGAAGGTGGACGTCGCGGCGGCCTGGTGGTGGGCGAGGGAACGCCCGAGGACATCGCCAAGCTCGAGACCGCCACGGGAACGGTGCTCAAAGAGGTGCTCAACGGTCACGGTCGGGTCTAATGCTGGCGAAGCCCTCGGGCATCCCGCGCCAGAGTGGTTGCTACCTCTTCAAAAATGAACGCGGCACCGTCATCTACGTGGGCAAGGCACGCGTCCTCGCCCAGCGCCTCTCGAGTTACTTCCAGCGCGCGGAGGCCCTGAGTCAAAAGACGCAACTCCTGATGGAGGAGGCGACGGCGGTCGAGTGGATCGTCACCCCGAGCGAGCTCGACGCCCTGATCCTCGAGAACGAGCTCATCAAGGACAATCAGCCGCGCTACAACATGCGCCTGAAGGACGACAAGAGCTTCCCCTTCGTGGCGCTCGACTCGCGCACGCCCTTCGCGGCGCCCTACTTGACGCGGGGCCAACACGTGAAAGGTGTCCGCTACTTCGGTCCCTTCGTCGACGTGAGGGCGCTGCGCGTGACGATGGACGAACTCTTGCAAGCGTTTCCCCTTCGATCGTGCTCGAAGCACAAGTTCAACTACCAGCAACGAATCAATCGACCGTGTCTGCTCTACGACATCGGCAAGTGCTCCGGACCCTGCGTCGGGAAGATCGACGCCGAGGGCTATCAGGAACTCTCGGTGTCGTGGGCACGCTTCTTCGAGGGCGACGTGCGCCAGCTGCGTGATCTCCTCCAGCGCCAGATGGACGAAGCCTCCGCGCAGCAGCACTACGAGGCGGCGGCCAAAGCTCGAGACGGCCTGGCGGCCCTGGAGCGCGCCGCGAGCGCTCAGAGCGTCGTGCTCGACGACCACTCGAATCTCGACGTGATCGCCCTCGCCAGCGAGGGCAGTCGCGCCGCCCTCGTGCGTTTTCGCGTGCGCTTTGGTCGAATCATTGGCCGCACCGTTCACCTCGTCGACCGTTCGATGGACGAGGACGACCGTGAGATCCTCGAGAACGCGATGACCGACATGTACCTCGACGCGGACGGCGTGCCGGGTGTCGTGGTCGTCGAACGCGCCTCGCTCGCTACGCCGCTCGTCACCCAGTACTTGAGTGACGTCCGGGGCAGAGCCGTCGAGGTCGTCGCGGCCCAGCGCGGAAAGCGCCGGCGCGTCATCGACCTCGCCGTGCACGACGCGCGGGCCGTCATCAATCGCGATTCGCTGCGCCGCCAGGCCGACCACAACGTGCGATCGCGCGCCTTGCAAGAGCTCGGCGCCGCCCTCTCGCTCGAACAGCCCCCGTACCGCGTCGAGTGTTTCGACATGAGCCACCTCCAGGGCACCAGCTACGTGGGTTCGATGGTCGTCTTCGAGGACGCGCTGCCCGTGAAGAGCGACTATCGCCACTTCAACGTGAACGAGGTCCTCGGCAACGACGACGTGGGCGCCATGGAAGAGGTGGTGCGTCGTCGCCTCTCGCACTGGGAGGAGCACCAGGGCAGCACCAAGTTCCGCCGGCCCGATCTCATCATCATCGACGGGGGACTCCCGCAGTTGCACGCCGCCGAGAAGGCCGCGCGCTCGCTCGAACTGACGGGACTCGTGGAGTTCACGGCCCTCGCCAAGCGCGAGGAGCTGCTCTATCGACCGGGCAGTTCCACGCCGATCGCGCTCGAACGCGGCTCGGAGAGTCTCTACCTGGTCCAGCGCATCCGCGACGAAGCTCACCGCTTCGCCATCACGTTCCATCGCTCGAAGCGCGGCAAGTCCATGGTGGCTTCGTCCTTGGAGGGCGTCGACGGTCTGGGCCCGGCGCGCCGCGAGCGGCTGCTCGGTGCGTTCGGCTCGCTCAACGCGCTGCGACAAGCGACGCTCGAAGAGTTCGAGGCGCTGGCCTGGCTACCGAGTGACGTCGCGACGAGGCTCTACGATCATCTACAGGCGCCGTCGATTCCACGGCCCGCGAAGGGTGGTGCGGATGAGTGAGGTCCTCCTGGTCACGGGCATGTCGGGCGCCGGGCGCTCGACGGTCTCGGCCGCGCTGGAGGACCTCGGCTGGTTCGTCATCGACAATCTGCCCCTGGAGCTCGTGGTACGCGTGGGCGAACTGGCCTCGGCGGGTTCACACGACTACGCCGGCGTGGCCTTCATCGTCGGTCGCTCCGGCGGCGTCGTGCCCGACGCGGTGCTCGCGGTGAAGACGGAACTTCAGACGCGCCACGACAAGGCGAAGATCCTCTTCCTCGACGCACCCGACGACGTCTTGATCCGCCGTTTCGAAGGCAATCGACGGCGTCACCCGTTCACCGAGGCGACCCTGGCCGACGCCATCGCGGGCGAGCGGGCCGCCCTGGCGTCCATTCGCGACGCGGCCGACCTCGTCATCGACACCGGCTCGATCAACACCAATCAACTCCGTCGACGTATCGTCGAGACCTTCACTGACGCCAGTGCCATGGAATCGCTTCGCGTCTCGCTCGTCACGTTCGGCTACACGTACGGCATCCCGAGCGACGTGGACCTCGTCTTCGACTGCCGGTTTCTGCCGAACCCGCACTGGATCGACGAACTTCGCCCCCTCACGGGACTGGACGAACCCGTCGCGCGCTACGTGCTCGACCAAGAGCCGGCGCAGCACTTCCTCCACGACGTGGTCGGTCTCCTTGAGTGGCAGATCCCGGCCTTCGCCAAGGAGGGCAAGTCGTACTTGTCGATCGCGATCGGCTGCACCGGTGGGCGTCACCGCAGCGTCGCCATCGCCGAGGAGATCCGAGAGCGCCTGAAGCTCGACAACGCCGTCTTTCACCGCGACATCGCGCGATGAAGGTCGTGGCCGTTGGCGGGGGCCACGGCACCGCCGTCTCTCTTCGCGCGCTGAAGATCGTTTCACCCGACGTGACGGGCGTGGTGTCGGTCGCCGACGACGGAGGCTCGACGGGCCGATTGCGCGCGATGTTGAACGTCGCGGCCGTTGGTGACCTTCGAAAGTGCCTCGGGGCCTTGGCCGATCCCGACAATCCCCTCACCGAGTCCTTCGAACACCGATTCAACGTCGGCGAACTGAGCGGGCACGCCGTGGGCAACCTGTTGCTCGTCGGACTGATCGACGCGACGGGCAACCTCGAAGAGTCGGTGCGGGCCGTCGCGCAGGTCATGGGCGTCACGGGCACCATCGCGCCGGCGAGTTGCGAGGGCGTCGTGCTCCTCGCCACCACCGAAGAGGGTCCAACGCGCGGCCAGAGCGAGGTGGCGCGCTCGTCGTCGATCCGTCGCATCAGTCTCGAACCGGCCAACCCGGCCGCGCCCATCGTGGCCGTCGAGACGATCGAACGCGCGGACGTGGTCCTCATCGGTCCGGGATCACTCTTCACGAGCGTCCTCGCCGCCTGCGTGGTCCCCGGGATCACCCAGGCCCTGGCTGGCACGACGGCACGAAAGATCTACGTGGCCAACTTGCATCCACAGACTCCCGAGACCGACGGCTTCACGCTCCAGGACCACCTCGACGCGCTCGAACGCCACGGCGTGGCGGTCGACCTCGTGTTCGTCGATGAGCGTTCACCGTTCGCGAACGACGCGTGCACGGTGTCGACCCTCGTTCGAGACCTGTCGACCTCGAATGGTCTCATGCACGATGTGCAAAAATTGGCGTCGACCGTTCTCGAAGAAGTGCGAAGATAGTAGACCGACGAAGAAGGAGACGACCGTGGTGACTCGGGTCGCGATTAACGGATTTGGACGAATAGGACGTGGCTTCTTACGCGCGGCGCTGGCGAACCCCGACGTCGAGATCGTGGCGCTGAACGACGTCATGCCGCCCGCGACCAACGCGCACCTCTTGAAGTACGACTCCACCCAGGGCGTGCTCGATCAGAACGTCAGCGTCAGTGACGGCGCCCTCGTCGTCGGCGGCCACGCCATCAAGGTCTTCGCCGAGCGAAACCCCGCGGGGCTGCCCTGGGGCGAACTGGGCATCGACGTCGTCATCGAGTCGACGGGAATCTTCACGTCTCGCGAAGCGGCCAGCGCGCACCTCGCGGCCGGCGCGAAGCGCGTCATCATCTCGGCCCCCTCGGGCGACGCTGACGCGACGTTCGTCATGGGCGTCAACGAGGCCACCTTCGACGCCAACAAGGACCTCGTGATCTCGAACGCGTCGTGCACGACGAACTGCTTCGTGCCCATGGTGAAGGTACTCGACGACGCCTTCGGCGTCGACGCGGGCCTCATGACGACGGTGCACGCCTACACCAACGATCAGAATCTTCTCGACCTCGCGCATAAGGACCTTCGTCGTTCTCGCGCCGCCGCGGTGAATATCGTGCCGTCCTCCACTGGTGCCGCGCGCGCCACCAGTCTGGTGCTCAGCTCCATGAAGGGGCGCCTCGACGGCACGTCGCTGCGCGTACCGATTCCCGTTGGCAGCATCACCGACTTCACCGCGATCGTGCGAACGACGAGCGTCGGGGAGATCAACGCGGCCTTCAAGGCGGCGGCCGACGGACCGTTGAAGGGCATCGTCGTCTACACCGACGAGCCCATCGTCTCGTCGGACATCGTGGGTTGTCCCGCGTCGTGCACCTTCGATTCGTTGATGACGATGGTCCAACCCATCGACGAGGCGAAGTGCTTGGTCAAGGTCTTTGGGTGGTACGACAACGAGTGGGGCTACTCGAACCGCTTGGTCGACCTCGCGCGCTACGTCGGTCGTTAGCCTCGTGTCCGCGACGCTGCCGTCGATCGATCGATGGGGGAGCCTCAAGGGGAAGCGGGTGCTCGTGCGCGTCGACTTCAACGCGCCCGTCGCCGAGGTTCACGGCGTCCTCACGGTCACCGACGACTTTCGACTGCGTTCGACGCTACCGCTCTTCGACGTCCTGCTCGAGCGCGGCGCCTCCGTCGTCGCCTGTACGCACTTCGGCCGCCCCCGCGGACGCGTCGACGAGCGTTACGACGTGGCACCACTGCGACGATGCCTGCACGCGCTGCGACCCGAGGTCGAGTTGATGGAGAATCTACGCTTTCACCCCGGTGAAGAGTCGAACGACCCCGATTTCGGTGCGTCGCTCGTCGACGGTTTCGACTACTACGTGAACGAAGCCTTCGGCGCCTCGCATCGCGCGCACGCGTCGATCATGGTGCCCCCGACGTTGATTCCCAGTGCCGCGGGTTCCAATCTGCAGCGCGAGGTCGCGACGCTGTTGGCCCTCTTGGATTCACCCGCTCGGCCCTTCGTCGCGGTCACGGGTGGCGCCAAGGTGAAGGACAAGCTCGGCGTCATGAAGGTCCTCGTCGAGAAGGCCGACGTCGTCATCGTGGGCGGGGGCATGGCGTACACTTTCGCCGTCGCCGAAGGACGCACCATCGGTTCGTCACTCTTCGACGGTTCGTTCGTCGAGGAGTGCGCCACGTTGCTCGAAGGCGGCAACGTGTTGATCCCCGTCGACTCGCGCGGTCTGCCCACGGGCGCGGCCTTCGGGCCCGACGCGGACGACGAGGACGCCGTGGCCTTCGGCTCGAACATCCCCGACGGCTTCATGGGCCTCGACATCGGACCGGCCACCATCGACGTCTTCGCGGGCGCCCTCGCGGGCGCGGCCACGATTCTCTGGAACGGGCCGATGGGCGTCTTCGAGGACCCGCGCTTTGGCGTCGGCACCGAGGCGATAGCGCGCGCCATCGCCTCATCCGCGGCCGTCAGCGTCGTCGGCGGTGGGGACTCCGTGGCGGCGCTCACCTCGTACGGTCTCGCCGGCGACGTGAGTTTCGTCTCCACCGGAGGCGGCGCGTCGCTCGAGCTCGTCGAGCTCGGCGATCTGCCGGGCCTGCGGGCCCTTCGAGAGAGTCGCTGGAACTAGATGACCACCCGCCGTCCGCTCGTCATCGGCAACTGGAAGATGAACCTCGACTACGTCGAAGCCCTGCACCTCGTCCAGCAGCTGGGCGTCTTGATGAAGAATCGACCCGTCGAACACACCGACGTCGTCGTGGCGGCGCCCTTCGTCGACCTGCGCAGCGTGGCCTCGATCATCGACGCCGAGCGATTCGCGATCGCGCTCGGCGCGCAGCACGTCAACGCCCAAGAGAACGGTCCGCACACCGGCGAGGTCTCGACGTCGATGTTGAAGCGCCTGAACGTCGAGTGGGTGCTCGTGGGGCACTCCGAACGCCGCGTGCACTATTTCATGAGCGACGAGATCGTCGCCGAGACCCTCGTGAGCGTCGTGCGCGCCGGTCAGCACGCGGTGCTCTGCGTGGGTGAAGAGCTCAATGTTCGAGAGCACGACGAGCACGAAGCCTACGTCGCGGCCCAACTCGAGAGCGCGCTAGGACGACTGGACGAGAAGTTCCACGACCTCGTGACCGTGGCCTACGAACCACTCTGGGCCATCGGCACCGGCGTCAACGCCACGCCCGAGCAGGCGCGAGCGATGACGGCGTACCTTCGAGCGGTCCTTCGTTCGATGTCCTTTGGCGTCGCCCGGGTGCTCTACGGCGGTTCGGTCAACGCCGAGAACGCCGCGACGCTGGTGCGAGAAAGTGACGTGGACGGCTTCCTCGTCGGGGGAGCTTCGTTAAAGGCCGAGTCGTTCTACGCCATCCTTCAGGCGTGCGACGACTGCTACGCTAGAAAGCGCTAATCGGAGGACCCAATGTTTACCTGGGCAATCATCGCTATTGAGACAGTTTCGGCCGTGGCGTTGATCTTTCTCGTCCTGTTGCACTCCGGAAGGGGCGGCGGCATCTCGGACCTCATGGGAGGCTCCATGGGCGCCGCCGCGACGGGCTCGACCGTCGTCGAGCGAAACCTCGACCGGATAACGATCGCCGTCGCGTTGATGTTCACGTTCGCCACGCTGGCGCTCGACCTACGCCTGCAGTAACGACCATGCGATGGCGTCGAAGTTGGCGCACGCTGGTGTTCTCCCTACTGGGCCTCGGGGTCTTCTTGGCGTTCGTGGTGCCGGTGACCTTCTCGGGAGCCCTCTCGTACACCAACGCCAACGAGAACACCCGCACTCTCGTCTTGTCGCTGCCCGGACCCTTTAACGGCTGCTCCTACCTCGACCCGGGGGTCACGCCCACGACGACCGCCGTGCTGGACCTCGTTCGACCTTCGGCCTTCGTCACGAGCGCGAACGGCACGCTCGTCGGTGAAGGCGGTCCCATTTCGTCGGCGGAACTGACGTCGCTTCAACCCGAGACGGTGCGCTACACCATAAGCCCCAACGAGACCTGGAGTAGCGGCCTGCCCTTCACTGGCGGTGACCTCGTGAGCTGGTGGCAGCACGCGAAGGTCCTCGCGAGCGTGACGAGTGACGGCTACCGCGCCATCAAGTCGCTGAGCGTCGCGCGCGACGGCCTGACGGTGACGGCGACCTTCGCGACGCCCTACGCCGATTGGAACCTCCTGTTTCGCGACGTCGAAGCGCCCCACGCGACGCCGGGCTGCGCGATCGGCAACCTGCTCGGTCGTCCCTCACTCGGCCCGTACCTCGTGACGAGCGCCACCACCAAGCGGATCGTGTTGCGCATGAACCCGAGTTGGCCCCTCGACACGAATCGCTTCGGGCGCGTCGTCATCACCGACTCACCGAACCTACCGCGCACGCCGCACGACATCTTCGCGGACTACTCACTGGTGGTGAACAGTGGCGCCATCGTGCCACTCAGCACGCGACCGACGTTGGTGAGTCGCATCTCGTCGTCGAGCAACATCGAAGAGTTGACGTTCGCGCCGGCCGCGCTCAACGTGGACCGACTCGTGGTGCGACAAGCCCTCAGTTGGGCGATCCAACGTCAGGCCATGATTGACACGCTGTTTGGCGCGGTGACGTTCTCGCCCTCAGTGGCGGCGTCGGCGATCTACTCCCAGGGTCAAAGCGAGTATCCGGGACCGGGGGGTTCGAATCCGGCGGGTCAGTCCACCACGACGACGATCCTCGGTGGCCCCACCAACACGGTGAGTGACTGCGTGACATGCGCGATCGACGCTCTTCAGGAAAGCGGCTATCAACGAACGTCGTCAGGTTGGCTGAGTAACACCGGTGCAAGGCTTTCGATCCGACTGGCCGTGGGGCCGAGCGCGCTTGATCACTCGGTGGCGTCGCACGTAAGGAAGGATTGGGCGGCCATCGGCGTCACGGCGACGTCGATCAAGGAAGCGGATGAGAGGCTGGCGGCGAATGCGGCCGCGAACAGCAAAGTCGACGCGGCGATCTTCTCGCGCCCCACGATGACCGCACCGTCCTTCGCTGCTCGCTCGTGGGCCGGACCGGCGTATCCGAACTCCTACCCCAGTGGTGATCGCTCGGTGACGGTGACGTCGCTCTTCCAACAAGCGTCGGCGATCTTTAACCCGATAACGGCGTCGGCGACTTGGCTGCGCCTCGACCAAGCCGTCTTGAGCGACTACTGGGTCCGACCTCTCTTCACCGCGCCGTCGCTGGTCGTGTGGTCGAGTTCACTGGTGACGGTGCAGAGCAGCTTCACCGTGACGGGTTTCGTGGATCAGTTACCCACGTGGTCGATCGCGCCGCCCGTAACGGGGAGTTAGTTCTCCTATCGTTTCGTTTACTGCGGCTAGAGTGGAGGCCGCGTCGGAGTGGCGGAATAGGCAGACGCGCCAGCTTGAGGGGCTGGTGCCCTTAGGGGCGTGTGGGTTCAAGTCCCGTCTCCGACACGACAGGTTTGATACCAGGACGTAGTCCAACCTCATCGAGCGTCACCAGAATGGGTGGGGCGCCGGCCACCTGAACCGTCAATCGGTCCGGAAAGATTCTCACCGCGTCGACGAGGTCATCGACGAGAGTTCGCTGCTCCGCGGCGGTCGCGTGAGCCCAGATTGCGTCAAAGTCGAGGGATGCCAGGATCTCAGTAATTTCGTCGAACTTGTCGGCGGCTTGGTCGCGAGACTTTCGATCAAGGTCCGCGTTCGCCATCTCACTCTCCAGGGAATTGATGTGGGTTTTGAGTCTCTGTTGTTCGGCTGCGAACCCGTCGGCGTCGATCTTGTCGGCGTAGTAGAGGTCCAGTAACTTTCGCTCCTTTAGCCGCAGAGACGCGACGACCGAGGCGGTAGAGGGCCCTACGGGCGAATCCGCATGTCGATGCTCGCCGAGCTGTTCTCGAATGGCTGACCGGAGGTCGAGGTCGGTCGTGAGGACTCTGAGGCTGAGAACCGTCGCTCGGCGGAGTCCGTTGGAGGAGCGTCCAGGTTGGTCGCAACCTTTGCCGCGGTGGCGACAGCGATAGATCGCCTGGTTGCGCTCGTTGTAGTGGACACCCGCGATTCTGCCGCAAAGACCGCAACGAACCTTGCCCGATAGCACGTCCTTGCTGCGTCGTTGTCCCGTTGGGTTGGCGCGTTGCGCCGCCGCGAAGGTGGCTTCGTCGACGAGAGGCTCATGGATGCCCTTGAACCACGTGTCGCCGAGGCGTACTTCGCCGAGGTAGACGCGATTGAGTGAGATGTGACGGGCGGTCGAGTACTCGATGCCCACGTCGGCAGCGACAACTGGGTAGCTTGCTCCAGAGGCCCGGAGGGTGAAGATGCGCCGAACCAGCGGCGCCGTCTCGTTGGGCACGAGTTTGCCATTGATCATGTCGTAGCCGGTGGGCGCGCGGTTCAACCAGCGTCCTTGCTCAGCCGCTTGGCGCTGACCCATGCGCGTGTTCTCGACGATCTGGTCGCGGTAGTACTGGGCGAAGACGCCGTGCACGCCGATCTGCATACGACCCGAGGCGCTCGCGAGATCGAGGTCGCCTTCGTTGACGGAGTGGACCTTGACCCCGTGACGTTCGAAGAGCTTCACGAGTGTCGCGAAGTCGCCTTGGTCGCGACTTAAACGGTCCCAGCGCCAGATGACGAGGTCGCGAACCGCGCCCGCCTTGACGAGGCTAAGGAGTTCGCGCATTCTCGGTCGTTCGAGGTTCTTGCCGGACCAGCCTTCGTCGGCGAGGACGGTGACTGGACCGAGGTCACGGAGTCGGGCCAGGTCCTTGCAACGCTTCGCTTGAGCGTCGGGGGAGAACTCCACCTGGTCCTCCGTAGACACCCTCACGTACGCGAACGCCGTCATCGCTTGTCTCCTCTGTCGTCTCTTCCTTCAGCATCCTCACCGCAATCGTTACGAGCACCGAAGCGACCCGCGAGAGATCGCGTCCGTCGCTCACGAGACTCTCGCACACGTCAGTGACTCGCCAGTCCGAGTCTGGACGTGACGAATCGAGAATGCTCGGTAGTTTCCAACGGTCTTCGTGATGCTCCTTTGAAGCGACGAAATGTTCGTCCTCTACCTAAGAAGCCAATTCTGGAGTCCGTTTTGGGACAACAAATGTGTCGTGGTCGTGAGAAATGTGATCAGTGGACGTTGAGAGACATTGATGGATTTTCGGATCGAACCTATGAGACCTTCGGGCTGACGGGCGCTACGCGCCCGACGCCCGGTCAAGGCGGGCAGATGAAGGCTTGAAGTCGGGGCGTTACGTAACTCTTCTATACGTTCTTCAAGATATACGGCGAAATCAGGCTGACGGGGGCGTTCGGAAGGGATCAAGCCGATTCGACCCTGTGCGTGCACGACTGTGTTGTCCGGCAGAGTTACGAGCATGATCGCATTCTTACTCTCAACCTGTCCCTCGGCGAACGGCTTGGTAGCAGATCTTTTGTTTCGGGTCTCCGAAACCAGATCGACTTAGTCAACTAACCGCCAGTGTTTGGTATCAGACCCGTTACGTCGATTCGCCGAAATTTCGAAATCATGGATGTTTGAGAAATTTTGGTGTTGACTTAATTCCCAGCGTTTCTACCGATTCGAATGCCCAAGCAAAAACTCGCGGCGCAATGTCCAGCTGTTCGGACTCATGCTCCCAGCCATTAGCCAGACGGACTTCGCATGGACCACGATCGGAAGATATTGGCTGACGTCGTTGGCGGCCTCCTCTAGAAGATCGATCGGCGCTCCGTCACCAACGGTGAGATGGGGTGTGGGCTCGTCGTACTTTCCTCCGTACGGGAGGTATTGCGGTAACTTGACCAAGAGGTCTCGCGTCAAGTTCCGGAAGCCGGTGTCTGGGCTCGGCTCGAGATAGACGACCCGGTCGTCGAACCAAGATAGGGAATTGAATCCGAAATCAAAAGACGTCGTTTTTGAGAAGTAGGCGTCTAGTGAATGGATTACGTCGTCATTGAGATCGGCGGGGTGCGCAAAGGGAAACAGGACGGTTATATGGGCGGGAATGCCCCGAGAACACGCCGGGTCGAGATTTTCTCGCCACTTTCGCACGAGATTCTCGACTTCAGGTACTGGGATTATCAAAGCACTTTTCTCGACAATTTCATCCATTCGAAGACAGTAGCCACTGAAGTTTCAGGCGAATAACACTCGACGGGTTTTTCTAACTGGTCATGACTTTGCTGGCTCAAGGCGCCAATGCAAGGCGGCACTCCTGTCACGTCGGGTCTCCGACACCAACAATCTCCGGTACCTTCAGTCCCACTTCGCCGTAGAGCACGTTCAAGGTCGGTGCTCCCGCCACTTTCACTTCGAGATGGTCCGGTAGAACCGTGATGGACTCCACTAACTCCTCGACCAAGACTCGGCGTTCTTCTTCGTCCGCCGTGGCCCACACGCGGTCGATATCGAGGTCGCGCAGGATGCTCGCTACTTGCTCGAATCGAAGCTCTAGGTCACTTTGGGAGCTTTCCTCCGCCTGGGCAATAGACGCCTGTTCTCGTGCGGCCTCGATAGCGAGAAGAAGACGATCCTCTTCTTCCTTGAACCCCTCAGCGGTGATGTTGCCCGCGTAGAACAGTTCGAGGAGACGCCGGCGTTTCTCCGAGAGCGTGCCAAGGGCTTCCCCCGGAGCCGGCCGGCGGCCTCGCCGCGCCCTCGCGGGTGCGGGGCAAGTCCCCCCGGCCAACCCCCGACGGATGGCCTCTTGGAGGCGCTGGTCTCGTCCAAGCAGCGACAGTCCGAACACGGCGGCTCGCGCTAGCCCCTTCGTACTTCGTGCGGGTTGGTCGCATCCTTCGCCCCGGTGTCGACATTTGTACGTCACCGATCCTTTGCCGTTTTGAAGGACCGCCATACGCCGTCCACAGAGTCCACATGTCACACGACCGGACAGTACGTCGCGAGACGGTTGCACACCCTTGGCGAGACGACGGTGCGCGGCGTGCCACTCCTCGACGGTGATGATCGCCTCATGGCTGCCGGGATGCCACGCCTTGTTGTGGAGTACCTCGCCGAGGTAAATGCGTGAGTTCAGAATCGCACAGACGGTTGAGTACTTGATGCCGGTGTGATCTTCGATGGCCCTGTAACTCCGTCCCTTGCCACGAAGACGGAAGATCTCTTGTACTCGGGTCGCGTCCTCGTTGGGGATCAGTGCGCCTTCTTTAAGGTCGTAGCCAGTCTTGGGACGATTGATCCACCGACCTTCCTTCACGGCCCGTTCGTTGCCCATCTTCACGTTCTCCGAGAGTTGTTCGCGAAAGTACTGCGCGAACGATCCCAGCACGTTGTAGAACATGCGCCCCGACGCCGAGGAGAGGTCGAGATTCTCTGAGACGGAGTGCAAGCTCACGCCACGTTCGCCGAACATGTCCGCGAGAAGTATGAGGTCGCCGAGGTTTCGCGAGAGCCGGTCCAGACGCCACACGATGACGTGCGAGACGTGACCCGCTTCGACGGCGGCCAAGAGTTGTTGGAGGCCAGGACGTTTTAAGTTCTTGCCCGATAGACCGGGGTCATTGATGACCGTAACTTCGCCAAGGTCACGAAGCGAAGCGTATAAAGAGAGCTTGTCCGTCTGGCCCTCGATCGAGAAGCCTTCGTCGGCTTGCTCCTCGGTCGAGACGCGGCAGTACGCCACTGTTAGCACCTAGTCCTCCTTTCGGTTCTCCGTCATCATGCACCACAATGCGCAGGACGATTCGAATGAGAACGTTGGCTACACGGTCGAAGTCGGGACCCTCGCTCACAAGAGTTCCAGACTTCGGCGCTTCTGCCAGATGCGATAGTCCATCGAGACGTGCGTCTCCTTGGCGTAACGCTTCAAAAAGTCCTGGAGGACTTCGAGCATCTCGGCCTCGGAGCGCGAGTCGCTCAGTGCCCCGAAGCGAGCCAAGTAACCGACGAAGGCGGGCATCATCTTGCCCAGTTCACCTCGTTGCTTGCCCCGATACATTCGTTCCAGGCCGAACGACCCTTCGCCAATCGTGGCGCGTTGGACGTCCTCCCACTGCGGCGCCCCCGGCCACCTCGAACGCGTGTGGTCGCCCGTCGGCACGCGATACGAGAGCCACGTCGTGAGATACGCCCACAGTGACCCGGTGGCGTCGAGTACTTCTTCGGGGTCATTGAGTCCGAACTCTCGCAACGCACCTCGGAGTACTTCGAACTCGACGCGCAGCACGTCGCGACTGGGGTCGAACTTCTCATTCCAGACGTCGTGCCAATAGTCGGCGCCGGAGGTCAGCAACTCAAGGGACTTGTTGTAGACCCGAGCGTCAACGGTGCCCGATGAGCGCTTGCCAAACTGGAGTCCGGTAAGGGTGCCGCTGTCCTCGAAGGTGCCGAGGTTCGAGGCACGACAGACGAAGGCTCCTCGTTCGTCACCCGTGAGGTCCCAACCTTGAAAGTCGGCGAAGAGGTCGATGCGACTGACTTGCAGCTTCACGAAGCCACACTCGTCTTCGATCAGGTCGCGAAAGCCCTGCGTGGCGGCGCGAGGTCCGACGCCGTGGAGGAACTCCGCGCGGGGTTGGATTCGAAATGCGGGGAGACTCAAGCTGGGGGAGATGCCAATGCGGCCAAAAGGGTGGGTGAGGCAGAAGCGATGTTTGCCGAATGAGTGGGGAGCCATGAACATTTCGAGGGCTCCAAATTGAAAGGGGGGGCTGCCTCCTAATTCGTTGGCGAGATTGCGAGTGGCTTCAAGTCGAGCGAGGAGATCGTCAGGGAGTGGCGCGCGCCCGGAGAGGTAGAGCGCGTCTACCCCAGAGGCCACTTCGTTCAGATTTGCTACTTGCATAATTGCAAGTATAACAACAACCGTGTAACTTCAAGAAGACTTTTTGGGAGGACGGCCAACCTTGATGTCTTCGGAGGCCCAGTACGCCTTGGGGTCGATCGTGATGCCGGGCATCTTGAAGACGTCAGGATGCGACCCGGTCATCTTTCGGAAACGGGCAACCTTGCGCCAAATGGTGGACTTGTGCATCCCGAACTCTTCGAGGCCTTCGAAGCCCCCGTACAGGTGCCACATGACCCAAAAGCCGATCAAGTCCTCTACGAACTGCGCGCCCAGCGGTTCCAACGAAGTTTGCAATCGTGCCTTTACGAACGGGGGAGTGCGGCGATCTACCGCTTTCACGTAGGCGTTCCAAGCCTTCTTGGCTATGCCCTGACCTTCGGGCGTGTCCATTGGGTCAGAGCGGAAGTCCTCAGGCACACTCGCAGTATAGCGAGTATTAAATCACTTCTTATGTTTTGCCTCCGGCATGATTGACGTATGCCTGCCTCAATACATCCAAGTAACTGGGATTGGACCGCGATCAGCGCGATTGCGACCACCGTTCTCGCTCTGGGCACTTTCTGGATGGCCATTATGACGCGGAGACTTGCCATGGAGGGAATTAAGGAGGTCGACAACGCCAACAAACTGGCCAAAGCCGCTGAGGGCCAGCGTGATATCGCAGCTCGGAATGAATACTCCCAACGTCAGCCCGTTTTCATTCCAATCTTTCCGCGCCAGCGAGATGAAGCAAGACTAAGGGCCTTCCCGTTTCAAGACGGAGAGGTCAAGAGAGACTTTGATGCATCATTCATTAACGAGAGCGCTACCAACACTGTGAGTGTAAGAATCGTCTTGCGCAATGTTGGCAAAGGTGCTGGTCGAATAATTGAAGATTCAAGTTCCAATTTCGTTGAGGTTGATGTTGGAGCAGGAATGACCGCTGGAGGCACCCCGGTGCCCGTTGTAGTTGCTCCAGGAGAAACCGTCGAGATTTGGGCGGTTGGAAAACCGTCAATGAGTCCTCAACTTTCGCCTAGAAGCATGATCCGGGGGATAGAGCCGTTCGCGCGGGTGCGATTTCATTACACGGACTTGACAAATTCGATGGTTACCGAGTGTGACATCCTGTACGAACAATATTCAGACAATGAATTACGTCCAGTCGACATGCAAAATTCCGAACCTCGACCTTTCACAAAGGAGGAGAATTTGGATTCTGCTTGACATGCAGTTTGCGGGTGCTGTGATACAGAGAACGCACCCTTCCGGTTCCGAACCGGCTGAACTGCCTTAAGTCAGTTGACTGGGGAGTAAACCTTTCAGCCGTCACACGGCTGTCAGCCGCAATTACAGACTGCCCGGACCCTCTCTCTCATCGCGACGGCGGACATAGGCATTGCGAAATCGCGCTGGCAAAGTGCCAAGGACCAAACCAATTGCCACTTGAATTCCAGCATCAAATTCCGAACTCGCCCGAATACCTTGCACGCTAAGAAGATGCGCGGCGCTAGATATCGCCACCACCATTATCCAAACCCAGAGCCAAAAGAACAAATCTCGCCACACAGGCTTACGGAACAAATTCATCCTTGATAAGTCCCCTCTAGCCGCCCAGCATGTAGATCATGGTACTGCTGTTCGGTGATTAAAGCAGCTTCCGATCGTCTAACTGGCCGGTGCGCTGCACGCTGCGACATGATCAAATGGCGCGATGGTCAACGTTCCACAACCGTCGACACAACGCCGCATTGCCGTTGGGCTTGGCATCGCTGTGGCCCTGTTCGCCTTATTTGGCTTCATATTCTGGTCGAACCATCGCGGTGGAATCAGTTATATTCCCGTACGAGTTGAAAAGAGTGCGAAAGCGCTTGTAAGGGGCTACGCGTGTCAGCCACTGGACTCCGAGAGCTACTTGGTTGTCGGATATCTTGAAGCCCCTCCAGATAGTGGCACCATCAAAATTGGAGCGAAGGTCCACTTCTCTAATATTGGTCCGTCAAAGGCATCGTTCGGCTATTCCGGATGGACTACCTACTTCGACACTTCCGATCCCGGCTACGTGCAGTACGGCAGCGGCACTCAAGAATTCGTAGTGAAAGTTGACACTGACAGTTCGGTAAATGGCGTCGCGCCGGCATTTTGCACTATCACTGCGAGCTACTTTCACTGACGGTCATGATGTTTGCGTGCCCGGCGGCGGTAGGCACCAGTCAGAACCTCCCCCTCCTTGCCCAAAGGGGAGTTGCGACTGAAGCGCCTTCTTAGCCGCCCCACACACTGAGCCTCCAGTCGGAGATTGTTGACGTCGGCCCCCCGACACCAAGAATCTACGAGCGCATGAATCTCCGTTGGTCGGCAACTTGCCCGAGCACCTGCCTGCCCTCGGCCGCGTCGACGACCTGCATGACGGGAGTGCGAAGTGAACAACCGCGCCGCCATTAAGTG
>DATLTT010000020.1:0-4279 GCA_035533455.1 Acidimicrobiales bacterium | reverse complement strand
ACCCGGGATTCGTGTCGGGGTGGAACTGCTTGGCGAGCTTGCGGTACGCACGAGTGATCTCCGATCGGTGGCACTCGACGTCAGTCCTAGGACCTGGTAGTAGTCCTTCTCGAACCACTCACGTTCGGCCATACCCCCACTATCCCCTGACTTTCACCATGGCCGGACGTAAGACGACGCCCTTCCAGCGGTAGCCCGCTCGAAGCACCTCCTCGACCATAGGTTCATCGCTCTCTTCGTCACTTTCAACGTGCGCGACGGCGTCTTCTATCTGGGGATCGAAGGGCGCACCCACGTTGTCGATACGCTCGAGACCTTCGCGAACGAGGGTGTCGAGCAAGAGTCCGCGCGCCTGACCGAGCGCCACGGCCTCGGCACTCTCGGCGTTGCCGAAGTGCGCCAGCGCGTAGTCGAAGGCGTCGAGGACGGGCAAGACCTTCGACACGAGGTCGCCCGCCGAACGCGTCGCCGCGTCCTCGGAGGAACGCGCGACGCGCTTGCGGTAGTTCTCGAAGTCGGCCTGGAGACGTTGGAGGGCGTCGAGGTACTCGTCGCGTTGGCGTTCGGCCTCGCTTCTCGAGTCAAACGCCTCGGTGTCGTCGTCAACTGACGGCTTCACCGGTTCGTTCTGTTCTACTTCGTCGCTCACGCTTCGTCCACGATCTCGGCGTCGACGATGTCGTCGTCGTCGCCGGCCGGTGCCGCGGGCTCACCCTGATTGGACTTGGCGGCCTCTTCGTAGAGACGCTGGCTGAAGCCCTGGCTCGCGGTGAGGAGCTTCTCCGTCGCGGCCTTGATGGCGTCGAGGTCAGTGCCCTCGAGCGACGACTTCAGCGCGCCGAGCGCGCCTTCGACGTCCTCTCGCTCACTGCCCTGGAACGACTCGGCCTGATCCTTCAACAGCTTCTCCGTCGAGTACACGAGGCCGTCGGCGTTGTTGCGAACCTCCGCTTCGGCGCGACGCGTACGGTCGTCCTCGGCGTGCGCTTCGGCGTCACGGACCATGCGGTCGATCTCTTCCTTCGAGAGCGACGATCCACCGGTGATGGTCATCGACTGCGTCGCGCCCGTCGCCTGGTCCTTCGCCGAGACGTGCACGATGCCGTTCGCGTCGATGTCGAAGGTGACCTCGATCTGGGGCACGCCGCGCGGCGCCGGGGGGATGCCGACCAGCTGGAACTTGCCCAGCGTCTGGTTGTACGACGCCATCTCGCGCTCGCCCTGGAGGACGTGCACCTCGACCGAGGGCTGGTTGTCGTCGGCGGTCGTGAAGGTCTGGGACTTCTTCGTCGGGATGGTCGTGTTGCGCTCGATGATCTTGGTCATCACGCCACCCTTGGTCTCGATGCCGAGCGACAACGGCGTGACGTCGAGCAACAAGATGTCCTTCACGTCGCCCTTCAAGACACCCGCCTGGACGGCCGCGCCGATGGCGACGACCTCGTCGGGGTTGACGCTCTTGTTGGGCTCTTTGCCCGTCACCTTCGTGACCAGCTCCTGCACGGCCGGGATGCGCGTCGAGCCGCCGACCATGATGACGTGGTCGATCTTGTCGAGGGTGAGACCCGCGTCCTTGATCGCCTGGTCGAAGGGCTTGCGGCAGCGCTCGACGAGGTCGGCGGTCAGCTCGTTGAACTTCGCCCTCGTGAGTTTGAGGTCCAAGTGCTTCGGTCCGTCGGCCGTCGCGGTGATGAAGGGGAGGTTGACCTGCGTCTCCTGCACGGCGGAGAGCTCGATCTTGGCCTTCTCCGCGGCTTCCTTCAGGCGTTGCACGGCCATCTTGTCGGCGGAGAGGTCCACGCCCTCGGTGTCCTTGAACGTCTTCACGAGCCACGCCATGACGGCGTCGTCCCAGTCGTCACCACCGAGGTGGGTGTCACCGTGGGTGGACTTCACCTCGAAGACGCCGTCGGCGATCTCGAGGACCGACACGTCGAACGTGCCGCCACCGAGGTCGAAGACCAAGACGGTCTGCTCCTGGGGACCTTTGTCGAGGCCGTAGGCCAACGCGGCCGCGGTGGGCTCGTTCACGATGCGCAGGACCTCGAGGCCGGCGATCTGTCCCGCCTCCTTGGTGGCGGTGCGTTGCGCGTCGTTGAAGTAGGCCGGCACGGTGATGACGGCCTGGGTCACGGTGTCACCGAGGTAGGCCTCGGCGTCGCGCTTGAGCTTCTGCAAGATGCGCGCGGAGATCTCCTGGGCGGTGTACTTGGTGCCGTCGATGTCGACGCTCCAGTTCTCACCCATGTGGCGCTTGACCGAACGAATGGTGCGATCGGGATTGGTGATGGCTTGACGCTTGGCCACCTCGCCGACGAGGACTTCGCCGGTCTTGGAGAATCCCACGACCGACGGGGTCGTGCGGCTGCCTTCGGCGTTGGGGATGACGACGGGCTCTCCCGCTTCCAACGCGCTCACCACTGAGTTCGTGGTACCGAGGTCGATACCCACTGCCTTTGCCATGAAAACTCCTTCGTTCACTGCCTGACTGTCCGGACGGTCCGAGAAATCAGAATCTACGACTTCCATCCTACAGAGTTGAGTCCCTTCTTGTCAAGAATAATTATAAGACATGTTACAACTCCGTAATCTCTAGAGATTTATTGGCTTCTTAGCGGGGCGACGAGGTCCGTTTTGGACGTCAGGACTACGCTCAAGAAGTGCTTGATCTCATACTCCTGCGCCACGGACGCTCGACGTGGAACGACCTCAACCTCTTCACGGGCTGGCAGGACGTCGACCTCTCCCCCGAGGGTGAGGATGAAGCCCGGGCCGCCGGGCTGCTCCTCGCCGGTGAAGTCGATCTCGACCTGCGGGTACTGCACACCTCGGTCCTCACGAGGGCGATTCGCACGGCCGACATCGCCCTGCACGCGGCCAACCGTTCCTGGCTCGGCGTGCGACGTACGTGGCGGCTCAACGAGCGCCACTACGGCGACCTCACGGGAAAGAACAAGAAGCAGACGGCTGACGAGTTCGGGGTCGACCAGGTGAAGCGGTGGCGCCGCTCCTTCGACGTGGCGCCGCCACCACTCGCGCTCGACGACCCGCGCGCGAGCAAGGACGATCCGCGCTACCGCGACGTCGCCGCCGGTTCGATCCCGCGCAGCGAGTGCCTGAAGGACGTCGTCGCGCGCGTGACGCCGTACTTTCGCGACGTGATCGCGGAGGACCTCAAGTCCGAGGGCGCGCGCGGTGGCGCGGTGCTCGTGGTCGCCCACGGCAACTCGATTCGCGCCCTTCGCATGGTGTTGCAGAACATCAGTGAGAACGAGATCACCGACCTGGAGGTCCCGACCGGTATTCCCTATCGGCTCACGTTGGACCGAGAGCTCAACGTCCTGGCGGCGAACTACCTCGGCGACCCCGAGACCGCCACGAGGGCGGCCGAGGCAGTCGCGCGCCAGGCCGGTTGAGCTAGCTAGAGGGCCTCGGGTCCTCGTTCGTTGGTGCGAATGCGCACCACGTGTTCGACGTCGGTCACCCAGGCCATACCGTCACCGACCGTGTCGGTTCTGGCGGCCGCGACGATGGCTTCGATGAGTTCGTCAACGATCTCGTCGGTGCAGGTGATCTCGACCTTGATCTTGTCCACGAAGTCGAACTCGTACTCCTTGCCCCGGTAGATCTCGATGTGACCGCCGGTGTGTCCGAAACCACGCGCCTGGGTGACGGTCATCCCGGTGATGCCGACCTCCTTCACGGCGACCTTGACCTCGTCGAGCTTGAAGGGCTTGATGACTGCGGTGACTAGCTTCATGATCTCTCCTTAGACGTTGTCAGAGTGCGAGTGGCTGGGCGTACCGACGGGCTCACCGAAGGTGGGCTCGGGGAACGCTTCTTCTTCGTGGATGGCGATGTCGCCGTCGCGCAGCGTCTCCTCAGACTCTCGTAGACCTCCGAGAACCAACTTAACGACGGTGAAGACGACCGCGGTACCCGCGGCGGTGTAGCCAATGATCCACAGGGCCGCGAGAAACTGTTCCCAGAGTTGGTGGAACGAGTGACCAAAGAACCAGCCGGCCACGTGGAAGTTGCCCGGGCCCTTGTAGTTCGGACCCTTGATCCCGTACTGGACCATGTTGGGGTCGGCCAAAATGCCGACCAAGAGACCACCGGTCAGACCGGCGAAGCCGTGGGTGTAGACGACACCCAAAGCGTCATCGACCTTGGAGAAGGGGCGACACTTCGAAAGGTAGTTCCAGGCCACCCACACGACGGTCGAAGCCACGACGCCGACGATCAACGCGCCCGTACCGTTCACCCAACCAGCGCTCGG
>DATLTT010000019.1:0-60482 GCA_035533455.1 Acidimicrobiales bacterium | reverse complement strand
CTTTTGTCGGTGCAGCTAGGCGACTTTTGTCGCTAACTTTTGGTGCCCCCGGCAGGATTCGAACCTGCGCACACGGTTTAGGAAACCGATGCTCTATCCCCTGAGCTACGAGGGCAATGCCATTCCGTTCCATTCTTGCTCCTTTTCGGAAGCGAGAAGATTCCATTGCCGAGGCCCTAGCCACTCAAGCAACTGACGTTGTTCAATGGTGACAATTGAACTCCAGACAGTCCCGTCTCAATCACTAGCGCACGGTATTGATTTGTCAAACAGCTACGCATTTTCATTGATGGGACACCTCCGACAGCCCCAGACGTGGTCCGATGGCGTAAAGGGGCACGTTGGTCATGTCTGCTTGTTCGCGGTAGTCGGCGAGTGAGAACCGCCACGCCTCAACCGGATGGAAGCGGTCGAGGTAGCTACGCATACTCTTTGACCTCAGATTCTCCTCGGCCTTGACCTCGATCGGCACGAGGGTGCCGGAGCTCTCGATGACGAAGTCGATCTCCGCCCGACCATTCTCGGGCGCCCAGTACATCGGAACCGAGTTGCGAATAGCGACGATCTGCTGCGCCACGAACTGCTCGGTCAACGCCCCCTTGAACTCCTCGAATATCCCCGTGCCGTGGAACAGCACCGAGGCTTCAAGGCCCGAGAGTGCACCGAGCAGGCCGACGTCGAGGAGAAAGAGTTTGAATATTTTGGTGTCCTCGTAGGCGCGAAGTGGACTCGCCGGTTTGGTGAAGCGAGTCACCTGGTGCACGAGTCCGGCGTCACATAACCACTGGATCGCGTCTTCGAACTCACGCGCCCGTGCCCCTTCGCGAACGCGACCAAGTATGAAGCGTCTGTTCTCTCGGGCTAGTTGACCTGGTAATGACGCCCACACGTCGGCGATGCGACGACTCACGGTCGCGGTGGCGTATTTGGCAAAGTCATTCTCGTAGCCGCGGATGATGTCGTGTTGCACCGAGCGCACGACGTCCAATGAGTCTCCCGCCGCGTAACGAGCGACCGCCTCGGGCATACCGCCGACGAACATGTACAAACGCAGGAGTTCGATCAAGCGGTCGGCGTACGATGCGATCAATGCCCAGTCTGGCCTGAGCACGAGATCGGCCAGTCGCGCTTCACCGATGCCACGAAGGAACTCATCGAAGTCGAGTGGGTGAAGATCGATGAAGTTGACCTTTCCGACTGGGAAAGAATCATTGTTGCGTAGTGCGACTCCCAACAGCGAACCGGCGACCGCGACATGGATGTCGGGGCGTTCCTCGGCGAAATACTTGAGTGATGTGAGGGCCTGCGGTGCTTCTTGGATCTCGTCAATGATGACGAGCGTCGTGACCGGTGTGATTGTCGTTCCGGCGGCGATCTCAATACCGCGCAGGATGCGACTCGGGTCGAGGTCGCCAGCGAAGATTGAGGCGACAGAGCGATCGCGCTCGCAGTTGACGTAGGCGACTTGCTCATAATGGGAATGTCCGAACTCCTGGAGCAACCAGGTCTTGCCGACCTGGCGCGCTCCACGCAGAACCAGGGGCTTACGCGCCCGGTCGCCCTTCCACGCCTCAAGTAAACGAGAAGCTCTTCTCTCCATGTCGACAGAGTACCAAATTTACACATATTAAGGATGATTTTTGTGAAACTCTACACAATCTAAGTATGACTTAAGTACACTTTCACACTTCTCCGCAACGGCTTTTGTCCGGGTTTGCTCCAATCTTGCTCCAATGTTTTGCAATATGGATGGGTTTTGAACCACCGAAAGCCAGCGAAAAGCCTTATTTCCCAGCGTTTCCCACTCTTTGCCATATAAAACTTCGGATTAGGAAACCGATGCTCTATCCCCTGAGCTACGAGGGCAATATCGACTTTTCAATATCGTTCCGACGATTGTGCTGACTCCAGCACAACCTCAGCAAAACATTTAGGGTAAACCACTCCACTACTCCCGGCCATTCCCTACCATTCAAACACGCGAGCCGAGACGGCGGGGTCACGATATTTTCGCGAGCGTAGGGCTATTGATTTGACGTTCCACAGCAACGTAGCGGACGTTGTTAAAACGTGAGGCCCCAGCAGTTAAAGTTCACGGTTTCTGAAACCGTCGAGTTCCCTGAGCGCAATCTCCCTTACGCCGTCCGCTGGAGACTCAATGGGCGGGCGTACTGGCGAAGTTTTGCCACCAAACGGGGTAACAATCGTGCCGGCGCTTTCTGCAACTAATCGGGTCCTCCGAGCAACCCCGACGCGACTCTCAAGTGCTCCGAGTGACCCCTCTCGCCGACATAACCGTCGGGAACCGACCAACACTCTCGCCACCGACCGCAACGTCAACTGAAAACGAAGTGAAGGTTCCGCCACTGACCGGAAGTTTGACCATCCCTGCCGCAATGCCGAACAATTGGCGGCGGTGAGATCAATGACGCTGAGGCGTTACCGCAAGGTCCCGATTCGCCGGAAAGTTCACGATCGTTGGCTGGACGTCACTTAGAGACTTCCGCCGTCTCGCCCCGGCCGTCACTTCGTGGATCCGACTCAGCGACGAGTGTGCCGTCGTTGAGGACCGCGACGACTTGAGCGTGCCCGGTGGCCTCGTCATGACGGGAGAGGTTAACGACCGGCAGTCTCGCGCGGATGCTTTGTCGCGCCGAGTCCTCGACCGGAGACTCCACGTACGCAAGCTCATTGACCTGGTCGACCTCGAGACCCCCGACAACCCATCGTGGCGCCGCCACGGCCTCACGCGGCGTCTGTCCCGCGAAGAGCCTGAGGAGAACCTGCGCGAGGATCTGCGGTTGTGCCTTGCCGCCCATCGTGCCCACGACCCAGGCAAGTCTCGGACCACTGGTGACCATCACGGGCATCAAGGTGTGGGCCGGTCGACGACCGGGCGCGAGCTGGTTCGCCGATTCCGGCGACAGTGAGAAGAAGCTGCCACGGTTATGCATGACGAATCCCGTCGCGGGCTCGAGAATGGCGGCACCAAACGCGTGAAAGACGCTTTGGATCAGACACACCGCGCGCCCTTCACTGTCGGCGGTCACCACGGCAACGGTGTCCCCCTTCGGCCGACCCGACCCGAGTGGGAGATCCGTCGCCAGTAACTCGCTGCGCTGAAGGGCGTCACGGGCAAGATCCCCGAGGCGATCGCTCAAGAGTAAATCGCCGACGCAAGGTTTCATGGACTCTGGGTCAGCGAGAAAGCGTTCCCGATCGGTCGTCGCGAGGCGGAACAAGTCACTGAGGACCCCCGCGTCGCGGCCGAGCGGCTCGCAGTCGGGGCCGAGGGTCTCGAGCGCGCCAAGGATTTCGAGGAGGAGGAAGCCCTGGCTATTAGGGCCGCTCGTCCACACGTCCCACGGTCCGATGTTTTTGCCTAGCGGTTCTTCGAGGCGTGGAGAGAACCGAGCCAGGTCGTCGATGTCGAGTTGACCGCCGAGTGCGGCGAGTCCGCTGACGAGAGTCCGGCCCAGTTCGCCGCCGTAGAGAGTGGAGGGTCCGTCCTCGGCCAGCGTTCGTAAACTGCGAGCAAGCATTGGCTGAACTAGTTGGTCACCCGTGCGCAGTGGCTCTCCACCCGGAGCCAAGAGGGCGGCGAGGCCGGGATCTTGGAGCACGAGAGGGTACTGCGCTTTTATCGCCGCGTCCAAACTAGGGGCCACCGGCGCCCCGTTTACGGCGAGATCGTGGGCCGCCGAGAGATGTTCTGACCAGGCGCGCGACGCACCGAGGTCGTGAATCGCGGACAACCCCGCTATTGCTCCAGGGATGGTGATCGTGTCGACTCCCGTCACCGGCATCGTGTCTCCGTAGCGAGAGCGAAATTGCGCGATATCGACGTGCCGGCAGGCCGAACCGGAGGAGTTGACGTTGGTTATCGAACCGTCTGGTTGTCGGACGAGTGCAATGAGGTCACCGCCGAGAGCCGTGTTGTGCGGATACACGACCGTGAGGACGAACGCCGCCGTCAAGGCGGCGTCGATGGCGTTACCGCCTCTTCGCACGACGTCCACCGCGGCTTCAGTGGCGAGCGTGTGTGGTGTGGCGATGGCGCAGTGCCGACGCGCTGACGCGCTTGAGGCTTTCGTCACGGGCGTCACAGAACCTTGGAGAGAAACGCTTTGGTACGAGCCTGCACCGGGCGATCGAAAACCTGCTGAGGGGTGCCGATCTCTACGATCTGACCGTCATCGAACATGGCGACGCGGTCGGCGACCTCACGGGCGAAGCCGATCTCGTGGCTCACGATGATCATCGTCATGCCATCGTTGGCGAGATTACGAATCACGGTGAGGACCTCCCCGATCACTTCCGGGTCAAGGGCACTCGTGGGCTCGTCGAAGAGCATTAGAGCCGGGCTCATAGCCAGCGATCGGGCGATAGCAACTCGTTGCTTTTGACCCCCCGAGAGTTGGGAGGGGTAGGTATCGATCTTGTCACTCAATCCGACCTTGGTTAGTTGATCAATCGCCAGAGTACGGGCCCGGTCTTTGGACATCTTTTGCACCTTGATCGGGCCGAGCATCACGTTCTCGACAGCAGTGCGGTTGGGAAAGAGATTGAAGTGCTGAAATACGAAGCCAATCTCGGCCCTCTGTCTCGCAATTTCGCGAGCAGAGGCGTCGACGCGCCGTCCACTACGGTCCTGTTTGGAACCGATGAGGTGGCCGTTGACCTGGACCACGCCCGAGTTGGGCTTCTCAAAGTGATTGAGGCAGCGCAAGAACGTCGTCTTTCCGGATCCGGACGGTCCGATCAGCACCACCACTTCACCGCGCGCGACGTCAAGCGAAATGCTCTTCAGAACTTCCTGGTGACCAAATGACTTCCTGATGTCCGTCGCCTGCACGATCAACGCCGTACCGTCGCCATCCGATCTCGACCCTTGGGGGTTTGACGAGGTCACTATGCCCTCCGGCTGAGCCCAAGGGTCCGCGAGTCCTGAAAGTGCTCTCGAATGGCGGCGAGCATCGAACGATGGGTTCGCACAATGCCCCAACTTCGATCAATCTTGGCTTCTAGCCATGCCTGGATGAAAGTCCAGATGGTGGTCAGAGCGAGGTAGTAGAGAGCGGCGTCCAAAAATATCTCGAACGTATGAAACGTACTTGAACTGATCTCTTGAGTGATGAGGAACATTTCGGGAACCCCGATGACACTGAGCACCGACGTGTTCTTCATCATGGCGTTGAAGTCGTTGCCGAGCGGCGGTATCACGAATCGCATGGCCTGGGGAACGACCACGTGGCGCAGGGACTGCGCCGGCGTCATACCGATCGAGAGAGCGGCCTCGTTCTGGCCCACGTCAACTGCCGCGAGACCAGCGCGAATGATCTCGGACATATAGGCGCTCTCGTTCAGAGCCAGCGTCACGATGGCCGCTTGAACGCTCGCGAGGACCGACACGCCGAGCAACGACAGGTCGCGGAACCTGTAGATGTCGGTTGCAGCCAAGCCGTCATAGACGATGACCAGTTGAACGAGCAAGGGTGTGCCGCGTAGTACCCACACGTAGAAGCCGGCCACGCCCCGCACTACGCGGAGCGTGGACCGGCGCGCCAGGGCGACCACCAAACCGATGATCACGGCAAGCGCTTGAGAGACGACCGAGATGTAAACGGTCCGCCAGAGCCCGCCGAGGAAACCGCTCGAGGGCTTCAGCAGTTCATGCCAAAAGAACGTCGTGTTGAACTGGAGAGCGCTAATTAGCATCGTGGCATCCCTGCGCTACGGCAGCGCTGATCTAGTGCAGCTCGTCCCTTTGCAGTCCCCATTGGGTCATGATTCTGTTGTACGTGCCGTTGGCATGGATTTGGGCAAAGGCGTGTTGGATGGCTTTAAGGAGCTTTCGATTACCCTTGTTGACGGCGATTCCCGTCAGGATCCTTCCGAACGGCTGACCCGCAAACTTGAACGTGCCCGGCTTGGTCTTCATGAAGTAAGCGGCAGTCTCCGACGTTGACGTGTAGGCATTCGAGAGTCCCGACAACATATTTTGCAGGGCTAACGGGTCACTGGTGAAGAGGACCACTCCGACGGCCGGCTTACCCGCTGCGGTACAAGCGGTACTTACGGTCGCTAGTTCTGTCTGGGCGGTGGTACCTGTTACGGTGGCGACCTGCTGTCCGCACAGACTGCTGTCGAGTCCGGTGATATTTCCAGGGTTGGCGGTCGGCACGGTTACCGACTCAGACGAGTACATGTAGGGCACGAAGTTGACGACCAATTTGCGAGCCGGCTTGATGTAAAGCTGTGAGAGGATTGCGTCGCAGTGACCGGCCTGTAAGGCGGGGATGATTCCGCTGAACGCGGTCTGTTGCCACACCGCCTTCAGGCGAAGTTTTGCCGCGATGGCGTTGCCAATCCCGACGTCCGAGCCCACCGGCCTCTGAGACGAGTTGAGGGATTCAAGCGGCGGCGATGACATGTCAGAGCAGTACTGCAACTTTCCCGCCGCGACGATCGTGGGCGGCTTCAACGTGGACTTACGCGTAGAAGCCGACGCAACCGCCCCGAAGGCGCCGAGGGGAATGACCATGAACACCGCTAGGGCAATCTGGACCAGCCATCGGTGATTTCCCGTACTTCTGTGCGTGGTTACTCTCATGATTCTCCCCCTAACTGAGATCAGAGTTGCCCGGCCAACATGGTCTGACCATCTGACCAATGCGACCGTAGCAGATGAGTAACATACATGCCACTCATCATGCCAGCGAGTTTCCGTTGCTTCCAGCGTCGGGTATGGACTGGGTCTCATCCGAGCGATTTGAAAGGTTTCTATGTTCGCCGATTCTTCCGATTGGGTGGGCATTTACCGCTCCCAGCTCTCCGTACCTGACAATCTGGCCGTGGAGCTTGAGAGATTGATTCGTTCTGGATCGCTGCCCGTAGGGGGACGAATCCCGCCGGAACGTGAACTGGCCGAGTTATGGGGACTGTCCCGATCTTCGGTCAGAGATGCGCTCAAGCAACTGGCGCTTAGGGGTCTCATCGAGAGACGGCCCGGCCGAGGAACAATCGTCGTCGAGAACGTCAACCAACTCGGCGGCACACTCGTAGATCTCCTCCATCACGGCAACCACGAACTTCTGCAGGTCATGGAGGTCAGAACGGTCATCGAACCCTCGGTCGCCGCCAGGGCGGCGCAGCGAGCCCGGCCCGTTGACCTCGAAGATCTCGCCCAACTCCTCCATGAGATGTCCGAGAAGGTGACCGCCAAGCGTCTCGCCGAGCTAGATCGAACCTTCCACCTCTCGATTGCCCGTGCAACGGGAAATCCATTGCTGCTCTCGCTACTGGAACGCGTAGGGGAAATCGTTGACCAATCGCCGCACGAGTTGCTCCAAAGTCGCAGTGAACAACTGGCGACTCTTAGCGAACACGCCGCTATCCTCCAGGCGCTGTGTGAAAGGGATTCCGACGCCGCGGAGGCCGCAGCGCTGGCCCACTTGGAGTCCGTCCAGCGGCAAATCCTCAGCGGAGCGAAGACTCGATTGCCGAGTCCCCGTCGAAATTCGGCCAAACACTAGAGCCACAAATGTCAGCCGCGTCGCAGTCCCGAATCCGTGACCGCCGCCGTGGTGCGCGGGTGCTTGAGGAGTTCCTTCCCCATCGCCGAGGACCGCATCAACGGGAGGCCCAGGAAACGCGCGGTGACCGCGTCGTCGGTGCCCTGGCCGGCAACGCACTTTCTTTTTTGGCAATGCGTGCGACGATCGACGGGAACCTTACCGCGACGGCGTTCGCAGAAATAATTGAGATGGCCACCCGATACACGGTCGACGTCGATCAGATCCTTGTTGACGTTGATCGGTCGTCGTCAACCACCCAACTCAGCGCGCGTGCAGAAAACCTCGAGACCGCTGGCGGTTTGTTTGACGTGGTGGAGTAGCCGGAGGGAGTCTCGCCTCCGGCTCTCGCAGAACCGAACATGAAAGTCTCCCGTCATCCGGCTCCCATAATTCAACTTCTGGTGAGTGCAACTGACGCCGAGCAAGCAAGCGGCTTGGGCTCACCCTGGCGAACAGTGACTCAAAATTGAGGGATTGCACGGTTCCAAGAGCGACAGTTTGTCCACTGATTCAGACAGTATCTCCGAAGTGGCGCAGACCGCTGAACCACCGCAGTCGCAAACTGGCGTGGCTGTGGACTTCTTCCGCTTCGCGCTGCAGGGAATCAGCGAAAGCGTCCTGCCGCCACTGGTAATTCCCAGCTCAGCCTCAGCACAACGTTCGGCACGAATGGTCGTGAATGGCTGGTAACTCCGAGGATAATTTAGGCCCTCAAGGGCGTGACCTTTCCTAATAGAGTCAAGGATTCACGGTTCTTTGGCGAAGTCAATCGGATCCTTCAGATTGGTTTTGGAAACCGATGCTCTATCCCCTGATCTACGGGAGCGTTTCCTCCCCGCTCCAATCGCGCATCAATCTTCTAAAGCGTCGTGAGAGTGCTTCGAGGCGCTTCCATGGTACAAGCGAGTTCTCCAAGAAGAAGTTGCCGATGTCGCCTTGGGGACTGGTTCTACTTTGATCGAGACATCCAGCGCGCGATGCCCGCAACGCGGCCGTCGCTCGGCTGCGTGGGGTCGTCCCGGTCGCTTCGGGCAATACGAATCAAGTGCAGCTCCCTCGAGGCGGTGACTTCCGGGCCAAAGGCATCCTGCACCTCATCGCGATGGCCCGGCGTCGAGATGCGCCGAGTCCCGTGGGATGACAAACTGCCGGTGTGGATCGCCGGCGGCGTGAGAGTGTACCGTGTCCGCCTCAGCGGACGGGAACCCGCTCCGACGACGGCTGCCACTCCCGCCTGATCAGCCCGTACACCCACGAGTCCGAGACCTCGCCATTGACGACGCAGTCCTCCCGCAACGTCCCTTCACGCAAGAATCCGAGCTTCTCCAGGACGCGCGCGGATCCCTCGTTGCGCGTATCGGTCTCGGCCTGGACTCGATTCACTTCCAGCGTGTCGAATGCCCACTGCAGCAGGGCGCGCGCGGCCTCGGTCGCGTAGCCATGGCCCCACGCTGCGTCGTCGAAGCAGTAACCCATCGACGCGCTGCGGTAGTCCGGGTTCCACCGGGTCAGGCTGCACCAGCCGATGAACACCCCGTCAGAAACTCGGTCCACCGCCAGGCGCGTCCCGGTGCCCGCCTCGGCGATCTCTCGGCACGCCGTTATGAACCGCTCGGCGCGTGAACGTTCGCTCCAGGGCGGCGAGTCCCAGTAGCGCAACACGTAGGCGTTGCTGTGCAGCGCGAAGAGGGCGCTCGCGTCCGAGTCGTTGAAGGGACGTAGTCGCAGGCGAGCGGTGTTCAGCGTGGGGGTCGACAAGGACATTCGTGCCATGGTACGTCGTCACGGGCGCCACTCACCCACCAACCGGGCTCTCTCAACGCGTGAACAGCAGGACGGGGCCGCCCATCGCTAGAGCCGGAAACGCGCCCGCGCGGCTTGCAGCCGTCAATCGGGACACGCCCTGTAACGGGAACGTGCTGCGCTGCCTCAAGCGAATATATGCTCGAACGTTCTTTCACGCTCTGAAGGAAGATCTGCTCTGGACAACCCCTCGACTTCTGCCGAACCTTCAACGGCGACCCTCGCTCGGCAGTCGGGTCGCAATCTCTACTTGTGTGCGGCGAGCGATTGACCTAAGCCGGCGGACTCGAGTTGCGTCTCGAGTTCTCGGGACGAACGGAATTGGACGGTCTGCATCCCCAGCTTCCTGGCGGCAGTGAGGTTCTCCTCGGTGTCATCTATCATCAACGTCGTTCTAGCCATCAGACCAAAACGGTCAAGTAGTCGCGTGAAGATGGCTGGATCCGGCTTTGCGACGCCCTCGCGACCGGAGACGACGGTGCCGTCAAACCATCGAAGGAACGCGTATCGTCGAAGGCGGAGTGGATACGTCTCCGCTTCCATGTTGGTGAGCGCGAAGCACGGTAGCCCGTTCTCTTTTACCGCACGCAAGACCTCAACCGTTCCGGTGTCAACACCTCCGATCATCTCCTCGCTACGTCGCGACCATGCCCAGATGAGTTCGGAGTATTCGGGATACTGCGAGGCGAGTTCCCCACACGACGCCGCGGTCGAGAGTCCCCGGTCGTGGGGGGCGTGCCAGGCCGGCGAACAGACCTCTTCGAGGAACCACTCCATCGCCGCCTCGTCCGCGATCAACTTGCGGTAGAGATGCCGAGGGTTCCAGTCGAGAAGGACCCCGCCTACGTCGAAGACCACTGCCTCGATCGGCGAAAGTCTGACACGAGCGTGAGAACTCACAATTTTTATGTTAATTTGAACAGTATGGATGTGCAAACTCGCCGCCAGACAATCATGCAGGCCCTCCGTGAACGCAGTCCGGTGCTGGTCGGGGAGCTGGCCCTGGCACTCGAATGCTCTGAAATGACCGTGCGGCGTGACCTCGAGTCGCTAGAGCGCAGCGGAGGTCTGCGGCGGGTGCACGGCGGAGCGGCGAGCGTTTTTCTCAGTGCCGAGGAGACCCCATACGGCATTCGCGCCCTCGAGTACCGCGAAGCAAAGGCGGCGATTGGCGATGCCGCCGCCCGTCTCCTCACCGATGGGGAGACCGTCATCCTCGACGGCGGGACTACCGCGATCGAGGTCGCTCGAGCGCTTCGCCGGCGGCGGATGACCGTCATGCCACTCGCTCTCAGGCCCATTTTTGAGTTGCACGAGAGTCCAGGCATCAGCCTTCTCCTCGCGGGGGGTGAGGTCCGTCCAGGTGAGCTGTCCTTGACGGGAGGGCTCACTGAACATTCTTTTTCCCAGCTCCGCTTCGACACGTTCGTGATGGCTCCTTGCGGCATCGACATCAGGGCCGGCATCACGACGCACCTTCTCGCCGAGACGGCAGTGAAGCGCTCCGCCGCCAAAGCGTCGCGACGGGTCATCGTCGTGGCCGACTCCTCGAAACTCGGCCGAGTGGCGTTCGGTCACGTTTGCGACCTCGGCGATATCGACGTCGTCCTTACCGATACCGGGGCCAACCAGCAGGTCGTGGACGAGTTGCGGGATGCTGGCGTTGACGTCCGGTGCGTCTGAGACTGATCCCGAACCCGAGCCAACGAGTGACGCCAGCTTCGGGGGACCGGTGGCCGCGTTTAGCCGTCGTCGCCGTGTTCTTCGTGCACGGCTTCCTGTTCGCTTCCTGGACGGCGCACATTCCGCAGTTGAAACAGCACCTCGGCCTGAGCAATGGTCAACTCGGGATCGCCTTGATTGGGGCCCCCATGGGTTCAATCGTCGCGATGGTGTTGGCCGCCCGCCTCTTGCCGAAAGTGGGGAGCCGACGGATGGTGCGCGTGACCCTCGTCGGCTATTGCGTCGCGGGTCCCTTCGTCGGGCTCACCGGTTCGTTCGGAACATTCTTCGTCGCGTTCTTCCTCTGGGGCTTCTTTCAAGGGATGCTCGACGTGTCGATGAACACCCAAGCGATTACGGTTGAGCGGTTCTCAGGGCGCGTGCTGTTACCGGGTTTCCATGGCTCGTGGAGCACCGGCTCTCTCGTCGGTGCGGTCACCGGCGCGGCTGCAGTGGGGCTGGGCGTCTCACTAAGCGAACAACTGCTTGTCCTATCGGCCCCCTGCCTCTTTGTCGTGAGTTGGCTTTCGACCCGAATGATCCCTGACCGACGAGCGGTTAGCGACTCCGAATCTTCAGGGCGGTCGGCGGACAGGCGCAGGGTCGTGCTTCAGGGAGCGGTCATCGTGCTCGCCAGCGTCGCGTTCGCCGACATGCTGTGTGAAGGCGCGGCGGCCGATTGGGCCGCCGTCTATCTCCGCAACTCGCTGCACACAGTCCCGCTGGTCGCCGGACTTGCCTACGCCGCGTATTCATTCGCCATGCTGGCTGTGCGTCTCTTCGGCAATCGACTATTCACCAAGTTCGCCGCCCATCGCCTGTTGCCACTTCTCGCCACAATTGGCACACTCGGGTTCGCCGGCGGTCTCGCCGTTGCCCGACCGGTGAGTGTGCTGTTCGGCTTCGCCCTGCTCGGCGTCGGACTGGGAGGAGTAGTCCCGATGATCTTGAGTGCCGCCGGTGCGGTCGACAGCGCGAACTCCGGAAGCGCCGTCGCCGCGGTCGCTGGCTTTGGTTGGGCCGGATTCGTCGTGGGACCTGTCCTGATTGGCGAAATCGCGTCACTGACGACACTTCGCGCGGCCCTGTTTTTGATCCCTGTTCTCACCGGCGCCGTCGCGCTGGCCACCGGGACGGTGAAAGCGTTGCGCTACCGGGTGACGAGTTGACTTCTCGAGGGCAGCCTCGACTTGGCTATCGCCTGAATTGAGGGACCGACCTCGTGCGATTCAATCTCACGGCGCACCTCCTGTGAGAAGAGGAACTGGAAGCCGTCATGCAGCGCGCTCATCGCGCGACTCAGAACGAGATCGTCCCGGCACCCGAAATTGCCGTCCCCGTCGTTGTTGACGAAGCGTCGTGGTCGTAGTGAAACCGCTTCGCGTCTTCACTCGCAGAAGCGAACGGGGCGTCGGTGACAGATAGCAGCGACGGCGGCGTTACGGGGCCAGCGTTCTTTGATCACGTGGCCCGCCTTCTGCGGCCGGTTTCCGAATCGCCCAAACGCCACGCTGCTACGACGCCGCCAACGTTACCCAGACGACCTAAATCAAGGTCTCGTACCTTCAGGGACGTGGTCGCTCTTTCGCCGCTTCGACGAGACGCGACCCGAGGTAGCGCGCGCCGTCCGGACTCTTGTCAGGCACGCCTCGATCCTTGGCTGGCGACAACCGCCGTTAGATCCCTACGGGCCCCACCATGAGAGAACGGAACTTAACGATTCCGAAGTGCCTAGGTGCGCGACCTTGTTCAAGGGCCGTTTGAGTCTCCTTCAGACGGCCCCTCGAAGAGAACCGTCGTCCAACACGTTTGACCGTGGCGAGTTCGACAGATGGGGTCGTCTCGGGACTTGCCGCGGCCGTTAGGACGTCGTGTTCACGCTTCCAGCAAGAGTCACCGTTTCACGGCCCGCCGAGTTTCCGGATGGCAAGTTGCCGACTTCTCTCGACAACGTCCAACCGGTCGAGCCAAATCCACGTCACGGGAAGGCCTAACACCTCGTGAGAGCGAAATCCTGCGCCTCATCTCACTGGGACTTTCAAACTCTGAGATCAGCGGGATGCTCTTCGTCGCCGAACAGACCGCACAGACCCACGTTGGGCGACCAAGAAAGGGACCTAAGTCATGGCTCCGCCCTTGGCAGTAGGTCTTAGGTTGGAATTCGGAAGGCTATGGCGAGTGAAGTAGCACCACGCTTCACTCCTCGAGCTCAACGAGGGTTCGTAGCCGCGCCATTGAGGATCTGATGAGTAGGAGACGGTCGATTGACGCGGCGCTTATGGCCGCTGCACTCATTGCGGTGACCACCGTTGCGGTGCGGACAGTCGTACAAAGTCCCACTGCATTAGCAGCGAAGGGGATCTCGGTCCTCACCAAGAAGACCAATGTCCTTTACCTCGACATTGGCGCGTCGGTGTCCGTAGGTGTCCAGCCGACACCCCGGGACCCGCGTGGTCAACCTACGAACAGGGGCTACGCGAATCGGCTCGTTGCTCTCGAGGCGTCCAAGGGCGTCGCGTTGCGGCTCACGCAACTGGGTTGCCCTGGTGAATCCATCGCCGCGATGATTTCCGGGCCCGATCCGTGCTACGTGTCCCCCGACACGCAACTTTCCGATGCGGTCAACTTCTTGCGCGCACATCACAACGCCGTCACGCTCGTTACCGTTGATCTCGGCTTTAACACTCTCGACGTCTGCTTTCACCATCTCGACATCGACTTAAAGTGCGTTGTCCCTCATCTTGCGCTGCTGCGCAAGCAACTTGGCCAAGTCATGCGAAGTCTCACACGTGCTGGCGGTCCACACGTTGCCTTCATCGGACTGGGGCATTACAACCCTTACTTGACCAAGTCAAAGAAGGAAGGGGCGGCCGAGACGTTTGCTGGGAATAGCATCGTCGCCCTTCGCCTGATGAACCGCTCACTTTCTGAGGTCTATGGTTCCTTCAAGATTCCCATGGCGGACGTCTCCAAGGCTTTTCACGAGGAGGACACCACGCTGATCCGTCTTTCCAAGAAGGAGAACACCACCGCGAACGTACAGTACGAGTGCACGTTGACGTGGATGTGCGCGCCCAAGCCGTTCGGCCCGAACATCCATCCGAACGACGCCGGCTACTTGGCGATCGCCAAAGCAATTGCAGCGGTGTTGCCCGCGAGGATTTGACAACCACCGCTCTGGCGAGAGGCGCACCGCACCTCGAGGAAGATGTCGAAATGGTGAGAACGCGACGTCCGTCGAGCAACTCTCTTCAGCGAATTAGGATTCGGCCCTCAAGAGGTCGTCAATCAATAATCGAACACGCTCTTCGATGTCATCACGAATTCGACGAACGTCGTCGATTGCCTTGCCAGCCGGGTCAGTGAGCTCCCAGTCGAGATACCGTTTACCGAAGTACACGGGGCAAGCGTCGCCACAGCCCATCGTGACGACAACGTCGGCACTTCGACCCATGTCGTCGGTCAACTTGCGCGGAGTCTCGCCGGATAGGTCGATGCCTTTCTCCAGCATCGCGGCCATTACCGCGGCATTCAAAGTCTCTCCCGGAGCGGAGCCAGCCGAGTGAACTACCACGCGCTCGCCGCCAATCTCACGGGCAAACGCAGCAGCCATCTGCGATCTTCCTGCGTTGTGCACGCAAAGAAAGAGAATCTCGGGACGAGTGCTCACGCGGCCACCTCGACGGCGGAGTCCGAAGCGTAAAATCGGCGTTTCGCCCATAGCGACACGTAGACCAACCCCACGAGTACGGGCACCTCAATGAGAGGTCCAACCACGCCGGCCAACGCTTCGCCACTCGTGACGCCAAAGACACCGATGGCAACGGCAATTGCCAGTTCGAAGTTATTGCCCGCCGCCGTGAAGGCCAACGTTGCGGTCCGGTCGTAGGGAAGGCCCAGTGCTCTCCCGAGTGCGAACGACCCGAACCACATGATCGCGAAATAGCACAGCAACGGTAGGGCAATACGCGCCACGTCGCCCGGGCGTGCGGTGATGGTGTGACCTTGAAGGGCGAAGAGGATGACGATGGTGAAGAGCAAGCCGTAGAGAGCGAAAGGGCCAAGTCGCGGCAAGAGTTTGGTTTCGTACCACTCTCGCCCACGCTGACGCTCACCGAGCGTGCGCGTGAGATAACCCGCAACGAGTGGTATTCCCAGGAAGATGGCAACGGTTTCGGCGATTCGACCAACGGAAAGATGCAGGCCCACCGTGCTGAGACCGAGCCATCCTGGAAGCACCTTCAGATAGAAGTAGCCGAGCAGGGCGAAAGCGACGATCTGAAACAACGAGTTGATCGCCACGAGAACGGCCGCGGCCTCGCGGTTTCCTCCCGACAAGTCATTCCATATCAGCACCATGGCGATGCAGCGTGCAAGGCCAACGATTATGAGACCCGTCCGGTAGGTGGGAAGGTCGGGCAACAGCAACCAAGCCAGGGTGAACATAACCGCCGGGCCGATCAACCAGTTCAGGACCAGGGACGAGACCAACAGCTTTCGATCGCGCGTCACCGTTCCTAACCGGTCGTAGCGAACCTTCGCCAGGACCGGGTACATCATGACGAGCAGTCCGATGAATATTGGCAACGACGTGCCTGACGTCACCTGCACCGCGTTGAGGTGCGTGTTGAGGCTCGGTATCGCCCGACCGAGCCCGATGCCCGCGGCCATCGCCAGAATGATCCATGCCGGCAGGAAACGATCGAGGAACGACAAACGTTTGATGACCGGCTCGCTCACTTCGCTGTCCTGCAACTGCTCCCCCACGGCGTCGCTCATGATCGATCCCGAACTCGGCTCAGGCGTTCGCTCAGCAGCATGACGTGTTTTCTGGCGTCGTCGACGCCGCGGCCGCGCAGCACGTCTCGTCACCGACCAAGGCAGGAACCTCGCTGGCATCGGCGAGCACGGTGTAGACCTCCCAGCGCGACCCATCCGGTCCGTCCACCCACACCTTGTCCTGGAGCGCGTGGCAACAGATTGTCCCATCCTCAATGTCGGTTTCGAAGCCTTCACTCGCGAGGTGGCGAGTGGCCTCCACCACTTCAGTCGTCGAAAAGACCTCGACACCGAGGTGGTTGATCGTGCCCGCAACCTGCGGATTCTCGAAGAGAACCAACTTGAGGGGCGGCTCGGCGATGGCGAAGTTCGCGTAGCCGGGACGTACCTTGGCGGGCTCAGTTTTGAAGAACTTGGAGTAGAACGCAATGGACTCATCGAGATTCGACACGTTGAGGGCGAGTTGCAGTCTGGACACTTCGGTCTCCTTACATCGACATTTGTCAATTGAAAGAGTAACCATCACATCGATGCTTGTCAATAGTATTGTGGAACAGATGTCCCATCCCAAATCCATTGACGTCGATGAGAAAGTCGTTAGTTGCTGCGGTCCGTTGGTGGGTGGTTCGATGTCCGAAGTCGAGGCTGGCGACATGGCCCAGATCTTTGGAGCCCTTGGCGATCCCGTCCGGTTGCGGATGCTATCGCTCGTCGCTTCTCAGGACGAGGTCTGCAGTTGTTCGCTCGAAGAGCCCTTAGGAAAAAGCCAGCCGACCATCTCGCATCACACCAGGATTCTTGCCGAGGCTGGGCTCATCGTTGGCGAGAAGCGAGGCCGTTGGATGTGGTGGCGCGTCGTTCCCGAGCGACTCGAAGACGTCGCGAGAATTCTCGCGTCCTGAGCACCCACGAAAGGACTGACCTCTTTCTCCGAGCGACGAGATGACGTCTTCGACGAAGGTTGCCACGAGGGTTGCGCCTGGCAGGGCGCTGAGAGGTCCGAAACGCACGACGGCTACGAGACGAACTTCGTACTTCGCCTTGCTCCACTTTTCTTTAATTCGCGTGCTCGAGAACGTGCACAGGACCAGCAAATCGCCGTAATTTCCATCGTTCCCCGCTCATCCTCGTCTACGTCTTCGCGTTGGGAGATCAATGCTCTATCCCTGAACTACGCGAGCAAAGGTCGTTGCGAAAGCCTCCAAGGAGATGAATGAGGTGGCCGTGAAGCAATTTCGTGGTACGGGCTGACTCGTCAATCACCCTCTCCACACCGACCCGTGGACGTATCGACGACTCGAAGGTGCCGGCCAGATTACGCTGCTGGATCCGACGCCGAACCATCACGTTCAAGTCGAAGATTCCAACCGTCGCGCGGACCCACTTCGGGGCTGCTGTCTCAGTGTGAGGTAGTTTGCGAAAGGGAGAACCATGTTCGAACGATTTACAGACCGATCCCGTCGAGTACTCGTGTACGCCCAAGACGAAGCACGTGACCTCAACCACGCGTTCATCGGCACCGAGCACCTTCTGCTCGGTCTGATCCGTGAAAGTGACGGGATTGCTGCCAAGACGCTTGGCGCGGTGGGCGTTGCCTACGACGCGGTTCGTAAGAAGGTTGACGAGATCTCCGACCCCAAAGCCGGCTCCCTACCTGGTGCGCCACCCTTCACGCCGCGAACGAAGAAGGTCCTGGAGCTATCGCTGCGCGAAGCCTTACAACTCGGTCACAACTACATCGGCACCGAGCACCTTCTACTAGGACTCGTGCGAGAGGGTAGTGGCGTGGCGACCCAAATCCTTCGTGAACTCGGTGTTGACCTGACCCATGTCCATGAGAAGGTCATGGAGATGATTGCGGGCCAGCGTGGACGCGAGCTCAGCGGCACTCCGACGCCGGGGCAATCTGGCCACGCAATTCTTCGCGGCGTCGTGCGAACGGTCGGACAAGAGTTGCGTCCCGACCTCGGCTCAAGCGAACTAGACGACCGAGCGACGAAGATTGCCGACGTTCTCTTCGAGCAACTTCGCCAGAGCTGGGTCGCTCCAGACGGCCCCCACTAAACGGTCCGCGCCACGTGGCGCGTAATCAACGCGGAACGAAAGGCGACTCCAAGGTCGTGTTCCGAGACCGTCGCTCGCCGGTCTGCGGACGTGACCTCTCATGATCAGGGCGCGAACTACGCGTCGACATCGCTCGGGACCCCTGAAGGTACGGTTGACATCTCGTCACCAAGGCGTACGACAGTCCCGAATTGGCTCTGGTCTCACACATCCCTCGATGACGCCGCGCAGTTTTCTGGATCCGCGGCGAGGGCTGGCGGGCTGAGCGACGACAAAAGGCTCTTCGATCGGTCGAGGCGAGTTCGTGACCTGGTGCCGGGCCATTCAGACGCGCGCGACGTCGAGGTGACCGCGCGACCAGGAGCTTCCCATCGGCAAGGTCATGAGCAAATCGAGTGCCGTTCATCAAGTGGTCACGCTCCGGTAACCCTGTCTCTTTATGCTTCGAAAGAGACCTACGAAGGAGGGCACGCCGTGAGCGAGGCCGCCAAGCCCACCACCACGACCGAGCCACTGACGCGACAACTCACGTCAGAACTCGCGGCCCTCGACCCCGACGCCCAGCGTCCCAGGAACGTCGTTCGTACCGAGAATCTCACCTTAAGTTTCGGGAGCAAGAAGATCCTCAGCGGCATTGACATGGCGTTCCCCCGGGGCACGATCACCGCCCTCATCGGTCCTACCGGTTCGGGCAAGTCCACGTTCCTGCGCACGCTGAACCGGATGAATGACAAGGTCTTCGAATTCCACCACGAGGGGGACGTCTTCTTAGACGACTGCAGCATCTGGGAATCGAGCCAAGACCTTCTCACGGTTCGCCGCCGGGTCGGCATGCTCTTTCAGCGTCCGAACCCTTTCCCGATGTCGATCAAGGACAACGTGGTCGCGGGCGTAAAGGCGCACCGGATCGCTCGAGGTAAGCAGCTCGACGTCATCGCCGAGACGCGTCTTCGTGAAGTGGGGCTCTGGGACGCCGTCAAGGATCGGCTCAACGACTCCCCCTACCGCCTCTCGGGCGGTCAGCAGCAGTTGCTCTGCCTCGCCCGCTCGCTCGCCGTGGGTCCAGAAGTGCTCTTGCTCGACGAGCCGACGTCTTCGCTCGACCCGGTCACCACCGAGTCGGTGGAACAGTTGATACGTGACATGGTGCCAGCGCTCACGATCATCATCGTGACCCACAACCTGGGACAGGCTCGGCGCCTTTCCGATACCACCATGTTTTTCTACGACGGGCGCCTGATCGAGCACGGCCCCACGCAAGAGCTCTTCACTTCGCCCGTCCACCACGACACCCAGAGATACGTCAACGGCCTCATGGGCTAACGCCCTCCGCGGGGAACTCGGGCGCTGACGCGTCCCGGTGCCGGGGGAGATTTTCGGTTTCAGCGCGCCGACGCGTCAGCCGACTTTCCCCGAGTGGAGAAGCATTCAGCGACGGCCCTCGGAGTAGCGCTGGGTCCGGTTGACTAACAGCCTCGAGGACACGAGCAGTGCCAGCACCAGGACGATGAGGATCAGTGCCGCGTCGTAGGAGAGGTATCGCGTTGCGTTGATCGGCTGGTTGTAGTCGGTCCACACGTAGTACGTGAGATACGCGATGGGCTGGTGGATGAGTGACGCCGAAGGCAGGTTGTTCGTGATGCCCGCCGTGTAGAGCAGCGGCGCGGTCTCGCCCACCGCGATCGCCAGCGCGATCAACAGTCCGGTCACGATGCCGGGAAGTGCGCTCTTGATGACCACCTTGCGCAGCGCGTAGCCGGCCGCCATGCCCAACGCTTCGGCGCCCTCACGATAGTTCGTGGGTACCTGACGCAGCGCCGATTCCGTGGACTTCGCAATGTAGGGCGTCACCATGATGGAGAGGACAATCAGCGCGGGCAACAGTGAGAAGCCCCAGTGCAGGCCCACGCACAGCGCGATGTAACCGACGTAGCCAAGGACGATGGACGGAAAGCCCGCGAGGACCTCAGTCGCGGTGCGAAGAAAGTTCCCGCCGGCCCTGCCGTTGCGACGGGGCCGCTGAAGCTCGGCGAAATGAATGCCCGTGAGGATCCCGACCGTCCCGGCGATGAGTAGCACTCCGACCATGATCACGAGGGTGCCGAGGATGGCGTTCTCGAGTCCACCACCCACTCCCACGGGCACCGTCGTCAGCACGTTCCACTGCCAATGAGGAACGGCGCGGATAACGACGTCGGCGATGAGCCATAGCGACGGTCCGATGACGAAGATGAGGGCCGCCACCGACATTCCCTTGAAGAAGAGCTCGCGGACGCGCCGAGAACGCGTCGAGGGGTAGGCGTTGGTCACCGTGGCCATGCTCAGCCCCTGCCCACCGGCGCGAGATGCTGCGACGTCCGATTCACGATGACGCGCGCCACGACGTTAACGATGACCGAGATGACGGCCAGCACGAGTCCCGCTTCGGCCAGCGTGGCGATCGCGAAGCCGGTCCCGTCAGTGGCCGCAGAGTCGAGCTGACTCACGATCGTCGCCGCGATCGTCGTCATCGTTCCGTAGACGTTGGGTGAGACGGTCCCGAGGATTGACCCAGAGATCATGGCAACGGCGATCGTCTCACCGAGGGCCCGGCCGAGTCCGAGCACGGTGGCGCCGATGAGACCCGAGCGCACCCACGGGATCGTGACCCGCCGCGCCACCTCGGCTTCGGTCATGCCGAGAGCCTCGGCACCCTCTTTGGGCAGGGGGGGCACCTGCATGAAGAGGTCGCGTGCCGTCGAGGCGATGATGGGCACGATCATCAAGCCCAGGACGAGTCCCGACGTCAGAAGGCCTTCGCCGTAGCCGACGCTGCCCTTGAAGTATCGAAGGACGGGCACGTTGGGCACGTTGTTCGAAATGAACGGGTAGACGTGTTTGGCCAGGAAGGGGCCGAGCGTGAGCACGCCCCAGAGCCCGATGATCACGCTGGGTATGCCCGCCAATATCTCGACGAAGAAGGAGATGGGCCGCGACAACCACCGCGGAAGACGCTCCGTCAGCGCGAAGGCGGTACCCAGAGAGATAGGAAGGGCGACGATGAGCGCGATCGCCGATGTCTGGAGTGTGCCCGCGATGAGGGGCCACGCGCCGTAGCTCGAGCCAACCGGATGCGAGACGCCGCCGGTCCTGACCGGGGCGGCGTACGTGCTGCCGGGACTCCAAGTGCTCCGCGACAAGAACCCGGGACCGTTGACCTTGATCGCCGGCCACGCCTTTATTGCGAGGATCGTCAGGACAAAGACGAGGCCAACGAGCGGGATAAGCGACGCGACGCGAGCGCTCCAACGCCAGACGTTCTCCTCGGAGCCGCGCACAACTGAACCCACCCGACCGAGCCCGGAGGCTCGTCGGGTGGGTTCACGCACGACGGGCGACGTGACGGCGGAAGAGGCACTCTCGTCACCCATACGTGACAACTACTGGATCTGTTTGATCTGCTTGTACGACTGCGTCACGATCTTCACGGGAAGAGGATCGAAGCGCACCTGACCCAAGTACTGCGAACTGCCGCCGTACGAGGGGTCGATCGTCCACTCGAGCAACGAGCGCACCGCCGTCGCCATCGACGCGCTCGACTGGTTCTTGTTCACGATCGCGTACTCGTAGTTCACGATCGGGTAGCCACCGGAGATCTTCCCGTCAATCATCGAGATGGTGCCGTTCGCCGGCGTCTTCGCGGTAAAGCCGGCGGCCTCAGTGGCAGCCGCCGCCGAGGTCGGCATCACGAACTGACCAACACCGTTCTGAAGCTGTGCGTAGGTCTGTCCGTCACCCAGCACTGAGGTCAGGAAGCTAATCCCGACGTAGGCAATGCAGCCCGCCGTCGCCGCGCAACCCGACACCATGCCGCCGTTGCCGTTCTCTCCCAGCTGGTTGCTGATGGTCGGCCACGAAATCGTGGTACCGAAACTGTATTTCGATGACCACGTCGGGTCGGTATCGGAGAGGTACTGGCTGAAGATGAACGTGTCACCGCTGCCGTCGGAACGGTGCAGCGCCACGATCTTCAAGTTGGGCAGGTTCACTCCCGGGTTGAGGGCCGCGATGGCTGAGTTATTCCAGTTGGTGATCTGACCCTGATAGATCTGCGACAGGATCGTACCGTTCAGTTTCAGGTGCGCGGTCAGACCCGGAACGTTGTACTCGATCATCTGATACGAGATCGCCAAGGGTATGTTCAACAGGTTCGGCGTGGACGACAGTTGCGTCGAAGACAGGTAGGCGTCGGACGAACCAACGTTCACCGTGCCACTCGCCGCGTCGGCGATGCCCGTGCCCGATCCCGTGCCGCCTGTGGTGAGGCTCACTTGGGGAAACTCACTCTGGTAGGCCGGTGCCCAAATGTTCCAAAGCGGATACAGCAGTGTGCTCCCCGTTTCCGTGAGGTTGGCCGTGCCCGGATTCTCAACCGAGACGTCGGCGACGGGCGCGGGCTTGGGACGCTTCTTCGACCAGCCCCGGCCGCAAGCACGGTGGAACTTCGCGGTGTGCACGACGTTTTTCTCGAGTCTGAAACACGTAACTACCTTGGTCGAGGCACTCGCCGGGAGCGCCACCGCGACGAGCAGTCCGCTCGTCGCGAGTGCGAGTGCCGTGAGAGACCTTAAAAGGTTCTTCATCCTGAAATTTCCTCCTAAAGAAATGGTGATGCCTAATGGCTCGACGCTTCAGAGCGAACGTTCTGCCAAGTGCAACTTAGAAATGTCAGGTAAACGCACCGTGAACCATAAGAACTCGTTAAGTGAATTCATGAGGAACTTCGCACGTCAAATATCTTGTCGATATTTCAATGCTCCTCGTCGTCAAGCTCATTGTTAGCAATGGACCTCGTGAGCCCGCGGTTCGTAGGGGTGTCCAAAAAGCGAAGATGGTCGTGCTCGCCGAATCCTCCGACCACACCTTGTGCCGCCCCCGATGACGGTTCTTCGAGAACGTCACCGATCCGCCCTGGGGCAGGGTGCCCACGCCGCGCGCCACGGGGCTGCGTTGACGTCCTCGTCACTGAAGCCAACGTCTCCAACGACCGCGACAACCATCCCTACGCATCGCCGTCGAACCGGCGGGGGAAAGCTCTGCGGAAAGCATTCTCGAAGGGTGGTACCTGCGAAAAGGGAATGAGGGATCACTTGACGTTGCACGCGCCGAGCTCACCTCCAAGAACTGAATGACCCGGTCGACGAGGAGAGGGCTCGCATCGGGAGCACGTCTCGCGGCGAGCTCGTCGCCGAGCGAATGGCCAAGAAAGGTGGCACCTAAAACGAATCGAAGCGCACCGTCGGCGGAGCGTGGCTCGTGCGCCACTTCAACGGCCAATGAGAGCACCGATCGCGTTGGAACCGGGCAACCACGACGCGAGCTCGTGAAGTGCTACTAAGGCCCCATCTCGTCGATCCGCGTCGACCTCGAGGGCCAACGAACGCAACACCAGCTCGACGTCATTAACCTGTCAGTCCCGTGGCAATACTCATCGACTTACAAAAAGTCTCCCTTCAGGGTGCCGACCGAATCCTGCTGGAGAACCTCGACCTCACGATCTCCTCTGGCGACCGCATCGGCGTGGTGGGCATCAACGGCGTCGGTAAGACCACGTTGCTCAAGATCATCGCCGGTACGTTGAAGCCGGACTCGGGTGAGATACGACGAGGTCGAGGTATCCACGTCGGTTTCTTAGAACAGATTCCCACGCTGCCCATCGGAACGGTTCGCGAGACCTTGGGATCTGGGTGGGAAGTCGACGCCGCACTCGACCGCCTAGGGATGCTGAGCGCGGCCGGCATCGAAACTTCCCAACTTTCCGGAGGACAACTCAAGCGCGTGGCGCTGGCGCGCGTGTTCTCTCAGCCCAACGACGTGCTCATTCTCGACGAACCGACGAACCACTTGGACTTGAACGCCATTCAATGGCTCGAGCAACAGATCATCTCTTTCCGAGGCGCCGTCATTCTGGTGAGTCACGACCGATTTCTCCTCGACCAAGTGACGACCCGCATGGTCGAGATTGACCGAGGCAAGACCTTTCTTCACGCGGGCGGATACTCGCGACTCTTAGAGGCTCAGGCCGAACGAGAAGAGCGGGCGGCCTCGACTGAACAAGTGCGCCGCAACCTCGCCAAGACTGAATTGGCGTGGCTTCGTCGCGGCGTCAAAGCTCGATCCACGAAACCTCAAGCTCGCATCGACGCCGCCAAACGTCTCTTGGCTGGACGTCCCGAGGCCGCGGCTCGCGCCGGTGCGCTCGATCTCAGCCTGGAGACCCCTCGCCTTGGCACCATGGTGTTGAAAGCGCACCACGTCGCGTTCTCGTACGACGGCGAACGCCTGATTCTCCACGGTGTTGATCTGGACTTGGGCCCCGGCGACCGCGTGGGGATCGTCGGGCCCAACGGATCTGGCAAGTCAACGTTCGTGAATCTCCTCGCGCGGCGCCTCGAGCCGACGAGTGGCACGGTGAAGCGCGGACCCACGGTCGTGACGTCCTACCTCGATCAGGGAGGGGGCGACTTCAATTTGGAGTCGACGGTCCAAGAGCTCGTCGCCGGCCCCCAGGGCGTGCCGGGCTCCCCCGGCGACGTCGCCCTCATGAAGCGATTCTGGTTTACGGGTGCACTGCCCACGACCAAGGCCAAGGACCTTTCTGGGGGCGAGCGTCGCCGACTTCAACTACTGCTCGCGCTAGCGGATCGACCCAACGTGCTGCTCCTGGACGAACCAACGAACGACCTCGATCTCGAGACCATTCGCCTCGTCGAAGAGTTCCTCAGTCAGTGGCCGGGCACGTTGATCGTGGTCTCTCACGACCGAACCTTCCTCAGTCGCACGACTGACCGATTACTGGAAGTGCACGAGGACGGAAGGGTTGCGGACGTTCCCGGCGGCATCGACGCGTGGATTGCGAGAGCCGCCGGCTTCACCACGACGTCGCTGAGCGACGATTCGACGAGCGTTCCCCTTGGTCGTCAGATCCGCGACGCCGAAAAGGACATGTCGCGGCTCGAGCGCCGCCGAAAGAACCTCACGGACAAGATTCTCACCTCGCACGAACACGGCGAACAGACGCGCCTGGGCCACGAATTGGCAGACGTTCAAAAAGCACTCGCCGTCGCGGAGGAGTATTGGTTGACGTTGGTCGACTGAGCGCGCGTCGTCGTTGGCTGAAATTTCTCGAAACCCCTTGCGGTAGCCTGGAATCTTCTATGGGGCTCGCCATCGGCATTGTCGGTCTACCGAACGTTGGTAAGTCAACGCTTTTCAACGCACTCACGAAGAACAACGTATTGGCCGCGAACTACCCCTTCGCTACGATCGAACCCAACGTCGGCGTCGTGGCGGTGCCCGACGATCGCTTGAACGTCCTCGCGACGATGTTCCACTCGGAGAAGATCATCTCAGCGGTGGTGAACTTCGTGGACATCGCGGGAATCGTGCGTGGAGCGTCAACCGGCGAGGGGCTCGGCAACCAGTTTCTCGCCGCCATCCGTGAATCCGACGCCATCTGCGAGGTGGTGCGCGTCTTCGAAGACGACGACGTCATTCACGTCGACGGCCGCATCGATCCGGCGAGCGACGTAGCGACCATCGAGACGGAGTTGATCCTCGCCGATCTCCAGACGGTCGAACGTGCCGCGGCGCGATTGGAGCGAGGGGCCAAGCGCGGCGGCGATGACGCGATCAGATTGGCCGAGTACAAAAAGGCTCAGCTCGCGCTCGACGACGGTCGCGTTATCTCCCATGTTGGCAAAGAACTCGACCGATCACTGCTCTACGATCTGCACCTCTTGACCGACAAGCCCTTCATCTACGTCTTCAACGTGGACGAGGAGACGCTCTCGAACCCCGTGCGCCAGGACGAACTCAAGGCGTCGGTCGCGCCCGCACCCAGCATCGTGCTCTGCGCCAAAGTGGAGGCCGAACTCTCCGAGCTCGACGACGCCGAAGCCCTGGAGCTCCTCCAGTCCTACGGCCAGGGAGAGTCGGGGCTCGCCCAACTCTCTCGCGTCGGCTTTTCGACCCTCGGGCTGCAGACCTTTCTCACCGCCGGGCCCAAGGAGGCGCGCGCGTGGACTATCCGCCAGGGCGAGACGGCGCCCGAAGCGGCTGGCGAGATCCACACCGACTTCCAAAAGCACTTCATCAAGGCAGAGGTCGTCTCGTTCGAGGACCTCGTCGCGGCGGGATCGATGGCCGCCGTGAAGGCCGCCGGCAGGGCGCGCGTGGAGGGCAAGGAGTACGTCATGCGCGACGGCGACGTGGTCGAGTTCCGGGTGGGCGTCTGAGCGGTACAATTGCCCCAGGCGAGTGCGACAGAGGTCGGCGCCTGGAAACCTCGAACTCCTAGGAGAACCATGACCTCTGACGCCTTCAACTTCAAAGTGGCGGACCTCTCGCTCGCTGAGTACGGTCGAGCCGAAATCAACTTGGCCGAGCACGAAATGCCCGGCCTCATGGCGATGCGCGCCGAGTTCGGTGAATCGAAGCCCCTCAAGGGCGCGCGCGTCGCAGGATCCCTGCACATGACCATTCAGACGGCGGTGCTGATCGAGACCCTCGTCGCGCTCGGCGCGGACGTTCGCTGGGTGAGTTGCAACATCTTCTCGACCCAAGACCACGCCGCCGCAGCGATCGTCGTGGGACCCACGGGCACCATCGAGGATCCTCGAGGCGTGCCCGTCTTCGCGTGGAAGGGCGAGTCACTCGAAGAGTACTGGTGGTGCACGGAACAACTCCTACGTTGGCCCGGCTTCGACGGGCCGACGATGATCCTCGACGACGGCGGCGACGCGACGCTCTTCGTCCACAAGGGACTCGAGTTCGAACGCGCGGGATTCGTGCCCGCGCCGGAGTCGGCTGACACCGAAGAGTACGGCGTCATCTTGCAACTACTCAACACGATCATCTCGAGCGGCGAGAAGATCTTCGAGCCCCTCGCGAAGAGCATCATCGGCGTGTCGGAAGAGACCACGACGGGCGTGCACCGACTCTACGAGATGGAGCGCGACGGCGTCTTGCTCTTTCCCGCTATCAACGTCAACGACGCCGTCACCAAGTCCAAGTTCGACAACAAGTACGGCGTGCGTCACTCGCTCATCGACGGCATCAACCGCGCCACCGACGTCTTGATCGGTGGCAAGGTTGCCGTCGTGTGCGGCTACGGCGACGTGGGTAAGGGTTCGGCCGAGTCGTTTCGCGGCCAGGGCGCGCGCGTCATCGTCACCGAGATCGACCCCATCTGCGCGCTCCAAGCGGCGATGGACGGCTTCCAAGTGACCACGCTCGAAGAGGCGTTGCCGTTGGCGGACTTCGTCGTCACGGCGACCGGGAACCGTGACATCGTGACGGTCGAGCACATGCAGAAGATGAAGCACCTCGCGGTGCTGGGCAACATCGGTCACTTCGACAACGAGATCGACATGGCCGGACTCGCGAACCTGCCGGGCGTCACGCGTGAGACCATCAAGCCCCAGGTCGACAAGTGGACGCTCCCGAGTGGTCGGGCCATCATCGTGCTCTCGGAGGGACGCCTGCTCAACCTCGGCAACGCGACCGGCCACCCGAGCTTCGTGATGAGCAACTCGTTCACTGACCAGACCATGGCCCAGATCGAACTCTTCGCGAACCGCGACAACTACGAGAACAAGGTCTACGTGCTTCCCAAGCACCTCGACGAGAAAGTGGCTCGACTGCACCTCGACGCGCTCGGCGTGAAGTTGACGACGCTCTCGAAGCAGCAGGCCGACTACATCGGCGTGGCGGTCGAAGGGCCCTACAAGCCGGACAGCTACCGCTATTAGCGGTGAGGCGTCGGTTGAGGTCTTCTCGCACGCCGCGTCGTAGGCGAACGGCGTGACCCCAGCGAAAGTTGATTATTACCATAAACTTTGTAGGATAATCTGAACAGTGTCTGTCGCCGCGACAGGTTGTCGGGCAGAGATGGAGGAGACCGAGATGGCTGAATGGGGTTTTGAGACGCGTCAAATACACGCCGGCACGACGGCGGATCCGACGACCGGCGCGCGAGCGATTCCGATCTACCAGACCACGAGTTACGTCTTTCGCGACACGGCGCACGCGGCGGCGCTCTTCGGTCTATCTGAACTCGGCAACATCTACACCCGGATCATGAACCCCACACAGAACGCCTTCGAAGAGAGGGTCGCCTCGTTGGAAGGTGGCGTCGCGGCGCTCGCGGTGTCGTCGGGGTCGTCGGCGGAAACTATCGCGCTGCTCAACTTGGCCGAAAACGGCGGTCATATCGTGTCGTCGGCCTCGCTGTACGGCGGCACGTACAACCTGTTCCACTACACCTTGCCCAAACTCGGCATCGAGACGACGTTCGTGGAGAACCCGGATGACTTGTCCGAGTGGGCCCGCGCCGTGCGACCGAACACCAAGGCCCTCTACGCCGAGACGCTCGGTAACCCCAAGGGCGACGTCTTGAACTTCGAGGGCGTCGCGAAGGTCGCCCACGACAACAAGATTCCGCTGGTCGTCGACAACACGCTCGCGACGCCCTTCCTCTGTCGGCCCCTTGAACACGGCGCGGACGTCGTCGTGCACTCCGCCACCAAGTTCATCGGAGGGCACGGGACGTCGATCGGTGGCGTGATCGTCGACGGCGGGAAGTTTGACTACGAAGGAAGCGGCCGATTCCCCGGATTCACCGAGCCCGACCTGAGTTACCACGGTCTCGTCTTTGGGGATCTGCCGGAACCCTTGTACTCCGCACGATTCGTCTTGAAGGCGCGTCTGCAGTATCTACGCGACATCGGCGCGGCGATCGCCCCGCTCAACTCCTTCCTCTTCCTCCAGGGCCTCGAGACCTTGAGTCTTCGAATGGAGCGACACGTGTCGAACGCCACCACCGTCGCGAAGTGGCTCGAGGCGCGCGACGACGTCAAGTGGGTGAACTTTGCCGGACTCGAGTCGAGCCCCTGGCACGCCCTGCAGTTGCGCTACCTCCCCAAGGGCGCTGGCGCGGTACTGGCCTTCGGCATTGAAGGGGGCGCCGACGCGGGCCGCGCGTTCATCGAAGGTCTCGAACTCTTCAGTCACCTCGCGAACGTGGGTGACGCGAAGAGTCTGGCGATCCATCCCGCGTCCACCACGCACTCTCAGTTGACCGAGGAGGAGCAACTGTCGACGGGCGTCAGTGCGGATCTCGTGCGACTCTCGGTGGGCATCGAGTCAATCGAGGACATCCTCGCGGACCTTGAGAACGCCTTTCGCGCCGTCAAGGGAGCATGACAACGCGTACGCTCGACTACTGGCGAGCGGGTGACGACCCCGGCGCGCGCGAGTTCGTAACCCTTAGGGGTGACACCGGTTCCGGCTTCACCTTCGAAGGTGGTGATCACTTCGCCGCAGTGACGGTCGCTTTCGAGACGTGGGGGACGCTCAACGAGGAACGTTCCAACGCGGTGTTGGTCATGCACGCCCTCAGCGCGGACTCGCACGCCGCGGGCGACGCGGGCGCGGGCCAACCGGCGCCCGGTTGGTGGAACGGTCTTATCGGACCGGGACTCGCCATCGATACCAACGACTTCTTCGTGGTCTGTCCCAACGTGCTCGGTGGCGCCCAGGGTACGACCGGTCCCTCGTCGCTCGACGAGGACGGTCGCCACTACGGCTCGCGGTTTCCGGTCATCACCGTGCGCGATCAGGTGACGGTCGAGGTCGCGCTCGCGAATCACTTGGGCGTCGGTGCTTGGCACGCCGTCGTGGGTGGATCGATGGGAGGGATGAGAGTCCTCGAGTGGGCCGTTGGCTATCCGCGGCGGGTGCGCCGTGCGCTCGTCCTCGCGGTCGGCGCCGCGTCGACGGCCGATCAGATCGCCCAGTGTTCACTCCAGGTTCGCGCCATCCGGGCCGATCCACACTTCCTTCGTGGCGACTACTACGAAAGCGGTGGCGCACCCGACGTAGGTCTCGCCATTGCTCGCGGTCTGGCACAGATCACGTATCGTTCGTCGGACGAGTTCGACTTGCGTTTCGGACGGTCGAGCCAAGACGGGGAGGAACCCCTTCGCGGCGGCCTCTACGCCGTCGAGTCGTACCTCGCCCACCAGGGTGAAAAGCTCGTCCGGCGCTTCGACGCGAACAGCTACGTCGTGCTCAGCGAAGCGATGAACCATCACGACGTCGGACGGGGTCGCGGCGGCGTCGCGGCGGCCCTTGCGACCATAGAAAGTCGAGTCACGGTCCTCGGCATCGACACCGACCGGCTCTACCCCTTGAGGCTCCAAGAAGAACTCGTACGCCTCATTCCCGGCGCCGGCCCACTCTTCGTCATCTCTTCGCTCGTCGGACACGACGGCTTCTTGCTCGAGATTGACCAGATCGGTAAGGTCATCCGCGGCGCGCTGCAGGAGTAGCCACCCAAGCCATTCGAGCGACTCGTCGTCGGTATCCGTCGACGAGGACCGACTACCGGTAGCCGACGAAGATATCGTCAGACGTTCCCACGACGTTCACCGGATTGGTCACGCGCACGAACCACTCGGTGCGCATGGCCACCTTGAACTGCTCACGACCCATCTTCATCCAGAAGGAATCGGCGATCTGCGAGTGGTGCGCGGCGAGGGCGTCGAACTTGGCGTCGTTGACCGAACTCACGTCGACCGCGACGTCAACCAGTTCGTCGGGCGTTCCCATCTCCACTCGATCCTCCTCGCTCTCTTCGGGCTCGGGGGGGCGCACGATGCCCTTGGCCAGGTCGGCCGCTCGCTGCTCGCGCTCTTCTTGTTCCCAACGAGCGCTCATGATCGCCATGACCGAGTTGGGTATGGCGTTGAAGTACAGCGTCGGCTCGTAGTCGAGGAGTTCGAGCGCGGCCATCGTGACGCGATGCGCCTGGATGTGGTCCGGGTGGCCGTAGAAGCCGTAGGCGTTGTAGGTCATGACGACCTCTGGACGCTCCTCGAGGAGTACCTCGGCGAGTCGCTTCGCGGCGTCGTTGACAGGTGTGGCCCAGAAGGACTCGGGATCGTCGTTCTGGGGCCAGCCCTTCATGCCCGAGTCGCGATAGCCGAGTCGCACCAATCGGTCGATGCCGAGGATCTTCACGGCGTTGTCGAGTTCGACGGCTCGAATCTTCGCGACTTCGTCGCCGTCGTGGTGATCGGCGTCGGGCTTCGCGCCGTCGAGCGCGTCGCCGCACTCACCGTTGGTGCACGTCACGAGCACGGTGCGCGCGCCCTGGTCGGCGAGCAGGCGAAAGAGCCCCCCGGTCGAGCTCGCCTCGTCGTCGGGGTGCGCGTGCACCGCCAAGAACGTCAAACCCATCACAGTCCTCCAAAGAGATCGGCGTCGTCGTCCATCGCCTCGTGGCGACTCCAGGCGCGCTGGTAGTACTCCGTACCAAAGAGCAGTGTAAAGAGTTCTTCGTTCATTCGTACGAGGTCCCCGTTGTCGATCTGCGAGGCGTGCGTCGCCATGGCCTCTTGCTTCAGTCGCGCGTACGCACTGACGTCCATCGTCGTCGCGACGAGCTCGTCGGGAATATTGGTCCCCGCGTCGAGTACCCAGGCCGGCATGGAAAGGTCGAGCTCCTTCGCGCCAGCGACGAACTTCGTGATGACGCCGCGCGGCACGACCGGGTAGTAGAGACGTTCCGCGCTCGAAGAGAAGTCGAGGGCCCGGCGGGTCACGACGTTCGCCTGGACGTGATCGGGGTGGCCGTAGAAGCCATTCTCGTCGTAGGTGACGACGACGGCGGCGCGTTCACCGTCAATGATCGAAGCGATCGTGCGCGCCACGGCGTCGACGTCGGCGTTCATGAAGGCGTTCGGGTCGTCGTTCTCGGGCCAGCCCTTCATGCCCGAGTCCTCGAAGCCGAGCGTGACCACGCGCGAGAATCCGAGCAACGCCGTCGCGCGCTGGAGTTCACCCGCACGAACGCTCTTCGTCTCCAACGAATCGTGCAGCGCGTCGTTGCCCGGGCGACCAGCGAGATCGAGGCCCAACTGCCCGTACGTGCAGGTGATGAGCACGACGCGGTGGCCGAGCGCGGCGTAGTGCGCGCTGGCTCCGGCGCCAAAGAACGACTCGTCGTCAGGGTGGGCGTGCACGCACACGAGCGTGGGCGGAGTACTCATCAGAAGAGACTAGGAGATTGTGGATTCGACGGGACGCGCCACGCTTCGTCACTCCATCAACGTCGGTGGCTCACTTGTGAAAACCCAGCTGAAGGCCCTTGACGATCAACATGATCACCGCGACCACGAGGTAGCCACGCAGCAGGTACATGCCGAGCCGTCGGCCCCGAGACCACTTCGGTCGACTCAGGAGGCTGATGGACGGCATCCGCCACGACCCGCGACTCTTCAACTGTTCCGGCGAGATCGGGACTCGTCGGGAACGGGTGCGAAAGATCGCGACGCCCCCAACGAGGTACGCGACGATCAACGTGGCGCCCAGCACGATCGCCAACTCACTGACGTTGATCGAAGAGAAGAGCGTCGTCACCATGAGTACCAGTGACATCATGAGCAGAATCGAAACGATGACGCTCGCGACCACGTTCAACCACAGCTTGTTGATCCACGGGCCGAGGACCTCTCGGTCGTTGCACAGCAGAAGGAGGAACACGGTGGCGCTCGGGAGCAGGATCCCGGCGAGCGCCTGCACGCTCGTCGTGATGAGGCCCAACGGCGCGTGAGGAATGATGACGATGCCCGCCGCCGCGACCACCATCGCCGTAAACACGCCGTAGAAGAACTTGGCGTCTCGCCAACTTCGGTGCAGCGAGTGCTTGGCGCCGAACATGTCACCGAACGCGTAGGACGTCGCCAGCGTCACCGAGGCCGCGCCGATGATGGAGGCGTTCAGAAGAATGATCGCGAAGAGCGTGCCCGCAGCCGTCCCCACGTACTTCTTCAGGCCGCTGGAGACCGCACCGGCGTTGACGAAGTGCCCAGCCAAGGGCGTCTTGCCAAAGGCGATGGCCACGACGGACATGAGCACCGCCGCGGCGAACACCGTGATAATCGAGCCGAGCACCGTGTCGAGGCGCTCGTAGTTGATCCACCGCGGCGTGATGCGCTTGTCGACAATGTTCGACTGCTGAAAGAAGAGCTGCCAGGGCGCCACCGTGGTTCCAACGATGGCCATGATCAAGAGGACGGACGTGGAGTTGAATCCGCCCTTCACGCCCGGCGTCACGAGGCCGTGAAGAACGGGCTGGATCGAGGGATGGCGATAGACGGCGAGTGGGATGACCAGAAAGTTCGCGAAGATGAACACGAACATGAATCGCTCCCATCGCCGGAAACTTCCCGACGCCGTCATCAAGATGAGGCCCAGCGCCGCGACGGGAACCGAGATGTACTCGCTGACACCGAAGTATCCAAGAGCCAAGCTGACGCCGATGAATTCCGTGGCGATCGTGAGGAAGTTGAGAACGAAGAGGTCACCCACCGAGAAGGCACCCCAGAACTTCCCAAAGCGCTCGTTGATGAGTCGGGCGTGTCCGACGCCCGTGACGGCGCCCAAGCGGACCACCATCTCTTGGTTGACGACCAGAACGGGAATGAGTAAGGGGAGGGTCCATAGCAGGGTCAGGCCAAAGTTCTGACCCGCTTGCGCGTACGTGGCGACGCCGCCGGCGTCGTTGTCGCCCACCATCACGATGAGTCCTGGACCCATGATCGCGAGCATCGTGAGCAGGCGCGCCTTCAGCGAGTTGCGCGCTCCGACGTCGTGCTGGCCAATGGTGCCAAAGGCCCCCTGGATGTCGCCCACGTGGGCTTGATCCAGCACGGCGGACGAGGTATCGGTCGTTGGGTTCTTGTCGGCCATGTCGATCGTCCCTAGCGTCCCATCGCTTCACCGATGAGTGCGTCGTCGTTCGAGCGAGGTTTCGATGACGGAAGTCGAGGTGGACGGGTATCGAGGAACGCGGCGACGCCCTCGTAAGACGCCCGCGACGTCGCGCGCGTTGAACACGTCCCTACGCCACGACGGCCGTCCCCTTCAAGGGATCCGGCGTCACTTCGACGGCTGTTTGGTACTTCCTTCGACTGTTCGCGCTTCACGCTCCACCTCCTTTCGTCTCGTTGTGGTCGTTAGGCGAAACAACCACGCGGAGGCTAAAGGGGGCTAGGCGCTCTCCTCTAGGTACGGGCGAAGTTGTGTCGGTACGTCAGTTGCCTCGCGGCTGGTACTAGGGGGTTTCAGACAGAACCCCTTAGAACGTGACCTTGATCGGCGCGCTGCACTACTCCTCCACCGCGCCCATGCCGAACTCGGCGCGCCAGCCCTGGGGCAGGAGCTCTTCGAGCAGGTCATCCACCGTCACGACACCGATCATCTTGGCGTGCTCGTTATCGAGCACCGGCAAGACGGTCAGGTTGAAATCACTCATCTTTCTCGAGACTTGATGCAGATCCCACTGGGGATGCACGTGCGCCATGTGCGTTTTGGCGACGCTGAGCGCCAACGCGGTCGGTCGCGCGCGAACGAGCGGCGCGATGGACGCCGCGCCAATGGGTTGGCCGTTGTCGTCGACGACGAAGACGGCCTGCAAAGACTCCGCGGGGACGCTGGAGGTGCGAATGGCCTCGAGCGCGTCCGCGACGGTGGCGCTCTCGGGAACGGTGACGAAGTCGGGGTTCATCAATCCCCCGGCCGTGTCCGCGTTGTAGGAGAGGAGCTGGCGGACCTTGGCCTGTTGTTCGGTCGGCAGCATCTCGAGAATCGGTAGGCGGCGCTCTTGGTCGATCTCCGTGATCAGGTCGGCCGCGTTGTCGGGCTCCATTCGTGAGAGCAGTCGCGCAGCCTCGGCGTCGCTGCGCGACTCCAGGAACTCCAGCTGGTGGGTGGTGTCGAGCTCCTCGAAGACGTCCGCCTCGAGCTCGCGGTCGAGTCCCACCGCCTCGATGATCTCCTCGCCCTCCTCGTGGCTCGCCTGTTCGACGAGGTCGGCGATCTGGGCCGGGTGGAGCTTGGCGAGCTTGCGGTAGGGAATGCGTAGGCGCGCCGTGGGGACGTGCGAGACGAAGGGCTCGATGGAGGCGAAGTCCACGATGGCGTCGGCCTGCACGCGTGAACCGATCTTGTGACCGAGGACTCGGCGGAGGAACGATCGGCGCCCGGGGTCGACGCCCACGACTTCCCATCGACCATCGACCTCGGCGATTTCAATCTCGTTGGCGATGATGATGCGCCCTCGCACGAGATTGATGAGGTGGCGTGCGAGGAGGTCCTCGGCGAGCAAGAGCTCGCCCGGTCGACGCTCGAATCGACGAAGGTCCACCCGTCGACCTTCGAATGTCATGCGACCTTGCGCGAGACCGCCGATCTTCTTTATCGAGACGAAGAGGTTGCGCCCTTCGATGCGAATGACGGCGCCCACGATCGGCGGGTGCGCGTCGTCACCGAGGCGCGCGACCAGGTCTTGGACGCGTCCGATTCTGTCGCCGTCGGAGTCGAAGATCGGACGGCGCAGGAAGGTGGAGAGGTGCAGAATTTCGGTCATGAAAAGCCTTTACGACCTCCCAAGGCTACCGCCTCGAAGGTCGGGGCTCCACCGACATCCGTTGAACATCACGCGAACACCACGCGACGTGGATCCTCGGTCAGCGATTCGACGGGACGAAGCGTGAGAGTACGTCGGCCACGTAGTCGACGTCGTCGTCACTGACGCCGGCGTGGGTGACGAAACGCGCTCGTTTGGGCGCGACCGTCCCGCCGTCGACGCCGCGTTCGGAGAGCTCTTGCACGATCTGGCGTGCCCGGGGGTGATCGAACGAAACGATGTTGGTTCGACACGTCGTAGGGTCGTAGTTGGATTCGGGAAACGCCGCACCGAAGAGTTCGCCGAGCTGGCGCGCGCGCACGTGATCGTCGCTCAGTCGCTCGACCATGGTGTCGAGGGCGACGAGGCCCGCCGCCGCCAAGAATCCCGCTTGGCGCATCGCGCCACCGAGACGCTTTCGCTCCACCCGCGCTCGCTCCATCAACGACGCCGGTCCCGCGAGAAGTGAACCCACGGGCGCGCAGAGTCCCTTCGACAGACTCGTCATCACGGTCGTGGCGGGCGCCGCGTACTGCGCGGCGCTCGTGCCGGTCGCGACGACGGCGTTGAAGAGCCGGGCGCCGTCGAGGTGGAGCGTTCGCTCGCCGATCGCGCCCGCGAGCCGACGAAGGTCTTCGACGTCCCAGGGTGTACCGCCCGAGAACATGTGGGTATTCTCCACGGTCACCATCGCGACGTGGGGCTGATGGTCGCCTTCGGCGTCGATCAACTCCAGCACGTCCGCGAGTTCGAGGGTGCCCGTCGAGTCGTCGAGGGTGGCGAACTGCACCGAGGAGTTTCGCGCGGCGGCGCCCATCTCGAAACTTACGAGGTGTTGAGAGCGTCCAGCGACGATGACGTCGCCCGGCTGGGCGAGGATCCGCAGTGCGATCTGGTTGGCCATGACGCCCGAGACGACGAAGATCGCGGCCTCCTTGTCGACCAACGCGGCGAAGCGTTGTTCGAGTTCGTTGATCGTGGGGTCTTCGCCGTAGCCGTCGTCGCCTACGACGGCCTTGGCCATGGCGTCGCGCATGGCGGACGTCGGCTGTGTCACCGTGTCACTTCGAAGGTCTACGCGTCGAGTCATAGAGGAAGGCTACCGGCTCGTAAACTGCGCCTATGAGCGACAACATGATGGATCGGACGCCAAATCGTCCCACCGTGCACGATCAACTCGGAGTCGAAGTCGTGCTCGTGACCCCTGAGAAAGTAGTCCTACGCGTCGAGGTCGGGCCGAAGGTGCACCAACAGTACGGCATCTTGCACGGTGGCGTGTCGGCGTTGCTCGCCGAAGGCGCGGCGTCGATCGGCGGCGCCGTCAGCGTCGGTGCCGACCAGATCGTGGTCGGCACCGAACTCAACTGCTCGCACCTTCGCGCCATGAGCTCCGGCGTGCTCACCGCGACCGCGACACCGTTTCGAAAGGGTCGCAGCGTTCACGTGTGGGGCATCGAACTGCGCGATGACGAAGAGCGACTGATCTGCGTCGCGCGCTGTACTTTGCAGGTTTTACCGGCACCTTCCTCCGGCTAGACCGACCCTCTAGACTGGGCGCAAGACTCGCCAACGAAAGGGCTGAGACATGGGCGCTCGTTTTATTGGTTGGGGTACGGCCGTTCCAGACCGGATCGTCACCAACGATGAACTCTCTTTGACCCTCGACACCAACGACGCGTGGATCACCGAGCGAACCGGCATCAAAGAGCGCCGCATCGGCGGCACGGCGAAGAGCCTCGGCGTCATCGCCGGTAACCGAGCCCTCGACGACGCCGGCGTCGAACCCGAGAACATCGACTTCTTGATCCTCGCCACCACCACGCCTGATCGCATCGCGCCAGCGACGGCGGTGTTGATCGCCCACGAGATGGGACTGAGCTGTCCGGCCATGGACGTGAACGCGGCCTGCAGCGGCTTCATGTACGCCGTTCGCACCGCGTACGGCCTCCTCGAGACTGGCAACAAGCGCGTGCTCGTGATCGGCTCAGAGAACCTCTCGCGCTGGGTCGACTGGAGTGACCGCAACATGGCGGTACTGCTCGCCGACGGCGCGGGCGCGACCGTGCTCGAGTACGACCCCACCGAGAACGACCTCCTGTCGTTCTCGCTCGGCGCCGAAGGCGCCGACGCCGACCTGCTCACCTGTGAGCACGAGGGTTTCTTCCAGATGGACGGCGCCGAGGTCTTTCGCCGCGCGGTGCGCGTGGTGGTGGACTCGGCCGAAAAGGCGATGGCCATGGCGGGCATCACGTCCGATCAGCTCAGTCTCGTCATCCCACACCAGGCCAACATCCGCATCATCCAAGCGGCCTGTCAGCGTCTCAACGTCGAGATGGACCGCGCCGTCGTCGTCCTCGATCGCTACGGCAACACCTCGAGTGCCTCTATCCCGCTCGCCTTCTACGACGCGCGAGAGAACGACCGCGTCCACAAGGGTGACTACGCGCTGCTGACGGGCTTCGGTGCCGGGATGACCTGGGCCTCGGCCGTCGTTCGGTGGTCCAAGTGAGCGGTCCGTCACTCGTCATCTTGGCGGCCGGTCGCGCGCGACGCTACGGCGGCGTGAAGCAGCTCGCGCCCGTTGGCCTGCACGGCGAGGGCGTCATTGACCTCATCGCCTCGGACGCGTACGCCGCGGGTTTCGACGACGTCGTCATCGTCATCAACCCCGACACCGGACCCGAGATCAAAGAACACGTCGCGAAGCACTGGCCCAAGGGCCGACGCGTGTCCTTCGCGCACCAGACCGAACTTCGCGGCACCGTGAGCGCGGTCCTCGCCGCCGAGGGCAGCCTCGATCTCACGCAACCCTTCGGGGTCTCGAACGCGGACGACCTCTACGGTCGCGAGTCGTTTCTTCACCTAGGTCATCACCTCGCCACGAGTGCCAACAACTGTCTCGTGGGATTCGAACTCGAACGCGCGCTCGTGGGCGAACTGCCCGTCTCTCGCGGCACGTGCGTCGTCGTGAACGGCCACCTGACCGAGATCGTGGAGCGTCGAAACGTCTCGGCCACCCTCGACGGTTACTTCGCGGACGACGGTCTAGAGCCAACGTTCCTCCACCCTCAGACCACGGTGTCGATGAACCTCTGGGGGTTCCAGCCCGGAATCCTTCCGCTCATGCACAAGTCGGTCGAACAGCACGACTTCGAGAAGGAGAAGGAGATCCAACTCTCCACCTTCGTCGGACAGATACTCCACCGCACGCCGTTGCGCTTTGACGTCATGACCACGAAGTCGCGTTGCATTGGCGTGACCCACGCTGACGATCTGCCGCTGGCGCAGATTCTCGTCCGTGAAGAGATCGAAGCCGGCGAACGTCCTGAGTTCGCCTTCGTCATCTAGTCCAGAGGAGCCTTTCGTCGCCCGTCGTGGTACTGAGTCCACGATCGGTGAGTTGGACGCTCGCCTCTTTTGCCTACCCAAGGGATAGTTGCCGGGCGTTCGCGCATCGATTTCCGCACCACCGACCGGTTGCGGCGAAGCCTTTGGTGCCGACGATCCTTACGTGGGGCGTTCGGTGGTGGCGTTCATCGCCAGTCGCGTGAAGGGGCCACCGACCCCAACGTGAGCGGTTCGACGTACTCGGCCGTGAGCGTGACGACGCCCTGGCCACGCTCGAGCGAACCTCGTATCACCAACGCCGGCTTGTGGCTCGCCACGGTGCCCCATCGGGCCCACGCACCCTTGGAGAAGATCACGTTCACGTGACCGGTCTCGTCTTCGAGGTTGACGAAGACCGCGCCGTTCGCCGTCTCGGGTTGTTGGCGGTGCGTCACCACGCCAGCCACCATCACGCGACCGCTCTCCACCGCGAAGAGCGCGCTCGCGCGCGTCACGCCGCGCTCGTTGAGTGACGGGCGCACGAGTTCCATGGCCGTCGCTTCGGTCGTGAGACCCATCGACCAGAGGTCGTCGGCGACGCGCTCCATCTCACTCACTGCTGGCAGTAGCGGCGCGACGAGTCCCGTCACCACGCCGGGCAGTCGGTCGGGCAGTGACTGCGCCGCGGCGCCAGCCGACCAGGTCAGCGCACGTCGGCTCGGACCAAAGGCGTCGAGGGCACCCGCGGCGGCGAGCGCTTCGAGGTGGTGCTGTTGAAGACCGGCGCGACGAACGAGATCGGTGCTGCTCTGCCAAGGCGCGCCCACCACTACGCGTTCAGCGAGTTCGCTCCCGATCGATCGAACGTCACCGAGACCGAGGCGCACGAGAGGATCCTCGGGGTCCCCTTCCAACGTGGCCCCCACGCCCGAGGCGTTCACGTCGGGACGCAACACGTGAACGCCGTGGCGTTTCGCGTCGGCGACGAGACTCTGCGTCGACCAAAAGCCCATGGGTTGGGCGTTCAGTAACGAGACGAGGAACGCGGCCGGGTAGTGCACTTTGATCCAGGCTGAGCAGTAGACGAGGTGGGCGAAGGAGACCGAGTGCGACTCGGGAAAGCCGAAGTTCGCGAAGGCCGCCAACGCGTCGAAGAGTTGATCGGCTGCGGCCCCGCTAATGCCGTTCTCTTTCATTCCGGCGTAGAAGCGGCTCTTCAGTTTCATCATGCGAAGCTCGGAGCGCTTGGCGGCCATGGCTTGGCGCAGTTCGTCGGCCTCGGCCGGTGAGAAGCCCGCCACCGCGACGGCCATCTCCATCAACTGCTCTTGAAAGAGCGGCACGCCGAGCGTGCGGTGAAGAATCGGCTCGAGCCGAGGATGCAGGTAGGTCACCGGCTCGTCGCCGCGGCGCCGACGGATGTAGGGATTCACCGCGTGACCTTGGATGGGACCGGGACGAATGAGGGCCACCTCGATGACGAGGTCGTAAAAGCAGCGCGGCTGCACGCGCGGTAGCGTCGCCATCTGCGCGCGCGACTCCACTTGAAAGACACCGACGGTGTCGGCCTCACAGAGCAGGTCGTAGACCGCGTCGTCTTGAGGCAGCGTCGCGAGATCGAGCGCGACGCCGTGAAAGGCCTCGACGGCGTCGACCGCGCGGTGCAGCGCTTCGAGCATGCCCAGTCCGAGAAGGTCGAACTTCACCAGACCGATCGCCGCGCAGTCGTCCTTGTCCCACTGCAGCACACTGCGCCCGGGCATGCGCCCCCACTCCACGGGACAGACCTCGAGCACCGGTCGATCACAGAGCACCATGCCCGCCGAGTGAATGCCGAGGTGACGCGGCCGGTCCAAGAGTTCACTGGCCATCGTGAGGAGAAGTTCGGGCACCTCGGCGTCGGTCGCGCTCATGGTCGATCGATTGACGTGGTCGCGGAAGTAGTTGGCTTCCGCCTCGCTGTGGCCAAGGGCTCTCGCCACGTCACGCAGCGCCGAGCGCGACCGGTAGGTGATCACGGCCGCCACCTGAGCGGCGTGGTGTCGTCCGTAGCGCGTATAGACGTACTGAATAACCTCCTCGCGCCGTCCCGACTCGATGTCGACGTCGATATCAGGGGGTCCGTCGCGTGCCGGCGAAAGAAAACGCTCGAAGAACAAGTTGAGCGCGACGGCGTCGGCGTTGGTGATGCCGAGTGAGTAACACACCGCCGAGTTCGCGGCCGAACCCCGCCCCTGGCAGTAGATGTTGTTCCGGCGACAAAACTCGGTGATGTCCCAGACGGTGAGGAAGTAGCCGGCAAAACCGAGCGTCTTGATGACGCCGAGTTCGTGATCGATCTGACGCCACGCGCCCCCGACGCGCTCGGCGTCGCGCGGGCCGTAGCGACGCGTGGCGCCCACGGCGACGATCTCTTCGAGGTAACTCTGTTCGTCGTGTCCCGCGGGGGTTACGAACGCGGGTAGATTCGGCGCCACGAGGCGCAGGTCGAAGGCCAGCTCACTCACGAGCTCACCGGCCCGGTCGACGACCCCGGGCCAGCGCGCGAAACGGCGGCGCTGCTCGGCGTCGCTTCGAAGATGCGCAAGGGGCGAGGCGCTCAGCCAACCCTCCATCTCTTCGAGACTCTTGCGAGCGCGGATCGCCGAAAGTACGTTGGCCCGCGGGAAGTCACTTGGCGTGGCGTAGTGCACGTTGTTCGTCGCGACGACCGTGACGTCGTTGCGCACCGCGAGCTCGGCCAAGACGTCGTTGCGCGCGACGTCGTCGGGCGCGCCGTGGTCCCATATCTCGACGGCCACGTTCTCACGTCCGAAGCGCTCGATGAGTCGCGACAGGGAGCGCTGCGCGGCACGTGGACCCTCATCCATCAACGCGCGCGTCAGAGGTCCCTTGCGACACCCCGTCAACACCAGCCACTCGTACGCCGCGTTCGCGACGTCGTCGAGCGTGAAACGGGGCGCCCCCTTCTCGCCGCGCTCGAGGTGCGCGAGCGCGAGTACGCGTGAGAGGCGTGCGTAGCCCACGGGCGAACGAGCCAGGAGCACGAGGTGCTCTCCCGACGGGTCCGACACGCCCACGCGATCGTCGTTGCCGTCGAGCGTGATCTCACTGCCGAAGACACTCGCGAGCCCGAGCGCGCGCGCCGCTTCCGCGAAGCGCACCACGCCGTAGAGCCCGTCGTGATCGCACAGGGCGAGGCCCGACAGACCGAGGCGGGCCGCTTCGACGACCAACTCCTCGGGGTCGCTCGCGCCGTCTAGGAAGCTAAAGCCCGAGTGCGCGTGTAGTTCTCCGTAGGTCGCCATCAGTCATAGATTCCAACGAGCCACCACCGACTCGACTCCGCCACCACCAACAGCGCCTCGCCACTGGCGAGCACCATCTGCAGGTGTGCGCGACGGCGATGGCGCGACCACCAGCGCTCCACCAGCGGCCAGGGCCCCGCGTACCAGATGATCTCGCGACGAAGGGGTGAGGAGAAGATCACGGCCGTGGGCTCCGCGCTCAGTGCACCGCGCGTATTCAGCACCACGGGACGATTCGCCCCGTCACGCAGTTGCAACGGCACCGGGTGGGCCAACGTGGTCGCCGGTGAGGGCGCCGCGAGTTGTCCGGGCCACGGCGCGAGGTCCCGGACGTTCGTCGGTGGTGAGCCCCAGGGCACGAGCGTGGCCCGATCCTCGGGTCCGCGTCCGCCGCGCAGGGCGGCCACCACGACTCCCTCCGCCCCGAGACGTCGACGAACGCGATGCGCGGCGGCGTCGGCCCGGTCGTCGCCGGCCCCGCGCTGACCGAAGAACCCCTGTTGCTCGTCGAAGAAATCCTCCTCGCCGCGCGACTGCGCGAGGCGCCGCGCGAGGCGCACGTCGCGCTGACCTTCCATCTCGGAGAGTTCGCCGCGCGCCACGCGGTGCAGCGCGAGCGCGTGTTTGTTGAAACGCTCCGCCACGCGCGCGGGCTCGAGATCGGCGAAGGCACCCAGCGTGTGCAGCCCCAGACGCTGACACGTGGTCGCGAGGTCCTTACGACCCAGGACGTCGAGAGGCTGCGCGCGACGAAACGCGTCGCTCGCACCGCGCGCCACGATGAGCTCTCGATGCGCCGCGAGTTCGGCGCAGAACAACCCCTCCGCGACACCGAGTTTGGGCTCCACGCCCACGAGGTCGAGCACGCTCTGGCGTACCGCGCGAAGAACGGCGTCGTCACCACCGAAGAATCGACTCGGCCCCCGTAACGGCAGTACGTAGAGACCGAGACGTATCACCTCGATGAAGGGGCAGAGCACGCTTAACGCGTCGAGCAACACGATCGTGTTGCGCAGCGTCGCACCGTCGGGCTGTTCGAGCGAGAGCGGCTCCACCCAGATAGCGAGCAGTTGTTCCATCAGCGCGCCTCGGCGCGTCCGCGACGATTCGGCACGACCACCACGTGCTCACCACCGCGAATCGCTTCGCCACGACCACTCACGCGCACGGTGAGATAACGCGCGTCGAGTCGTGAGGAAGCAACCCACTCGGCCTGCGTCACGCGAAAGGAGAGGTCGGCCGGAAGGGGCCAAGGGGCGCGTGGATCACTGAGCGCGATCAACACGGTGCCGCGTTCGCGCACCCGGTCCATCAAGCGACGCGCGGCGCCGTGACCGGCGCGCGAGGGTGGTCGCACGAGTACGAGATCGACCCCGTCGAGAAGATCGGCGGCCGACTCGGCCCACGCTCCTCTCGGGCGCGGCACGAAGAGCACACGACGTAGATCGACACCGAGTTCGACCATCGCCACGACACCGGGATCGTCCACGCCCACGACGGCCGCCCAGTGGCCTTGCGTGCTCGCCTCACTCAAGAGACTGAGGGCGAGACTTAGTCCACCCAGACCCACCGGGGCTTCGACCACCACCGTCGAACCACGACGCAGCGCCGTGCCGGGCACAAGCGCGCGCCACGGATCACCGAGGGGCAATGTACGACTCTTCGCCAATGAGACGGGGCGTACGGCGGCGAGGAGTTCTGGGGGGAGGGGAGGTCGGGGTGGCGAAAAAGCGAACATATGTTCGTAAGAGTAGCCACTCATCGTCACACGCGCCAATGGCGAGAAATCAAGGCAGACTGGACCGGTGTGTGGTCGCGTCGCCCTCTTCAGCCCGCCAGCTCGCCTGGCCCGGTTCCTTGACGCGGCCCTCGCCGCGGGCCTCGATCCCGAGGGACATCCCAGCTGGAACGTCGGACCCCAACGTCGTCTCTTTGGCGTGAGTGAACACGACGGAACTCGTGTTCTCGATCGCTACCGCTGGGGACTCGTGCCGAGTTGGGCGAAGGATCCCAAGATCGGCAACAAGCTTTTCAACGCGCGTGGCGAGACCGTCGCCGAGAAACCTTCGTTTCGCAGTGCCTTCGCCAAACGTCCCTGCGTGATTCCCGTTGACGGGTTTTACGAGTGGGACCATCGCCCCGGACGTAATCGCCAACCGAACTACTTCACGCGCACGAACGACGACCCCCTGCTCCTCGCCGGACTCTACGAACGCTGGTGGAACCCCGACGACGAAGGCGCCGATCCCGTGGCGACGTGCACCATCATCACCACGACGCCGAGTGTCGACATGGACGAGATCCACGACCGGATGCCGGTGGTACTCAGTACCGACGACGTCGAGACATGGTTGAACGTCAACGACTACGGACCCGACGAGCGTTTGCAACTGTTGCGACCAGCACCCAAAGGCACCCTCGCCCACTACGGCGTGGGTGCGGCCGTGGGTTCGGTGAAGAACGACGGGCCCGAACTCACCGAACCCGTGGAGCCGCAGGCGCTCTTCTAGCGCTTGCGAGTCGGGAGGATGTGTCGGCATCGGTCGATATGGCCGCTTACTGCTCGCCCGCCACGAACTCGAGCGCTTCGGCGACGTGGCCGGTGCAGGACGCAAGGTCAGTCGGACGAAGCACGACCCATTCGCGCATCGGGCGACCTTTTCCCGCGTCAAAAGGCGAGCCCGTCCCCTCGGCGATGAGCTGCGTGACGCGCTCTCGAGGAAGTTTGACGACGAGCTCCCCGTGGCGGGTGAAAGCGAAGAACTTACCTCCACTCTTGAGCCCCTCGGAATGAAGGATCTTGCCGGCTTCCACTCTTTCGTCGGTGGCGACGAGGTGCTCAGTCACCACGTCGAAGAGTTCCTTTACCGAGGCCACTCCGTTACTTTTACACGTCCGTTCTTCCGGATTGCAGCGTGCCCCGACGAGACGGGGCCACGTGGGGTGAAGCGTGACCATCACCACTTCAGTATCGTGTTCTTGATTCTCCGAGAAGATTGGAGCGGCCGGTGCGACGGCACCACGAGGCGCCGGTACGCTGAATCGATGGCGCTTCGACTTCGCCCCTACCGACCAGACGATGAGTCGGCGGCCCTCGCCGCGCAAGAAGAGTTATTGGTGGACGACTTTCACTTCCTCCTGGGATGGGACACGACCATGTCGTGGCCTAATTTTCTACGGGCGCTCGATGAGCAGCGCCGCGGTGTGGGCCTGGCGGAGAATCAGGTCCGCGCCGTGCAACTCGTTGCTGACGTTGACGGAGAACTTGTCGGGAGGGTCTCGGTTCGTTTCGAGCTGAACAGTTTCTTAGCGACGACCGGTGGGCACATTGGCTACGCCGTCGTGCCCGCGCACCGCAAGAAGGGCTACGCAACGGAGATCTTGCGCCAAGCCCTCGTGGTGATCCGCGCCGAGGGGGTGGATCGGGTGCTCGTGACCTGCCACGACCAGAACGTCGGTTCCAGTCGGGTCATCGAGAAGTGTGGCGGGACGTTCGAGTCGATCGTCCCCCTGGAGCCGGAACAGAGCCTCTGTCACGACAACGGACAGAGCGTTCGCCGGTACTGGATTGGTTGAGCGTGCCCGTGGGGTCAAGCGAAACGACCCCACACGGCCGAAAACCCCGAGTGACCAGTGAGCCGAAACTCACCCGCCCCTCGGGGTTTCCGAGGCACGCCAACTATGTTCCGTGTCGGACAGAACATCTTTGACGGCAGGCACTTCACGTCATTAGCCTGTTTCGAACGGTGGACCGAACTCCACCGCCCGTCAGAAGGAATCCGCTCCTCTTGCGAGGCCCCTCATCCCCCTACTTCCCTCTCCCCTTGCGGTTTGAAGAATCGTTGGCAGGTGCTACGTGAACTACGAGAGACACTCTGCCAGAGATTTTTCCCGTTACCAAGGTCGCAGGGAGAAATCAAATACTTATACCCAGAATTGAACTACTTATCCACCAGTTTCGACACGTGAGTGTCAGATACCAACCACTTAGTCGCATCTTTCCCACAGGTACGCCGCACGCCGCGATCAATTTCACGACGGCCTAGTGGCCCGGCCACCGGCAAGACGGCCCTTGGCAGAAAACTACGAAGCTGTAGTTTGCTCTAGCCAGCGTCCGTGCGCGTGACACCATCCCCAATGCGTCGGCGACGAGCCCGGACTCGTCACGACGATCTGTGACGCACCACGGTGGTGTGCCTCGTCGTCGACGTTCACGCCGGGCCACGTGACCATCGTCGACTCGATGGAGATCCACGCGACGTTGTCCTCTCGACAACGTCGCGTGATCTCGTTGAAGTACGCACGCTGTTCGTCCGGCGTGAAGTAGAACGCCACCCACGTGTTGATGACAATCGTCAGCGTGTTGGCGTCGGTGAGGTGAAAGGCGTCGTCGAGTCGATCGAGCGCACTTCCAGTGAGTTCCGTCACGCTCGGCCACGAGGCTCGCGCGGCCACGATCGCGTCGAGGCGATCGTGGCGCCGGCGCTCTTCGGGCCAGAGACAGGCCTTGAGCCAAAGACGGTCATCCTCGTTCGCAAGGTCGAGCGGATTCGGATCGATGCCGACGCGAGACTTGATCGACGGCATCTTCCTCGAACGGTCGATGGGGGTCAAGTCTTCGCAGATCAGCGTCAGGGGGGAACCATCATCCTTCGCGCGCACGGGAAACTGGTCGAAGCAGAGATTGATCCCCGCTGAAGCTCCCACTTCGATGAGGTTGATCTCCTCGCTCGAATCCGCGGCGAGGTCGGCGACGAGAACCTGCAGGATCGCGCTTCGCCCAGGCTCATTGGTCTGTGTCGATCGCCACAGCTCCCCGCGCACCAGTTCGGGCGCGTCGTGCACGGCACCGAGCACGCGAAGGGCCGCGCCTTCGGGGTCTTCGAGTTGACCGCGACGCGCCGTGTCGTAGATCGGTCCGAGCACCGCGTGACCTCGAAGACCCACGAGTTGCAGCGCCGCGAGCACGAGCATCGGATTTCGTTGTTCCAGGCGCACCGAAGCGAGGAGTTCGAGCGAGATTTCGTCGTGCTCGAGTTCACGCAACAGCGCCGTGTAGAAGGGTAGGCGTTCGTAGTCCTCGGGCGCCAAAGCGAAGTGGTAGCGCTTTCGCGCGTCGTCGAGATCGGAGGCTTCCATGGACGTGATGCCAATCCTAAGAGTGACCGCTTGCGTCACTGGCGATGGGTTCTCGTGTCACGATGAGGGACCCGTCAACGTCGCGATCGATCACTCTCTAGGAACGAACGGCAACCTTCGGCAAGGTAACACTCACGAGGTGACTGTAAACCACGACGTTGGACTCATAGTGGCCCGTGGCGTGGTCGAACGCCCCACCGCAAGTGACGAGTTGAAGAGCGCGCGTCCCGTTCGACCCGTACACCAAGTGGTCGGGGAACGATGACTTGTTGTACTGCACGACCTTGGTCACGGCAAAGAACGTCTTGGTCCCGTTCGCCAAGACCAGCGTGATGCGATCACCGGCCTTCAGCTGCTTCAAATTGAAGAAGACGCCGGGGCCTCGGTACGAGTCGACGTGGCCGAGTATGACGGCGGAACCAATCTGTCCGGGCGGCGGTCCATCCTTGTACCAACCAACCACGCGGGTGTTGGTCGGCACCATCACCTCATGATCGGGTTGCAATCCGAGCGTGCCGACTTCGGTGTTTACTCCTATCGCGCTGATAGAGATCCTGATCGGTCGCGATCTCGCGACGGCGGGAATCTTTGTCGTTGCCTTTGTCGTTGCCTTTGTCGTTGCCTTTGTCGTCGACTTCGTCGTTGACTTCGAGGTTACGTGGGAGAGCACCAACACCTTTGGATCGCTCCTCGGCAACGTCGCGACGAGCAAGACGGCACCAACGCTCAGCGCGAGCGCGGCCACGCTCCACCACACCCACTGGCGACGTTGGCGCCCGTCGGGGCCACTCACGTCCCACGAACGTTCATCGTTGCGTAACTACCCGCGACGGCGACGAGAGCGTACTGCTAGTGAAGTGGCGGCGACGCCCACGCCGAGGGCGCCGAGGCCAAGGAGGCCGAGGGGCGTGGGGCCCGATCCCGCGGCACCACCCTCACCGGTCTTCGGTGCGCCGACGGGAATAATGGTCGAACTTTTGGCGAGCGTCGTAGTCGTGCGGCGCTTCGCGGGCTTCGTGGTCGTCGTGGTGCCCTTGGAGCCGGGCAGTGTGGTCGTGGGGGCGGTTGCGGTCGTAGTCGTCGTCGTAGCCGTGGTCGTAGTCGTCGTGGCCGTGGTCGTGGTCGTCGTGGCCGCCGCACACGTCGGCGCGTTGACCGTGTTGCTGATGAGAGTGACGGCGCCCGTCTGAGCCAGCAGTCGACCCTGTACGCTCGCCCCGTTACTCAGCGACACCGACGTCTTCGCGAGAATCGTGCCGACGAATGAGGTCGTCGTTCCGAGCGTTGCGGAACTGCCAACGGTCCAGAAGACGTTGCAGGCCTGCGCGCCGCCCTCAAGAACAACCGAACTTCCCGACGCGGTCGTCAACGTGGATCCCGCTTGAAAGATGAAGACCGCGTTGGCGTTCCCGCCACCGTTAAGGGTCAGGGTCCCAGTGAGCGCCAACGAACTTGTCGATTTGTAGATGCCGGGCTGCAGCGTCGTGCCCCCCAGTGTTCCTCCAGCCACCGGGGAGGTGGGAGTCTCACCGGCCGCGACCAGATACGCGGCGGTGGAAGAGTTTTGGGCCCCTAGTGACGTCGCGTCCGCGGCGTCGGTGGTGCCATTGACGTGGCCCGGCGGAAAGCCGGTGATGGCGGTGCCCGGGGAGAGTCCAACATCGCCGGTGATCACCGAGGAGCCAGTATTGGTGATGGTTGAAGCCGCGACAATCGCGTACGGCGTGGCGGATCCGAGATTTATGGGTGTGGCGGCTGCCACCGCGCTATCGCTCGCAAAAGCGATCAGCGTGACAAAGCTGACGAGCACCGCAGCCAGCGCGCCAAGGCCCATTCGAACGCCCGAAAGAGGCACGAGGCGACGCGAACCACGAGACTTGAAGAGGTGCGACAACGAAAAAGAGGGACGAACTGCTAGCGGGGTGGCACGCATACTTCACACAACTCTCAGGACCGAATTAAGTTCATGGTCAACGAGGATGAAAACCGGTTCCTGGGTAGGAATTATACAGCACACCCGTATTTCATTCATGTGACAATCGGTCATTCGATACACGCGAGCGGAGGGGCGTCTTCCATATACCGTGTACACACTGGCAACTCGTGTCATTTCGGCAATGGATTTTGCCAACGAGGACAATCTATTTACTCACCGGACGAGGAGCGGTGACATTTTCCTCACTTTGCGCCCGTCGAGTGCACAGCGACTGGCACCTCGTCACGGGCACGCCTCAAGAATCACCACCGCGAGCAGTCGGCTACTCGGGGCCTATTGAGCCCTCGTTCTCGACGGCAGGATTGTCGACGACCCTTGCGGCGACGCCATCGTCTTGCGTCTTCAACCGACGCCGTTGACGACGCATGTTGAAGCGAAGCTGCGCCACCCGACCCACGCCGATAGCGACGACGACGACAGCGCCCGCCAAGGCTGCGGCGAGGAGAGCCACGGCGATTGGTATTCGTCCAGAGAGCGAGAAAAAGTCAATGCGTACGTTACGCGTGTTCTGCGCGATGAAATCGATCAACGCCACACCGAACAGCACCGCGACGACGACCGCCGCCCACGCGGCCGACGTGCGGGTGTGCCGGTAGCCCTCCGCCGCTTTCGTCAAGCGCCCTTCTCGCGATTTCGTGCTTGCTCCGTGGCGACGAACGTCGTCGGCGTCCTCAGCTGAGAGGTCACTTGCCGACTCGGCTCCGTTGTCGCCCGATCTACTCACGAGCGAACGGGCTCGCGCCCGGAGTTCCCACGAGTGACGAACGGGAATCGCCCGTAACGCCAAAGGTTCCGGTCAATCATTGGCGTCGCTCGAGTTCTCATACAGGCTCCTCACGGGCCACATCGTTGGCGACCACGTTGTCGCCCATTAGGACTAATCGTAGTGCTTATGGGCACGCTCGACACGGGAGAGCACGTCGTTACGGTGACGGCGGGTCGATGGCGACTCGCGACCTTGACGTCACCCAACGCGCACCCGCGAGAACACCACGAGCGCTACGGACGCGAGAGGGAACTCTCGGTTGTAAGCGGAGGGAGACTCACAATGGCGCACCGTCGACGTCAAGCCTGAGCATTTGCGTTCAACACAACGTCATCGAACGAAGTTCTGGTTCTCCACCAGCCACCTGCGGAGTGGAGGTGATGGGATTCGAACCCACTGCCTCTACATTGCGAACGTAGCGCTCTACCAATTGAGCTACACCCCCGAAGAGGTACCTACTTTAGCCCAACGACCGTCGACGCTGAGGTTGGCGACCCCACTGCTGGACCCAGTCGGGCTCGTAGAACTCTGATTCAAACTCTTCCTCGTAGTGCGCGGGAGAGCGTTCGTACCCTTGGCTGTAGAGGGGTTCGATGGTGGCGAGTTGGCGACGTTGGGGCACACGAATTGGCAACGACGAGTCGCTCAAGTAACCCTGACTGACGGAGTAGAACGCCAGCGCGACGTAGATAACGACCGCAATCATCGAAAGGGCTGCTACGTCAAAGAGCAGACTGTTGCCCGTGAAGAAGGCCAGCGCCGTAAAGAGGACCGCGGCGAGAATGAGTCGCGTGAACATCATGCGACGCTGGGACTTCATCGTGCGACGTCGTACCGGCTCCTCGTATCTGGGGGTCGCGAAGATCTCGTCCGGGCGCGACGAATACGCCTTCACGTAACGATTGGAAGACGTCGTGATCGGGCGCACCGAGTCGTCGTAGTCGTAGTCCTCGCTCCACTCGTCCCAGGACGACCTCGATTCGAGTGAGCCAAACGTGTCATCAGCGTGAACGACGGTGAGACGGGGCCTACGTTCTGACAGATGAGCGCTCGGCGCGGCCTGATCGGGCTGGTCGAGTCGGTGCGCGGGGACAACAGAGTAGTCCTGACGACTCAAAACCTCGTGTTCGGCGTGAAATGACTGAATGGACTTTTCTGTGCCTCCGTCTCGGAGTCGACGAATCGCGATAGGGGCCAAGAGCGCAACCCAAAAAAGGGCTAACACTATCAGGAGCATTCGACCTGCTCCAGGTGGGGTCGCGTTGACATTGCCATAAATTTACTGTTGCAGGCTGAATTAATGGTGGATAGCTAGCCTTCGTGAAGTCCGCACTCTTCCTTGTCGAGTCCCGCCCATCGACCCGAGCGTCGATCGCCGGGGACGAGTGGCTTGAGCGTCATCGCGGCGCAACCGATCGAGGCGTAGCCCTCAGCCCAGAGTGGGTGCTCGGGTAGTTCGTGACTCTTGAGGTAGTACGCGACGTCGTCGTCGCTCCACGTCGCCAAGGGATTGACCTTCACGAGATCAAATTTCTCATCCCACATCAGGACTTTCATCGTTGCGCGCGACGGCGCGTCGACGCGCTTGACGGACGTTATCCACGCCGCGCGTGCGCGCAGCGCACGTCCCAGAGGTTCGACTTTTCTCAGTTCGCAACAGTTCGCACTACCACAGGGAAACGGGTCAGCGTCGGCGCCGGGGATGGTGCGTGTCACGTTGAGCGACCATTCGTTCGTCATCCGCTCGGTGAAGTCGAGCGTTTCTTGGAAGTGTCCCCCCGTGTCGAGGAAGATGATTTCCGTCGCCGGACGCAGCTCGTGCACCATGTGCAAGAGCGCCAGGTCCTCGAAGGAGCAGGCCATCGCGACGTCGTCGTCAAAGCGATCGAAGGTCCACTTGAGAATCTCGAGGGGTGTCGAGCGCCCGAAACGTTCGTTAATCTCCTCGATTTCGTCGAGGAGGTCTGAAGTTGGTGTCATCAGGGCCATTCTTATGGAAGTCGTGCATTGTCTAGTGCATCACTAGGATACAATGAACTCACGGAAACATGACCACGACCTTGCATACCCCTCACACCACTGACCACCTCGACGTCCTTGAGTCCCACGCCCTCTTTATTCTCCGAGAGGTGGTGGCCGAGTGCGAACGGCCAGTTTTGCTCTTTTCCGGCGGTAAGGACTCCGCCGTTCTCTTGCACTTGGCGGCGAAGGCATTCGCCCCCCAACAGCTTCCTTTCCCGGTGCTGCACATTGACACCGGTCAGAACTTCAAGGAAGTGCTCGGCTTTCGCGATCGCGCCGTCGAAGTTGCGGGCGCGCGACTCATCGTCGCCAAAGTTCAAGACACGATCAATCAAGGTAAGGTCGCCGATCCCGGACTTCTCGGATCGCGCAATCGACTGCAAACCGTGACGCTCCTCGACGCCATCGCCGAGAACAAGTTCGACGTCGCCTTCGGTGGGGCGCGCCGTGACGAGGACAAGGCCCGCGCGAAGGAACGCATCCTCAGCTTCCGCGACGCTTTCGGCCAGTGGGACCCGCGCCAGCAGCGTCCCGAACTGTGGCATCTCTACCAAGGCAAGGTCAATCCTGGTGAGCACGTGCGAGCCTTTCCCCTCTCCGACTGGACGGAGCTCGACGTCTGGCAGTACATCGGACGAGAGGAGATGGACGTCCCTTCGATCTACTTCGCCCACGAGCGTGACGTCGTCTCTCGTGACGGGATGTGGCTCGCCGTCACTGCGTTCGTGGAGCCTCAGCCCGATGAAGAGGTCGTTCGAAAGATGGTACGTTTTCGCACCGTCGGCGACGCCAACTGCACGGGCGCGGTGATCTCGAGCGCCAGCACCCTTGACGCCATCATCGCCGAAGTAGCGATCGCGAACGTCTCGGAACGTGGCGCGACGCGCGGTGACGACAAGTTCTCCGAAACCGCAATGGAGGATCGTAAGCGCGAGGGTTACTTCTAAGTGGAACTCGCCACGAAGGACCTGCTACGTCTCGCCACCATTGGATCGGTCGACGACGGAAAGTCGACGTTGATCGGTCGACTCCTCGTCGACACGCGTCAGCTCTTCGACGACCAGCTCGACGCCGTGGCCGCCGCGTCCGAGAAGCGCGGCATCGGCGACCTGGACCTGAGCTTCGTCACCGACGGACTTCGCGCGGAACGAGAGCAGGGCATCACCATTGACGTGGCCTATCGCTACGCGACGACACCGACGCGAAAGTTCATAATCGCGGACTGTCCCGGTCACGTCACCTACACGAGGAATATGGCAACCGGCGCTTCGACGGCCGACCTCGCGCTGGTCGTTCTCGACGTGGCTTCCGGTCTGAAGGAACAGACTCGCCGCCACCTCTGCATCGCGGCCCTGCTCGGCGTGCGCTCCGTGATCGTCGCGGTCAACAAGATGGACAACGTGGGCTGGTCCGAGCTCGCCTTCCAGCGCGTCGTCGATCAGATCGCGACGGTGTCGCGCGAGTTGGGCTTCTCTTCCTTGTTGACGATCCCCGTGTCGGCCCTTCTGGGCGACAACGTCGTCGAGAACTCGGTCAATACACCCTGGTACGAAGGGCCCTCGGTCCTGGAGGCCCTCGAAGCGTCAGAGGCGGGAGCGTGGGAGACCGCCCAGGGCGCGCGCCTACCCGTGCAGTGGGTCCTTCGCCAAAGTGGTGGCGGGCGCACGTACGCGGGCATGGTGAGCGGTGAATCGTTTCACGTCGGCGACGCCGTGACGTTGCTGCCGGCGGGAGTACAGACGACGATCAGGGCCATCAACTTCGGTGGGGCGTCTCGACTCGAGGCGACCGTTGGACTCGCCGCGGATCTCGACCTCGCTGACGAAACGGACGCCGGACGCGGTGATCTCATCGCCACCGCTCCCCTGCCGACGGTGACGAAGGAGTTCGAGGCGACGATCTGCTGGTTCGGTGAGCAGCCACTCAGCGTCGGCGGTCAGCGGCTGCGTCTGAAACACACCACGAAGTCCACCCCGGTGCGCGTTAAAGCGATAACGGGTCTGATCGATATCGAGTCACTCAAGATTGTCGACACCACGTCCTTCTCGACGAATCAGATTGGGCTCGCGACGTTGGTCACCGCGGACGCGCTCGTCGTCGACGACTACCGCGAGGATCGAGTCACCGGAAGCTTCGTCTTGATCGACGAGGTCACCAACGCCACGGTCGCCGCCGGCATGGTCGGCCACGCCACGTTTCTTTAGCGGAGCGTCGCCCCGCCCTCGTGGCGCGTTCGATTCTTCTCTTTGACACGAGGCACGCCTTCGAGTCTCGGCGCGCGGGCAGTCACCAGAGAAGAGGAATGAGGCGATAGCGCGTGCCAGTGATGTAGTCCAAGAAGGTTGCGGGAAAGCTGTCGGCGAGAAGTGTCTCCTCCATCCGTATTCGATGGACCTGAAGGCCAATGACCAACAAGGCGCCCACCATCGTGGTGAGACGTGCGTACCCGACGACGACGCCGACGATCATCGACAGCTCCGCGAGGTAAAGGGGATGACGGATGAGCCGGTAGGGACCCGTGACGACGAGGTCGCGCGACTCGGGCGTGATCGAGAAGTTGGACCCGAGACTCAAGAACGACGCGAGGGCGAGGGTCGCGCCCAGCACCGAGAGGACGAGTCCACACTGCGCCGCGTAGGGAGACGCCCGCCACAGGACCGGACCGGCCGGCAGGTAGCTGAGTCCCACCATCAAAAAGGTCGCGGTGAGCGACGTGACGATGGCCACTCGGCGATGGTCACTCGACCGTGGACTCTTTCGGGTCACCAGGATGACCGCGGCGCCGAGCACGAACGCCGCGTACAGGGCGCTTCGGGTGAGATCAGAGGCCCCCGTCCAACTGGGATTCGCCGTCAAGAACGTCCAGTTTCGAACAACCGCGATGGCTTGCGAGAAGCCGAGCCAAGTGAGGACGAGGGCTGGTGCCACGGCGACCATCACGCGTGGCGCGAATCCGTCGAAGGGTGCGATACGCGCCGTGACACGTGACAAGCGCTCGTCTAGGCGGTCAAGCGCCGGCGCTCGCACTCGACCCGCTACTGGTTCTCGTCTTCGACCCAGTGCTCGAGCTCGCACTCGACCCTCCGGGGGCACTGCCGCCGAAGCCCCCACCGAAGCCGCCCGTCGGCGTCACGCCCTTGGCGGTCGCGGTGACCGTGGCCGCCTGGACGGAGCCGTTCTTCGCCGTCGGCCCCTGGACCGTGACGGTGTCGCCGGGCTTCAGGGTTGACAGCGACGCGGAGGCGTTGCGATCGATGGTGGTCGATGACGACACCTTCACCGCGACGAGCGCGCCACTGGCGTTGGTCACGTACAACGTGTTGCCGATGATGTCGGTCACCGTTCCCGACGTGGCCGAACCCGCGCCGGGCGCACCCGCAAAGGCGCCGCCACCGAAGCGACCGCCAGGCGATGTCGTCGGCGTCGGCGAGGATCCTCGACCGCGCTGTAAGAACGCACCCAAGGCGAGCCCGCTCACGATCAATAACAACGCCACGAGAACCGTGACCGTCCATGACGCGCGAAAGCCCTTCGATGAGGTCTGCTCGGGCCACTCTTCGCTTTCTCCGCCGAAGAGCACGTCGAACGCCTCGTTGTTGTTGATCACGTTCGGATCCGCGTCGCCAGCTGGCGACCACCCCCCACCGACGAAGTCACCGGTCGAGTGGACGTCCCCAGGGGCGTCCGTCGATCCTTTTGTCATGTCGATCTGCCTTTCACTTACTCGTATCGAAGGGCGTCGATCGGGCGCAGTGACGCGGCCCGGTACGCCGGGTAGAAGCCCGCGACGATGCCCACGCTCAGCGCGACACCCAGGGCGAGAGGGATGGAGTATGAAGCCAGCACGGGTTTGACGCCCGCGATGGTGAAGCGCGAGACGACGATGCCCGCGACGGCGCCCAAAACACCGCCCAGGAACGAAATCACGGTCGACTCGATGAGGAACTGAGTCAAGACGACCGACTTGCGAGCCCCAATGGCCTTTCGAATGCCGATCTCGCGAGTGCGCTCGGTGACGGTGACGAGCATGATGTTCATCACGCCGATCGCGCCCACGAGCAGCGACACCGCCGCGACCCAGCCCAGGAGCGCCGTAAAGGTCTTGGAGCTCGACGTCGCCGTCGTGATCAGACTCGCCTGGTTGAGCACGTTGAAGGGCAGTGCCGCGACCGTCGTGTCGTTCTGCGCCGCCAGGATGCTCTGGACCTCGCTCTGCGCCAGCGAGAGTGTCGACGCGGACTTTCCCTGGATCAGTAGTTCGGAGAACGACTGCGACTCGCCGGTCAGTTGGTCTTGGACCGCGGTGTAGGGGGCGATCACGACGGCGTCCGCGTTTGTGAGCCCCGTTGAGCCCTTCGACGCGAGCAGTCCGACGACGGTGAATCGAGACGAACCGAGTTCGATCTGTTGACCCAGGGCGTTCGACCCCACGGGGAAGAGGCCGCTAGCCACGGACGCGCCGAGGTCGATGACCTGGGCGTGGTTCGTCACGTCGGCCGTCGAGATTGACCGGCCGGCCGACACCGTGTAGTTCGACGCCACCAGGTACGAAGGCGTCGATCCGACGACGGACGTGGAGTACGTCGACGACCCGTTGGTGGCGGTCACGCTCGTGGTGATAACCGGTGAGACCGACTGGACGTCGGGGGCGTTGTTGGAGTTCGAGATCAATGAGACTGACGCCGAGTTGAGGGTGGTGTTGCGAATCTGTGTTCCGCTCGACGTTCCGCTACCGCCGGTACTGAAGACGGTCAACGTGTTGGAGCCGAGAGCCTGGATGGAGTTCTCGATGGAGCGTGACGTTCCGGTACCGATCGCGAGCAGGACGATGACCGACGCCACGCCAATCAAGACACCGAGCATGGTGAGCAGGGTGCGCAGCCAGTTCGAGCCGATGCCGCGGACGGCCATAGTCAGGTTGCTGAACATGCTCAACATCAGAACTCGGATCCGTCACCATCTTGCGACGAGGTAACAGTGTTGGGCGACACCGACGGAACGCGCGGACGTTGACGTTGGTCCCTGATCATCGAGCCGTCACGTAACTCAACGACGCGAGAGGCGTACTGCGCGATGTCGTCCTCGTGCGTGATCATCACGATCGTTCGACCGTGATCGTGGAGGTCGCTGAAGAGAGCCATCAACTCGTTTGACGACCGCGAGTCGAGATTGCCGGTCGGCTCGTCGGCGAGAACGAGTGCCGGATTGGTGCCGATGGCTCGAGCGATCGAGACGCGTTGCTGTTGGCCACCCGAGAGTTCGTTGGAGAAGTGCTCGAGTCGCGAGCCGAGACCCACCAAGCGCAGGGCCACGATCGCGCGCTCTCGTCGCTCCTTGGGTTTGACGCCCGCGTAGGCCATCGGCAACTCCACGTTCTGTAGCGCCGACATCCGAGGAATGAGGTTGAACCCTTGAAAGACGAAGCCGATCTTGGTGTTGCGGATACGCGAGAGCGCTTGGTCGTCGAGGTTTCGAATGTTCACCCCGTCAAGCGAGTAGTGCCCACTGGTCGGAACATCGAGACAGCCAATGATATTCATCAGTGTCGACTTGCCCGAACCCGACGCGCCCATGACCGCGACGAACTCCCCTTTGACCACCGTGAGCGAGACATCGCGTGACGCAATGACCTCGACGCCGCCCATCATGTAGCTCTTCACGATGTTCGACAGTGCGATGATCGGTGCCTCTACTTTCGAGTTCGACGTTCGCTCGACGTGGGCGGCGTGAGTCGCGCCGCCACTGGTCAAGGTCACGGCGCTCCTCCACCGAATCCACGGCCTCCGCCGCCGGCGAAGCCTCCGGTGGTGGCGCCGGTGGAGGTCGCGGCGCTGACGGTAGCCGTGGGCTCAGCGATGGTTTCGCCCTCGGTGACGCCGCTCGTGATCTGCGTGAAGGAGGTACCGACAAGGCCGAGCGTGACCGGCGTCGTCGTCTTCACGCTGTTGGCGCCGAGGACTTGCACCGTGGAGAGACTTCCAGTCGTCGTGATGGCCGCGCTTGGAAGTTCGAGCACGTTCGATACGGTCTGGACGACCACCGAGACTTGTGCGGTCATGCCGTCCTTGAGCGTCGCTGGTGGACGGCTCAAACTTATCGTGACCGGGTACGTGACCACGTTGTTCACGACGGTTGACACGGCAGCGACGGCAGTAACAACGCCACGAACCACGGTGTTGGGCAGCGAGGCGAGCGTAATCGTCGCCGTCTGGTGTACCGCGATCTTGATGGCGTCGGCTTCTGCGAAGCTCGCCACCACCTGGAGTTGGCGTAGGCCCTGAATGGCGACAAGAGGCGAACTGCTCGATCCCGTACCGGATCCTGTCGACGTCGACGTCGACGTTGACGAGCCGCCCCCACCCACGGTCTGGCCGACCGAGCCACTCACCGAAGTCACGTTGCCACTAATGAGCGCGACCAGCTGTGTCTCTTGAAGCGACTTCGCCGCGAGCTCGACGGACGCCTGGTCTTGGACGATGGTGGCCTGATATTGCACGAGTCCGACCTTGCCTTGCGCGATGGTGGCCTCGTCTTGAGTGATGGTCGACTTGTCTTGGGCTACGGTCGTGGGTGACGCCTTCACGTTCTGTTGAGCGATCTGCACCGCAAGCCCTTGCACGGTGATCGACGACTGGTCCTTAGCGATCTGTGTCTGATCGGTGGCCACCTTGGTGGTGTCCGTGGAGATCGTCTGAGTGTCGACGGAGCACGACGTGACCGCGGTCGTCAGCGTCACCCCGCTTCCGGCGGCACTACCAACGGTGTTGAACGCCACGACTTCGAAGAGGTACGTAGTACTCGGGCTCAGACCAGTGATCTCCGCGGAGACCTGCGTGGCATTCGCGCTCGACGGGATCGAGAAGGTTCCCGTCGCCAGTCCGAGGCTCGTGGTCGTGCCGTAGTTGAAGTAGTACGTCGTGTCCGCGCCGTTCGGATTGATCGTGGCGTTCAACACAGCCGTCGTGGTGGAAATGGACGTGGCCGATCCGGTGGAGACCGAAGGGACGGAACCTGCGGACGCCGTGACCGGGCCCGAAGACGACCCCGACGAGCCCTGGCTCGAGGGCGCGGCGGGGCACCCGAGCGCCGCGTCGGTGGAGTACGTCGACTGCGCCGTGGCCAAGTTGGTTTGATCGGTGACGAGAAGGGTCTGGTCGGTGGCTAACTGCGTCTGGTCGTTCGTCAGTTGCTGCTGAGCGTTGTCGAGCGTCGACTGGTTCTGGTCCTTCTGCACGGTGGTGCCGCCCGACTGGTCGGTGGCGAGGGTTGCCTTCGAGCTCGCGAGCGTCTTCGCCTGTGTCATGGCCGTCTTCTGGGCATTGGTGAAGTTCATCTTCGCCACCGCGAGTGCGGACTCGGCAGATTGGAGGGCCCCACCCTGCTGCGTCGAATCGATAGTGGCGAGCACTTGACCCGCCGTCACCCTTTGGCCAACGGCCACGTTGAGCGACGTCAAGGTACCACCGGCGACGAAGTTCTCATTGGCGTTGGATACGGTCGACAGATTGCCCGAGGCCGAGACGCTCGACTGGACGATGCCCTTGGTCACCTTCACGGTCCGCGCAACACCCGCACTCGAGGACGCCGGCGTCTTGTAGATCGACGTGAAGCCGAACGCGGCGACCACCACGACCACCAGTCCGAGGGCGATGTAGCCAGCGCGCTTGCGCGTCAGGCCTCCTAAGTTCTTGATTTTCATTTCAGTGTCTCCGTCGGGTCATAGTTGTTGTGGCGCGAATCGACTGAGTGAGTCGATCAACCACCGGGTGTGGTCGTCGTGGTCGTCGTGCTCGTGGATGGAATGAGCGACGAGCACGCCGCCAACGCTGTCTTGTACTTCGGGCTCGAAGTAATTGATGAGTTCGCTGAGGGTGCACTTCCCGCGGCTCTCTTCGGAATCGTGACGCCGTGGAGCGACATGCAGTTGCGGAACGCCGCGAGTTGCGTCGAGTTCGCTCCCAAACCACCGCCGCCGAACCCAGAGCTCGCTGGACGCAAGCTCGCGCAGGCTTGGAACGCGGCGCGCGATTTGGCGTTGCCGCCGAAGCCGCCGGCGGGAGGACCGCCGGTCGACGACGCCGGGGGTCTCTTACCGCTGCCGAAGCCTGCGCCCGTTACTCCGTGTTGCTTCAGACACGTGGTGAAGGCCGTGCTCGATGCCGCGGACGGCTTCGACGGCGACGTCGTTGTCGTGGTCTTCTTCGTCGACGTTGGTGGTGCCGTCGCCGCGGCGCCTCCGCCGCACGCCGCCAAGACGACGCCCGCGAGGGCGAAGGCGAGCACTACGGCCGGCACGGAACGGTGCTTGCAACGTCGATTGTCTGAGTCGGTCCGCTCTGTCATGGGGACAGTATGGAAAGCGAATCTGGACGAAAGATGAGTGTGACTTAATAGTTTCCTGGACGCTCACTGACGTCGCGTCTAGGTTTCGACCCATCGCGCCGCTATCACCGCCCTCGAACTTCAG
>DATLTT010000018.1:0-42851 GCA_035533455.1 Acidimicrobiales bacterium | reverse complement strand
GTCGATCATGATCGTGAGTTGACCGTCCTGGGGACGGCGCCGCTCGACGATGTTCATGTTGGCCATGACCTTGATACGACTCACCAGGCCCGGTCCGATCACTGCGGGCAGTTGAAGGACTTCCTTGAGGGCGCCGTCAATGCGAAAGCGTACGCGCACGATCTCGTCGGAGGGCTCGATGTGAACGTCCGACGCGCGGTCGCGCATGGCTTGCGTGAGAATCCGATCCACGACCTGAACGACGGGCGCGTCGTCGGCGACGATGAGAGGTTCGGAAGGTTCCGTGCTGCGCTTGCGAGACGTTTCGACGGACTCGAAGGCCTGGACTAATTTGTCGACACTGCCGAGCGCGTGGTAGCTGCTGTCGATGGCCCATCGAATATCGCCGAAGGGGGCGATCAGCAGCTGGACCGTCTTGCCGCTCGCTTGACTCAGTCGAACCCGAAGTTCGTCGCTCGGCTCGGCGACCGCAATGTAGAGGACGTCTCCGTCCAAGCGGACCGGGAAGCAGGTGGTCTCTCGTGCCACGCTCTCTGAGACGAGATTCATTGCCGCTGGGTCGAAGACGTCGCGGCGAAGGTTCGCGACTTCGAACCCGAAGAAGGTCGCGAGGGCCTGCGCGAGTGACTGTTCGGTGAGAGCGCCCAGGCTCACGAGGACCTCGCCGAGTCGGCCCCCGGCGTCTCGTTGCATCTCGAGCGCCTGCTGGAGTTGGACCTCGGTGATGAGATTCGAACTGATGAGGACTTCGCCGAGGCGAACCCCACGCACCTCGGACGCGCCGTCGGGTTCGACAGCTTTAGAGCTCAACGACTCACTTGAGGGTTGAGGGTCTCCACCACCATTTTTGCCCTGTGGATTAACGTCCGTGAGAAGTCCAACCGACCCGCCGTCTGGGCCCTTGGCGTCAACATCCTCACTTCGGGTCTTCTTCTTAAAAGCCACAATCACCCCGCATTTGCTCTAGGAAATAACTTCTATTACGTAATCTATTTTGGATGTAGAGAAAATGGATTGCGAAAAAAACGCTATACCGACGCAAGCCAAAGTACACCAATACACCGTGAAATTGGTGGAGTGTGACTCCGTTGAGAGATTTTTGTCAAGACGAAAGCGCACGACGACGCGCACTCATTTGACTAAAGAATACGAATTACTTATGCACACGAAGCTGAACTGTTGGTCTCGAGTTGGAGGCGTCGCGGACGTGTTGCGACATCGCGCGTTCACTCCTGTCGATGACGTCACGAAGGCTTCGCCGCGAGTCCAAAGTTTGTTCGCGACGTCAGAGTGAAACTTCAATGTTGTCGATTGGCGTTGTCGAAGGTTGTGCGATGGCTGGATGCGGCGGTGGAAGCAGTCACTCTTCGCGAGCGTTCACGTCGCAACGTAACGTCCGAGTCCGCCACGCGCAGATCGTTCGACGTGCTGCCCTTCGCACCGTAAGGCATGACGATAAGTATTCGATCTTGTTTTCAACTGAGTTTCACTAAAGGATTGCCCTGGTGTTTCGTCGAAGGAGAGGTCCAGATGCCAAAACGACTCGGTTGTCGTGAAGGCACCTTCGTCCAGCGACGGTCGTCGACGTTGCTCCGCGCGGCGAATCATCTCCGAAAGCCAGAGAATCACTGGGATGTTGATTACAATCAAACATGAAGGCGACTGCTTACGGGGACATTTAATGGTATTTCAAGCACCACAGCTCGACGATGATGAGATTGCCGTTCTCGCGAACATTGGAGAGTTGAGCGCGAGTCTTCGGTTACGCCTTCGAGAGCCGCGGCGTTGGTCAGCGTCAATGACGAGACTTCAATTCGCGCGAGCCATTCAGGGTTCTGGAGCGATCGACGGACTCGAGGCCCTCCTCGATGACGCGACGGCGATTGACCTCGGAGAGCTTCCCATCGACACCGACGACGAGACGCGTCTCACGCTCAAGGGGTACCGCGACGCCTTGACCTACGTGGGGTACCTGGCGGCCGATAACGACTTCACCTACTCAGGTCAGCTCCTGAGGAGCCTTCACTTCATCATGGGAAGTTACGACGACAAGGATCGTCCCGGTCGTTGGCGCGTGGGTCCCGTCGTAGAGAGTGACGTCCTGGGCGTCGAGACCAGTTACGTGAGACCCGACGCCAGTGACGTGCCCGCATTGATGAGCGAGTTCGTCGAAGCCCTTCAATCCTCCGACGGTTCGCCGCCGTTGGTACGTGCCGCCATCGCGCACCTCAACGTGGTGGCCATTCAACCCTTCGAAAGTGGCAACGGCAGATTGGGGAGGTGTCTTCACACCCTCGTGCTCGCGAGGCAGGGCGTTCTCCCTCCCGCCTTCGGCAGCATCGAGGAGTACCTCGGTCGAAACGCCCTGGCCTACGCCGAGTCACTGGGCGACGTCACGGCGGGATACTTTCAACCCGATCGCGACACGCGGCCCTGGGTGCGTTTCATGCTCACCGCTCATCTTCTCCAGGCTAAGACCGTCAAACGTCGAGTGAACGAGAGTGAACTCCTCTGGGACCGCCTCGAGAAGGTGGCCAAGACTCACGGACTGCCCGATCGCAGCGTGGTCGCACTCTTCGACGCGGCACTCGGTCTTCGTGTTCGAAGTACTACGTACCGATCGGCGATCGACCAGACATTCTTTGAGGAGATCACCGAGGCCACGGCCAGTCGCGACCTTCGTCAATCGGCTGACGCCGGACTCCTCGAGGCGGTGGGCGAGAAGCGTGGTCGCCACTATCGGGCGACGTCGGAGGTCGGGGCCCTACGTCAGACGATCACGAGCGAGCGGAAGAAGAAAGATTGGCCCGACCCGTTCGCGAAACGAGACAAGCGCGACTGAGGCGACGTCAGCACGTCGCGCGTCGGTACAACCCGTGAGGCGAAGGGCGAAGGTTCAGTCCCCGTCCTCGGCGACCAGAGCCGACCCTTGGAGTGGCTGGCGTGTCAAAACGTCGAGGGACGCGAGCCATCAGCTCTCCGTCGCGACGAGTCCCCACGACTCGGCGACGAGCGTTAGTGAGCGAAGTCGTGCGGCGTGCGAGTGGGTCCGAGTCGAGAGCATCAGCTCATCGGCCAACGTGCGCTGGCGTAACGCCTCTAGTCCTTCGTGCACCGTCGTCGGGTCGCCAATCACGTGGGTCGCCATGGCCTCATCGACGATGGCTCTTTCCGAGAGGGAAAAGGGATACACCTCGGCTTCTTCAGGCGAGGGGAGGAGGCCGACCTGGCCGGTACGGCGCTGGAGGATACTGAGGGCGCTCGAACCGGCGAGCCAGTGAGCTTCCTCGGAAGTCGGGGCGCACAGGACCGAGACGGCGACCATGACCCGAGGGCTCTCGAGCAGTAGCGAAGGTTGAAACGTTGACCGGTAGATCTCGAGCGCCGGATCGAGGAGCGTCGGCGCGAAGTGGTACGCGAACGAGAAGGGAAGGCCCAACATTCCCGCCAACTGGGCGCTGAAGGTCGATGAACCGAGCAGCCACACTTCTGGGAGGTAGCCGCTACCCGGGGTGGCGAAAGGGTGGCTCGGCGCGCCCTCGCGCGGAAGGAGGTAACTGATCAGTTCGACCACGTCATCAGGGAAGGAGTCGGCTCGAAGGTCACTGGCGCGTCGAAGGGCCCGGGCCGTGTGCGGGTCCGTACCAGGCGCGCGACCGAGTCCAAGGTCGATTCGGCCTGGATGAAGGGCCTCGAGCGTGCCGAACTGCTCGGCCACGACGAGGGGCGAGTGGTTGGGCAACATGACGCCGCCGGAACCAACGCGCAGCGTCGAAGTCGCGTTCGCGAGATGGGCAATGAGTACCGCAGGGGCCGAACTGGCGATCGCCGACATGCCGTGATGTTCGGCGACCCAGAGTCGGTGGTAGCCGAGTCGCTCCGCGACTCGTGAGGTCTCGGTCGTCTCTTGAAGTGCTCGGGCCGGCGACGAACCAGTCGCCACGGTGGCGAGGTCGAGTACGGAGAGGGGAATCATGCTGGGCTCACCCTAATGGGGGGAGAATCCCTCGATCGTCAGGTACGCGTTACCTTCGTTCGCGATGTCGACGTGCGTCGAACGTCGGTCACCGTGACGTCACCGGATGTTCGTTGACGAGCTAGCGAAGGGTTGTGGGTCGACCGAAGAGGTAACCCTGGCCGAGCATTCCGGCTTCACCGAGTGGAACACCGAGTTTGCGAAGGGTGTTCGCTTCGGCCTCCGTCTCTATTCCTTCGGCGATGAGCGTGGTACCACTTTGTGACGCGAAGTGACACATTCCGGCGACCATGGCCTGACGAGCGGGATTCGTGTCGATGCCGCGGATCATCGAGATGTCCAACTTCACGAAGTCTGGTTGCAGTTCCAGAATGTGACTGAGGCTGGTGTAGCCGGCGCCCGCGTCATCGACCGCGAGCTGGCAGTTTCCGATCTCCTTAAGGGCCCTGCGGATGGCCGCGTAGTTGTTGATCTGGGCGTGTTCGGTCACTTCGATGACGAGGCGGCGCGTCACGCTGTTGACCACCTTGGCCGCGTGCCCGTCAATGAGTGCCGCGGGAGAGAAGTTGAGACTGAGCCAGATCTCGGGCGCGAGATCACGCGCACTTTCGAGGGCGGTCTGAGCGCAGATCGCCTCCAACTCACTGCCCAAACCCACGGAGTGCGCCTGGAGAAACCGTAGATCGGGCCGTTCGCCGCTGTCGAAGCGCGTGAGCGCCTCGTAGCCCACCACCTGGCTTGTTTCGAGGTTGACGAAGGGCTGAAAGACGCAGTGAAAGCGCTGATGCTTGATGACCGAGAGGATCTCCGAGCGCAACGACTCCCCCTTGGAGAAGACCTCCGCTTCGGCGCCGAAGAGGGCACCCGCGTACGAGCCGAGCTCTTCAAACACCGACAGGCGTGAACTCATCCACTCGGGTCCGTCCGCGTCCTTCGAGGCCAGTGCCAGAATGCCCATCAACTCGCCCTGCCAGCGAATCGGTACGTTGCCAACGGCCGTGAAGCCCCCTTCGACCATGCGCGCGGTGAATTCGTCGTCGACGTTGAGCTTGCTCGAGGTCAAATCGAGCCACCACGCGCCGGCCCTGGTTCGCTCCGTGAGGTACTCGGGACGAGGAAAATCGAGCGTCGATCCGCTCGAGGCGCCGCCCAGCGCCTCGCCACCCGTGCCGATCGTGAGCAACGTACCGTTGCCCTGGACGAGCACCATCAGGGCCGCGTCGATGGAGGTCAAGTTCGTCGCCGCGCGACAGAACGCTCGCGCGGTCTCGTGCAGCGATTCCGCGCGACGGACCTCTTGCATGATGTCGAGGATGGCGAGACGGTCCCCCTGTTCGCGCGTTCGGTTCGTTTCGAGGCGCCGTTCTATGGTGAGGTCACGTTTGACGGCCACGTAGGCCAGTAGTTTGCCGTCGTCGTCGTCGTGAATCGGCGAGATCGTGGTGTCTTCCTCGTACAACTCGCCGCTCTTTCGCCGATTGATCAACGTGCCGTGCCAGGGTTCTCCTCCGCTCAGGTGGGCCCACATGATCTGGAAGAACGTGGGGTCGTGCAGCGCACTTTGGAAGAGTCGCGGGTTCGTTCCGAGCATCTCCGCGAGCGAGTACTCACTGGTACGCACCGCCGAGGGATTGGCGTACACGATGGTTGCTTCGGGACCCGTGATCACGATCGACTCACTCGCCTGGTCGATCGCCTTGCTGAGGAGCATCTGGTCGTTCAGCGACTTGACCAGGCGTTCGTGGTCGCGAAGTCGCTTGATCCCGTAGCCCATCTCGTCGGCGAGGTCCTTCAGTACCTCGACCACGTGCTCGTCGAAGGCCCCACGCTCTGCGGCCAGGACCTGCAGGCTCCCGTCAACTTCGCCGTCAACGTAGACCGGCAGTCCGATGCATGATCGAAAGCCGTTCTCCTTCGCCCTTTGTCGCCACGGGGCGAAGTTTGAATCCGTGGCGAGGTCCTGATAGACGACGGGTTTGCCCGATCGAATCACGGTACCGACGGGTCCCTGTCCGCTCGGAGCGTCACTCCAATCCACGTTGATCGCCTCGACGTAGTCGCGGTGCTCGCTGCTCATAGCCACCTTCAGGACACTTCGTTCGGCGTCATCGACGCGGCGCCCGTACCAAGCCAAGAGGTAGCCGCCTTCGTCCACCGCGGCCTGACACATTTGCACGAGGAGGTCTTCTTCCCTCTCGGATCGCACGAGAACGTGGCTGCCCGCCGAGAGCGTCCTAGCGGCGCGTTGCGCGACCACCTCGCTTTCACAGTCGCTCAGTCCGAGGATGCCACCAACGATCTCTCCCGAGTCATCAAGGGCGGGTTGGACGCGAAGCGCCATCCAACGAAATTCACCGCCCGACGTCTTGAGGCGAAGTTGCGCGGCGTCGATCCTTTCGCCCGCGCGAACGCGTTGTTGATAGTGGGCGGCTTTGGCTACGTCTTCGGGCGCAACCAAGTTAAGGGACTGCGTTCCTACGAGGAGCCGGGGAGGCCAACCGAGGACCTGTTGCGATGACGGGGAGGCCCATTTGATGAGCCCCGCGTAATCTGTTTCGACGACGACGTCGGACGAGTTCTCGGCGAGTAGTCGAAAGTGCGACTCAGAGGCGGCCAGTGAGAAACGCGTGGCGACTTCGGCGTCGATGCTGCGGAGTCCGACGATCAACGCGTCCACGTTGCCAATGCTGTCACGCGCCGGCCGTACCGAGACCGACATCCAGTGCAGATCACCTGATGAAAACCGGTAACGCGCTTCGATGGCTTCGGTGAACTCACCTTGTAGGGTCCGCCGGCGATGGGCGCGGACCTTCGCGAGGTCTTCGTCAAAGATGATGTCGAACGATGACGTACCGAGTAAGTCCTCTGGTTCCCACCCGAGGATCCGACTCGCTGACGGCGACATCCACTTGACAATCCCGTCCGGGTCGGTTTCGTAGACGACGTCCGAGGCGTTTTCCGCGAGGAGGCGATACTTCTCGGTGAGTTGGACGCGCTCGGTGACGTCGCGCCAGGTGTAACTGAGGCCGTCGCCGACCTTCAGCGCGCGAACGTCACAGTGTCGTTCGGAGTTCATGATCTCGTTGAAGTAGACCGAGTCGTCGAGAATCAAGGGTTCGCCGGTCTCGAGAGCGTGCACGTACGTGGCGAAGACGCCCGACGCGGCGTGTCCGGGAAGGATGTCCAGCAACCGGCCGCCGATCATCTTCTCTCTCGTCGAGTGGTTGTACTCGATCGCTGCGTCGTTGGCATCGGCGAATATAAAGTCAACAACCGTGCCGGAACGGTCCCGAACCGCCTCGAACATGACGTGCGGGTCCATCAGTGAATCAAGGGTCGTGCTTAGGCGGGCCCTCTCGTGTTTGAGCTGAGCCACCAGGTCGCCGACGGTGTCGGGTTTTGGCCAAACGTGCGAATCACCCGCTGAAATGTGAGCGGGCCTTACTTTAGGTGTTCTTCGCTGCTTATCCACGCAACCTCTCACGGAGCCAACAACAAGGTGCTCAGAGTTGCTTCAACGCCATCCTACGCGTACTACCTGATTAATGAGAAGGTCCCTTCGCCAAAGCGAGTGCCGCGCGGGCTTCGAAGCGTCGTTCGGCCGTTCTATCCTTGAACTTTGGCCCTGGTGAGAGCGGCGCGTAGATAAATATGGGTGCAAGACCTCAAGTAACGGTGTATTCCCTCGGCGGCACCATCTCGTCGACGAAGAGCGCGGGGTCGACGGGAGGGGTGACGCCCCAACTCGGCGCCGACGATCTCGTGGCGGCCATCCCCGAGTTGTCCGACGTTGCCGACGTCACCGCGGTGACCTTTCGACAGATGCCGTCGGGGGACCTTACCTTTGCTGACCTCGTCGCGTTGGCTCGCGCCATCGAGCAGTCCTTCGAGGCGGGGACCAATGGTGTCGTCGTGACCCAGGGTACGGACACGATCGAAGAGACGGCGTTCGCCCTCGACCTGCTCGTGCGGAGTTCTCGACCCGTGGTGGTCACGGGGGCCATGCGCAACTCCACCGTCGCCAGTCCCGACGGTTCTGCCAACGTTCTTGGCGCGGTACGGGTCGCGGCGTCGCGCGACGCCATGAGACTTGGCACACTCGTCGTCTTTAGCGACGAGATTCACTCGGCACGGTTCATTCGAAAGACCCATACGTCGAATCTCTCGACGTTTCGATCACCAAGTTGCGGCCCGCTCGGATGGTTGATCGAACAGCGCGTTCGCGTGGTCCTGCGCGTCGCGCCTATGACGTACTTTGGCCCGGTTCCCGTTGGCGACGCGCCGGCGATTTCGTTGATCAAGTGTTCGTTGGGTGACGACGCGAGGGTGCTCGATCAACTGGAGTCCTTGGGTTTCTCCGGTGTGGTCGTCGAAGGATTCGGGGGTGGCCACGTGCCCTCTCGCGTCGTGGCGTCGCTCGAGAAGCTCGCCGCGCGAATGCCGGTGGTGCTCGCCTCGCGCACGGGAAGCGGCGAGTTGTTGAACGAGACGTACGGCTTTGCCGGTTCCGAACGCGATCTACTCTCTCGGGGCCTCATCTCCGCGGGGGTGCTCGACGGACCGAAGGCTCGCGTCCTGTTGAGTCTGATCATGTTGACTGACGCCGAACCCGCGCGTGCTCGAGCAGTCTTTGAGAGCGTCGTTGCCTCAGCGAGCTCGAATGAGGTGGCGCCGCCCTCGTGACGTCACGACGTCAACGACCCCTTTTCAATCACCGACGACGCCTCACGGCAAAACGATCGGGCGTCGGTTCTAACTCTGTCTACTCTTTTGGAGGTTGGATTCGACGGTGCTCAGATGTTGCTCCATCGCCTCTCGCGCTGCTCGACCGTCGCGATTGCGCAACGCCTCCGCGATCGCTCGATGCTGGAAGCGATAACTTTCGCGTCGTTCGGTGGAGTCACTTCGTCGTTTCAAGTTCCCCCAGGTCTCACCACGGCGAGCTTCTTCGACGAGCTCGTACATACTCTCCATGAGGGGGTTATGAGCGGCGCGGATGAACGAGCGATGCAGCGCGAAGTCCCACCGCTCGAACTCGTCGTAGTCCGCGGCGTCCTCGTTGCCGCGCAGGCATCGCTCGATCTCTTCGAAATCGTTGACCGTCGCGTTCTCTACAATCGACGCGATCGCCGCCGGCTCGATAAGTTGTCGCGCGGTCATCACGTCGGCGGGACTCACCACCACGGCGATCGAAGGGTGGGGCGGGGAGGCAACGTCGGGACCGAGTCCGTGGCGTGGATCACCTCGAAGGTACGTACCTCGTCCAACTTCTCGAGAGACCACGCCTTCTTCCTCGAGTAACGCCATGGCGTGTCGAATGGTGGTGCGCGTGAGTTGGAGCTTGCTCGCTAATTCGCGTTCGGTCGGCAAACGGTTTCCGGGACGCAGCCCGCTACGCGCCGCCGACGTCAGAATATCGTCCGCGACGTGAACAAGTTGGTCGCTCGCCACGGTCTGCATGAAAAGACTCCTTACTCGTTGGATGCCACCAATACGCCAACCAATGCTACCAATAGTACGGCGACGCTGAACTTTTTTTAGAAGAATACTCGCGCCTGCGATTGACACGCCTTGAAGCGTCACCTACACTCACTCTCGTTCAAATACATCGACCAATTGAACCAAATTGGTCGACTGCCTGGGGGGAACGACATGAGGTTTGCGACCATCCGCACTTCGAAGGGGCTGCGGTTGCACGTGCACGGCCGTGAGGGGTACGTGGACCTCGCCGAAGTTTCTGGTGACGACGCCTTGGTCAGCATCGACGGATTGGCCGCCGGTGGCGACGCCGCACTCGACGCCGCGCGCAGCGCGTCGGCCGGTGCGGGTCGAGAGTTTGACCGTGCCGACTTCGCCGCCGCCACGCCAAATCCCCCGCGAGTTCTCTGTCTCGGGGTCAACTACGCCGATCACGCCATCGAGGGCGGACGGGCGGTGCCTACGTGGCCCGAGTCGTTCGTGCGCGGCGCCGGGAGTGTCATCGGCCCCTACGACGACCTCGTCGCCCCGGCGCTCACGGAACGCTTTGACTTCGAGGCCGAAGTCGCCGTCGTGATCGGCAAGGGGGGCCGTTACATCCGTGCGAAGGACGCCTTCGAATCGATCCTCGGCTACGCCGCGATGAACGATGGTTCGGCTCGAGACTGGCAACGTAAGGCGACCCAGTGGACACCGGGCAAGAACTTTGAGGGTACGATGCCGATCGGTCCCGAAGTCGTGACCGTCGACGAGGTCGACATTTCCGACGTGGCTATCCGCTCCACGTTGAACGGTGAGGTGATGCAAGAGGCGCGCACGTCGATGATGATCGTGAGCGTCGCGCGCGCCGTGGAGTACTTCTCGGGCTTCACGTGCTTGCGTCCGGGCGACGTCATCGCGACCGGCACGCCCGGCGGCGTGGGTTTCGCGCGGACGCCGCCGGTCTGGTTGACGCCGGGCGACGTGATCGAAGTCTTCGTCGAAGGCGTTGGGACTATCTCCAATACCGTGATCGCCGAGAAGGACGCGCCGGCCGACTGGCCTTGGCGCCCGTTGGAAGTGGACACTACGAACTTCTAGCGGCGAAGAACTGCGTCAAGCAGCGATAAACCAAATTAGTTAAGGGGGCAGGATGCGGTTTTCAAAGATGGCACGACGGGGGCGACTCGTCGATCACAGTAAAAAGCGACTCGTTCTCGTCGCCTCCGCGCTGGCACTCGTCGCTTCCATGGTGACGTTGCCGGTCGCTGAGGGTCTTTCGGGCGCGACGTCGTTCAAAGGGTCGATCACCATTGCCACGGTCGCGCCCTTCACCGGCGCGGACGCCGCACTCGGTCCGAAGTACGTGGTTGCGTGTGGCGCCGCGGCCCAGGCGATCAACGCGGTGGGCGGCGTGCTCAACAAGAAGGTCACTTGCAAGACGGTCGACACACGAGGCGACCCCGCGGACGCGGTGCCTGCAGTTCGCCAGATGTACGCCACGACGTCGAACCTGGCGCTCGTGATCGGGTGCACCTCGGACGAGGCGGCGACGGTCGTGCCGATCTTCGCAGCACACAAGACGGTGTCGTTCTGCATGACGGGACAGTCCGAGTTCGACGCGGTTCACTACCCGTTCTTCTTCCGACTCGTTCCGCCCGACGCGGCGGACTCGGTGGCGATGGTCCAGATTGCCAAGCGCCACAGCTACAAGAACATCGCCCTGGCCTTCGGCAACGACGCGGGTAGCCAAACCTTCGTGGCTCCGGCGCTCGCGGCCATCAAGCGCGCGGGCATGACGGTGGTCTCAAACCAGACGCTCGACATGTCGGCGTCGACGTTCCAGACCGAGGCGCAGGCGATCGTCCAGGCGCACCCCGACGCCATCCTTATGGAAGCGCTCGGAGCGGCGGGCGTGGCCCTTTTGTCGGAGATCTACCAACTCAACGGGAACAAGATGATCCCGACGATTGGCACGTCAGCCATGATTGACCCGGTCTTCTTCTCCGGCGTCACGTCGGGTCCGATCGGTACGCAGAACTTCATCTCCGCCTTCGACGCGGACAACCAAACGGTCAACGCGTCCGGTCCGGCGTACCCGCTGTACCACAAGTTGGTTCTGGCGCAGGCCGGTAAGGTCCCGGGCGTCCCGAGTTTCCCGGGGCTTCTCTCGGCGAACGGCACCGTTCACCTGTACGACGGCATCAACCTGGCGGCACTCGCTATGGACATGGCCAAGTCAACCCAAGGTGCCAAGTACAAGGCCGACATCTTGAAGATCGCCGAGGGCGTACGCGGTGCGGTCAACGTGTCGAGCTACGTCGCGGGAGTCAAGGCCCTCAAGGCTGGTAAGAAGATTCACTACGTCGGCGTGGGTGGCTCATACCAGTTCGACTCGTACCAGACGGCATTCGGCCCGTTCGAAGACGATCAGTTCTTGGCGAACGGCACGACGGTTGCGGTTGGTGGGTCCCTCGGGTTCTGCGGCCTCACGGGGTGCAAGGCGAAACTGTAGTTTCATCCGACGTGGCCGCGGCGGCTGTCCGCCGCGGCTACGTCGGCTTTCTTAAATCCATCGATGGCCCACCCACCCACTCTCGAAAGGCTTTGACGTGAGCGTCTTTCTCTCGTCACTCGGCTTCGGCCTCATATCGGCCGCGGTCCTCGCGATTGCCACCGTCGGATTCACGATGCAGTTCGCGGTCACCAACGTCCTCAACCTGGCCTACGGCTCGGTGATGATCAATAGTGCCTTCATCACCTACTTCCTCAACTACCACGCTCATCTGAACGCGTGGGTGGCGATGATCGGCGGCGTCTGCACGGGTGCCATCGCGTCGTACCTGTTGAATCGTTTCGTCTTCACGCCCTTTCAGCGACGCAACCTCCCGCCGATAACCATCGTCATCGTGGCGTTGGGCGTCGATCTGTGTGGCACCTTCGGTCTCCAAGCGATCGTCGGCGGCAGTTACTTCTCCTACAAGCAGTCGCTCGGTCGCGAGCTCCACTTTTGGGGCATGTACTTCAGTACCCTGCAGCTCATCATCATTGGAATATGCGTCGTCGTCCTGGGACTCATCCACTGGCTGCTCAAGTACACGCGACTCGGCAAGGCCATGCGCGCGACGTCGGCGAACGCGACCCTCGCGCGTAACTCGGGAGTGCGCACCCAGAGGGTGATCTCCTCGACCTGGCTAATCTCGGGAGCGCTCTGCGGTCTCGCCGGCACGGTCTTCGCCATGAATACCGGGGTCTTCGAGGCGACGAGCGCCCAACTCTACATCGTGCTGATGCTCGCCGCGATGTTCCTGGGCGGACCGGGCTCGGCGTACGGCGCGATGATCGGGGCCGTCACCATCGGGGTCGCGACCGAACTCAGCGCCGGCTATTTCAATCCCCAGTACAAGGAAGTCATCGCCTTCGTCGTCTTGCTCGGCATGCTCACGTTTCGTCCCTACGGTCTCTTCGGAAGCGAGAAAACCATCTGATGCCCGCAATCGCTTTCTACGTGGCGACGATTATCGTCTACGGCGCCGTTGACTCGATGGCGTGTCTCGCCCTCAACGTGCAGTTCGGATTCGCGGGTCTCTCGAACTTCGGTTTCATCATCTTCCAGGCCGGTGGCGCCTACGTCGCGGCCGTCCTCTCGATGGGGCCGTGGCAGAAGTCCAATGGCGGCTTCCAGCAGTACGTCCTCGGCTGGCACCTGGTGTGGCCCCTGCCTTGGATCGGTGCGGCCCTCTTCGGGGGACTCCTGGCTCTACCGTTCGTATTCCTGGTGGGCAAGCGCCTGCGCGGTGACTTCGCCGCGGTGGGCCTGCTCGTCTCGGCGGTACTGCTCAATCAGTTGGTGAACAACTTCGTGCCGCTGTTCAACGGCGCGGCCGGCATCTCGATCGTGCTGGCGCCATTTTCGGGAAAGTGGGACCCCCAGGGGCTCGGCTACCAGTTCGCCTACGGAGGCGTCGCCGTCGTGCTGTGCGTGCTGGTCTACTTCTTGTTGCGTCGGGTGACCGAGTCACCGTACGGCCGGTCACTGCGAGCGATGCGTGACAACGACGTCGTGGCTGACGCGTTGGGCAAGAACGTGCGGGTCCAGCGCACGTCGATGTTGATCCTCGGCGGAATGATCGCCGGGCTCAGCGGGGCCATCCTGGTGGGCTTCATTAACCTCTGGGCGCCCGGCGCTTGGGGCTACGCCGAGACGATCGTCCTCTTCGCCGCCATCATCGTGGGTGGGGCGGGCAACCACAAGGGCGCGGTCCTCGGTGCGCTCTTGGTTCCCTTGGGCTTCGAGGAGGTGACTCGGTTCATCCCACCGCTCTCGAACCCCGCACTCGTGCCGGCACTGGAGTGGGTGGCGATCGGACTACTGATCATCGGGTTCCTCTGGTTCCGACCCGACGGGATCCTGCCCGAGCGGCGTCGGATCCTCAGTAGGTCGGCGACGTCCTCTGTTTCGGTTCCCTCGGGCGACGAGTCCGACTCATTGATCAACCTCGGCAATCTCGATCAGATGGATTTTCGCCAACTCCTGAGGCTCGAGGGTGACCCGAGTGATCACGGGATCATCCTCGCGAGCGATCGACTGACCCGCGACTTCCACGGCGTGACCGTGGTCTCAGAGGTCTCCGTCGAGTTTCAGCGCGGACGCATCACCGGGCTCATCGGACCGAACGGCGCTGGCAAATCGACGACCCTGGCGATGCTGGCGGGCACGCTCGCCCCGACGAGTGGCAGGGTCCTCTACGAGGGCCGCGACATCACCTCGATGCCCTCCAACGAACGCGCGAAATCCGGCATGATTCGCACGTTCCAGCTGGCCAGTGAGTTCAAGAAACTGACGGTCCTCGAGAATCTGGTCTCGGCCATACCGCGCCAATCGGGCGACTCCTTCGCCGGGGCGCTGCGCGGACGGCGCTATTGGGGTCGCGAAGACGTCGAGAACATCGAGCGCGCGAGCGAGATGCTCGAGGGCTTCGGGCTCACCCAGTACGCCGATAGTTACGCCGGGGGCCTGTCGGGCGGCCAGCGCCGTCTCGTCGAGATCATGCGCGCCCTCCTCGCCCAGCCGACGGTTCTGCTGCTCGATGAACCCATGGCCGGCGTGCACCCGAACCTCGCGCACAAGATCGGTGATCAGCTCACGCGCCTCGCAGCGAGCGGCATGACGATCGTGATGGTCGAGCACGAACTCGCCATCATGGACGCGTTCTGCGACCCCGTCATCGTGCTCGCCGAGGGTCGGGTCCTGGCCCAAGGGACGATGTCCGAACTTCGCGCCAAGAAGGAAGTCGTGGAGGCGTACCTTGTCGGTTGAACTGACGAAGCAGGGATTGGTGCTCAGCACCAGCGGACTCAGCGCCGGGTACGACGGGCGGGCCATCGTCAGCGACATCGCTATCGAGGCCGCACCGGGCAAGGTCGTGTCGGTCGTTGGTCCGAACGGTTCGGGTAAGTCGACGCTGCTCAAGTCGCTCGTGGGTGTGGTGAAGGTTCTCGAAGGTCACGTCACGGTGGGTGAGCATGAGATCACGAACCTCGCGTCCGAAGAGGTGGCCATGATTGGTGTGGGCTACGTACCCCAGATCGACGACGTCTTTCCGCCGTTGTCAGTGAAGGAGAACTTGGAGATCGGGGGCTACCTGCTGAGTCGCCGTGAGATACCGAGTCGCATCGAGATGGTGCTCGATTTCTTTCCGAGGTTGAAGACGATGATGACGAGGAAGGCGGGCAAGCTCTCCGGTGGTGAGCGCAAGATGCTCGCGATGGGTCGGGTCTTGATGTTGTCGCCCTCCGTGTTGGTGCTCGACGAGCCGACAGCGAACTTGGCTCCCATGGTCGCCACGCAGCTACTCGAAGAGTTCGTTCGAGGATTCGCTGATCACGGATCGACGGTCTTGCTCGTCGAGCAACGCGCGAAGGCCGCGCTTCGCATCTCTGACTGGACCTACGTCCTCGGTGGCGGCAGGGTGGTGCTCGCCGGCGCACCCAAGGACCTCGAACAGAATCCTCTCTTCGTCGAGTCCTTCCTCGGCGGGAGTTCGACCGCGCGTTCAGTCCACGACGAATAAAGTCCATGGCGAACAGACGCGACCACGCGTTCTGGACGCGCGAGCACCAACGTGACGCCCTCGTCATCTTGTTGACCCTCATTACGGGCTCCATCGACGCGATTGGCTTCACCCGTCTCGGCGGCGTCTTTACGAGCGTCATGACCGGAAACATGGTGTTGCTCGGGGTGGCCGCCGGCAAGGGTGACGTGTCGCTCGCGCTTCACACGGGCATTGCGTTTCTCGGCTTCGTCGTGGGCAGCCTGGTGGGCGCACGGGTGGCGGGGCACGCGCACGAGGACGACGAGATCTGGCCCCGGCCAATCCGGAAGGCGCTGGTGCTGGAACTCGCGGTGCTGTTGATCTTCGCGACGTGGTGGGAGATCGCCTCGGCAGCTCCCGCCGGCGCGCCAGAGTACGCGATGCTCAGTATCAACGCGGTGGCGCTGGGTGTGCAAAGTGCGGCGACGCTTCGCTTTGGCGTCAGCGGCCTCTCCACCACCTACCTGACCGGAACGCTCACGCAACTCCTCGCGGGCGTCGCGAAGCGCAAGGATCCCATCTCTGGTCGAAGTGCGCTGATTCTCCTCGCCCTGACCGGGGGCGCGGGGTTCGGTGCCCTGTTGGCGGTAGACGCGCCAAGGTTCGCTCCGCTGCTACCGACTGGTGTACTCGCGTTCGTCATTGTCGGCGGTGAACGGACTTTTCACCGTCGCGCCAAGCGTCAACAGCTCCCCCAAGTGGCCCGCTGAACGCGAACCGACACGTACCTACGAGCCAATCGCCAGTCGGATGGTCGTCCCGGCGCCGACGAGGATCACGAGGGTTCGCACAACGCTCGGCGACACGCGGCGCACCAACATCGTGCCCAGCCAACCGCCGATCAGCGAGCCGATCAACAGCGCGTAGACCGCGTCGAGGGCGAGGTGCCCGCGCACAATGAAGACGACGGCCGCCACCGCGTTGATCAACGTCCCCAAGACGCTACGAATGCCTTGGAGTTCGTAGATGTCGAAGGGCAGCGTGAGGGCCATCACCGCCAACAGCACGATGCCGAGTCCGGCGCCGAAGTAGCCGCCGTAGACCGACGCGATGAAGATGCCAACGAAGAGCGATCGGCGCCGTACTGGGTTGACGTTGTCGAGCTCTCTCTTCGCGAGCAGTTTCGTCACGCGCGGAGCGACGGCGAAGAGCAGGGTGGCGGCTCCGATGAGCCACGGCACGACGTTCGTGAACGTCTGATTGGAACCCTCCAACAGGATCACGCAACCGACGACCGAGCCCAGCACGCACGGCACCGCGAGCTCCCGCAGCAGTTTTTTGTGACTCGTTATCTCGCGACGAAAGACCCGCATGCCCCCGAGCAAGCTCGGAAGGATTCCAACCGAAGAGGAGACGTTCGCTTGGAGGGTCGGAACGCCGAGGGCGATCAGGGTCGGAAAACTGAGGAAGGTTCCCCCGCCGGCAATGCCGTTGGAGATGCCCGCGGCGACGCCAGCGACGAAGATGATCGTGAGCCGCCAGCCGAGGGGAAGGTTGGTGGCGAGCATCCATTTCATTCTACAAAACTTGGAGCAACGTTCTTTCTAATTTCCCTGGTGCTGGTGTAGTTTCTTCTCCTGTTACGTGACGTCGAAACGGAGCCACGTCGTTGCGGAGTAACTGCTCGACGAGCGTCGTTTCGAACACAAGAACTCGTCGCGAAAGGCGATCAGCGCTCGTAGCCGTGACGTCGGACGGGGGCAATCGAACGAAGCTGTTGCCGTGGAACGACGGGTCTTAGGCAACGCGCCGCGACGCGGACCCTCACGACACGGTACGTCGCTGTTCAACGCGCGCACGACACCATCTCGAGTGTGCGTCGACGTGGACGATGGTGAGTCGATCGCGCTCGTGACGACCGTGGTCGGTCGGTGCGGCGACATCTGTTGCTCGCCGCTCTTGCAGTGAGCGTTCGGACAAGGTGACGTCAACGACGCGCGAGCACATCAGTGTTCACGAGATTGAAGAAGCCATCTTCGCTCTCGGACCACGAAAGAAACGCCTCGGCGATCGTCGCCAGTTCCGCTTCGGTGGTGAGTCCGTACTCAAGGCTCTGACGCGCGAACTCACTCTCTCGAACGCGATCCGCCCAGAGCTGTCCCCACCACGCACGCTCGTCGGGTCGATAGAACGTCCAGTTCGACGTGGCGACCTCGATCGAGGAGAATCCGGCGCGTCGCACCCAGGCGTGTAGGTGGCGTCCGGCGTTGGCGTCAACGTGATTCTCCCTCGTCAGGGCCTGGTAAATCTCCATCCACCGTTCAAGAACGTGGCTGTCCGGCGACCACGTAAAGCCTCCGTAGTCGCTGTCGCGTACGGCGAGCAGGCCGTCGTCGCGCAACACCCGGCGCATCTCGGTCAGCGCGACGACGGGATTACTGAGGTGTTGCAACACTTGATGCGCGTACACCACGTCGAACGACTGGTCGGCGAAGGAGAGTCCGTACACGTCGCCGACGTCGAAACTCACGTTGGCGACGTCACCGTCGGACTGCAACTGGCGCGCGATCTCGATCACGTCGGCGGAGAGGTCAACGCCCGTGACGTGACCTGACGACACCACGCGGGCCAAATCGACGGTGATATTGCCCGGACCGCAGCCAACGTCCAGGACGTCCATGTGGGGCGTCAGGTGCGGCAGGAGAAAGGCCGCGGAGTTCGCTACCGTGCGCCATCGATGGCTTCGAAGGACCGATTCGTGGTGCCCGTGAGAGTAGCGATCTCGATTTGACATGGTGACAACTATTGCAGCCCTTATGTCGCTACTCTTGGTTTTCTTGCGCGAGTGGCGAGAAGGGGGACATGCGTTCAAAGGGCGATCACGTGAGACTCGTCGCCTTCACTCGTCGTCGAGGCGGCAGCTGCTGTCGAGCATTTGGTCGGAGCGACGCGGCGATCAGGAAGTTTCCTCGTCACCATCACCGCCGATCGGGACCTCGTCGAGGTGCCTCGTCGACTCGGGGCGGACGATTCGCGGTTCGTCCCGGGGCGCGTAGTTGACAAGCGTCGAAAACTGCGATAGAAACTCTCACAACCACGGAAGGCCTTACGGGGCTTGACGTTGCGTCATTTACCTTTGGGGGGAAAGTGTGACTCAGTTCTGGCTGGCGTTCGGCTTCGGCCTCGTCACGGCGTCGGTACTCGCGATCGCGGCGGTCGGGTTGAGCCTGCAGTTCGGTATCACGAACTACATCAACTTCGCCTACGGGGACTTCATGGCGCTGGGCTCGTACTTGACGTACGAGGTCAATACCTCTCTTCTGCACTGGAACGTGTGGATCGCGCTCGTGTGCGGGTCGCTCGCCATGGGCGTGATCGCCGTGTTGTTGAATCGCTTCCTGCTTGGTCCTTTCGCACGACGCTTCCAGACGTCGTTCTTCGTGCTGATCGTGACGTTCGGCCTCTCACTGATCCTGTTGAACCTCATCTACTCATTCTGGGGATCCAACGTCCGCTCGTACAACATGCCGATTGAGCAAGTCCTACACGTCGGACCCTTCCTCTTGACGCGAAACCAGTTGATCGTCATGGCCATCTCAGTGGTGCTGATGGTTCTCGTTCACGTGATGCTAAAGACGACGCGACTCGGCAAATCGATGCGCGCCATGTCGGACAACACGACGCTCGCCATGACGAGCGGCATCGACACTCGGCGCATCACGACGATCACGTGGTTCTTGTCGGGAACGCTCGCGGGTCTCGCGGGCACGGTGCTCGCCATCACCGAGGGGAACCTCACGCCGGCGTCGGGTGAGCTCTTCTTGTTCGTGATCTTCGCCGCCGTCATCGTGGGCGGTGTGGGCAGCATCTACGGCGCTATGGCGGGTGCCGTACTGATAGGACTGACGACCGAGGTCTCCGCGGCCTTCATCAATCCCGCCTACAAGTTGGATATCGCCTTCATCATCTTGATTTTGACCCTGTTGTTCAGGCCCAGCGGTCTGTTCGCTCGGCCGGGAAGGGCCTAACAATGTCCGCCATTTGGTACTACGTCTTCACCCTCGTTTTTTTCCTCTTCGACTACTTCATTCTGGCGATGGGCCTCAACATCCAATACGGCGAGACCGGCATCCTCAACTTCGCCTACATCGGGTTCGTGGCCGTCGGCGCGTACATGACCGGCGTGGCGGGCATGCCCAACGCCGGAACGAGCGGCCAGCACTACATCCTCGGTCTCAGTCTGCCGTTCCCGGTCAACCTCATCATCGGCGGTCTGTCGGCGAGTGCGTTGGCGTTTTTGGTCGCGCTCATCACGCTGCGTCGTCTTCGCACGGACTACTTGGCGATGGTGTTGATCTCCCTCTCGCTCGTGCTCTACGACATCTCGAACAACTTCATCCCACTTTTCAACGGAGCCGACGGACTGTACAACGTCCCCGAGCCCTTCGCGAGTGCGCTCAAGTTGACCACCAACTCCTTCGTTCCCTTCTTCGCGACCGTGACGGGAGCCATCGCGTTGATCTTGTGGTTCTTCATGAGTCGCATCACCCGATCTCCGCTTGGTCGTACCTTGCGCGCGATTCGCGACGACCCGACCGTCGCCTCGGCGCTCGGCAAGGGCGTCTTTCGCTATCAACTGACGTCGATGTTGGTGGGATCCTTCTACGCCGGCGTTGGCGGCGGACTGATCATCCAGTTCGGGGGTTCGTTCAACCCCACCGCGTGGCTCCCGGGTGAGACCTTCGTCATCTTTGCCGTCATCATCGTGGGTGGCGTCGGCAACAACGTGGGGATGCTCGTCGGCGCGCTGGTCGTCGAGACACTCCTGATCCACCTGCCGGCGTTCCTACCAGCCATTCCTGGGCACGCGGGATTGATCGAGTACATCGACACCATGGTGATCGGCGTCGTACTCATGATCATGCTGTGGTTTCGTCCACAGGGTCTCGTGCCGGAGCGCGTTCGTCGGAGCAAGTTCACACTTCCCGAGATGGCCACGTCGTCCGGTACGTCCGTCGTCGCTCCCTCCGCCTCGGTCTCTCGTGAGACGCCCAGTACCGATCCAACGCCGCACAATGAGGAGAAGGACGCCCAATGACGTACGGTAACGAAACCCATCCTTCGCCCACGGCCGCTGGCGAGTCGATTCTTCGCTGCGAGAACATCACCAAGTCGTTCCTCGGTGTCAACGCCCTGAACGGCGCCTCGTTCGAGGTGCCCCGCAACATGATCACCGCCCTCATTGGTCCCAACGGTGCCGGCAAGACCACGCTCGTGAACATCCTTTCCGGTGCCATGAGGTCTGACGCGGGCACGACGCACCTTGGCTCGGTCGACGTGACGAACTGGGAGAGCTACCGGATTGCCCGCCTCGGACTCATGCGAACCTTCCAGCTGTCGCGCGAACTCGGGGGACTCACCGTGCTGGAGAATCTTCTCGTCGCGCCGAAGGTGCAAGCCGGAGAGTCTCTCATCAACATCTTCTTTCGCCCTCGTCTCTTGAAGCGAGAGGAGCGTCAAAACATCGAGCGTGCGACCGAAATCCTCGCGACCTACGGACTCTATGAACTCCGTGACAACCGAGCGCGCGAACTCTCCGGGGGCCAGAAGAAGCTCCTCGAAATCTCAAGGGGCGTGATGGCCGCGCCCACGGTGTTCCTGCTCGACGAACCCATGGCCGGCGTGAACCCGGCGCTGATCGACCGCATTGCTGGCTACATCCTCGACATGAAGCGCCAAGGCATGACGGTGTTGATGATCGAACACAATCTGAACGTGGTGGAGAAGATCTGTGACTTCGTGATCGTCTTGGCCGAGGGTAAGACGTTGGCGACCGGTCGACTGAGCGAACTGCGCGCGAACCCCGAGGTCGTTCAGGCCTACCTAGGAGAGGTCATCAATGCCAGCACTACTAACTGAGAACGTCACGTCCGGCTATGGTCGTCAGACCATCATCAGCGACATCTCGCTCGCCGCCGACGTGGGCACGATCACGACGATTATCGGGCCCAACGGTGCCGGCAAGTCGACCTTCGCGAAGACCCTCGTGGGGATCTTGCGTCCCACGAAGGGTCGGGTCGTCGTGAACGACGTCGACATCACGAAGATGCCCGGCCACCTCATTCCGCGCAACGGACTCGTGTACGTCCCCCAGAACGACAACGTCTTCACGACGCTGACGGTCAACGAAAACTTGGAAGTGGGGGGCTTCGCCGTCAAGGGCAACAGTGACGAAAGGCTGGAGGAGATCCTGAACATCTTCGCCGACCTGAAGAAGGCCCGCACCAAAAGGGCTGGTTTGCTTTCGGGCGGTCAACAGAATCTCCTCGCGATAGCGCGCGCGCTCATGGTCCATCCGACGGTGATCGTCTTGGACGAGCCCACCGCCGGGCTGTCGCCGGCGTACACGGACGTCGTGTGGAATCAAATCGACGTCATCACCAAGTCCGGTACGGCGGTCCTGGTGGTCGAACAGAACGTCGAGCGTGCGCTGAAGCACTCCGACTTCGTGCACATCTTCATCGCGGGGACCAATCACGTGCACGGTCCGGCCAAGGAGATCGCCGAACTCGACCTGGCCGCGATCTTCCTCGGTCGTGCCGGGGCCGCTCATTCGTAATAGTGGGAGATTCCCACGGACTTGAAGCAATGAAAATGAAAGAAGGGGGAAGTACCAAATGAAATTCACCAGTAAGTTAGGAGGTCGCCGCAGAGGGGCCAGCGCAATGCTGGTACTCGCCATGGTGACCTCGATGGCCGGGGTTGGACTGAGCGCTGGCTCGGCCAACGCCAGTCCGAAGCCGTCCAAGCTCGTTGTCGGCGGAATCTTTCCGTTCACCGGAACGAAGTCGCTGCTCTCGAGTTGGGGGACGCACGGCGTGGCCGTTGGCATCTACGAGATCAACCACAACGGAGGGGTACTCGGACACCAGTTGAAGAGTGTCTACGTCGACGACGCGGCCGACTCGGTGGACGCGCTCCCGGCGTTTCGCAAGTTGGAGCTGAGCCACCCGACGGTCATCGTTGGGCCGTTCTCGCCCACGATCGAAGCCGTCATCGGGCAGTTCAAGCCGAATAACGTCGTCGACTTCATGGTGGGCGGACTCACGACCCTCGACAACATGCACTTCCCGTACGTGTTCCGCACCTCGTCGTCCGACTCCAACGAGTCGATCGCGATGGCGCAGTACGCGATCAGCAAGGGCTGGAAGACGGCGTCGTTGATCTTCGACAACTCGGCGAACTCACAGGGCTTCATCGCACCGCTCGAGGCGGCCTTCAAGGCGCTTGGTGGCACGATTCAACAGAACATCACGTTGACGCCCGGTCAGGCGTCCTACAGCTCCGAGCTCACGTCCGCGTTCGCCGGCAAGCCGCAGGTCATCTTCGACTCGATGGACAGCCAGACCGCCGCGACACTGTTCACGGACGGTCAGCAGCTCGGCTACATGACGACGCCGTGGATCGGTGACGACCTGCAGTCGGCACCCCAGGGTACCTACGCCAAGTCCTTCGGACCTACGGCCTCGACGGACTTGACGGCGGCGCTGCCGGCGACCCCGACGACCGCTGACGGCGCGTACAACCACTTCCTCGCCGACTACCAGTCGGTGTGGAGGACCACGACGATCCTGCCCACCACGTTCAACGAGTACGACTCGATCGTTATCGCGGCGCTCGCCATGACGTTGGCGAAGTCCACGAACCCGAAGAAGTGGGTGGGTGACGTGATGAAGGTATCGGACCCACCGGGCACGGTGTGCGGGACCTACGCCACGTGCGTGAGGCTCATCAAGGCCCATAAGAAGATCAACTACAACGGCGCCTCTGGCAACGACGACTTCAACAAGTTCCACAACGTCTTCAGTGGCTTCCAGATGCAGGGCTTCGACTCCAGCCTCAACAACGTCACGAGGGCGTACATCACCCCGGCCCAGTTGGCCGCGGTGGTCGCGAAGGAAGGCTAAACACGAGGTACGCAGCTGTTCGCTTAGTGGGGGATGGCCAGCGGTTCATCCGTTGGCCATCCCACGCTGAGTTGTCCGCATGGCGAAGGGCTGATCCTTTGGCTTGAGGTGCACGCCGTGCGCTAACACCGTGCCGATCCAATGAGCGCCCGACTCTTGCCGACGCCAGACTTCCACGTGAGGAACGAATCGTGACTGAACTTCTTGGTGGCATCCGAGTGCTGGATCTGACCACCGTCCTTGCGGGCCCCTTCGGGGCCTATCAACTGAGTTTGATGGGCGCGGACGTCACCAAGATTGAAATCCCCGACACGGGCGACCTCTCGAGAGAGTTCGGCGACGACGAAGGACTCAAGGCCGCGTCCATGGGGCCCTCGTTCCTGGCGCAGAACGCGGGAAAGCGCTCGATAACGCTCAACCTCAAGAGCGAGGGGGGCCCGGAGATCTTCGAGCGCCTGCTTCGCTCCTCCGACGTGCTGCTCGAGAACATGCGACCGGGTGTTCTCGCGCGCCTCGGCTTCTCGTGGGAGAGGATTCACGACGTCAACCCCCAGCTCGTCTACTGCGCGGTGTCGGGTTTCGGTCAGAGCGGTCCGCTCGCCGATCGTACGGCGTACGATCAGATCATCCAGGGCTTCGCCGGCATGGCCGCCGTCACGGGTCACCCGACGGGCGGGCCGGTTCGCGTGGGCTTTCCAATCTGCGACGCTTTGGGGGGCTACGTGGCCGCCATGGCGATCAGCGCCGCGCTCGTGGGGCGCTCGACCGGTGGCGTCGGCTGTTTTCTCGACGTCTCGATGCTCGAGGCGGCGCTCACGTCGATGAGTTGGGTGATCTCTGAACAGCTCATCAGTGGTCGAGCCGCCGTTCGACACGGCAACGACAACGCGGCCTCGTCACCGTCGGGAACGTTCCAAGCGAGCGACGGGCCGCTCAATATCGCCACCAACACCCAAAAGCAGTTCGAGGCGCTGTGTCGCACCTGCGCCCGCGAGGACCTCATCACCGACGAGCGCTTTCTGACCCGTGCCCGACGCAAGGAACATCGCGTGGCGCTGACGGGCGAACTGGATTCGGCGCTCGGCGCGCGCTCCGCGTCGGAGTGGGAAGAGCTCCTGGCCGACGTGAGCGTGCCCGCGGGACGACTGTTGAACGTGGACGAAGCGCTGCGCCAAGAGCAGATCGGCGTTCGAGGTCTCGTGCACGAGGTCGAGGTCGGCGTCGGGGGTCGCGACAGCGTCAAGGTCCTCGGCAGTGGCGTGCACGTGAACGGTCAGACCCTGGCCCCGTCGCTGCCGCCTCCGCGACTGGGTCAGCACACGGACGTCATCCTCGGCGAACTCGGCTACTCCAAAGAAGAGATCGAAGCCCTCCATGATCATCACGCCGTTTAGGGTTACCCGAGTCTGGAATGCTGTAGGAGACAAAGGGGAAGACGCGTGACGCGCCGGGGTTCGTATCCAAAGGTGGAGATCATCGAAGAGGGCATGCGCGAAGGCATGCAGATCGAGAGCGCGACGATCAGCGTGGAAGCGAAGATCGCCCTGCTCGACGCGTTGTCGCTCAGCGGACTCGAGACCATCGTCGTTGGTTCCTTCGTCAGTCCTCGCTGGACCCCCCAGATGGCCAACGTCGACGAACTGGTCACCCGCTTCACCCCGAGGGAGGGCGTCACCTACACGGCCCTCGCCCTCAACGACCGCGGCCGTGAGCGCATGCGTCAGTACATGCCGCCGCTCAGTGAATCGAAGGAGTTCCCCCGCACGTTCGTCCATCTCTGTGACGTCTTCGTTCGCCGCAACACCAACCGGTCGCAACAAGACGAGATCGACCAGTGGCCGGCGGTCGTTGAAAGTGCCGTCGCCTCCGGGGTGAAGAGCGCGGGCATCGCGATCAACGCCGCCTGGGGCTCGAATTGGCTCGGCCCCTTCGACGAGGAGTACCGAATGGCGATGCTCGAGCGCCAGCACGAACTCTGGTCGGCGGCCGGCGTCAGGGTCAACCAGGTCTGGATCGGTGACCCGATGGCGTGGAACGTGCCCGATCAAGTCGCGTCGCAACTGCGCGCGATCCAAGATCGTTGGCCCGAGATCGAGCGTTTCCATCTGCACCTGCACGACGCGCGCGGCTCGGCGCTGTTGTCGGCGTACGAAGCGTTGAAGGTACTGAACGAAGACCAGACCCTGGTCCTCGACACGTCGATCGGCGGCATGGGCGGTTGTCCCTACGGCGGTCACGGCCGCATGACCCGCATGATCCCGACCGAGGACCTCATCGACCTGTTGAACGAACTCGGCGTGCCCACGGGCGTCGACCTCGATCGCCTCATCGAGGCGGCGCTACTCGCGGAGGAGGTCGTGGGTCACTCCCTCTGGGGTCACGTCTCCAAGGCCGGCCCGCGGCCTCGCGGCGACGCGCTCTTTCCCATGGACCTGCCCTTCATCGAGACCGAGAGCGAGGCCCAACACTTTCGCGTGGGCCCCGAGGCGTACGCGGGCGCGCCGTCGCCGTGGGCGCAGCCCATCGTCTCGAGCGCCCGCTCGGCCCTTCACGGCGATTCGCCAGGACCTCGTGTCGGGTAATCCGTCGCTGAACACGAGGTCGGGGTGGGCGCACGGACGATCGTCGGGCGGGACCTAGTGGCGGCCACGAGTCGAATCACGAATTCGAGTTCGATGCGCTCACTCGAGCGGACGTTCGACATACTGAGCATTCTGCGACAGAGTCGTGTCCCCATGCGCCTCACGGACATCGCCTCGGAGTCGGGGATCCACCTCGCGACGGTCCAGCGGATCCTCAGCGTCATGTTGCAGTACGGCTACGTGAGCCAAGAACGCTACGGCTACACGGTGGGCGTCACGTCGGTGATGAACGCGTTCTCGTTCCACGTGACGAGCAGCCTGAACCAGATAACGCAGCCAATCCTGCAAGAGCTCACGACGGCGAGTGGACTGATGTCGTCGCTCGCGATTCGCGTGGACTTCGTCCAGGTGATGGTGCTGCGCGTCGAGGGAACGGCGCCGCTGCGCTATCTTCTACCCGTCGGCGAAGCAACACCCCTGTACCTGGGGGGTGCTCGGATTTTCGCCGCCGCCTTGGCGCCCGACGAACTGTCCACGCTGCTCGCGACCGTGCCCGAGATTCGCTTGGCGAGCGGTCAAATCGTCACCGAGCAGGAGTTGCTCAACAGTCTGAAAGAGATCCGTGACCAGGGTTACGCCCACAGCGTCAGCGAGCGCGAACTCGGCTCCTCCTCGGTCGCCGTTCCCGTCTACGGCCAAGAGGGAACGTTGGAAGCGTCGCTGCAGGTGTCCGGTCCGACCCCGGACCTCGACGACGACAAGGTCGAGTGGTGCGTATTGGAGCTGAAACGAGCGAGCGCCGCGATCACCAAGCGACTGCCGTGACGGCGTCGGAACCTTCTCGTAGGCGTTCTCGCCTCGCCTACGTCGCGAGCGGGGACGGGCGCGCGCCCCGGTCGCCGCGCACCACGTCGATCCAGTATCGCCAGGTCCCGTCACCGAAAGGAGTGAAGTGATCGACCACAAGGTTCGCGTCCACCGCAGTGACGAGGAACTCCCTCGCGAGAGCGAATTGGCCTGGAAGATCGCCTCCGTGGCCGTTGACCCCGTCGAGGTGAGCGACGAGGTGACGGACATGGTGATCAACCGCGTCATCGACAACGCGGCCGTGGCCGTGGCGTCCCTCGTTCGAAGCCCGGTCGTCGCCGCCCGCGCGCAGGCGACCCGCCACCGTCTCTCGCCGGGCGCCACCGTCGTGGGCACGACGTCCGACGTGCGTGTCGCGCCGGAGTGGGCGGCGTGGGCCAACGGGGTGGCCGTTCGAGAACTCGACTTTCACGACACCTTCCTGGCGGCCGAGTACTCACACCCCGGTGACAATATTCCTCCCCTCGTGGCGGTGGCCCAGCACGTCGGCGAACGCCGCGCCCTCACCGGTCGCGACGTCGTGCGAGCGATCGCGACGGCCTACGAGATTCAGATCGCGTTGGCGCGCACCATCTCGTTGCACGAGCACCGCGTCGACCACGTCGCGCACCTGGGCCCGAGCGTGGCCGCGGGACTCGGAACCCTGCTCGGACTGAGCGAGGAGACCATCTACCAGGCGATCGGTCAAGCCCTGCACACGACCACCGCGACGCGCCAATCACGCAAGGGCGAGATCTCCACGTGGAAGGCGTACGCGCCGGCGTTCGCGGGCAAGGTCGCCGTCGAGGCCGTGGACCGCGCGATGCGCGGCCAGACGTCACCCGCGCCGATCTACGAGGGCGAAGACGGCGTGATCGCGTGGATGCTCGACGGACCCGACGGTTCGTACACGGTCTCGCTGCCGGCCCGCGGCGAAGCGAAGCGCGCCATACTGGAGAGCTTCACGAAAGAGCACTCGGCCGAGTACCAGGCCCAGGCCTGGATCGACCTGGCGCGCAGGCTCCACGACGAACACCCCGAACTCCTCGACGGCGAAGGGATCGAGAGCGTCGTCATCCACTCGTCGCACCACACGCACTACGTGATCGGCTCGGGGGCGAACGACCCGCAGAAGTACGACCCTCACGCGTCGCGCGAGACGCTCGACCACTCGGTTCCGTATATCTTCACGGTGGCCTTCCAGGACGGATCGTGGCACCACGTCGACTCGTACGCGCCCGAGCGAGCGACGCGGAGCGACACCGTTCGACTGTGGCGAAAGGTCACCACCGTCGAAGACCCCGAGTGGTCTCGTCGCTACCTCACCGGCGACCCTCGAGAGAAGGCCTACGGCGGTCGCGTCGAGATCGTCTTGAAGAACGGCACGTCGATCGTCGAGGAGATCGCCTTGCCCGACGCGCACCCGCTCGGGGCGCGGCCCTTCGCTCGCGCACAGTACGTGGCCAAGTTTCGCTCGCTCGCGAAGGGCGTCCTCGAGGACGACGAGATCGAGCGCTTCCTCAGCGCGGCGCAGCGCCTGCCCTCCCTGGCGGCGAGCGACTTCGCGCAGCTCAACGTCACGGCACGCCCGGGACTCCTCGCGTCGGTGCCCGAGCCCGAGGGACTGTTCTGATGCTCTACTCGCTCGTCAGCGCGGCCGAGAAGCGTGAGCGATTTCGTACGCGACTCGCGACGGGCGAACTGCTGGTGATGCCCGGTGCGTTCAATCCCCTGTCCGCCAAGCTGATCGAGCGCAAGAACTTCGACGGCGTCTACGTCTCGGGCGCCGTGCTCGCGGCGGACCTCGGGTTGCCCGACATTGGACTGACCACGCTCAGTGAAGTCGCCACCCGCAGCGCTCAGATCGCGCGCGTCACCGACCTGCCGACGCTGGTCGACGCCGACACCGGCTTCGGCGAGCCGATGAACGTCGCTCGGACCGTGCAGGTGTTAGAGGACAGTGGCGTAGCCGGACTGCACGTCGAAGACCAGGTCAACCCGAAACGATGTGGTCACCTGGACGGCAAACAAGTCGTCGATGAAGCGTCGGCTCTCCGGCGTATCCGGGCCGCGGTGACGGCGCGGCGTGACGCCAACCTGCTCGTCATGGCACGAACGGACGTACGGGCGGTCGAAGGTCTTGGCGCCGCCGTCGAAAGGTGCAAGGCGTTCGTGGACGCGGGCGCGGACGCGATCTTTCCCGAGGCGCTGATCGGCCTCGAGGAGTTCGAAACGATGCGCGCGGCGTTCGACGTGCCGATGCTCGCGAACATGACCGAGTTCGGCAAGTCCGAGCTGTTCACTACCCGCCAGTTGGCCGACGTCGGCGTCAACATCGTGATCTTTCCGGTCTCGCTGCTGCGTCTCGCCATGGGCAGCGCCGTGCGCGCGCTGGACACCATCACGCGCGAAGGTAGCCTCACCTCGATGCTCGACGAGATGCAGCATCGAGCGGACCTCTACGAACTCCTCGACTACGAGTCGTACAGCGCCTACGACACGTCCATCTTCAACTTCGACGTTCCTCGCTAGTTCTCAGATCGCTGGAGCGGCACCGACGTCGCCGCGTTCCGGGGATCGCTCGTCGGATTCGATTCGGCGACCTTGCGCGCGTCTTGGGGCGTTGGCTCGCCGGTGCGTACGGCCTCGAGCTGGGCCGCCACGGCGCCGCCGTACAGCAGGGCGACGCTCGACAACAAACTCCACACCAGCAGCGCCACGACGCCGGCCAAGGGGCCGTACGTCGCCCCGATGGACGAACTCGAGCTGTAGTACAGACCGAGTCCGAAGGTCGCGAGCCCCCACAAGATCACGGACACCCCCGCGCCGAAGGCGAGCCACGACAGTCGAGGTTGACGACGTCGTGGTAACCAGCGAAAGAGCACCGTCACGGCTACGGCGATCAACACCACGCCGAGTGGCCAGCGCGCTACGGACCAGACTGACGAGAGAGCGGCGTTGTGTAGTGAGTGGAACAGGTCCCGACCGAAGACCAGGCACGCGAAGGCCACCGCGCAGAGCGTGCCGACACTCAACGCGAAGAACAGCGCCACCGCGTACTTCTTTATCGTGGGACGGTCCTGTTCGACCCCGTACACGCGATTGAGCCCACGTTCGAGTTGGCCCATCGCGGTGGTGGCGACCACGAGCGCGCCGATCACGCCGAAGAGAAGGGCGCCGTAGTGGTGTTGCGCGGCGACGCGGTTGGCCTGCGTGACGGCGGTGGTGAGGACGCGGCCCGCCGGTCCCGGGACGAGACGATGCACGGTGTCGTCAATGACCTTCGTGACGTTACCCTTCGCCAAGACGCTCGCCAGTCCGACGAGACCGATCAAGCCCTCGATCGCGACGAGGGTGATCATGAAGGCCAGTGAGCGAGCGTGACTGAAGCCGTCCGCGACACGTAAACGTCGAAACGCGTCGCGAGCCAGTCGCAGCCAACCCGTGCGCTTCAAGACCAGCCACGCGTCGTCGCCGCTGAGACCCCGAGTTTCGGGCACGAGCGCCGCGCTACTCACCGTTACTCGCTTTCGGTACGCGCACCGTGATCGCCTTCGGCTCGACGCGTGCCCGGAGCTTCTTCTTGGCCTTGCGAGCACCTCCGTCGAGTTCGTACGCCGTGGGCCGATCGAGACTGATCTTTACCTTACGACCCTGGGTCGTCTGGGCGAGTGGGGAATGCTTCGCGTCGTCGATCACCAGTCGACTCAGTACGCGCGCCCACTCGAAGGCGTTCTCCGCCGTGACCACGCCGATCTCCAGCAGTCCGTCGTCGGGAAGGGCGTCGGTGAAGGCGACGATACCGCTCGCCAAGGTGCCCATCTGACCGAGCAGGACACAGCTCGCCTTCCCCTTGAACCACGGCTCACCGTCGACCTCGACGCGGACCTTGCGCGACGTCATGTGCGTCGCGCGAACGCCGGTCCACACGTAGGCCAGTCGGCCCAAGTGGCCCTTTAACTCGCCGTCGGCGTCGCGCATCATGATGGCGTCAAAGCCCACGCCCGCCATGACCGCGAAGCGCTCACCGTTCAAGACGCCAACGTCTAACTGTCGCCGGTCGCCGTCGAAGCCGACGTCGACGGCCGCGCGCAGATCGATGGGAACGCCCAAGTTGTTCGCCAACAGATTGGCGGTGCCCGCCGGCAAGATGGCGAGGTCCACCGACTTTCCTGCGACGGCGTCGACGCATCGTTGGACGGTCCCGTCCCCGCCCCAGATGAAGAGGAGTTCCGCCCCGTCGGCCAACGCCCGACGCGCGGCCCCGGGCGCGTTTCGACTTTTGGAGACCTCGTACCAGAGGGGATCGGGGTAGCCCCGCTCCGCCAGGAGATGGCGCAGTTCGACGAGACCTCCGCCGAGGGACTTGTTCCGGTGGGCGACGACCGCAATCGACGTCACAGGGGATCGTCCCAAGGGGCGCGTCGCTCGACCGAAGCTTGTCGAACGTTGGCGACGAGTTGCTGGACGACGTGCTCGCCGGCCACGACGTCCCCCACGTCGCCGTACGCGAACGTTACGTTGGTCACCAGTTCCGCCCCGTCCGAGAGAGACGCCCCGTCCGCTGGAGGGCCGACGTGTTTCAACCAAGCGTCGTCACCGCATTCATCACGGGCGCTTCGCTGACCAGCGCGGTGAGCACGCTGTCGTCCCTTACCGCCAGGGACAAACGGCGAGACGAATCGAGCCATTAGAAACGACGGCGCAGACGAAGCGCGAGCGGTCGTCCGTCGGGGTCGAAGATCAATCGGTACGCGACCTCGGCCCAGCGCTGGCTGCTGGAAGAGACGGGCTCGATCTCGTGCGGTTGAATCCGGCCCCGTGACCGGTGCTTCACCCGTCGCGCGGCGGTGTCTCGCCAGAGCGTCGATGCCTGGTCCAGGTTCAAGAGAGCTTGGTCGTCGACCGATCGTCCGAGGTGCTCGGCCCACAGCGTCAGTCGCAGCTCGCGCGCGAACGTGCGACTTCCGTCACCGAGCCCACCGGGATCGAGTGGGAGCCGGCTATCGAGTTGGCTGTCGATGACGGCGCAGGATAGCTCTGAGTCGTGCGTCCACGAGCGGCGGTTCAGGTTGTCCGATCCGACGGTCGCCCAGACGTCGTCGATGACGCAGACCTTGGCGTGGACGTAGATGGGAGTCGCGTCCTCGTTCTGGATGCTGTAGAAACTGACGCGATCGCCCCCAGCCGCTTTGACGATGGCGATGGCTCGCGTCTGAGCGAGTCTGCTCGGGGGGCCCGACAACCTACCGTCCTTGTCAGGAAAGCGAGGGACGACCGCGATGACCTGCAACGTCGGACGTCGTCGCAACGCGTCGGCGATGAGTCTCGCAATCTCAGCGGACCAGAAGTACTGATCCTCGATGTAGATCAACGTGCGTGCTCGTTCCAGGGCTTTGGCGAACGCTCGTGCGACGCTTCGTTCGCCGTGGGGCGCGAAGGGATACTTCGGACGTCGCGACGGGTACGTTCGAAGTACCTGCACCGCGTGTCCACCGTGAATCGGCGGGTCGCCGAGGCGGGGGCGAAGAGGGCGAGCACGGCGATCGCGAGACATCAAGCGCGAGAGGGACGCTCTCAGTCGGCCCGCGTGATTGAGGGGCGTGGGATCCTCCCACCGTTCGCGGAACGTGTGATCGAGTTCGGTAACGGCCGGTCCGCGAATCTCCAGTTGGACGTCGTGCCAGGGCGGGCGGGGACCGTAGCGAGGATCCAGCGTGATCGCTTGCGGGTCGCCGCGGTGCCGGGAGTCATCATGGCGGCCATGGCTGAGATCAATGCCTCCGATGAACGTGAGGTCGCGCTCCGGTGCCGTTGGGTGTCGGATGATCACCATCTTTTGGTGGTGCGATCCGCCCCGACGCACTCGCTCATCGAGTAGAACCTCGCCGCCCGCCGCCGTGACTTCAAGGGCCAAGCGTCGATTCTCCTTCGAACTAAACGCGAAACGGTCACTGTGCGAACGCCACAGGAGGCCACGAACGTCCACGCCGCGTCGGCACGCGTCCGCCAACACCGTCGAGATCGAGTTGGCGTCATCGCCGAGGTGCTCGTCCCCGTCGCCACGCCAATCGGTGAGTCGCACCTCGTCGTCGAGGGTGAGGCTCGAGAGGGCGTCAGTCAAGTGAGAAAAGTACGTGGCGCCGTCGATGAGCGCGGTGACGAGATTGCCCTCGGTCCAAGCCACACCTCGAATCTGATCCGCGTCGATCGTGGTCATCGGGTTTCCTCGCTCCTTCGGAGTAAGAAACCAGTCGTCGAGACGCATCATGACTCAAAGTACTATGAGCGCGAGGGTGAGGCTTCGCCCCGCTTCGACGGCACCGATACGGTCGTCAGCCCGTGGAACGATCATGTCGTCCGTGCCGGAGTGCCTTGTTCGAGGCCCGTGGTCCCGCGCCGTCATTGGAGACCTTCGCTCGACGCACGATTCGTGCACCCGGATCCACGCCACGTCGTGGGCCCGGGTCCTCTGCGCGTTACTGGGCTGGTCCCGAACCAAGAACGAGACTGAGTGTCGCTTGGGCGCCGCTCGCGTTGGTGTAGCCCACGTTCACGGTGTCGCCGGGCCTCAGTCCCTGCAAGATTGCGTCGAGCGAGGTGATCGTCGTGACGGACTGCCCATTCACTGAGACGATGACGTCGCCCGAAGTCAATGCCGAGCCCGCAGCGGGTGAGCCAGCAACCGTTCCGGTGATCGCAACTCCGATGGTCGGACTCGGCGCGGTGTTGCCATATCCCGGGAACGGGTTGGCCGACGTGGGAGCGACTTCGATGCCGATGAACGCGGTGCCGCCGACGTGCACCGTTGACGACGAACTGCCGTTCTCGATCGACTTGGCGACGGCGAGAGCGGTGCTGATCGGAATGGCGAACGCCTGCGTCGTGGTCGAACTATCGGAACTGAACACCGGACCACCGTTCACCGACGCGGCGGTGTCCATGCCGATCACCTTTCCCTTGCTGTTCACGAGGGCGCCGCCGGAGTCTCCGGCCTGGATGCCGGCGTTCACCTCGATCAACCCGGTCAAAGATTCGGTGCCATTCGGGTTCGCGACGTCGCCCGCGGTGATCGACTGGTTAGTCGCCACGATCGAACCCGCGGCGAAACTCGGAGTACCGCCGACGCCACCAGCGTTGCCGATGCCCACCACCGATTCACCCTTGGTCACGGCCGCGGTGTTCGTCTTGATGGTCGTGAGACCGGACGCGTTCTTCAGTTGGAGGACCGCGACGTCGGAGGTCTCGTCGTAGCCCACGACGGTCGCCTTGTAGGTCTTTCCAGTGGCCACGTCGCGAACGGATATCGCCGTTGCTCCGGCGATCACGTGATTGTTGGTGAGGATGAGGCCGTTCTTGGAGATGATCATGCCCGTTCCGGCGGCCGTGCCCTGGTTGAGCGGGAGCTGCGTCGTGATGTCCACCAAGCCGGGATCGACGGACGCAGCGATCTTTGCGGCGGCCGAGTTGACCTGCGGTGTCGGAGAACTACTCGCCGGTGCCGTCGGCGGGTAGACGTTGCCCCCGTAGTTTCCGTAGTTTCCGTAGTTTCCGTCGTTCCCGAAGCCGCCCGAAGGGAACTGCGGCGCGGCCGTCCTCACTTTGGCAACGGCGTTGGTGGAGTTCTGATTGGCGTGACCAATGAAGAAGCCGGTGAAGCCTCCCGCGAGCACGAGGGTGAGCGCGGACAAGACCAGCATCATTCGATTGTGGGTGCTTCGCTCGGGAGTCGCCGAGGTCACTGGTGACGCGGGGTCCACGAACTCGTCATCTTCTTGCAGCGAATTCCAATCCATTGCGTGTTCCTCTCCGCCTGTTCAACTGCTTACAGTGTGAACGTCGGTCGTGAGTTGTTCGTTGGAACGAGGTAAAAACCTCCTAATAAGAAGCCCCGTCCACCTCGTCCCCCCGATTCTGGTGAATCTCGGCCCCGCCAGGGGAACGACCAGCGCTCGATCCCCAAGGAGAGAAACCAATTCGTTTCCGAGGTAGTTCGTCGGGGCGGCCACCCACGACGCGTTGGCTACGCTCTCCGACTTTCCACTGTTGAATTACTTTCTTCGGAGCACGAGACCAGCACGGATTCGCGTTCTCAGCCGGGAGTAACCAATGCACCGTCCTCGTTACTTCGACGGCGTGCAACCCACCGCGGCGGCGTAGGCCGCAAACGGTAGCCGATAGAGCGTCACCGCGCTCGGGTTGCTTCGCACCAAGTCGAACCGCCATCGACCGCCCTGGTAGAGCCAGTAGTCCGTTAGCCGGGTGCCGCTGATGGAATAGAAGACCCGCCAGTACCCGTGGGCCGCTCGACTCGCGCCCTCGACGAGGGCGCGCCCGGGCGCGGTCGGGCATTCGACGTGGCGCCGAACGTACTGGGCGCGAGGGATGACCGACTTACTCCTCGCGTCCCATCGGCCGTACACGAGCCCGCTGCGATTGGCCGCGTAGTCGTTGTTGAACTCCACCGCAACACGTAGTAAGGCTTGACGGGTGTCGGGATCGCCGGCTGTTTTCGTCGAACGCGAACTAGAGGTTGCACCCGCGTTACTCATCACACAGCCCGTCATTAGGAGGCCAGTCAAGAACGCGCTCGTCAAGTTCACACGTCGTTGAAGGCAGGGGCGAGGACGGCGCACAACGCTCGAGCCTAATGGGGGTGGACATTTTCAATTGGTCTCGACGAGGCGAACGACGACCGCAGGTCCTGTGGCGCTAGGTACGCGCACGCCCCGGGACTTTGAGATTCGCTCCCCAACTGGCGACTGCCGGCATCGCCGCAACGGACGGGACCTTTGCGTCTACTCGGACCGTCGTCTCGCCGGTTGGCCGACGACAGTTGCTGTTCGGCGGCGTGATTGCTCCTGAGCGTTGCTGTCAGTGCGCCCGAGCAGTTAGGCGTACGCGGACGCACGCGCAGGGGAAGCGACGAGTACGGCCGTAACGTCGTTATGCGATACTGAGAATCCCCGCGCGATCGTCGCTGAGCAGGAGTGCCCGCATCTATGTCCGATATCGATACGCCCTCCGATCACTCGTCAGCGCCCGACACCGTAGCGGCTCTGCTTCCCTTGGACGCGACGGGGCCTGCTCTGTTGAGTGTGGACGGCGGTGTCGCCGATCATGAGACGCTGCGCCGGGAGGTTGATCGCCTCGCGGCGCAGTTGCGAAGTGCCGGACTCGGTCCGAATAGCCGGTTCGCGATCGTGTTGCCGAACGGTCCGGAAATGGCGTTCGTACTGCTGGCCGCCATGGCCGTCGGTTGCGCCGCGCCTCTCAACCCGAAGTATCGCGAGGATGAGTTCCGGTTCTACCTCGACGACCTCCACGCGTCGGCGCTCATTACCCTCGAGGGAGCCTCACCCGAGGCCCTCGCGGCGGCGCCGGAAGGAGTGATCCCCATCACGGTGCGCGGCGAAGGTCTTACGATCGACCTCGTGGTGCCGTTCGCCGGGAAGAGTTCGATGGCCCGCCCGACCGCCGACGACCTCGCGCTGGTCCTGCATACTTCGGGCACGACGTCGCGGCCGAAGATCGTGACGTTGCGTCAGCGCAACCTCGCCCGGTCTGCTCGCAACATCGCGTCATCGCTCGGGCTCGGCGCCGGCGACCGTTCACTCAACGTGATGCCGCTGTTCCATATCCACGGGATGATGGCTGGGCTCTTGGGACCGCTGTCGGTCGGCGGGTCGGTCGCGTGCACGCCCGGGTTTGACGCGTTCGCGTTCCACCGCTGGGTCGACGAGTTGCATCCCACCTATTACAGCGCCGTGCCGACGATGCACCAAATGGTGCTCGCTCGAGCGCCCGCGCCCCGACCGACGACGCTGCGCTTCGTCCGCTCGTCCTCGGCCGCCTTGCCGGCGTCCGTCTCGGAGGGCCTGCGTGCGCAGTTCGACGTGCCGATCATCGAGGCCTACGGGATGACGGAGGCCTCGCATCAGATGACTTCCAACCCCTTGCCGCCGGGACACGTGAAGCCGGGCTCGGTGGGCATCGCGAGCGGCATCGAGGTGGCCATCCTTGACCAGGAGAACAACGTCCTGCCACCTGGCGAACGTGGCGAAGTATCGGTCCGGGGCGCCACGATCCTCGATGGCTACGAGAACAACCCGTCCGCGAACGCGTCCGCTTTCACCGCCGGCTGGTTCCGAACGGGAGACGAGGGCGTGCTCGACGAGGATGGCTTTCTCTTTCTCACGGGCCGTCTAAAGGAGCAGATCAACCGGGGCGGCGAGAAGATCTCGCCGATTGAGATTGACGAAGTGCTCCTCAGGCACCCGGCGGTCGCCGAAGCAGTCACCTTCGCAATCCCTCATGAGAAGCTCGGAGAAGAGATCGGCGCCGTCGTCGTGCTGACCGACGGCAAGGAGGTCACCGAGAGGGAGCTGCGCGCCTACCTCGGCGAACGACTCGCCCCGTTCAAGGTGCCCAGGCGGATCGTGTTCGCGGCCGAGATCCCCAAAGGCGCCACCGGCAAGGTTCAGCGAATCGGTCTCGCCGAGAAGCTCAGCCTCTGATCGCTTCGACCTGATCTCCTCACCAGTTGGTGCAGAGCTATCGTCTGGAGGTTCGCGCCGGCCGGGACTTGAGACCGCGTGGGGATGGCCCGGCTAAAGTGCGAAAGTGCGTGTCGCCATTGTGGGTGCGGGAGCAATCGGTGGTCTGCTGGGCGTTCGCCTAGCCCTCGCTGGCCAACAAGTCAGCGTGTTCGCACGCGGAGACAGCCTCGCCGCGATCCGCGCCAACGGGATGACGCTGGAGGAACCGGACGGCACCATGCTCGTGGCCACTGAACTGCAGGCCTCCGACGACCTTGGCGTGTTGGGCCCGCAGGACCTGGTGGTAGTGGCGCTCAAGGCACAGCAGATCGCTGAGATAGCTCACCAACTCCCGCACCTCTACCACGAGGAAACCGTCGTGCTCCCCTTGCAGAATGGTGTTCCGTGGTGGTTCTTCCAGAAGTTCCCCGGCCCGTTTGACGGCCGCCGACTCCAGACTCTCGACCCCGACGGCACGCTCGAGCGGTACATTCCGGTCGATCGGATCGTCGCCGCGATCGCCTACCCGGCCGTCGAACGAGACGCCCCGGGAGTGTTTCGCCTGGTCGAGGGTGACAGGTTTCCGGTGGGCGAACTCGACGGCGAACGGTCGGATCGGGCGACAGGAATCGCCCAGGTCCTCACCGAGGCGGGATTCAAGTCGCGCGTGCTCACTGACGTCAGGTCCCATCTGTGGGTGAAGGCGTGGGGCAACTTGGCGATGAACCCCATCAGCGCACTCACCGGTGCCACGCTCGCCGAGATCTGTCGATTCCCGGCCACTCGAGCGCTCGCCGCGCAAATGATGCTGGAGTCCTCCGAGGTCGCCGCAAAACTCGGGTTGCAGCTCCGGCTGTCCGTCGAGCAGCGGATCGTGGGTGCGGAAAAGGTCGGCGATCACAAGACGTCGATGCTCCAAGACGTCGAAGCCGGACGGGCCCTGGAGATCGAACCTCTCGTCGGGAGCTTCATCGAGCTGGGTCAACTCACCGAGACGGCGATGCCGGGGACGACGATTGTCTATTCCCTGGTGTCGCTGCTCAATGCCCGCCTCGTTGGGAAAGCGCCGGACTGGTAAGACCAGGAGCCAAGCCAGTAGGGCTGCTTCGAACGAACGGTCCGGTCGGAACGATTCGAGTCGTGCGTCGGTCAATCCTCACTAGTCGTGGGGGCTGAGCTCGTGGGACGGTCCACGGGTAGGGGCGTGAAATGAGCTGGCAACCGTCGACGACGAGGGGAGGTACGTGGGCCGAGCGGGCGCTTCGGTCCCGCGAACAAGGAGGAGTTGGCCCTGCCCGGGCTCGGGCTGGGGGGCACGGGGACTCGGGGAGGGACTGACGCCGATGCTTCATACCAGCGCACCGCAACGTCGAGCGTTTCGGATCGTTCGTGATCGCACGCCCGAGTCGATCGACCCAGGGCGCCGCGAGCACGCGCGCCCCGACTCCGCGCGTTCTTGCCGCGATCTCTTAGTACTGGTGTCGCACTGTGATAAAAACGTCTACGTGCGTCGACGCTCAGCATCGGCCGACGAACGGATTCCTCGAAAAATCGACAAGTAAGGGCTTGACAATCTTGGACGTGCGACCTAAGCCTTGTCTCTCACATTGAATCGCCGTCCAAGTTGAGACACGATGACATCAGCGAATAGCTACGTGCAACGAGGCGGCCTTCGCGTTGCCAGGACTCTCGATCGCTTCGCCACCGAGGAGGTACTGGCTCCGCTCGGGATCGACCCGGACGTCTTCTGGTCAGGCTTCGCCGAGATTGTCGCGACGTTTGGACCTCGTAACACTGCGCTCCTCGAACGCCGCTCGGCGCTGCAACAGCAGCTCGACCAGTGGCATTCGACGCACTCCGGAGGGGGCGACGGTGCTGAGTACCGCGGCTTCCTTACCGAGATTGGCTACCTCGAGCCCGTGTCGGCTCCCGTTCCCATCGATGTCGACCACGTCGACCCCGAGATCGCGCACGTCGCCGGTCCCCAGCTCGTCGTGCCTCTCGATAACGCGCGATTCGCTCTCAATGCCGCGAACGCGCGCTGGACCAGCCTGTACGACGCCCTCTACGGCACTAACGTCATTCCTGATCAGGGGGGCGCCAATCCCGGCTTCAGCTACAATCCTGTGCGCGGCGAGCGGGTCATCGCGTACGCAAACGGCTTCCTTGATCAAGCGGTCCCCCTCGCGAGCGCACGGTACGGCGAGGTTACCGAGTTCAATCTGAGCGCCGAGGCGCCGGTGACCCTCACGGTGACGCTGAGTGACGGTCGCACCAGCGAGCTCGTCGACCCCAAGCAGTTCGTGGGATTTCAACGCGATCAGGACACCACGAGAATCCTTCTTCGCAACAACGGGCTCCACATCGAACTCGTAGTTGATCGACACCACCCGATCGGTCGACAGAGTCTCGCCGGCGTCGCCGACGTCATCGTTGAGGCCGCGATCACGACCATCCAGGACTGCGAGGATTCGGTCGTAACGGTCGACGCGGACGACAAGACGTTGCTCTACCGCAACTGGCTTGGACTTATGACCGGCGACCTCGAAGCAACGTTTGAGAAGGACGGTGGTCAACTAACCCGCCGACTTCGACCAGATCGCTCCTTCATCGCTCCCGACGGGGCGCCGTTTACTCTTCCGGGTCGCAGTCTGCTCCTCATCCGCAACGTCGGCATGCACATGATGACCGACATAGTCCGAACCGAAGACGACCGCGAAATACCTGAGGGACTACTCGACGCGTTGATGACCGTCACCATCGCGATGTTCGACCTACGTGGGCTCGGCGAATTACGCAACAGCGTCGTGGGAAGCGTCTACGTCGTGAAACCAAAGATGCACGGTAGTGCCGAGGTCGCCTTCACGGTCGAGGTCTTCGCCGCCGTCGAACGTCTCTTGAACCTCCCCGAGAACACCGTGAAGATTGGCATCATGGACGAGGAGCGACGGACGTCGCTGAACCTCGCCAACTGCATCGCGGCGGCCCGCCAGCGGGTCATCTTCATCAACACCGGCTTTCTCGATCGGACCGGCGACGAAATTCATACCGCCATGACGGCGGGTCCGGTGGTGCGCAAAGGTGACATGCGATCGACCGCGTGGCTACTCGCGTACGAACAGAACAACGTTGATGTCGCGCTCGCCATGGGCTTTCGCGGCGTCGCGCAGATCGGCAAGGGTATGTGGGCCATGCCCGACGCGATGGCGGAGCTCGTCGACGTGAAGATCGCGCACCCGCGAGCCGGTGCGTCGTGCGCGTGGGTGCCCTCACCGACCGCCGCAGCGCTGCACGCCATGCACTACCACGTGGTCGATGTCGCCGCGCGCCAAGACGAGATCGCGCTGCATCCGTCGACCCGCGTTGATGACCTCCTCGAGCTTCCACTGCTCGCCAGCCAACCCACGAGCGTTGAGATCAACGAGGAGCTGGCCAACAACGCGCAAGGCATTCTCGGATACGTCGTTCGATGGGTGGGCCAGGGCATCGGATGTTCGAAGGTGCCCGACATCAATGGTGTCGCGCTCATGGAGGACCGAGCGACGTTGCGCATCTCGAGCCAGCACCTTGCCAACTGGCACCTGCACGGCCTTCTCGAACGCGACGCGATCGTGTCAACGTTCGTTGAGATGGCGGCGCTGGTCGACGAGCAGAACGCGAACGACGCCGCCTACCGGCCGATGTTGCCGGACGCGCTAGCGAGCCCGGGCGTTTCGGCGGCCCTCGAACTGGTCTTTGAGGGCACGAAATCGCCGAACGGCTACACCGAGGACGTCCTCAATGCGTGGCGACGACGCGTCAAAACGCAAGAATCAGTTCGCGCAACTGAAGGAGCATCGACATGACCGACTTGACCCTCGCTGAGGCTGACGCAATCGCACAGGGGGCCATTGACGGCGCGCTGCACCGGGGCTTGAATCCGATCGCCGTGTGCGTGCTCGATCGTGGCGGCCACGCACTCGTCGTCAAGCGCCAAGAAGGTGCGACGTTTCTGCGCGTCGACATCGCCACGGCCAAGGCCTGGACGGCCATCTCGCTCGCCGCGCCTTCAAGAAACTTCGCCGTCATGGCCGAGACTCGTCCGCAGTTCGTCACGAGCCTCGTCACGATCTCCCAGGGCCGCATGGCTCCCGCCGCCGGAGGGGTTCTCGTGCTTCGTGAAGGTCAGATCATCGGAAGCGTCGGGGTGAGCGGCGATACGCCGGACAACGACGAGGTCGCCGCGCTGGACGGCGTGCGCGCCGCGGGACTTGCTTCAAGCGAATAGCCACTCCGACGAGATGCGCGGACCGGGCACGAATACTGCGTTCGGGCCAGAGAACTCGACGCCAATCGCTCGCTCGGATCCTCGCGACACTTAGCGACCAGGTCGCGATGGCTCGTCGGTGAAAGTCCGGTCCGAGGAGGCGCCAAGGCCTTCGGTAGTGCAACCCCCGGCGATGGTCGAAATGACAGCGTCGAAGCGGGGTGAATCGAAGTCACGGTCCGCAACGTGAAGTGAAGTTGGCGGCGTCGTTATTTAGGGCTGCGAAAGCAGGGCGGGAGGAAGCCGAGTCCGTCTTCATAGGGCGAAGGCCACGGAAGATTCCTGAGTACGTGGAGCGGACAACGAAGAGCCCTCCGGCGTAGGGAACCGGAACGTGACGGCAGTTGTCGCGGCAACGGGGAAGCACTCCTCGGCCCTCGTCCGGCGAGGATGAGGAGTTCGTCCGCCCATAACCGGTCTTCGAGAAAGGGCGGATCGTCGAGAGGCCGTCGGAGGGGACGTAGGAGTGACGACGGACGGGACAACATCACCCGACCCGAGCGAAGGACCCCTGCTTCATCGACGCACGAGTGAAGAGCGAAGAAGCGGGTCAGTGTCGAATCGACGAGGTGTAATTCCTAGCACCGTTGTTGACAGAGAAAAGGTCTCGACGGTCTGATGGTTGTTGCACACATCGCACCGCGCCCGAGGTCGAAGTCGCCGTGTGTCAGATGCGCGCCCACGGGTTTCGGGTTTCGCCCGAAAAGCTCGGCGCACGACGCCCTCGAAGTGATTCGCCTCGCGGCGAACGCGGGCGCGCACTGGGTGCTCGACGCCGACATCAAGAGTTGCTTCGACGAGATCGGTCACGAGGCCCTGATGGCACTGATCGAACGCCGGGTCTCGGACCGCAACTGGGCCACTCGATCTACTGACGAGTGGCTTGAGAACCTCGAGGTCTACGCACTCTCTGGGAACGTGCGATACGGGACTGCGCGTGCACCACGGTGAACGAGGTCGGAACGCCGTGCGCGCGAAAAGGTCGTGCACGGTTTGAAAGGGGGCTGCTGGGGAGGTTGACATACGTTGCGCGGACTGCTGGGCTCGGGCCGGTGTGCTGAGAAGCCATCACGATGGCCTGGTCGAGACCTGAACCGCAACCGTGGTCGGCTGAACCAGTGGCCGACCTCACCGGGCGACAAGA